>NZ_JBLWIU010000012.1:0-206051 GCF_048381395.1 Rhodococcus shunpengi
CAACAACCACCGAACAAATTCGATGGCCGCACCAAATATTATTTGGCACTGACATTCATCGGCACACTGTTGAGTTCTCAAAGAACACGCACACATCATCACGCTCCGGACTGACGTCCGACCCGCTCTGAGGCAACTGTTCCAGCCTACTTCCTCATCCTCACGAACGCAAGTCCGTGTGGTTTTCGGAACCAGGGGCGGCTCGAAACCTTACCAGAAGGTTCGTAGCCATCAAATTCGCAGGCGCCCTCGTCCAACCTCGTTGTCCCGTTCCTCTCGGCCCGGGTCGGTGTCCGTGTCGCTCTGACCTGGAATAAGTTACGCGAACATCTCCGAGAACACCAAATCGCCAGGTCATCGGCGGTTTCGGTAGCCCGGCGCCGTTCGCAGGAGGGGTAGGAGGACCCCTCCATCGTGGTGCTCGTCGCGTCCGCTCACGGATCGTCCTACTTCTCGAGTAACGTTCACCGTTGAGCTGAGCGAGGAAGGGTGCCGTGACGTCGACGGGGAACATGGTGGGGTTGTTCGCCGGTATCGGCGGACTGGAGCTCGGACTCGGGCGACACGGGTGGAACACCGAACTCCTCTGCGAGATCGAGCCGGGTGCTCAGGCAGTACTACGTACGCGCTTCCCCGACGTCCCGCTTCATCCGGACGTCACGCGTCTCCGCTCTCTTCCCCGCGATACGGAACTGGTCGCCGCAGGCTTCCCCTGCCAGGACCTCTCCCAGGCCGGACGCACGGCCGGCATCACGGGTTCGAAGTCCGGGCTCGTCGACGAAGTGTTCCGTCTCGTGAAGCGTAAGAACGGCCCGCGCTGGCTCGTCGTCGAGAACGTTCCCTTCATGCTGCAGCTCGGCCGGGGTGCGGCGATGCGCCACATCACCGACGCCCTCGAGGAGCTCGGCTACATGTGGGCCTATCGCGTCGTCGATGCCCGCGCCTTCGGTCTCCCCCAGCGTCGGCACCGCGTCCTGATGGTCGCCTCTCGTACGGACGATCCCCGCACGGTGTTGTTCGGCCAGGACGCCGGCATGCCCATGGAGGGCAATCCCGATCTGTTCCCCTGCGGCTTCTATTGGACCGAGGGTGTGCGCGGTCTCGGATGGGCAGTCAATGCCGTGCCCACGCTCAAGGGCGGTTCGACGCTCGGTATCGCCAGCCCTCCGGCCGTGCGACTGCCGTCCGGCGAGATCGTCACCCCCGGCCTGACCGACGCGGAGAGACTCCAGGGATTCGACGCCGACTGGACGGCTCCTGCCATCGAGGCGCCCGGCGTCCGTGCCGGGCATCGGTGGCGTCTGGTCGGCAATGCGGTCAGCGTGCGGATGGCGTCGTGGGTGGGCCACCGTCTGAACAACCCCATCGCCTACAGCTCCGACCACGAGACCCCGCTGCTTCCGGGCGACACGTGGCCGACCGCAGCGTGGGGTGCCCGCGGACAGGC
This sequence comes from Rhodococcus shunpengi, assembly GCF_048381395.1. NCBI lineage: Bacteria > Bacillati > Actinomycetota > Actinomycetes > Mycobacteriales > Nocardiaceae > Rhodococcus > Rhodococcus shunpengi. Next base: position 1,448 of record NZ_JBLWIU010000012.1, read on the forward strand.
GTTCCGCGTGCACGAGTCGCAGTGGCCCGTCCAGGCTCCCTACGAGGACCTCGGCGGTTTCCTCCTCGACGCCCGTCTGCTGTCGGCGCGGGCGACGGCAGGATTCCTCCGACGCGCACGCTCCGGCAACCTGCGTTTCCTGCCCGGATTCCTCGAGGACGTCGAGAACCACCTCGAACGCATGGGTGGCTTCCCGCGAGTGGCGGCCTGAAAGACACCGTGATGGCGTCGTCGGATCGGCCCGGGACGGATCCGCGTACGAGTGCGCGGATGAGCCGGCAACGCCGACGCGACACCGTTCCCGAAGTGGCGTTACGCAGGGAACTGCATCACCGGGGGCGGCGGTTCTTCGTCGACCGCGCTCCTCTGCCGGGTATGCGACGCCGGGCCGACCTCGTCTTCCCTCGTCGTCGGGTCGCGGTCTACGTGGACGGATGCTTCTGGCACAGCTGCCCGCAGCACGCGACGTTCCCGAAGAACAACGCCGAGTGGTGGGCGGCCAAGCTCGCCGCCAACGTGCAGCGCGATCGGGACACCGATGCGCGCCTGCAGGCCGCGGGCTGGACGGTGGTGCGGGTGTGGGAGCACGAGGACCCCGTCGTCGCCGCGACGCGCGTGGAGGATGCTCTGTCGGCTCCGCCGGAAACGGATGCAGGGCCAGCGCAGGGGTGATCCCCCGCACCGGCCCTGGCACCGATCCGATCAGCCCTTCGTGAGCTGTGCGTACCTGGCGACATGCTGTTCGGCGGTGCCGAACTCGTACTCGATCGCGGTCAGTCGCTTGAAGTAGTGCCCGACGGCGAGTTCCTCCGTCATGCCCATGCCGCCGTGGAGCTGGACGGCGTTCTGGCCGACGAAGCGTGCCGCACGGCTGATCGTCGCCTTCGCGGCCGAGACCGCGCGTGCCCGCGTGGCGTCGTCGCTGTCGAGATGGAGAACGGCCAGGTAGACAGCGGACACCGCCTGCTCGACCTCCATGTACATGTCGACCATGCGGTGCTGGAGCGCCTGGAAGCTGCCGATGGACTGACCGAACTGCTGACGTTGCTTGGCGTACTCGACGGTGTCGGCGAGCACCTTGCGCATCAGGCCCACCGCTTCGGAGGACACGGCCGCGGTCGCCTCGTCGATGCCGCGCGAGACGGACGGCCATGCGCCGCCCTCCTCGCCGAGCAGCGAGTCGGCGGGCAATCGCAGACCCGAGAAGACGATGTCGGAGGCGCGCCGGTCGTCGATCGTGCGGTAGGAGTGGATCTCCACACCGCTCGGCGGGTTCGCGGGGTCGAAGTCGACGAGGAACAGCGAGATGCCGTCGGTGTCGGTGCGCTCACCCGACGTGCGGGCGGTGACGAGCAGGTGCGTTGCGAGCGGAGCGCTGGTGACGACGGTCTTCTCACCGTCGACGACCCACTCGTCGCCCTCGCGACGCGCGGTGGTGGACACGTCGTGGAAGACGTATCCGGAGGTGGGCTCGGTCGCGGCGAACGCCGTGACGGCTTCACCGGCAGCGATCGCCTCGAGGACGGACCGGGCTCGATCGACCCCTGCACGACCGAGCAGCCCGCCCCCGAGGACGACCGTGTCGACGTACGGTTCGATGACGAGTGCGTGCCCGAGTGCCTCGGACACCACCATCAACTCGACCGGTCCGCCGCCCATCCCCCCTACCTCTTCCGGAAGCGTGGCCCCGAGAATTCCGAGATCCTCGGCGAATGCCCGCCACACCTCCGGTTGCCAACCTTCGCCGGTGGTCGCGACCTTCCGGCTTTGCGCCAGGTCGTAGCGACCGGCGAGGAACTTGGTGACCGAATCACGAAGGAGCTCCTGCTCCTTGCTCAAACCGAAGTCCATCAGAGCCCCAATGCTGCTTTGGCGAGAATGTTTCGCTGGATCTCGTTGCTGCCGGCGTAGATCGACCCGGCACGGTCGTTGAAGTAACGCAGCGGCGCGACGGCCTGCCACTCCTCACCGCTGACGTAACCGTCGGCGGGCGGCACGTAGTCGGCCACCGGACCACCGGGCGCGGTGATGTGCGGCTGGTAGACCCGACCGCGCGGACCGGCCGCCTCGAGGGTCAGCTGGGTGATCGTCTGGCTGAGTTCGGTGCCCAGGATCTTGAGCATCGACGACGCGGGACCGGGATTCTTGCCCGCGGACAACGCTGCGAGAGTGCGGTATTCGAGGATCTCGAGTACCTCGGTGCGGATACGCGCTTCGGCGAGCTTGGCGGAGAACGCCGGATCGTCGATGAGCCTGCCACCCGACGGACCGGGCTGTTCGGCGGCCGCCTCGGCGATCCGTTCGGCCATGACCTGCAGGGCCGGCGCTGCCGCCGCTCCCCCGCGTTCGAAGACGAGCAGGTACTTCGCGACGGTCCAGCCGTCGTCGATCTTCCCGAGCACGTTCTTCTTCGGGACACGCACACCGTCGAAGAAGACCTGGTTCTGCACTTCCTCACCGGACGTCATGACCAGAGGACGGATCTCGATGCCGGGCGAGGTCATGTCGATGAGCAGGAAGGTGATGCCCTGCTGCTTGCGACCGGTCTTCGACGTGCGCACGAGCGCGAACATCCAGTTCGCCTCGGTGGCATGCGTGGTCCAGATCTTGCTGCCGGTGACGATCAGGTCGTCGCCGTCGTCGACCGCCGCCATGCTGAGCGACGCGAGGTCGGAGCCGGCCTCGGGCTCGGAGTAGCCCTGACAGAAGAAGACCTCGCCCGTGAGGATCCGGGGCAGGAAGTAGCTCTTCTGTTCCTCGGTGCCGTAGGCGACGATCGCGTGCGCGACCATGCGGATGCCCATCGGCGACAGGTTCGGGGCGCCCGCGAGGATCGACTCGCGGCTGAAGATGTAGTGCTGCGTCTGCGTCCAGTCGCATCCGCCGTACTCGACCGGCCAGGCCGGCGCCGCCCAACCACGCTCATGGAGGATGCGCTGCCACTCCATGCTCGCTTCGTGGTCGGAGTACACGCTCGTCGCGAGTCGGCCGGCCCGCCGCAGTTCGGGCGTCAGCTTCTCTTCGAGAAACGATCGCACCTCGTCTCTGAAGGCGGCGTCGGCCTCTGACCACGCAAGTTCCATGTCTTCTCCCCGCAGAGCGCGACCGTCGTTGCCGGACCGTCGTGCGAATTGTCGTTAACTTTTCGAGAGTGGTACGAAATCTACTTCCGTCCCAGCGGGCTCGTCAATAGACGGATTTCCTTGTGGTACCGGCAGGATCTCCGACCGGGGACGCAAACGATCGAGTCCCCGACTCCGGGTGGAAGGTCCACTCGAAACGAAGACGCATCGTTCACTCGCAGCGCAGGAACCGGGGACGGCGGCGTTTCACCTCGTGACTGCGGTCACACATTCTGATAGAACCTTGTTCTTGAGAATGTAAACGTCACTCTTTCATCGTCGGCGGGCATCGAAAATTCGGAGGGCATTCGAATGAAATTCTGGAGCGGGACCGCATTCATGAAGACCGCGGAGATGCCGACCGTCGCCCGCATGCTCGACGACGCCGGATTCCACGGCCTGCTCGTCTCGGACCACCTCATCTACCCGAAGGAGATGAAGACGGTCTACCCCGGGCACGAGAGCGGCAAGCCGTTCTGGTCGCCGGAGACCGAGTGGCCCGACGCCTGGGTGCTCATCGGTGCGATGGCCGCCGTGACGAAGAACCTGCACTTCGGCAACAACGTCTACATCGCGCCGTCCCGGCCGATCCTCGAGGTCGCCAAGCAGGTGGGCACCGCCGCCACGATCGCCGGCGGCCGGGTCTCCATCGGACTGTCCGCGGGATGGATGCGCGAGGAGTTCGAACTGCTCGGCCAGGACTTCGACAACCGCGGGCCCCGGCTGAACGAGATGATCCGGGCGCTGCGCGAACTGTGGAAGGGAGGATGGGTCTCGTTCCGGGGCGAGTACTACGACATCCCCGAGATGACCATCGAACCCCACCCGCCGAGCCCGGTGCCGATCCTGTGCGGTGGTGAATCCGGACCGGCGCTCCGACGTGCCGCGCGCTACTGCGACGGCTGGGTCGGCACCGCCTACACGATCGACGTCGCCGAGCAGTGGATCGATCGCATCAACGGCTACCGCCGCGAGTACGGACGCGAGAACGAGCCCTTCGACTTCATCGTCGGCCTGCGCGACGAACCGTCCGTGGAGCTGTACCGGCGGGCGGAGAAGATCGGCATCACCGGCGTCATGGTGTCGCCGTGGGCGAACTGGGAGGCCACCCACTCGGGCGACCACGATCACCTCCTCGGCACCGCCGAGCAGTACCGCGCGCCGATCGAGGACTTCGCCGAGAGGATCATCACGAAGCTCACGTGAGCGCAACCGGAAACAGCAATCCTCGAACGAGAAAACCCTCACCGACAGGATCGATGAGGGTTTGGTCTGTGTGCCCGAAGGGATCGAACCCTGGCCTGTCAGGCGTTTGCAGCCAGTTCCCGGCCCTGAAAGTACCTGGAGTGCGTGCGACGAAGCGTCTCGAGGGAGTCGCTCACCAGCGAAACAATCTCCACATCTTTGTCCGTTCGAGACTTCTCGAGCTCGAGACGCCGACGCATAGCAGCACGTCGTCCCTCGACGCCGGGGAATGACGTAACCGTCCGGTCGGCAGTCTTCCGGTTGTACTCGATCACGAAAGCCGTCACTGTTCCATCCCCTTCCGCTGTGCGTCTCGAAGCAGCTGCTCTACATCGTCGAGCATAGTAGAGAGTTCGGCTTCGTCTTCCAGCACCTTGTACCCGATCTCGCGAACCTCTTCGGGCAGATCGTCAAGACTGTTCCATACATAGCCGGAATCAGGAGACATCTCAGCAATCTTGTCCTTCGCCTCTTCGATCAGCCGGATCTGATTCGAGGAGATCCCCTGAAGCTTCGAGGCAATCCCACTCCAACCACCAGACCCCGTGACTCGCTCATATCTGATACTTCGGCCGGCCAAGTCGCCCAACCGTTCGTACGTGTTCGCCCACTTGCTCTGGAGTTGTGTACGAACTTGAACCTCGGCCATCGCACGCCGAAGCTTCAGATGGACGTGAACGGCGCGGTACCCGTTGTGGTGCTCGACCCGTAGATCTTTCACTGCCTTTTCAGGGTCCATCCCGAAGGCCCGAGCGATGGCAGCAGCGACTCTGTCCTGCTCATGCAGCGTCATCTCGGCGTCCACTCGGACGCCGGCGATATCAACGATGTTGGTCAAAGGTCCAGAGGAAAGGCGGACCAGCTTGTCACGGAGCGTGTCGATCGTCTTCGCTCGGTAAGTGATGTCCACCTCGGAATGTGAATGAGGCAAGATCGTCTTCCACGGCAGAGCATGGACGATGCCGTGAACCTCTGCCGCCAACTCGTCGTACCAGATCATGACGTCGTCGTAGTCGGGAGCGCCCTCCGGTGTCGCGACATTGTCACGGAGGCACTGGGCAAGAATCTCCATCTGTTTGTTGGACCAGGGCCGATCTTGCACACACCCTCCTGTAGTCCGGGGGAAGTCACGTGACGTCCCTTGCGGAGTGAAGATAGCCACAAAGATGTCGCTGAAGCCGGTCAGCAAGCCGTGTCGATTCTGTGTCGTGGCGACTCCGTAACCAGATACGAGAAAACCCTCACCGGAAGTACCGGTGAGGGTTTTCGTGTGTGCGCCCGAAGGGATTCGAACCCCTAACCTTCTGATCCGTAGTCAGATGCTCTATCCGTTGAGCTACGGGCGCATGTGTATTCAATTGTCGTTGGTGACGCTACACCAACTGGCGGAGGCGAGAGGATTTGAACCTCCGGTCCCCGGTAAGGGGGACAACTCATTAGCAGTGAGTCCCATTCGGCCGCTCTGGCACGCCTCCTCGGGGATTCGATGCTCTCGAACCGCCGGATCGAAACATTACACATGCCCCGAGGGGAAACGCAAAACGCCTGGTCAGAGGCGTGTAGATGGACGGTCTCCCCCATCCTGCCGACAGGCGGTCCCACGACGAGGAGCATAATCGGCTCGTGACTCCACGGACCCGCCCCGACCTCGAATCGATCCCCGCCTACGTTCCGGGCCGCTCGTTCCCCGGTGCGGTGAAGCTCGCCAGCAACGAGACCACCATCGGCCCGCTCCCCAGCGTCCGGGAGGCGATCGCCGACGCTGCCGCAGGCCTCAACCGCTACCCCGACAACGGCGCGACCGAGCTCGTCGCGGCACTGTCGGAGCGACTCGGCGTCCCGACCGAGCGGATCGCCGTGGGCTGTGGATCGGTGAGCCTGTGCCAGGAGCTCGTGCAGATCACGTGCGATGCGGGCGACGAGGTGATCTTCGCGTGGCGGTCGTTCGAGGCGTACCCGATCATCGCGGCCGTCGCCGGCGCGACCGCCGTGCGCGTCCCGAACACCGCGGACCACGGGCACGACCTGAAGGCCATGCTCGCCGCGATCACCGACCGCACGCGCCTGATCTTCGTGTGCAATCCCAACAACCCCACCGGGTCGCTGCTGGGCAAGGAGGAGCTCGCACAGTTCCTCGACGCCGTCCCCGAGCACATCGTCGTCGCCCTCGACGAGGCGTACTTCGAGTACGTCCGCCCCGAGCCCGGCGAGGATCTGCCCGACGGTCTCGAGCTCGCGGAGGGTCGCAGCAACGTCGTCGTGCTCCGCACCTTCTCCAAGGCCTACGGTCTCGCCGGCATCCGCGTCGGATACGCGGTCGCCGACCCGTCCGTCGTGACGGCGCTGAGCAAGGTCCACACCCCGTTCTCCGTGAACTCGCTCGCTCAGACGGCTGCCGTGGCCTCGCTCGCCGCCGCGACCGAGTTGCTCGCGCGCACCGAGGGTGTCGTCGCCGAGCGGGAACGGGTCCACGCGGCACTCGTCGAGACCGGCTACGAGGTGCCCACGAGTGCCGCGAACTTCCTCTGGCTGCCGTTGGGTGAACGCTCCGCGGCGTTCTCCGAGGCCGCAGCGGAGGCGGGCGTGGTGCTGCGCAACTTCACGGGCGAGGGCACCCGGGTGACGATCGGCGACCCGCACGAGAACGACCTCTTCCTCGACTTCGCGACCGGGCAGGGACGGGCACTCGCCGGCATCGGCTGATCCTGTGACGAGACCCAACCGTTATGGCTGGGTATCGGTGGCGTGATCCGGCCCTGACAGACTCGGGCGGTCGGATCGGGCCGGGGTCGGAGGAACTGCATGGGGGCAGGCAAGGTGCGGCGCGCCCTGTCGGCCTGCGCAGTCGTCGGCTCATTGGTCGCCTTCGGTGGTGCGGCACCTGCCGGCGCTGCACCGTCGAGCACCGTCCCCTCGAACACCGTCCCGCTCCGGGTGATCGCATTCGGCGACCTGCACGGAAATCTGCTGCCCCCGCAGGGACTGCACGGCGAGGTCGTCCGGTCGGACGGTGTCTCGGTCCCCGCGGGCGGTGCGGCCTATCTCGCCGCCTACGTCCGCCAGCTCCGGGAGCAGGCCGACAACTCCGTGCTCTACGCCGTGGGCGACACGTGGGGTTCGTCGCCGCTCGAGTCGGGTCTGTTCCACGACGAGCCGACCATCGCCCTGCTCGACGAACTCGACCTCACCGCCGCGACCCTCGGCAACCACGAACTCGACCGCGGTTACGCCGAATTCGAGCGACTGCGGGACGGCGGTTGTCATCCGAAGGAAGGGTGCCTCTACACCGAACCGTTCGAGGGCGCGAACTTCCCGATTCTCGGCGCCAACCTCACCACGTCGGACGGCACACCGGCCGCACTCCCCTACAGCATCGACTACGTCGACGGCCTGCCCGTCGGTGTCATCGGCGTCGTGCCGAGCAACACCCCCGACATGATCCGGCCCGATGCGATCGCGGGATTGCGGTTCGAGGACGAGATCGTCGCGGTCAATCGCACCGCCGACATCCTCGGCGCGCTCGGCGTCCGCTCGATCGTCGTGCTCTACAAGGGCGACATCGGAGCCATCGACGGCGACGATCCGTGCCCGAGCGGGGACAGCGGGGCGGCGGCGATCGCGACGTCCGTCTCCCCCGATGTGGACCTCATCATCACCTCCGACGGCGACCGACACTTCAACTGCACCTACACCGATCCGGCGGGCGAACCGCGCACCGTCGTGCAGGGCGCTTCGCACGGGCGCATCCTGTCGGTTGCCGATCTCGTCATCGACCGGCAGAGCCGCGAGGTGCTGCGCGACCGGACCGTCGTCTTCACGCAGGTCGTCACGCACGACATCGACCCGGATCCGACCACCCTCGAGTTCGTCGACCGGGCGGTCGAGAAGTCGGCGGAGGTCGCGAACCGGTCCATCGTCCGTATCGGCGCCGACGTCACGCGCAGCAAGAGTCCGAGCGGAGAATCGGCGCTGGGCAATCTGGTGGCCGACGCGCAACTCGCCGCGACGCGACATCTCGGGGCGCAGATCGCCCTGATGAACCCCGGCGGACTCCGCGGCGACCTCCTCGCCGGCGACGGCACCGTCTCGTATCGGGAGACCTACGCTGTGCAGCCCTTCGGGAACATGCTGCAGGTGCTCGACCTCACCGGCGCCCAACTCGACGTGCTGCTCGAGCAGCAGTTCCAGGACGGCCCGGGCGGCTCGGAGATCGAACGCATCCTGGCGCCCTCGCACAATCTCACCTACACGCTCGACCGCCTGGCGCCGCGCGGCGAACGGATCCGCTCGATCACGATCGACGGCGAGGCCGTCGACCCCGAACGCGTGTACAAGGTCGTGATGAACAACTTCCTGGCCGGTGGCGGAGACGGTTTCACGGTGTGCACGGAAGCGCACGGGTTGGTCGGCGCGGGCAAAGATCTCGACGCCCTCAACAGCTATCTGGCGACCCGCTCACGAGTGGAACCGCCGACGGTCGACCGCATCCGTCTGCACTGAGACGGTGCCGTCGAGGCGCGGTCAGCGGAGTCCGAGGGCGTCCGCGAGGGTCGGCCACGCGGCCTTGATGTCGTCCTGCCAGTAGCTCCACGAATGCGTGCCCCACGGGCGGTAGACGACCTGCGCGGGGATGCCGAGTTCGCGGAGGCGACGGTCGTAGGTGACGGTGCACACGAAGGTGCCGATCTCGAGCGGCGCGCCGACGGTGAGCACGTCCTGGCCGGCGCCGAGATCGTGCGGGCCGAGCAGGCCGTTGCCGGTGCTGAGGAAGACCTCCTTGCCGCGCAGCTTCTCGGCGAGCAGGTAGGAGTCGTGCTCCTCCCACCGGGCGTCCTCGGGAGGTCCCCACATGTTGTCGGGGTTGCCGCCCTTGTATGCGACGGTCCCGCGGACGGTGTCGCGGGAACGGTCGCGAGAGGTGTCGTAGCAGCCGCTGAGCGCCGCGACGCCCTGGTAGAGGTCGGGATTGCGGGTGATCAGGGACATCGCGCCGGTGGCGCCCATCGACAGTCCCGCGACGGCGTTGGTGCCGTTGCCGTCGAATTCGGCGTCGATCAGCGGGGGTAGTTCCTCGGTCAGGAAGGTCTCCCACTTGTTGACACCGAGGACGGGGTCGGGATTGTTCCAGTCGGTGTAGTAGCTCGCGGTGCCACCGACGGGAAGGACGACGTTGGTGTTCTTGTCGGCGAAGAACTCCTCGATGTCGGTGCGTTGCGTCCACGTGCTCTCACGGAACTCGGACTCCTCGCCGGCGCTGACGCCGTCGAGCAGGTAGAGGGTGGGGCGCGGCCCCGCCGAGGCCGGGTGCAGCACCTGCACCGGCACGATCCGATTCATCGCGGCCGAGTGGACGAACAGCTTCGTCTGCCGGTCGCCGACGCGTTCGACGTGGTCGATCCTGGCCGACGCCGGTTGCATCTGGGGCGGTTGGGCATGGGCCGGTCGGGCATGGGCCATCACTGTGCCGGAGACCGGCATCATCAGGGCCACTGCCACAGCCGCCGCAAGTCTCTTCACCATCGAACTCCCCGTCCCCCGACGACCTGCAGTGATCTCACAGTCACTACCTGTACCCGGTCAAGCGGACCTGCACGCGACCCTAATACTCACCCTCCGATTCGTGACGAATAGGAGGATGTACGGCCGCGTCGCCCCCGCCGGAAGGCGGGAGCGACGCGTGGGAGCCGAGTCGATCAGCGGAGGTGGTGCACCTCCTGCAGCCCGTAGACCGGGGTCGGGATGCCCTCGTAGCGCGCTTTGAGCTGCAGCGCCAGGTAGAGCGAGTAGTGCCGCGACTGGTGCAGGTTGCCGCCGTGGAACCACAGGCCGTCCTGCTGCGTCGGCTTCCACATGTTGCGCTGCTCACCCTCCCAGGGACCGGGGTCCTTGGTGGTGTCGGAGCCCAGGCCCCAGCACTTGCCCACCTTGTCGGCGACCTCCTGCGAGATCAGGTCGGCGACCCAGCCGTTCATCGAGCCGTAGCCGGTCGCATAGACGACGAGATCGGCCTCGAGTTCGGTGCCGTCCTCGAGGATCACCGACGTCTCGGTGAGTTCGCGGACATTGCCGTGGGCGAGCTTGATGTCGCCGTTCGCGACGAGTTCCGAGGCACCGACGTCGATGTAGTAGCCGGATGCGCGACGCAGGTACTTCATGAACAGACCCGACCCGTCGTCACCCCAGTCGTGCTGGAAGCCCGCCTTCTCCAGCCGGTCGTAGAACTCGGCGTCGCGTTCGCGGATCTTTTCGTAGATCGGGATCTGGAACTCGTGCATGATCCGGTACGGCAGGGACGCGAAGGTCAGGTCTGCCTTCTGGGTCGTGACACCGGCGGCGAGGGCCCGCTCGGAGTACAGGTCGCCGAGGCCGAGGTCCATCAGCGAATCGGATCGGACGATGTGCGTGGACGAGCGCTGCACCATGGTGACGTCGGCGCCGACCTCCCAGAGGGCACCGCAGATGTCGTGCGCACTGTTGTTGGCACCGATCACGACGACCTTCTTGCCGGCATAGGCGTCCGGGCCCGGGTGGGCGCTGGAGTGGTGCTGTTCGCCGCGGAACAGGTCCATCCCGGGGAAGTCGGGGATGTTCGGCTTACCCGACATGCCGGTCGCAATGACGAGCTGCTTGGGCCGGAGGACCACCGGTTCGCCGTCGCGCAGAACGTCGACGGTCCATTCGCCCGTCTCCTCGTCGTAGCTCGCCGAGGTGCACTCCGACTTAGACCAGTAGGGAACCTCCATCACCTTCGTGTACATCTCGAGCCAGTCCGCGATCTTGTCCTTGGGCGCGAAGACCGGCCAGTTGTCGGGGAAGGGCATGTACGGCAGATGGTCGTACCAGACGGGGTCGTGCAGACACAGCGACTTGTAGCGTCCGCGCCACTGGTCGCCGGGACGGTCGTACTTGTCGAGCACGATCGCGGGAACACCGAGCTGACGCATGCGCGCACCGAGCGCGATACCGCCCTGACCACCACCGATGATCACGACGTAGGGCTGACGCGTGTAACCGAGTTCGCGTTCCTCGATCTCGCGCTGCTCCGACCACGTGACGCGGTGCTTGTCCGCACCGTGCTTCGTGCCGCGGGGACGACGCGTGCCCTTGTTCTCCTCGTAGCCCTTCAGTTCCTGCATCGTGGTCAGCAACGTGAAGGCGCGGTCCTCGCCGCTCTCCTCGTCGCGCTTCAGACGCAGATGGCCGACGCCGCGACCGACCGCGGTCTCGAACGCGATCCAGGCGCTGAGCACGCCGTCGTCGTCGCTCGCCGGTTCGGTGGTGCGGAAGCCGCTCGGGTCGGTGTCGTCGAGTCGCGCGTGCAGCATGTCCGAGACGCCCTCGCGTCCCTCGACGGTCTTGAGGTTCCAGGTGAAGGCGACCAGGTCGCGCCAGAAGGAATCGGTGCCGAACAGGCCCGCAGCGACGTCGACGTCGCGCTGCGCGAGGGCGGTTTCGAAAGCCTGCAACCAGGCGTCGACGCGTTCGTCGGGCGTCGCGGTGCCGGAGGTCGTGGGCTTGTCGAGGGTGTCGGTCATGGTGAGTCCTTTCCCGTGGTGATGTGATCCAGGACACTCCCCGTGACCGCTCCCCCACAAGCGTTGCGTCACGTTGCACGGCACCCGATTTGTGGCGCAGCACACATTTGCCGCCTATGCTCCGATGACGACGACGAAGAGGAGACCGTGACCACGTTCAGCGCGATCGCGCCCGGCACCGACCTGTCGCGCTACGCGCGCGAGTTGACGCGGATGCACGACGCGGTCATCGGCGGCGCCCGGTCACCCATGCGGCCCCGTCCGCTCGTGTCCCGTTCGTGGCAGCGCGTGCTCGACGCGGGCCTCGATCCCACCGGCACCAACGAACGCAGCCGGCTGCCCGTCGCGGAGGTCGAGCGACGGCGCCGCGCATCCGCTCTCTCCGCGGTGATCGGCGATCTCGAACAGGTCATCACGCCCGTCGCCGACGCCTCGCACCTGCTGCTGGTGGTGACCGACGCCGACGGCGTGATCCTCTGGCGCAGCGGTTCGGCGCCGATCCGGTCACGCGCCGACACCCTCGGTTTCCAGGAGGGGACGGTGTGGACCGAGTCGACCGTCGGCACGAACGCCATCGGCACGGCGCTCGCGGAGGCCGCGCCGGTCCAGTTGTTCTCGGGTGAGCACTTCGAGACGACCCAGCACCCCTGGTACTGCACCGCCGCCCCGATCCACGATCCGATCCGCGGCGACCTGCTGGGCATCGTCGACGTCAGCGGTCCCGCGCTGACCCTGCACCCGGCCATCATCGCCCTCGTCGACACCGCCGTCCGGCTCGCCGAAGCGCAACTGTGGCGGCGGCACGAGGTGCGGCTCGAACGGCTGCGCACCGAGGCCGCTCCTTTGTTGTCGTCGACGCGGGGACCGGTGCTGCTCGTCGACGAGGACGGCTGGGTCGCGCACGCCTCCGGTATCGCCGCCGAGCGGGTCGCGGTTCCGCGGCACGCACGCCCGCTGACCGTTCCCGGTATGGGACTGTGTGTGCCCGAGCGCCTTTCGCACGGCTGGCTGATCCGCGGTGCGGCCTCGCCGTCGCGCATGCGGATGGTGCTGCACGTGTCGTCGTCGCCCACGGTGGAGGTGTTCGGGGACGACGACTCATGGCGCAGCATCGTCACCGCACGTCAGGCCGAGATCCTGCTGTTGCTGCACGAGCGCGGCCCGGAGGGCATGACGGTCGCAGCGCTCAGCCGGGCCCTCTACGGGGACGACGACCATGCCGTGTCGGTCCGCGCCGAGGTGTCGCGACTGCGACGCGCGATCGGGGACGTGATCGAGAGCAAGCCGTACCGGCTCGCCGCGACCGTCGACCTGTCGCTGGATCTCGGTGCGGACGAACGCCTCGCCGACTCCGAGTTCGTCCGCCGCTCGGGGGCGCCGGGGGTGCGGGCGCTCGGCGGCTCCCACTGACACGGCCGGGGGCATGTTTCCGCCCCACGGGGACCGGGAACGCACCAGTGAACCCGAGTCGCCGAACATGCTGGAGACACAATGACCGTTCTCGTCGTCACGGACAGTCCCGAAGGTCCGACCCAGAAGATCGCCCGACTCGTCGCCGACGCCCTCGGAGAGCGGGACATCGACGTCACCGTCGGTGACACCTCCGATCTCGAGCGGTCGGAGGAGTTCGAGGGCGTCGTCTTCGGAGGCGAGGTCGACGCCGGCGAGTACTCGCCCGACACCGTCGAACTGTTGTCGTCGCGGGCCTCCGGGCTGAGTCAGCAGCTCGTATGGCTGTTCGCGGTGGGCGACGAAACCGCCGAGGACACACCGGATCTGGTGTCCGAACTCGCCGCGCTCGACTACCGGTCGTTCGGTCCGTCCGCAGGCGAGGACGAGGTGCGGTCGTGGGCCGCCTTCATCGCCGACGAGATCGACGGACACAGCTGAACCTGCACGTCCCCCCGAGCGAAGGGCCGCCATGCTCCACACGGATGTCGCACCGGGTGTGCATCGCCTCGCGCACGCCGACGTCAACGTCTACCTGATCGAGGACGACACCGGAGTGACCGTCGTCGACACGGGACTGCCCGCGACCGCCGGGCGCATCGAAGAGGCGATCTCACGCATCGGTCGTCGAATCGACGACGTGCAGGGAGTCGTCCTCACGCACGCCCACTTCGATCACGTCGGGTCGGCGAAGCGGCTGCGTGAACGGTGGCGGGTGCCGGTGTGGGCGCATCGCGACGAGAAGTTCCTCGCCGCCCACCCCTATCGCTACCAGCACGAACGCAACCGGCTGCTCTATCCCGCCCGATATCCCGCCTGCATCCCCGTGCTCGCCCGGATGACCGTGGCCGGTGCGCTGTGGGTGCGCGGGGTCGACGACGTGACGCTCTTCCACGACTCCGAACCGCTCGACCTGCCGGGCCGCCCCGTCCCCCTGCACACCCCCGGCCACACCTACGGGCACTGCGCGCTGCATCTCCCGGACCGCGACACCGTGATCGTCGGCGACGCCATCGTCACCCTCGATCCGTACACGGGCAGGCACGGTCCGCAGATCGTCTCGGGTGCGGCGACCGCCGACAGCAGGACCGCCCTCGCCTCGCTGGCGGCCATCGCCGGCACCGGCGCGAAGCACGTCCTCGTCGGCCACGGTGAACCGTGGCACGACGGTGCGGCCGCGGCCGTGGAACGAGCAGTGGCCGCCGGACCGAGCTGACAGATCGCGATCCACTCCCCGGGATCGGCGCCTGGCGTTCCACCTGGATCCTCGAGGAGAAGATGGTCGCGACCCGGCGGTAGAAACGAGAAGAGGTTCCGACTCCCTGTCGGGTGCCGGAACCTCTTCTTCTGCGGAAGCGGAGGGATTTGAACCCCCGTTGGTGTTACCCAAGCTCGCTTTCAAGGCGAGTGCATTCGGCCGCTCTGCCACGCTTCCGTGGCAGATCCTAACCGCTCCGCGCAAGCAGGGCCTAACCGATTCGCGACCTCAGCGGTCGGCCAGAGTGTGCTCGACGCGCGCGAAGACCCGCGCCAGCATGTCGAGTTCGTCGGCCGACAGCAGGTCGATGAGGTAGTTGCGCACGTCGTCGACGTGGGTGGGGGCGGCCTCCGCCAGACGCCGTCGGCCCTCCTCGGTGATGGTGGCGAGCACACCGCGACCGTCGTCGGGGCACGAGCTGCGCACGACCATCTTTTCCTGCTCCATCCGCCGGATCTGATGGGTGAGACGGCTGCGCGAGGACAGCACACCGTCGGCGAGATCGCTCATACGCAGGGCGCCGTCGGGGGCTTCGGAGAGCATGACCAGAATCCGATATTCCGCCAGCGACAGGTCGTGTCGATCGTTGAGGGACCGACTCAGGGCGCTCATGAGACGGTTGTTGCCGTCCATGTAGAGCCGCCAGGCCTCCTGCTCCTTTGCCGTCAACCACTTGGGTTCGTCTCGTTCGCTGGTCACGCCGGGAGTGTAATGCCGACGGCCCGATCCGGTTACCGCACGGTAGTTTCGAGCAGGTGAGCGCGCCGTGAGCGGAGTGACCGTCCCCTCACTGCGCCGCACGCGATAGCGTCGAACACATGTATGCAATCGTCGCCACCGAACCCGGTGGTCCAGAAGTTCTCCGGTGGACCGAGCAGCCCGACCCGGACCTGCCTCCCGGGCACGTACTTCTCGATGTCGCGGCGACCGCGGTCAACCGCGCCGACCTGCTGCAACGGCGCGGCCTCTACCCGCCCCCCCCGGGGGCGAGCGACATCCTGGGCCTCGAATGCTCCGGAGTGATCTCCGAACTCGGCGAGGGTGTGACGGGCTGGAACATCGGCGACAAGGTCTGCGCCCTGCTCACCGGCGGCGGCTACGCCGAGAAGGTCGCGGTCCCCGCTTCCCAGCTGCTGCCCGTCCCGAAGGGCATCGATATCGCGATCGCCGCGTCGCTTCCGGAGATCGCGTGCACGGTGTGGTCGAACGTCGTGATGGCGGCCGGACTGAAGCGCGGCGACGTCCTGCTCGTCCACGGTGGCGGTGGCGGCATCGGTACACACGCCATCCAGGTGGGCAAGGCGCTCGGCGCGAAGGTGGCGGTGACGGCCTCGGCCGGCAAGCTGGACCGCTGTCGCGAACTCGGCGCCGACCTGGCGATCGACTACCGCGAACAGGACTTCGTCTCCGAGGTGCGCAATACCTTCGGTGGCGCCGACGTGGTGCTCGACAACATGGGTGCGAAGTACCTGTCCCGGAACATCGACGTCCTCGCTCCGGACGGACGGCTCGTCGTCATCGGCATGCAGGGCGGCACGAAGGGCGAACTGCACCTCGGTAAGTTGCTTGCCAAGCGCGGTCACGTCATCGCGACCGGTCTGCGCGGCCGTCCGGACTCGGGTCCGTCGGGCAAGAGCGAGATCATCGACTCCGTGCGCGCCGATCTGTGGCCGCTCATCGAGGAGGCGAAGGTCCATCCCGTCGTGCACGCCGAGCTGCCGATCACCGAGGCAGCACAGGCACACGAACTGCTCGACAGCCCCGAGACCGTCGGGAAGGTCGTGCTGCGGATCGCGCGGAACTAGAGGTTGCGGAGCTCGCGGACGAGCTGATCGACCTCGAAGCTCGTGGTGTAGGGGGCGAGGCCGATGCTCACCGCTCCCCCTTCGTCGCTGACGCCGAGGGAGTCGAGGAGCCGGCTCGATCCGCGGGTGCTCGCCACCGTCGCGATGCGGCGGTCGGCGAGATGCGCGGCGACCTTCTCGGCCGGGACCCCGTCGACGGTGAAGCTGAGAGTGGGGACGCGGCTCGACGCGCGGCCGAGCACGATCACGCCGGTGAGACTGTCGAGCTGTCGCATCAGACGGTCGAACAGCACGTCCTGGTAGTTCTGCATCGAGCTGATCGAGACGTCGAGACGCTCGCGGCGCGAACCGGTGGCATCGTCGTCCAGCGAGGCCATGAAGTCGATGGACGCGGGGATCCCGGCGAGCAGCCCGAACTGGTGACCGCCCACCTCGAGGCGTTCGGCACCGCGCGCGTGCGGATTCAGCGACATCGCCGGGACCCGTTCGAGATGCGAGGGGTCGGAGAAGACCAGCGCACCGATCTGCGGTCCGCCCCACGCGGCGATATCCACGGTGAGGATGTCGGCGCCGAGATCGTCGATGTCGACGTGGGCGTAGGGGGCGGCGCCGGCGGCGTCGACGACCATGAGCCCACCGACCTCGTGGACGAGATCCGCGACGACCCGCACGTCGGGCGCGGTGCCGACGATGGACGACGCCGCGGTGAGCGCGACGAGCCGGGTGGTGGGCGTGATGAGTTCCTCGTATTGCCAGGTGGGCAGCTCGCACGTCTCGATCTCGACCTCGGCCCAGCGCACCTGCGCGCCGTAGCGGCTCGCGACCCGCAACCAAGGAGCGATGTTCGCCTCGTCGTCGAGCCGTGAGAGGACCATGCCGGTGCCGAGCCCGAGGCGGGAACTGAGTGCTTCGGCGAGCCAGGCGAGCAACACCGCGCGGCTCGGCCCCAGGACGACCCCGTCCGGGTCGGCCCCCACGAGTTCCGCGACCGCGACGCGCGCCTCCTGGAGGATCGCGGCGCTGCGACGCGATGACAGGTGCCGTCCGGTCGCCGACGCGGCCGAGTTGCGGAAGGCGGTGGACACGGTGCGCGACACCACATCGGGGATCTGCATACCGGCCCGTGGATCGAGATGGATCCACCCGTCCCCGAGCGAGGGGATCAACCCCCGGATCCGGGCAACGTCGTAAGCCATGGCAGACACTCTAGGTCCCGATGTCAATCGGGACGCGCCGTGCCTGCATCCGGTGTTGCCCTCTCGGTAGGCTCGCTCGGGGTACCCGGCACTCCGGGACCTTCGGGCAACCGGGCACACCCGGGGTGGGAAAGGGAGAATGGAGCCATGACGCATCCGGACAACGACCAGGTTCTCGTGATCGGCCCCGACGGCCGGCCCATCCGTGTCTCCCGCGAGGAGGCGGCCCGCGTGGAGGCCGACGGCCGGCCGGAGGAGGAGAAGACCGAGAACGGCGGCGAATCCCTGGCCGACATGGTCGAGCAGCCGGCGAAGGTCATGCGGATCGGCACCATGATCAAACAGCTTCTCGAAGAGGTGAAGGCCGCGCCGCTCGACGACGCCAGCCGCACCCGGCTCAAGGACATCCACCTGTCGTCCATCCGCGAACTCGGTCAGGGCCTCGCCCCCGATCTACGGGAGGAACTCGAGCGGCTCGCACTGCCCTTCGGTGAGGACGCGGTGCCCTCCGACGCCGAGCTGCGTATCGCGCAGGCCCAGCTCGTCGGCTGGCTCGAAGGCTTGTTCCACGGCATCCAGACGGCGCTGTTCGCTCAGCAGATGGCGGCTCGTGCCCAGCTCGAGCAGATGCGTCAGGGAGCGCTTCCTCCCGGCGTCGCGCAGGGCGGTCGCGGCCAGAACGAGCAATCACTTCCCGGTCAGACCCACCCCGGCACCGGCCAGTACCTGTAGTCCCGCCGGGTACGCCCCGGGACTCGGGTATCGGCGCGACGGGTACGCTCGGGTCCCGTGTCAGCGTCTGGAGCAGCATCGTGAGTCGGGTCAGCATCGAAACGCGCGGCGCGTGCGTCGACTTTCCCATCTTCGACGCCAAGACCCGCTCCTTGAAGAAGGCCTTCCTGGGTAAGGCGGGCGGAGCGATCGGCCGCAACAACTCCGACGTCGTGGTCGTCGAGGCTCTGCGCGACATCACGATGTCGCTGAAGGAAGGCGACCGCGTCGGCCTCGTCGGCCACAACGGTGCCGGTAAGTCCACGCTGCTGCGTCTGCTCTCGGGGATCTACGAGCCCACGCGCGGCCACGCTCGGGTGAAGGGTCGCGTCGCGCCGGTGTTCGACCTCGGCGTCGGCATGGACCCGGAGATCTCAGGCTACGAGAACATCATCATCCGCGGCATGTTCCTCGGGATGAGCCGCAAGCAGATGCTGGCCAAGGTCGACGAGATCGCGGACTTCACCGAGCTCGGCGACTACCTCAACATGCCGCTGCGCACCTACTCGACCGGTATGCGGGTGCGTGTCGCGCTCGGCGTGGTCACCAGCATCGATCCCGAGATCCTGCTGCTCGACGAGGGCATCGGCGCGGTCGACGCGGAGTTCATGAAGAAGGCGCGCGTGCGTCTGCAGGATCTCGTCGCACGCTCGGGCATCCTCGTGTTCGCCAGCCATTCGAACGAGTTCCTCGCCCAGCTGTGCGACCAGGCGATGTGGATCGACCACGGTCGGATCCGTGAGCAGGGCGACATCGAGCACGTGGTGCGCGCCTACGAGGGCGACGAGGCCGGCGATCACGTGCGCACGATCCTCCACGAGCTCGAGCGTGAGCGGATCGCGAAGTCCGGCCACGACGCCGCGGCCTCGACGGGTTCGAACGGTGGCTGACGAACGGATCATCGGCGTCGTCGTCACGCACCGCCGTCGTGAGCTGCTGGCGGACTCGCTGAAAGTTCTTGCCTCGCAGTCCCGTCCGCTCGACCATCTCGTGGTGGTCGACAACGGCGACGAGGACGCGGTGCGCGAGCTCGTCGACGCGGTGGACCTGCCCACGAGCTATCTCGGTTCGAAGCACAATCTCGGTGGCGCGGGCGGCTTCGCCCTCGGCATCCTGTACGCGCTGTCGCTGGGAGCCGACCGGGTGTGGCTCGCCGACGACGACGGCCGCCCCGAGGGACCGGACGTACTCGCGACGCTGCTCGACTGCGCGCAGCGCAACGGCCTGGCCGAGGTGTCGCCGGTCGTGTGCGACATCGCGCAGCCCGATCGCCTCGCCTTCCCGCTGCGCCGCGGTGTGGTGTGGCGGCGGTGGCGGCACGAACTCGGCGACGAGGACCTGCTGCCCGGTATCGCCTCGCTGTTCAACGGCGCGCTCTTCACGGCCGCGGCGATCGACGCGGTGGGCGTGCCCGACCTGCGTCTGTTCGTTCGCGGTGACGAGGTCGAGGTGCACCGCCGTCTCGTCCGGTCGGGACTGCCGTTCGGCACCTGCTTGCAGACGGCCTACCTGCACCCGGATGGTGCCGACGAATTCAAGCCGATTCTCGGTGGCCGGATGCACACGCAGTATCCGGACAACGACACCAAGCGGTTCTTCACCTACCGCAACCGCGGCTACCTGCTGTCGCAGCCGGGACTGCGCCGGTTGCTGCCCCAGGAATGGGTGCGCTTCGGCTGGTACTTCCTGATCACGCGCCGCGACCCGGCCGGTCTGCGCGAGTGGATCCGGTTGCGCAGACTCGGGCGCGAGGAGAGGTTCGAACGGCCCTGACGGTGCCGCCGCTCAGTCGGTGACGACCGTCTGCGCTGCGATCTCCTTGAGTTTCGCGTTCGCCCAGCGCAGTTGACGCAGGGTCTGGGGATGGCAGCGTTCGGAGAGGGCGAGCAGTTCGCGGTCGCTCAGGGCCTGCGCCGTCTGGGCGAGGATCTCCCAGTCGAGCGAGACACCCGCCGCCATGCGGTGCACGGTGCGCAGATCCCGCAACAACAGGACGCTCGGGGGTTGCCGGCGTCCGAGCATCTCACTTCCCTTCCGCCGCACCTCCGCGAGCACCTCGTGGACGCCCTGGGGCTCGTCGTCGAGGTCGAGGTCGTAGTCGTGGCCGACGCGGGCGAGTTCGCGCACGTGCTGCTGCGACCAGCCGGCGATGTCACGCGCCACGTGGAAGATCTCGTGGTCGACCTTGTGCCGGTCCGCGGTGCGCAGCAGTTCGGTCGCCAGGTCGTTCTCCGATCGGTGCAGTTCGCGGATCGCCAGGGAGACCTTGTTCATCGCGGCCCTCCGTCGCCGAGCGTCTCGGTGATCTCGGCGTCCGGTCCACCCGAGGTGGCGGGCACGGCGCCGGAGACCGGCGCCGAGGCGGTGGTGGTCGGTGCCGCGGAAGGCCCGTCGTCGGCGACGGCGATCCGTTCGACGCGCGCGGCGCCCGACTTGAACAGGGGTTGCTTCGACGCCGGATCCCAGTCGGTGAAGGTCAGTTCGTTGGCCGCGCGCCCCTCGAGCGCCGGTTCGTGACCGGCCGGGGTGTCCCAGTAGCCGTAGTGGAACGGCAGGAACAGCACCCCGGTCCGGATCCCGCTGATCCGCAGCCGAGCGGTGACGTGCCCGCGCGGGGTGTCGATCCGCAGCAGGTCGCCCTCCGACCAGCCGTGCCGTTCGGCATCGCCCGCCGACATCTCCACCCACACCTCCGGTGCCGCGCGTTGCAGTTGCGGGGCACGACCGGTCTTCGTGCGGGTGTGGAAGTGGTAGAGCGTGCGGCCGGTGGTGAGCAGATACGGATACTCGTCGGAGACCGTCTCGTGCGGGGGAAGATACTCACCCGCCTTGATGATCGCCTTGCCGAAGGGGTTCAGCGCCCGGTACTCGGTGGGTTCGACCGGCGCTCCGGTGACCATGTCGCGTCCGTAGTTCTCGCAGTAGTCCGGTGCCGCCCAGAACTTTCCGCCCTCGTAGAGACGTTCGGTCCCGTCGGGGGCGTCGGCGTTGCACGGCCACTGGATTCCGCTTCCGCCACGGAGTTTCTCGTAGGTGATGCCCGTGTAGTCACAGGGCCGCCCGGCCGTGCACTCCTTCCACGCCTCGAACGCCTCCTCGGGCGTGGACCACTTCACGAGCGGGTCGCCGTCCTTGTCCCGCAGGTCGAGCCGGCGCGCGTAGTCGGCGAAGATGTCGAGATCGGGCCTGGCCTGCCCGGGTGGTTCGACGGCCTTCTCCGACAGGTGCACGGTGCGGTCGGTGTTGGTGAACGTCCCGGTCTTCTCACCCCAGGTCGCAGCGGGCAGGACGACGTCGGCGAGTTGCGCGGTCTCCGACAGGAAGATGTCCTGCACCACGAGGAAAAGCCTGTCATGGGAGAGGATCTCGCGCACCCGGCGCAGCTCCGGCAGGGACACGGCCGGGTTCGTCCCGCTCACGTAGAGGAAGCGGATCGAGCCGTCCTCGACATACCGCATCATCTGCATGAGGTGGGTGGGCGCGGTGTAGTGCGGGATCCGCATCGGGTCGATGTTCCACACCCGGGCGAGGTCCTCGACGTGCGCCTCGTTGGCCCAGTTCCGGAAGGCCGGCAGGTCACCGTCGGCTCCGCATTCACGGGTGTTCTGCGCGGTGGGCTGCCCGTTCATCTGGAGGACTCCGCAACCGGGCCTGCCGAGCATGCCGCGCACGAGATGGATGTTGTTCACCTGAACGGCGGCCGCGGTGGCCTGATGGGACTGATAGAAGCCCTGCAGGACCGTCGAGAGCAGCCGCTCCGCCGTGCCGAGCAGTCGAGCGGCCTCCCGCAGGTCCTCGATGGGGACGTCGCAGATCTCGGCGGCCTTCTCGAGGGAGTAGTCGGCGAGCCGGCTGCGTAGCTCGTCGAATCCGACGGTGTGGTCCTCGATGTACTTCTCGTCGATCCACCCGCGTCGCAGGATCTCGTGCAACAGCCCGTTCATGAGGACGACATTGGTGCCCGGGCGCGGAGCGAGGTGCACCGTCGCGGCCCGCGCGACCGGCGTCCGCCGCGGATCCACACAGATCACGGCCGGTGGATTCGGTCCGGCGAGCCGATCGAGGATCCGCGTCCATGTCACCGTCTGTGTCTCGGCCATGTTGTGTCCGTAGAGCGCGATGACGTCGGCATGGTCGATGTCGGTGTAGGAGCCGGGCTGGCCGTCGCACCCGAAGGACTGTTTGAGGGCGGCTGCCGCCGTCGCCGTGCACAGCCTCGTGTTGCCGTCCATGTGGTTGGTGCCGATGCCACCGTGCCCGATGAGCGCGAGGGTGTAGTACTCCTCCAGGAACAACTGCCCGGTGGTGTAGAAGCCGACCGAGCTGGGGCCGCGCTCGTCGAGCAGCTGCTTCGTGCGACCGGCGACGGCATCCATCGCGGTGTCCCAGTCGGTCTCGACGAGCTTGCCGTCGCGCCGGATCAACGGCGTGGTGAGCCGGTCCTCCGAGTGGTTCGCCTGCCAGCCGAACAGGTCCTTGGGGTCGACCCGGCCGTGGTTGACCCGGTCGACGGCGCGTCCGCGCACCCCCACCATGCGTCCGTCCTTGACGGCGATGTCGAGGCCGTCGCCGTTGGAATGCAGGATGGTCGCCGACTGCACCCACCTGTCGACATCGTCCTCGGTCAGTCCGTCGGCGAGATAGGTGTCGACGCGGGTGGGCCAGCGTTGCCCGGGTCCATAGGGTGTGCGCGAACCCCACGGATCCGCGATGCGATCCACGGTGGTCATGTCCCCGGCGGTACCCGGGGTGGGCAGGAACAAACACTCGCCTGCATCACCGCTCGATTCCGGCGCAACAATCCGGCAAATCCGACCACGGATGTACGCACTTCGTCCTACACTTTCGCCACACTCGACCTCGGGAGCCAGTGATGACCCCTCGTGCCACCTCACCGTCGACCCTCTGCGAAGCCTTCCAGACCACCGCCGCGGCGTACCCCGACAAGGTCGCGCTGCGCACCCCCGACGACTCCGTCTCCTACACCTGGCGTCAGTACGCGCAGCGCGTCGAACGCCTCGCCGCCGGGCTGGCCGGCCTCGGCGTGAGCCGCGGGGACACCGTCGGTCTCATGCTCACCAACCGGCCCGAATTCCACCTTCTCGACACCGCCGCGATCCACCTCGGCGCGGTGCCGTTCTCGATCTACAACTCGTTGACCGCCGAACAGATCTCGTACGTGCTCGGCAACGCCGGCAACCGCGTGATGATCGCCGAGGAACAGTTCGTCCCCGTTCTGCGGCAGGCGCTCGGCGACACGAAGGTCGAGCACCTGGTGTGCATCGACGGCAAACCGGAAGGCACGATCTCCCTCGACGACCTCGAGGCCGCCGCCGATCCGTCCTTCGATTTCGACGCCTCGTGGAAGGCCGTGCAACCGCCCGACCTGCTGACCCTCATCTACACCTCCGGCACCACCGGGCCGCCGAAGGGTGTCGAACTCACCCACGCCAACCTGCTCGCCGAACTCGAGGCGACGAGCTCGTATCTGCCCACCGGCCCGGACGACCGGATCCTGTCGTATCTGCCCGACGCGCACATCGCCAACCGCTGGGGCTCGCACTACTCGAGCCTGTACAGCGGCATGCAGATCACCACGCTCGACGACCTCAAGCAGGCCATCACCGTGCTGCCGAGCCTGCGGCCGACGCTCTTCGGCGCCGTCCCCCAGGTCTGGTACAAGCTCAAGGCCGCGATCGACAAGACCCTCGCCGAGGAATCGAGCCCGATCAAGAAGAAACTCGCGTTGTGGGCGATCGACGTCGGACGCAAGCGTGCCCGGCTGCAGTCCGACGGCAAACCGGTCCCCCGCACCCTCGAGGTGCAGCACGCGGTGGCCGACAGGCTGGTGCTGTCCGCGATCCGCGGCAAGCTCGGCCTCGATCAGGTCCGGGCCGCTGTCACCGGTGCCGCCGCGATCTCGCCGGAGGTCCTCGAGTTCGTTCTCGCCCTGGGCATTCCGTGCTCCGAGGTGTGGGGCATGTCGGAGACCTCGTGCGTGGTCACGATGAACCGGCCGGGCGCCATCCGCATCGGCACCGTCGGGCAGGCCGTGCCGTGTGCGCAGCTCAGGATCGCCGAGGACGGCGAACTGCTCGTCTCGGGTCCGCTGTTGATGAAGGGCTACCGCAACGACCCCGAGAAGACTTCGGATGCAATCGATTCCGACGGCTGGTTGCACACCGGCGACATCGGTGAGATCGACGCGGACGGATACGTGCGGTTGATCGACCGGAAGAAGGAGATCATCGTCAACGCGGCGGGGAAGAACATGTCACCCGCCAATATCGAAGGCGCCCTGCGCGCCGCTTGCCCGATGCTCGGTGGCGCCGTCGCCATCGGCAACGACCGACCCTACAACGTCGCGCTGCTCGCGCTCGATCCCGACGCCTTGGCCGTTTTCGCCGAACAACACGGTCTCAGCGGCACCCACGAGGAGCTCTCCCGGCATCCGGTGGTCCTCGAGTCGATCGCGAAATCGGTCGAGGAGGCGAACAGCAAGTTGTCGCGGGTCGAGCAGATCAAGAAGTACACGGTGCTGCCGACGATCTGGGAACCCTCCGGCGACGAGCTGACCCCGACGATGAAGCTCAAGCGCAAGCCCATCGATGCGAAGTATGCCGAGGAGATCGACAAGCTGTACGCGGGGGCCTGATCCGTCACCGCGCTCACGGTCTGCAGTAGCAGCGGCGGAACCGAAGGCGCAGAGCACTACCCCGACGAATTGCTGAGCGAGGCGGTGTAGTCACCGACGATCTGCTCGGCGATCTCACGCACCTTGACGTTGCGGTGCTGGGAGAAGGCGACGAGTTTGTCGAACGCCGCGTCGGCGTCGCACTTGAACGTGGCCATCATCAGTCCGACGGCCTTGCTCAGTGTCGACCGGGTCTCCAGGGCCGTCTTCAACTGGTCGGACTCACGCTCCCGCGCGGCGAGCATCTGCTCACGCAGCCACGACAATTCGAGATTCACGCGCACACGGGCGATGAGCTCGTCGGGATGGAACGGTTTGGTGATGTAATCGTCGGCGCCGGTACGCAGACCGCCGATCGTGGCCTCCGCGCCGGCCCGTGCCGTCAGGAGGATGACCGGCAAACGGGAGGTCGCCGGGTCGCGGCGGATCTCCCCGAGCAGCTCCACCCCGTCCCGACCGGGGAGCATGATGTCGCTGAGGACGAGATGCGGCGGTCGCGATCGGATCCGCTCGAGGGCGGCATCGCTGTCCCCCACCGCATCCACGTGCCAGCTCTGGCGACGCAACAACTGCGTCAGATAGTCACGCATGTCCGCGTTGTCCTCGATCACGAGGATCCGTGGCAACGATTCCACATCCTCTCCCTGCGTGGACGATTCGTTCTCGTCGAAAGCGACCCTGTCCCACTGTTGCGCTTCGCCGATGTACATGGCGCTCAGATCCCCCGGGACGGTTCCCGCCGGCGACTCCGACGTCTGGTCGAGGACGCGGGGAACGGACACGGTGAAGGTGCTGCCGTGCCCGAGCTCACTGGACACGGTCACACTTCCGCCGAGCGTGTGGACCCAGTCCGAGACGAGGGACAGACCCAGCCCGATGCCCTCCTGACTGCGTCCCCCGACGCTCTCGACGCGATGGAACCGTTCGAAGATGCGACCGAGCTCCGATTCCGGAATGCCGAGACCGGTGTCGGCGACCTTCAGGACCAGCAGATCGTCCTCGACGTCCAGATCCACATCGATCGATCCCGAGGGGGTGTACTTGATCGCGTTCGAGAGCAGGTTCAGCACGATATGGGCCCACGTCTGGGGATCGAGCCGGGTCTGCTCGGCCGCCGCGTCGGCGATCCGGCTGCGCAGGTCCAGGCCCGCACGCTGAGCCGCGTCGGTGAACAGGTCCACACATTCGGCCGTGAGCGCCGCCGGATCGGTCGGCCTCAGGGGCTTTCGCGACGGGTCGGTCTCGGCACGCGTCGCTTCGAGCAACGCGTCGACGAGTCGCCGCAACCGGATCGCGGCGCGCTGAGAGACCTCCAGCGACTGTCGCTGCGCGTCCGTCAGCGTCGTGGCCTCGTCGAGCATGCTCTGCAACGGGCCGAGGAGCAGTGTGAGCGGTGTGCGGAACTCGTGGCTGATCGATTCGAGGAACCGGGTCTTGGCAGCGTCGAGCGCCGCGAACGCATCGGCCCGGCGACGCTCGGCATCCATCGCCGACGCATCACGCAGCAGTCCCGAGATCTTGGTGGCGACGAGTTCGACGAAGGTGGAGTACGCGGCGTCGAACACCCGGTACGGACTCAGTCCGACGGCGAGGACACCGAGCGGGAAGTCGTGTCCCGACGCCGTCAACGGCACGAGGAGGATGGTGCCGATCGGATGGTCTCCGAGGGTTCGCTGCGGGTCGAGCAGATCCGGGGAACGCTCGGCGACGCCGGAGACGACGAAGGGTTCGGAGGCCCTCGCGGCCTTCGACAGCAGCTGGTCCTCATCCGGTCCGAGCAGGGAACCAGAGAAGCCGGGCTTCGTCCCGATTGCGGCGAGCTGCTTCCAGTTCGGTTGCGGATCACCGGGATCCACCACCCGACTGTCGAGGAACAGTGCAGCCAGCGGAATGTCCTGATGACTGGGCGCGAGCGCGTCCAACGCGTTCCGGCACGTCTCGATCACCGACATTCCCGAATCGGTGATCGCCACCGTGCCGAGACGGCTCAGGGCCTCCAGACGACGCTCTCCGAGCACCCGCGAGGTGACATCGGTGGTCGCGACGAACACCCCTGCCACCTCGCCGGACTCGTCGCGGATCGGGCTGTAGGAGAAGGTCCAGTAGGTCTCCTCCTCGTAGCCGTGGCGCTGCATGAACAGCAGTTCCTCTTCGGCGAAGGTCGCCGTACCCGCCATCGCCCGTTCGACGCGGGCTCCGACCTCGTCCCACACCTCGTGCCAGCACTCGGGTGCCGGCTGGGCGACCGCCGCGGGATACTTGTCACCGAGGACGGGGATGATCGCGTCGTTGAAGAGTTGCACCAGCTGCGGTCCCCACCACAGGAGCATCGGCACCTCGGACGGCAGCACCGTCCGCACCGCCATGCGCAGCTCCGCGGGCCACGACTCCACCGGACCCAGGGGCGTAGCCGACCAATCGGTCTTCCGAAAGCGTTCCTGGCTTTCTCCCGGTCCCGCGAACAGGCGCTCCGCCGACCACGCCTCTCCCGACTCGGCTGTCGCCCTCATGCCCCGTCACTCCCATCTCCGGTACTTCCCGCCGTCATTCTCCCCTGATATCGCGCAGTGCGACGCCACAAAGAGGACATACAACCTCCTTTCCTCAGGTGGGCGGTGGTGGCGGTTCGTCGGGGAGGGAGAGAACGGCGTGGTCGGCAGCCGACCGGCTATTTCGGGCACGTCCCGGCGTAGCGATCCAGACCGAGGTCGCCGTTTCGCTTCTTGCTGCGTCCGGTCGGTCCGCCCTTCGGCGAGCGCACCCAGGTGCCGGACGAGTCGAGTCCGGGCATGCGTTCGCTTCCGAACCTGCTGTACCGGGTCTCACCGTCGACGGTCAGCACACCGTCCTGCACGTCGATGTGCGCGACGGTCGCCCAGTACGAGTTCTTCCCGTTGCCGACGTACACGAGGATCTCGTCGGCGTGGTGGGCGCAGATACAGTCGGCGGCGGAACTGTACGAGTGGCCGGGCGACTCGGGCCAGATGGTTGCGGACGGCGACGGAGACTGACGTACGGCCGATCGAGTCCGGCGTTGTTTGCGAGAACGCATCGAAAATCGACAACAACACCGGTTTCGGTCAGGCCGGTTTCGGTGGGTCGGGGTCGTCGAACCCACGCGGACGCGGCGCGTCGAGATCGTAACGGACCCCGACCATTCGGATGACGAAGCACAGTGCCGCAGCCCCGAGCGCTGCGGGCAGCGTGGGCACCTCGAGACTCTCGCAGACGACGAGGACGGTCGCGGCCACCAACGCAGGAATGGCATACAGCTCGCTGTTCAACACGACCGGAACCCGCCGGATCAACACGTCGCGCACCGTGCCGCCCCCGACCCCGGTGATCGTGCCCAGGATGATCGCCTGCACCGGGCCCAACCCGAAATCGAGGGCCTTACCCGCACCGGTGACGGCGAACAGACTCAAGCCTGCGGCGTCGAACACGGTGATCGGCTTGGACAATCGCTCCAGCTTACGGCCGAAGAGAGCGAGAAGGCTTCCGGCAGCGGCCACCGCGAGATAGCGCCAGTCGCTGAACGTCGCGGGCGGAAGGTCGTCGATCAGGATGTCGCGGATGATCCCGCCACCGAGCGCGGTCACCATCCCGAGCGTCACCACACCGACGATGTCGATCCTCGCGACCCGCACGGCGGTGAAGGCGCCGTTGACAGCGAAGGCGAAGGTGCCGAGCAGATCGAGTACGAGCAGCAACGTGCTCTGGGTAGTCACGCGTCTCCGTCCGTCATGCAGTCCCCAGGAACGCCCGCGCAGCGACAGTCAGAGCAGCCGTCCCGGCGTCGAGGGTGGGCTGCAGCAGCGGAGCGAACTTCGACGAGTGGTTGACCGGCACGTCGTCGGCGATGCGCCCCTCGACTTCGGCCTGACCGTAGAGCTCGGGATCGGTGCCACCTATCCCCCAGTACGTGTACGGAATGCCGAGCGCGCGGGGAATGACGCTGAAGTCCTCACTGGCCGTCTGCAACGGAAGTTCACCCGCGCCGTCCCCGAAGTGCTCGGCGAACGCCGCCGCGACCCGCTCGGTGACCACGGGGTCGTTGTCCGTCATGGGGTACTGGTCGAACAGTTCGAACTCGGGTGGTCGCGGCGAACGGGAGGCGTCGCACTCGGCGACGACGATCCGCTTCACAGCGGTGAGGATCGCATGACGGGTGTCCTCGTCGTAGGTGCGGAGGTTGAGCAGGATCGTCGCCTTGTCCGGAATGACGTTGCTCTTCGTCCCGGCCTGAATACTGCCGACGGTCAGTACCGCAGGCTCACCGGGCCGGGTCTCCCGCGCGATGATCGTCTGCAACCGGACGACGATCATCGCGGCGAGGACCACCGGGTCGACGGAGGCCTGCGGCATCGACCCGTGCGCACCCCGGCCGTGAACGGTGATGCGCATGCTGTCGGCGGCCGAGAGGGTCGGCCCGCTGCGCGTGCCCACGAGCCCGGCCGGGAAGGCCAGGACGTGCTGGCACAATGCCACGTCGACCTTCCCGACGATCCCGGCGAGCCCGTCGTCGACCATGCGCCGGGCGCCGTCGGCGACCTCCTCCCCCGGCTGGAACACCGCGACCAGCCGCCCACACCACTCGCCGGCGCGGGACAACAGTTCGACCGCCCCGACCAGACATGCGACGTGCATGTCGTGCCCGCAGGCGTGCATGACAGGCGTCGCGTTGCCGTCCGCGCCGGTCGCGGTCACGGAACTGGCGTAGTCCAGACCGGTCTCCTCCCGAACCGGCAGGGCATCCATATCGGCGCGCAGCAGCACTCCGGGCCCGTCACCTCGCTGTAGGACCCCGACGACTCCCGTGCCACCCACACCGGTGTGCACCTCGCACCCGGCGGCCCGTAACCGCGCGGCGACCTCGGCGGCAGTGCGCGACTCCTGGTGCGACAACTCCGGGTGGGCGTGCAGGTCGCGGTAGAAGTTCTCCTGGTCCGCGCGGATCTCGTCCAAGCCCTGCAGAGCAAGCGTCATGACGTCTCCTCGGTGGTCGGATCGGTGGTACCACGGTCCGGATACCGCACCGGACCGCAATCGACACGGGCGTGCGGTTTTCGTCGAGAAAATCGTGCAAGATCGACAGGACCTGCGCATCCGTCGGGAGTCCCGATCACCCCGCGCCCCGGCAGGCCGCATTTGCGCCGCGGGTAGGCTCGGGACCCGTGTCTGATGCCCTCACCGTCGACGACGAACCCATCGAGTCGTCCTCACGCTCGTTCCGGCGCGCGTTCCAGGATCTGCGCGAAGGCTTCAACCACCGCGAACTGTGGTTGCTGCTCGGCTGGCAGGACATCAAGCAGCGCTACCGCCGGTCGGTGCTCGGTCCGTTCTGGATCACGATCGCCACGGGTGTGTCGGCGATCGCGATGGGTGTGCTCTACGGCACGCTGTTCAACCTCGATGTCCCGGAGTTCCTGCCGTACGTCGCGCTCGGCTTCATCATCTGGAACCTGATCCAGGGGTCGATCCTCGAGGGCGCGGACGTGTTCATGTCCAACGAGGGCTTGATCAAGCAGTTGCCGACGCCGTTGAGTGTGCACGTCTACCGGCTGGTGTGGCGGCAGATGATCCTGTTCGCGCACAACATCGTCATCTACATCGGTATCTTCATCTTCTTCCCACGTCAGCTGTACTGGACGGCCTTCCTCGCCATCCCGGCGCTGGCGTTGATCGCGATCAACGCGGTGTGGGTGTCGCTGGTCTTCGGCATCCTCGCCACGCGCTACCGCGACATCGCGCCGCTGCTCGGCAGCATCGTCCAGCTGCTGTTCTTCATGACGCCGATCATCTGGACGGAGAAGACGCTCGAGGGCACCGGCAACGAGGGTCGGGCGCGGATCGCGGAGATCAACCCGCTCTACCACTTCCTCGACATCGTGCGGACCCCGCTGCTCGGCGGCGACCAGCAGCTCTACCACTGGGTCATCGTCCTGATCATCACCGTCGTCGGCTGGGGTATCGCCCTGCTCGCGCTGCGCAACTACCGCTCGCGCGTCGCCTACTGGGTCTGAGTCGGTTCGAGCCGGACGAGCTGTGAACGGTGGATCGGCTCCCTGTCGGTGATCCGGAAACCGACGGCCTCGAGCTCCCGGTAGGTGTCCGTCTCGGTGAACCGGTGTGGTTCGAACCGCCACCACACGTTGTTCGGGTGCCACACCCGGAAGCCGGTCTCGCGCTCGCCGTCGGCGATCACCCACAGCACCTCGCATCGGGTCGCCGCGCGTCGGGCGAGTTCCGGTGGCGGGGCGTCGGTCGACCACAGGTTCACGCGGTCGACGGCGTCGTACCCGAGCCCCACGTCGTCGAGCCCTTCCACCGCGTCGGGCCGGGCGTCGACGACGGCGCGCAGTGACGTCGGTGCCCACGAGACGCGCGGTTCGAAGGCCACACAGTCGCCGGGTTCGGAGCGTTCGACGAGCCGGTCGGCGATCACGCTGTAGTCCATCCCACCGGGCTTGCCGAACGACTGTCGCTGCTGCACGTAGGCCGGCGCGACACTGACGGCGACCGCGGTCAGCACGATCAGCATCGACCACCAGCGGGTCGCGACACGGGCGGCGGCCCAGCCCACCGAGAGCACCATCGCGGGAACCGTGAACGACAGATAGCGCTCGAGGTACACGTTGTCCTCGAGCAGCGAGTAGCCGAGCAGCAGCACCATCGGCACGGTGAAGCCCGGTACCGTGAGCCAGAGCAGGGTGCGCTCCCCCGGCTCCACACCACGACGGACCGCGACGATCACCCCGGCGACGGTGATCGCGGCGAACAACGCAGCCGTCCACGGGGCCTGCGGGAACCACTGGTCGAGGGCGATCGTGCGGACGATCATCGAGTCGAGCGGGGGAATCCACGCGACCTGCTCGGCCTGCGAGTAGGCGAGCAGGACGAACGGCGTCGACAAGGCCGCGCCAACCCCTGCGGACAACAGGAACGCACCGCGCCCACGACCCCGGACCAGCACGGTGACGGCATGCGCGACGACGACCGTCGCGGAGTACACGAACATCACCGTCGCGACCGGCAGGACGACGGCGTACAGGGCCCACCAGCGTCGACGGCCGGTCGCGCAGCCGAGCGCGACCAGCAGCGACAACACCGCGACCAGCGCCGCAGCGAAGGCATAGGACCGCGCTTCGGTGGCCGCCCAGGTCACCCGCGGCGACAGCGCGAACAGCACCCCGGCGGCGATCCCCACGCGACGACCCGCCAGCACCTGGCCGGTCGCGGTGACGGCTGCGGCACCCGCCCCGAGCGCGAGCACACCGGGCAGACGGGCGGTGAACTCGTCGACGCCCACCAGCGAGAACCAGTAGTGCAGCAGGAGATTGTGCAGGCCGTGGACGGCGTCGATCCGGGTGTGGACGCGGAGCATCCCCTCGACGGACCGGTCGGCGCTCGAGATGGTCGCGGCCTCGTCCCACCACAGCGAGGGCACCCACGAGAACGCCCCTGCGACGAGCACGGTCGCAACCCCGATGAGCACGGGAAACGACCATGCCCGCACGGTCTACCCGTCGATGCCGTACAGGCGCGCCCAGTTCTCGCGGCTCGTGAGCTTGGGCAGCGCTTCCTGCCAGACCGTCTTCATCCGGGGCGCTTCCTTGCGGAGCTGCCAGCACACCTTCGCGGTCTGCTTCGCGAGTTCGACGGCGGTGTCCTTGTCGCGGTGACGCACCCGCACGGCGTTCTGCGAGGCGTCGGTGACGACGGCCTTGTCGAACAGCGACACGTGCCACCAGGCGGCGAAGTGCGCGGGCACGGTGACCGTCCGGCGGTCGACCTTACCGGCGAACTGCTGCACGGCACGCTTGAGCAGCACCAGCCCCTCGCGCTTCTTGTCGGGCTCGAACTGCCACACCGACATCTGCGTGTGCGGGTCGGATTCCTTGCCCACCTGCGCGGCCGGCAGCGGCTTCGTCTCGGGATAGCGGTCGCGCAGTTCGCGCAGTTCCTTCAGCACCGACTGGCCGCCGTCGTAGAGGAAGTCCGGTCCGGCGAGGAAGTCCTCCGCCGCCTTGATGAAGGTCGCGGCGAGACCGTACTGCATCGAGACGATGAGCTCACTGATCTTGCGGAACAGGTACTTCGACATGTCGTTCCCGTCGAAGCGCCCGTAGATGGACGAGACGATCAGACCGTTGCGGATGCTGAAGTAGCGCGCCCAGTCGTCGTAGTCCTTGAGGTAGAAGTCGGCGTGCCACACACCCGCATTGGGCAGGGTGACCGTCGGATGCCCCGCGTAGCGAGCACGGATGCCGTATTCGATGTCGTCCCACTGGAAGAACAACGGGATGGGCAGGCCGCAGTCGGCGATGATCTCGGCCGGCAGCAGGCAGGTCCACCAGCCGTTCCAGCCGGCGTCGAAACGCATGTCCTGCTTCTTCTTCACGAGATCGATGCCCATGCGCGCGCCCGGAGTCAGTGCGCCGGCGGTGATCTCGTCGAGCACCTCACGCTCGGCCGAGACGTGCAGGACCTGCGGGTTGCTCAACGACAACATCTGGGCACCGACGATCGTCGGCTGCACCGTCATGTTCGCGAAAGCGTTGAGACGCAACACCGATTCGGGTTCGCACAGGATGTCGTCGTCCATGACGATGACGTTGGCGTGCTCGGCCTTGGCCGAGCCGGTGATCTCGTACATGCCTCGCGAGAAACCACCCGCACCACCGAGGTTCGGCTGGGTCAGGTAGATGAGCTTGTCGCCGAGCTTGTCGGCGACCTCGGCGAACGCCGAACGCGAGCGCACCTGGTCGGTGCCCTGGTCGACGATGCACACCGCTTCGATGTCGGCCATCGCCCCGTCGTCCGAGGCGAGGGTGCCGACGGTGACGGTGCAGTCGTCGGCGCGGTTGAACGTGCAGATGACGACGGCGGCGGGTCGCAGGCGCTCGGGTGCGGCGACCGTCCAGCGCGCGTCGGAGACGAGCACCGATCCGTTGCTGGCGGCGACGGCGAACCACATCGCACCGCCGTCGACGAACCGCTCGATCGGCAGCTCGAGGTCGAGCTCGCCCGAACCCGACACCGTCTCGACCGTCACGATCCGCTCGCGTCCACGGGCGTCGGACGCCCACACGGTGAACTTCGCGGTACCGGAGCAGCCGTAGGTGAGCTGCAGGTTGACGGTCTTCACGTCGGTCCAGCGCTGCCAGAACGTCGCGGGGAAACGCCCGAAGTAGGTGTTGGTGTGGGCGGTCGCGCCGTCGGCGAGCTGCAGCCCGTAGCGATCGGACGCCGCGTCGCCCTTCGTGTGGACGTACATCTTCTCCGGCACGCGCGGCGACAGGGATGCGAAGACGCCGCGCTGGACGATCAGCCGGTCGCGACGCACCGGCTCGGTGAGAACCTCGTCCAGCGTGTCCGCGTCATGTCCGATCGTGCTTGTGTCGCCGGCAGCTGCCTGCTCCATCGGGCTACTCCCCGCTCGTGGTCGATCCGCTGTTTTCGATGCGACAGTAGCAGCGGAAACAGGAGCTCCACGGTTGTGTGCGTCGTGCACCAGTGTTTCGACCCATTCGCGAATTGTGCCGGGATCACCCCGAACGGCGCAGGTTATCCGCCCAGAACGCGCTCGGTCCGGCTGTAGGCGGCCTCGGTGGCATGCTTGTGTGGCGTCCACCACTGCTCGTTGGCGCGGTACCAGTCGATGGTCGCGGCCAGGCCCTCACGGAAGTCGCGGTAGCGGGGCTGCCAGCCCAGTTCGGTGCGCAGGCGGGTCGCGTCGATGGCGTACCGCAGGTCGTGGCCGGGGCGGTCGGTGACGAAATCGAACTCGCTGCGGTCCTTGCCGCACAGCTCGAGGACGGTTTCGACGACGGTGCGGTTGTCGTTCTCCCCGTCCGCTCCGATCAGATAGGTCTCCCCGAGTTGCCCGTGTTCGATGATCGTCCACACGGCACTGTTGTGGTCGTCGACGTGGATCCAGTCCCGCACGTTGGTGCCGGTGCCGTAGAGCTTGGGGCGCACGCCGGTGAGCACGTTGGTGATCTGGCGGGGGATGAACTTCTCCACGTGCTGATACGGACCGTAGTTGTTCGAGCAGTTGGAGATGGTCGCGCGGACGCCGAACGAGCGTACCCAGGCGCGTACCAGCAGATCCGAACCGGCCTTGGTCGACGAGTAGGGGCTCGACGGGTTGTAGGCGGTGGCCTCGGTGAAGCGAGCGGGGTCGTCGAGGGCGAGGTCGCCGTACACCTCGTCGGTGGAGATGTGGTGATAGCGCACGTCGTACCTGCGGACGGCCTCGAGCAGCGTGAAGGTGCCCACGAGATTGGTCTGCACGAACGGCGCCGGGTTCGCCAGCGAGTTGTCGTTGTGGGATTCGGCGGCGAAGTGCACCACCAGATCGGTGTCGGCGACGAGCCGGTCGACGAGGTCGGCGTCGGCGATGTCGCCCTGGACGAAGGTGATCTTCTCGGCGACCGGGTCCAGGGAGGCGCGGTTGCCGGCGTAGGTGAGCTTGTCGAGCACGGTGACCTGAGTGTCGGGTCGTTCCGCGACGGTCTGATGGACGAAGTTCGCGCCGATGAAACCGGCGCCACCGGTGACGAGCAGCCTCATTGGGGCAAGCCTACTCATGCGAGACTGTCCGACATGCGCGGAATCATCCTCGCGGGTGGGACGGGCTCGCGTCTGCATCCGATCACCCAGGGCGTGAGCAAGCAGCTCGTGCCCGTCTACGACAAGCCGATGATCTACTACCCGCTCTCGACGCTCATGCTCGCCGGGATCCGCGACATCCTCATGATCACCACCCCGCACGACGCCGAGCAGTTCCGTTGGTTGCTCGGCGACGGCTCGCAGTTCGGCGTGAACATCACCTACACGATCCAACCCTCACCCGACGGTCTGGCGCAGGCCTTCGTGCTCGGCGCCGACCACATCGGAACCGAGCCGGTCGCATTGATCCTCGGCGACAACATCTTCTACGGTCCCGGCCTCGGCACGCAGCTCAAGCGCTTCGCCCACATCGACGGCGGCGCGGTGTTCGCCTACCGGGTGTCCGACCCGTCGGCCTACGGGGTGATCGAGTTCGACTCCACCGGTCGCGCCCTGTCGCTCGAGGAGAAACCCGACGACCCGAAGTCGAACTTCGCGGTGCCGGGGTTGTACTTCTACGACAACGACGTCGTCGAGATCGCCTGCTCGCTGAAGCCGTCGGCGCGTGGCGAACTGGAGATCACCGACGTCAACCGCACCTACTTGGAAGCGGGGAAACTGCAGGTCGAGGTATTGCCGCGCGGCACCGCCTGGCTCGACACCGGCACCTTCGACTCGCTGCTCGACGCGTCGAACTACGTGCGCACCATCGAACAACGTCAGGGCCTGAAGATCGGCGCACCCGAGGAGGTGGCGTGGCGTCTCGGGTTCATCGACGACGAGCAACTGCGCGCCGCGGCCGAGCCGCTGGTGAAGTCGGGCTACGGCAGCTACCTGCTGGATCTGCTCGAACGAGGAAAGGACCGCTAGGTTGCAGTACCGGGAACTGACGATCGCCGGGGCGTGGGAGGTCACGCCGAAACAGTTCGGCGACGACCGGGGCGTGTTCCTCGAATGGTTCAAGCAGGAGAGTTTCACCGACGCCGCCGGCCGTCCCCTGGAGTTGGCGCAGGCGAACTGCTCGGTCTCCGCCGCCGGGGTGCTGCGCGGCATCCACTACGCGGATGTCCCTCCCGGACAGGCGAAGTATGTCACGTGCGTGTCGGGGTCGGTGCTCGACGTCGTCGTCGATCTGCGGGTGGGGTCGCCGACCTTCGGGCAGTGGGATTCGGTGCTGCTCGACACGAAGGACCGACGCGCGATCTTCCTGTCCGAGGGCCTCGGCCACGGCTTCCTTGCACTCGAGGACAACTCGACCGTCGTCTACCTGTGCTCGACGGGCTACAACCCCGACCGGGAGCACGAGGTGCACCCCCTCGATCCGGAGATCGGGATCGACTGGCCCACAACAGGACCTGACGGCACCCCGCTGACCTACGAACTGTCGGCGAAGGATCAGGCGGCACCCACCCTGGCCGACGCCCGCGAAACGGACCGTCTCCCGAGCTTCTGACGATTTGTGTGGATTCGACCCCGGTTTCCGGGGTTGGATCCACACAAATCGATCGGTGCGGAACCGGAACGGCGATCACTGCGTCGAACCGGATATGAACCTGCGAAACGCGTACCGCATCATGGCCGCTCAGGACGGCGTCATCACCCGAGCGCAAGCACTGAACTGCGGAATGAGCGCTTCCGCTGTCGACCGACGGGTCGAGAACCGCGACTGGCTCGCGCTCGCACGCGGCGTCTACCTTCGTGCCGACCGAGAACGCACGCCGGCCGTGGCGCTACGGGCAGCCGTCTACGCGGCAGGTCCGGAAGCGGCAGCGTGGGGACCGAGCGCGGCATGGTGGCACGGACTGCTCGACCGCGCTCCTTCTCTCCGCTACGTGACCGTGCCGCAGAAGCGCACCCTCGCACGACGTCACGGGGTACGGGTACGCCGACGCGACCTTCAGCGACGCGACCTCGTCGTAGTGCGCGGTCTACCCGTCACCGCGCTGCCACTCACGGTGCTCGAAGCCGCCGTCGAACTGCCGACGGGTTCGGTGCTCATGGACCGCGCGCTGCAGCGTCACACCTCGCTACCCGTACTCGAGCAGGCACATCGAAGGAATCTCGGGCGTCACGGCGCACCCCGCGCCGCTCATCTGTTGTGTTCGGCTCGCGAAGGCGGCCACTCCCAGGCCGAACGCATCTTCCACCGACTGCTCCGTGGGGCGGGGTTCACCGGCTGGCGGGCACATGCGATGAGCTGCGGCTTCGAGATCGACGTGGTGTTCGACGCCGAGCGGGTCGCGATCGAGATCGACGGGTGGGCCTGGCACCGCGACGCCGAGCGACACCGCCGCGACGCCGAGAGGCAGAACGTCCTGATCAACGCCGGCTGGCACGTGCTGCGCTTCACCTGGCACGCGATCACCCAGGAACCCGACGAGGTGGTGCGGCAGATCCGTCAAGCCCTGAATCGGACTTCGGTGGGTTGAACCCCGCTGAGCGGGGTCGGATCCACCCGAATCAGCGGAGGCGGAAAATCACGACCCGCTGGACAACGAAGTTGATCACCGTCGCGGTGCCCTGGGCGACGACGAAGGCGAAGGGCGTGACCCACCACTCGTCGCCGAGGGCTTCGTTGAGTACGCGGTTGATGCCGACCTGTGCGGCGAACGTCACTGCGTAGAGGACCACCACAGCCGCGAAGCGGACGCGGCTCGGCGGGGCCTTGAAGGTCCAGCGGCGGTTGATCAGGTAGGCGGTGGTGGTGCCGGCCACGAACGACAGGGCCTTCGCGACGTCGCGGGTGACGCCCAGTGCCATGAGCAGGACGTACAGGCCGTAGTCGACGATCGCCGAGAAACCACCGGTCAGGACGAACCGTGTGAGCTGCGTCTTCAGGTCCAGCGCCTCGTCGGCCGTCGAATCGGTCAACGGCAGTTCGGGAGCCAGCGGGGCGTGGTGCTCCGGCAGCGGCTGCACATGGTCGTGGGATTCCGGCACGCAGACGAGGGTAACGCCCGTGAGGAACAGCATCTTGCCGGGTGACCAGGACACACGGGTAGCCTTTACCCCGATGTCCACGACAGCTACGGAGCAGGCGAGCGAGCCGCTCCCCACCCAGACCCGCACCCTGACCGGCTGGGGGCGCACCGCGCCGACCACCGCAGAGGTGCTGTCCACTCCCGACGTCGAAGTGATCGCCAAGGCGGTCGCGCGGGTCGCGGAAGACAACGAGTCGAAGCCGTCGCACCTGCGTCGCGGTGTCATCGCACGCGGGCTCGGGCGCTCCTACGGCGACCCCGCGCAGAACGCCGGCGGGCTCGTCGTCGACATGACGGCGCTGAACAAGATCCACAGCATCGACCGCGACTCGCGGCGTGTGGTGGTGGACGGCGGCGTCGACCTCGACCAGCTCATGCGCGCCGCCCTGCCGTTCGGTCTGTGGGTCCCGGTTCTGCCGGGCACCCGCCAGGTGACGATCGGTGGCGCGATCGGCTCCGACATCCACGGCAAGAACCATCACAGCGCGGGCAGCTTCGGCAACCACGTGAAGTCGATCGACCTGCTCACGGCCGACGGCCAGGTCCGCACGTGCACGCCCACCGGACGCAATTCCAAGCTCTTCTGGGCGACCGTCGGTGGCATGGGTCTGACGGGCATCATCCTCCGCGCGACCATCGAGATGACCCCGACCGAGACGGCGTACTTCATCGCCGACGGTGTGGTCACCTCGACGCTCGACGAGACGATCGCCGTGCACAGCGACGGCTCGGAGGAGAACTACGACTATTCGAGCGCCTGGTTCGACGCAGTGGCTCCGCTGCCGAAGCTCGGTCGCGCCGCGATCTCCCGCGGTTCGCTCGCCAAGCTCGATCAGCTGCCGAAGAAGCTGCAGAAGGACCCGCTGAAGTTCGACGCGCCGACGCTGCTGACCTTCCCGGACGTCTTCCCGAACGGTCTGGCGAACAAGTACACCTTCTCGGCGGTGGGTGAGGTCTGGTACCGCAAGTCGGGCAACTACACCGGCAAGGTCCAGAACCTGACGCAGTTCTATCACCCGCTCGACATGTTCGGTGAGTGGAACCGCGCCTACGGATCGAAGGGTTTCCTGCAGTACCAGTTCGTGGTGCCGCCGGAGTCCGTCGACGAGTTCAAGCGCATCATCGTCGACATCCAGAAGTCGGGGCACTACTCGTTCCTCAACGTCTTCAAGCTGTTCGGTGAGGGCAACAAGGCGCCGCTGAGCTTCCCCATGAAGGGGTGGAACATCTGCGTCGACTTCCCGATCAAGGCGGGTCTGAACGAGTTCGTGCGCGAACTCGACAAGCGGGTCCTCGAGTTCGGTGGTCGTCTCTACACCGCGAAGGATTCGCGGACCGACGCGGAGACCTTCCACGCCATGTATCCGCGGATCGACGAGTGGCTGAAGGTGCGCCGCTCCGTCGACCCCACGAACGTCTTCGCCTCCGATATGTCCAGAAGGTTGGAACTCCACTGATGATCAACGCCGTCGGCAACCCCCAGACCCTGCTGCTGCTCGGTGGCACCTCCGAGATCGGCCTGGCCATCGTCGAGGAGTACCTGCGCAAGGCACCGGCTCGCGTGATCCTCGCGGCCCTGCCCGGCGACCCGCGTCGTGAGGACGCCGTCGCCCAGGCGAAGGCCGCGGGTGCGACGCAGGTCGACCTGATCGACTTCGACGCGCTCGACACCGCGAGCCACCCGGCCGTCATCGACCAGGCATGGAAGGACGGCGACGTCGACATCGCGATCGTCGCCTTCGGTCTGGACGCCGACGCCGAGGAGCTGTGGCAGAACCAGAGCAAGGCCGTGCGGGTCGCGGAGGTCAACTACACGGCCGCGGTCTCCGTGGGTGTGCTGGTGGGCGACAGGATGAAGGCGCAGGGCTTCGGCCGCATCATTGCGATGTCGTCGGTCGCCGGCGAGCGCGTGAAGCGCGCCAACTTCGTCTACGGCTCCACCAAGGCCGGCCTCGACGGTTTCTATCTCGGTCTCGGTGAGGCGCTGCGTCCGTTCGGTCCGCGCGTGACCGTCGTGCGCCCCGGCCAGGTGCGCACGCAGTTCAGCGCGCACGTCGACGAGGCGCCGCTCACCGTGAACAAGGAGGACGTCGCGAAGCTCGCGGTCGCGGCCTCCGATCGCGGCAAGGAGATCGTCTGGGCACCGGGCACCTTCCGGTTCGTGATGATCGTGCTGCGTCACCTGCCGCGCGCGATCTTCCGCAAGCTGCCGATCTGACAGACGTGCACCCGCTGCCCCGCCGGACCCGTTCCGGCGGGGCAGTCGTCTTGTTCAGGGGTTACCGGACGTATCCGGTTCCGCTGTGGATCATCCCGGGCGGCCCGTAGCACCAGTGGTTGATCGACCCTTCGTTCACGAAGACGCCGTTCACGGTGCCGTCCTGTCCCGCCTCGTTCGTCGCGTAGCCGACACCCGGAGTCCCGAGGACGATGCACTGGTAGGGATCGACGCCGTGGTGGTCGTACAACCGGCCGTCGATCGGGCCGCCGGGCTCACCCGGTGCGATCACCGGATACGCCGAGGCCTGCGCCGCCCCGAAGACGAGGAGAGGTGCCGTCGCGAGCGTTGCAAGGGCCGCACGAACCGCTTTACCTGTCATGATCTGAGCCTTTCGTTCGGATTCCCCGGGCCGTACCGACGGCCCGGTTTCCCGACGCAACTTCCAGGATGAAGGTCCCGACCGGTGGACGGCGGCGTTTTTGCGGCGCGAATCGGGCCACCACTCGTCTCGCGGACGCATCTCTATGCTCGTGGGGTGCTCGCCGACACTCCTGTAGCAGTAGCCCCGTTACGCCGTGCCGTCTCGACGCTCGCGCAGTTCGTCTGCGCAGCGCTCGTCGCAGCACTCGTCGCGGCGGTGGGGCTGTTCGCCTTCGACCGCGTGCAGTGGCCGGCGTTCAATTCGTCGAACGTGACGCAGGCCGTCACCACCGTGATGCAGTTCGCGGCACTCGCCGTGCTCGGCCTCTCGATCTATCTGTTGCGTCGCCGCAGATGGGTGACGGGGGCGCGGGTGTTGTCGTGGGCGGCGCTGTCCGGCTTGGTGACCGCGACCCTCGGGATGCCGCTCGCCGCGACCCGCCTCTATCTGCACGGCATCTCCGTCGACCAGGAGTTCCGCACCCAGTTCCTCACGCGGCTGACGGACAGCGCGGCGTTGCGCGACATGAACTACGCCGATCTGCCGTCGTTCTATCCGGCCGGGTGGTTCTGGATCGGTGGCCGTGTCGCGAATGTGCTGGGCATGGACGGCTGGGAAGCGTTCAAGCCGTATGCGATCGGTTCGCTGGCGGTCGCGGCGGTCGTCGCCCTGGTGTTGTGGTCCGAACTGGTCCGCTCCGACCTGGCGGTGCTCGCCGCCACCGCGACGACGCTCGTCGTACTGGCCTACGGTTCGCCGGAACCCTACGGAGCGGTGATCGCTGTGCTGGTCGCGCCGACGTTGGTGCTGGCCTGGGGCGGTTTCCTGCCCGCTACGCGCGGTGGCCGGGTGCGACAGGGCTGGGGCGCCGTCGTGGGGACGGGCCTGTTCCTCGGTCTCGCCGCGACCTTCTACACCCTCTATCTCGGAATCGCGGCGTTCGCGGTGACGGTGATGGCCGTCGTCGCGGCGTACCTCGCGCGTCGCGCCACCGGGTCGTGGCGGGCGGTCCTTCCGGTGCTCGTGCGTCTCGTGGTGATCGCGGTGATCGCGATGCTCGTCGCGTTGATCGTGTGGGCGCCGTTCGTGTTCGACGTGCTGGGCGGTAATCCTCCGTCCGAGTCCGGTACCGCAACGCACTATCTCCCCGATGGCGGTGCGCGACTGCCGTTGCCGATGTTCCACATGTCCCTGATCGGACTGTTGTCGTTGCTGGGCACCGTGTGGCTCGTGGGCCGCGCGTCGTCGTCGCATCGGGCGCAGGCGCTCGGGCTGGGCGTGATCGCGGTCTACCTGTGGTACCTCGCGTCGATGGCGTTGACCGCCGTGGGCAACACCCTGCTCGCGTTCCGTCTCGAGGTGATCCTGCTCGTACTGCTCGCTGCGGCAGGCGCATTCGCCTTCGTCGACTTCTCGCGGTGGATCAGCCTGGCGACCAGCGAGAATCCGCGCGTGCGCAGGGTTCTCGTGGCGGTGGGCGCTCTCGGTGCGCTGGCGTTCACCCAGAACATCCCGCAGGTGCTCGGGGGTGAGATCACCGTCGCCTACACCGACACCGACGGGGCCGGTGAACGCGCCGACCAGCGACCCGCCGGTGCCGCGTCCTACTACGCCGAGGTGGACGACGTCCTGCTGTCCCAGTTGGGCGGCGAGCGTGACGACCATGTGGTCCTCACGGCCGACACATCCTTCCTCGCCTACTACCCGTACTTCGGCTTCCAGGCCCTGACCTCGCACTACGCCAACCCGCTGGCGGAATTCTCCGCGCGTGCCGCAGCGATCGAGGAGTGGTCGGAACTCTCCTCCGCCGACGAACTGCTCGCCGCGTGGGAGGAGTTGCCGTGGCGAGCCCCCGACGCCGTCGTCTTCCGACAGGGCGCCGAGGGCTACACGCTGCGTCTGGCCGAGGACGTCTACCCGAACGATCCCAATGTGCGGCGGTACACGGTGACCTTCCCCAAGGAACTGTTCGACGATCCCCGATTCACCGTGACCGAGGTGGGACCGTTCGTCGTCGTCACCGCGGCAGGCGAATCGGCATGATGCGGCGAACCCCGATGTCCCGCAACCACAATCCACCCCAGACGAAGATGCCGGTGTAGATCGGGAAGAGGGTCGTGCTGACGATCGGCTGCTCGGTGAGCAGATTCGTCGCGACGGCACCACCGAGGTAACCGGTGAGCAGAACGGCACCGAGGATCGCGGTGGGCGGCAGGACGTAGGCGATCAGGCAGATCAGCAGGACCACGCCGAACACGCGGTTGAGGCTCGGATCGAATCCGAGATCGGCCATGGCCTCCTGCACCTGCGAGACGTTGGCGATGTGGATGATCGAGTCCCACAGCAGGAACAGGACGACGAGGCCGCTGACGATCAGGCCTGCGATGCGAGCGGTGCGTGAGGGTGCCGCGGCGGTGTCGTTGCGGGTGCCGGTGGTGGATGGGGTGAAGGTGTTCATGACGACCTCCTGGTAGGTAGCGGTGCTGTCGCAGATACCGACCGGGCAGGAGCCGGAAACTCATCGCCGCTGCGGTAAGGTCTCGGCGAGTCGTACGGGGGGTACGACGGAATCGGGGGATTCGATGAGCGACGTTCTGTATGTGCCGATCCGACGCCGCGACAGCTCCGGGCAGGTCCGGCTCGAGATGCGCACCCTGTCCGACGACCGGTTGGCGTTGCCCGCCTACACCTCACTCGAGGAACTGGTCCGCTGTTGTGGACCGCAGCAGCCGTGGATGGGTGTCGACAGCAGAGGACTACAGGAGATCCATCGGACCACCCGGTACGACGTGGTCCTGCTCGACGGCCGACAACCACCCCCGGTCGAGGACGAAGACCGTCCGTTCGAGGACCCGCTCGGAAGGAGGTGGTCCCGGTGAGCATCGACATCGGCGACCTCGACGCCGTCGCGAAACTCCTGGCGACCGGAGCGATGGGAATCGACGAGCTCGGACCCGATCCCGCACCGATACCCGACGCGGGTGCCGCCACTCCGCTGCTCGTCGACGCTCTCGGGTCGATTGCTTCCGTCCTGGACGCGGCGGTCCGGTCGCTGGCCAGTGCAGCAGACGCCACCCAGGACAGTCTGCGCGCCTACCAGGACGCCGAGTCGCACACTGCTCAGGAGATCGCGAAGGCCGGTGAGGGATGAGTCTCGACACCCGAGTCTTCG
Source organism: Rhodococcus shunpengi (assembly GCF_048381395.1). Taxonomy (NCBI): domain Bacteria; kingdom Bacillati; phylum Actinomycetota; class Actinomycetes; order Mycobacteriales; family Nocardiaceae; genus Rhodococcus; species Rhodococcus shunpengi. The sequence continues at coordinate 45,932 of NZ_JBLWIU010000012.1, forward strand.
GCGACCCCACCTCCTGCTACGCATGTGCGGATTCGCTCGCTGCCCTTGTCACGGGTGTGAACGACCGACTGAAGTCGGCCCGCGACGGCCGTACAGAGTCCGAATTCGAGTTCGGAAGCCCTGCGGGAGATGCGTTCCGCACGACCCTCGACCGCATCATCACCGGGACGACCGAGGCTGCAGACCAGATCGACGTGATCGCCGCTGCCCTCCGCGCATTCGCCGACGGACTCGCCACCGCCCGGTCACGCATGTCGCAGGCCGAGGAGACAGCGGCCGAAGCCGGCATTCCCGTGGAGTTCGGCGTCGGGATCGGTGAGCCACTCGACGCCGATCCGAACTCGTACGACATTGCGCTCCACACACTTCGGGCGAAGCAGATCGCGGCCTACGAGACGGCTGCGGGGCTCGTTGCGGACGGTCGCGCAGTCGAAACCGCAGCGCACAACGCACTCGCGGAAGCCTTGCGCGGGCCGACGACGATTCTGAAGGACGCAGAAGCCCAGTGGGAATGGCTCTTGGCTCATACCGTGGGCGGATACATAGCGACGACAGTCTCCGAGTTGTCGAAATGGGGAGAGCTATCCGAGACACGAGGCGCAACCCTCGCTCGGTTGCGTGAGCTTGCTGCGGAAGCGGCGCGGTTGGGTGATCCGTATCCGGAAGCCACAGCGGCCCGGGCTGTTCGGGCCTTCCAAGGCGGGGCGGACGATGCAGCGAGGTTCGCTGCGGAGAACTCTCGACTGCTTGCGGGGATCGGTGACAACAAGTTCGTCCAGTTGTTCGGAAAGAACGTCGACAGTTTCCTTCCGGAAGGGTCAGCCCTCTCGAAACTCGGATCCAAAATTCCTGTGGCCGGACTCCTGTTCACCGCTGCTCAGACCAGCAGTGATGTGATCAATGCCGAAACTACCGGAGATGCAGTCAAAGCGGTTGCGAAGGATGTCGGTGGTTTCGTCGCCGGAACCGTAGCGACCGAGTTGATACTCGCGAGTGCAGCAGGCGGTCCTGTCACCCTTCTCGCTGTCGGCGTCGGGGTCGGTGTCGCGTTCGGCGTCGGTGAAGTGATCGAACACTGGGACGATGTCTCCGGCGCTGCCGGCTCCGCGGCCCGCTGGGTAGGAAACCTGTTCTGAGGACAGCAATGAATACAACCGACCTACCTCCGATGCCAGATTCGATCACCGGTGAGCCTCGCCCGCCCCGAGCGCCCCGCATTCACAAAAGTACGGAAGACACACCAGTCAAGCGCTCCCCACGAAAGCCGCCCGAGGCACCGGATCATCTCGGCCCCACGCTCGAATGGCTCCAGCCCACCGTCCGCGACAAGTACACCAGTGCGCTTTCCATGGTCTTGCTCTTGATCGTATATCTCACCGTCATCAACGGAGACTTCCGCTGGGTCCACTGGTGGATCATGTGGGTCATCATGGCGGTAGGCGCCTGGATGATGTTTCGCGCTACCGCGAACCATTGGACCGCAGCCGGTGCCAGTTGGGTGCAATGGCGCAGCAGCTGGGTCGACACCTACCACCTCACTCGCATCCAGTTCTCTGCAGACGGCTACAGCCGTGTTCTCCGGTTGAAAGATGCCCACGGCAACGAAATTCACTCGCTCAAGATCAGTGAGATCCAGCGCAACCCCGACCTGTGGGACCTGGTCTACAACGGCATCCTCCACTCCGTCGCCTCCGGCAACTGCGATATCGACGCCAAAACCCGCCACATCCTGAAGATCCCCTACGAACTCGGGCCACGCCCAACCCGAAGCGAACGCACCAGAGGACGACGTCGCAGATGATGAGCCCGCCGCACCTACGGCAGTCGTGAGGCCAGCAACTCGGCCAGGTGCGTGCCGCGCCGCGTCGTGAGGTCGCTGAGCTGGGTACGGCACGAGTACCCGTCGGCGAGGATCACCGCGTCGTCGGATGCCGCCTCGACGGCCGGCAGGAGTTGGGTCCGCGCGACCGCTACCGACACGTCGTAGTGCCCGCGTTCGACCCCGAAGTTCCCGGCCAGGCCGCAGCAGCCGGCGAGTCGCTGCACGTCGGCACCCGCGCGTCGCAGCAGGGCAGCGTCCGCACCCCAGCCCATGACGGCGTGGTGGTGACAGTGGGGTTGCGCGACGATCCGTGTCCCGTCCAGCGACGGCGGTTCCCAGTCGGTGAGGAGTTCGGCGAGGGTCGTGGTGCTGTCGGCCACGAGACGTGCGGGCGCGGACCCGAGCAGTTCGACCACGTCGGAGCGCAGGACGGCGGTGCACGACGGTTCGAGCCCGACGATCGGCATGCCGCTGCGGAAGAGTTCGGCGACGGTGCGGCCCACGATCTTCCGGGCCTGATCGAGCTGGCCGGTGGTGATCCACGTCAGCCCGCAACAACGGGGTTCGTCGGTAATGTGCACGCTGTATCCGGCGGTCTCGAGGACACGCACGGCGGCGGCTCCGATCTCCGGGGTGAAGTACTCGGTGAAGGTGTCGACGAACAGCAACACCGGGTCGCCCGTGCGGGATCGTTGCGGGAGGGTGTCGGCGAACCACTTCCGGAAGGTGCGAGGAGCGAACGCCGGAACGTGGCGGCGTCGATCGAGACCGGCGACGGTCAAGCCGAGCGGGGCGACGCCCGGGATCCGGGCCAGAGCGTTGACGGCACGCGGCGCGCGGGAGGCGATCGCCGCCCACTGCGGCAGTCTGCCGAGACCGTAGTGGCTGGCGGGCCGTCGCCGTCCCCGGTAGGTCTGGTGCAACACTTCGGATTTGAGGGTCGCCATGTCGACCCCGGTCGGGCAGTCCGACAGGCATCCTTTGCACGACAGGCACAGCTCGAGCGCTTCGTGCACCTCCGGCGACTGCCACGACTCGTCGACGAGGTGACCGTTGAGCATCTCCTGCAGTGCCCGGGCTCGTCCGCGGGTGGAGTCCTTCTCCTCGCGGGTCGCGAGGAAGGACGGGCACATCACCCCGCCGGTGCCGGTGTTGTCGGCGCGGCACTTGCCGATCCCGGTGCACCGATGCACGGCCTGTGTGAAGTCGCCGCCGTCCTCGAGATAACGGAAGGCCAGACCCTCACGAACCTTCCGTGCGGCCGGGACGCGGAGGTCGACGTCGACGGGTCGCGGGTCGACGAGCACTCCGGGGTTGAGGATGTTCTCCGGGTCGAAGACCGACTTCACGGCGCCGAACAGCGCGAGCGCGTCGGGCGAGTACATCAGGGGCAGCAGTTCGCTCCGGGCCCGGCCGTCGCCGTGCTCCCCCGACATCGACCCGCCGTACTCGGCGACGAGTTTGCCTGCTTCGAAGAGGAATTCGCGAAACAGGCCGGGAACCTCGAGCGGGAGGTCGAGGCGGATGTGGATGCATCCGTCGGCGAAGTGCCCGTAGGGATAGCCGGTGACGTCGTATCCGGCGAGCAGTTCCTCGAAGTCGCGGAGATAGTCGCCGACGCGGTGGGCGGGGACGGCGGCGTCCTCCCATCCCGCGTGCGCGGGCAGTCCCTTCGGACTTCTCGCCGACAGGCCTGCCCCCTCCTCCCGGATGCGCCACAACGCGGCGGCCCGCGCCTGGTCCTCGACGTGCAGGACGTCGGTCGCGGCTGCGGCGTGCGCGAGCGCCTTCGCCCGGTCGCGCACTTCGTCGGCGTCGTCACCCGCCAGTTCGACGAACAGCCACGCCGCACCCGACGGCAGGGGCGGTACTGCTTCCGGCCCGCGCCGGTGCCGGACGATGTCGACGATCCGCGAGTCGAGTCCTTCGCACGCCGTGGGCCGGAAGCCGAGCAGTCCGTGCGCGGCGTTGCCGGCGGCGACGATGTCGGGATAGCCGAGTACGACCATCGTGCGGACGGCAGGATCGGCGATCAACTGCACCGTCGCCTCGGTCGTGATCCCGAGGGTGCCCTCGCTGCCGACGAACAGCTTTCGGACGTCGAATCCGTTCTCCGGCAACAGATGCTCGAGTGCGTAACCCGATACCTGCCGGCCGAAGCGACCGAATTCGGTACGGATGGTTGCGAGATCGCGCGCGACGATCTTCCGCAGCGGCTCGAGCGTCGGGTCCTCGCCGGGCAGCGACAGCGGGTGCCCGGTGCCGGTGAGCACCTCGAGCGCGACGACATTGTCGGACGTGCGGCCGTAGCCGAGCGCCCGCGCCCCGCACGCGTTGTTGCCGATCATCCCGCCGATCGTGCATCGGTTGTGGGTGGACGGATCGGGGCCGAAGCGCAGACCGTGCGGTGCCGCGGCGCGCTGGAGCTCGGCCTGCACGACACCCGGTTGCACCCGCGCGGTCCGCGTCTCGGGGTCGACGGAGAGCACCCGGTTCAGGTGACGCGAGAAGTCGATGACGACGCCGGGTCCGACGGCGTTGCCCGCGAGGGAGGTGCCGGTGCCGCGGGAGGTGAGGGGGACACCCTCGCGCCGGCACACGTCGAGGGTCGTGGCGATGTCGTCGATCGATCGGGCGCGCACCACGGCCTGTGGTGGGACGCGATAGAGAGAGGCGTCGGACGAGTACAGCGCGCGCGTGGTCGAGTCGTCGCAGACCTCCCCGGTGCCCGCCGCGCGCAGAGCGCGCCCGATCGGGGTGGAGGTCTTCATAGACAGCGATGCTAGTGGCGGGAGGTACGGCTCCGGACGTGGTCGGACAGAACCGCGGAGTACCCACGAGTAGTGCGAGCAGAGCGGCACGAGCCCGGACCGTGACGGGACTCGCCTAGCATCGACGCTTGTGCCAGCCGATACCGCTTCGCCCGGGAAAACCGATTCGTCCGACCCGACATCGCGCGTCCGCACAGCGCGGATCGTCGCGATCGTGTCGGGACTGCTCGGGTTCGTGCTGGCTCTGACCCTTCCGTTCCTGCCGGTCCGGCAGGAGACCGGCGAACTGCAATGGCCGCAGAACGGCAGCATCGACAGTGTCGAGGCGCCGCTCGTCACCTACGCCCCGCTCACGCTGCGGGCCAGCGTGCCGTGCGCGGCAGCAGCGCAGCTCGGTTCCGACGGCGGCACGCTCGTCTCGACCATCCCGTCCGGCTCCCCCGACGCCACGGCGGAGGGCCTGGTGATCCGCGCGGTACCCGGTGAGGACGGCGCCCCCGGCACCGTCGAGGCCGTCCTGCGCAACTCGGTGCTCGTCTCGGCGCCGCTCGACGAACCGTGCACGGCGGTGACCGTCGCATCGAACTCCGAACGCACCGCCGCCGAGATCGTGGGCTCCGACCCGCCGGTCGCGATCGAGCTCGAAGGCGACGAGCGACCGCAGATGGTCGGTGTCTTCAGCGACCTCACCGGCCCCGCGGGCGCCTTCGAACCCGGCGGTGACGACTCCACGGAACGGTTGTCGGTGCGCGCCGAGCTCGACTCGCGGTTCACCTCGACCCCCACGGTGCTCAAGCTCCTCGCGATGATCGTGTGCGCGCTCGCGACGCTGGTCTCCCTCGTCGCCCTGCATCGCCTGGACGGGATCGACGGGCGCCGCGCGCGCCGGTTCCTGCCGGCCCGCTGGTGGCGGTTCACCCTTGTGGACGCGATCGTCGTGGCCACTCTGCTGCTCTGGCACGTCCTCGGCGCGAACACCTCGGACGACGGCTACATCCTCAATATGGCGCGAGTGTCCGGCGACGCCGGATACATGGCGAACTACTTCCGCTGGTTCGGTGTGCCCGAGGCGCCGTTCGGCTGGTTCTACGACGTGCTCGTCGTGTTCGCGCAGGTGTCGACGGCGAGCGTGTGGATGCGCGTACCCACGCTGATCGCGGCGATCCTGTGCTGGATGGTCATCAGCCGTGAGGTCATCCCCCGGCTCGGTGTCGCCGTCCGGCACAGCCGGGTGTCGCTGTGGACGGCCGGGCTGGTCTTCCTCGCGTTCTGGCTCCCCTACAACAACGGTCTGCGCCCCGAGCCGATCATCGCGGTCGGTGCACTGCTGACCTGGTGTTCGATCGAACGCGCCATCGCGACCGGCCGCATGTTGCCGGCCGCGATCGCGGTCCTCATCGCGGCCTTCTCGCTCGCCGCCGGCCCGACCGGTCTGATCGCGGTGGCCGCGCTCGTCGCGGGGATGCGCCCGCTGGTGAAGGTGCTGGTCGCGCGTCGGCATCTCGTCGGTGTCGTCGCGCCCCTCGCGCCGATCCTCGCGTCGGGCACCGTCGTGCTCATCGCGGTCTTCGCCGACCAGACCCTCGCGTCGGTCCTCGAAGCGACCCGCGTGCGTTCGGCCGTGGGCCCGAACGTGCCGTGGTTCGACGAGCGGCTGCGCTGGGACGCGCTGCTCACCGTCTCCCCCGACGGTTCGCTGGCTCGCCGGTTCGGCGTGTTCGTGATGCTGTTGTGCCTGGTCGTGTGCGTCATGCTGATCCTGCGCAAGGGCCGCATCCCGGGCACCGCGATCGGACCGTCGCGCCGCATCCTCGGCATCGTCTTCGCGTCGTTGCTGCTCATGATGCTCACGCCGACGAAGTGGACGCACCACTTCGGTGTGTACGCGGGCCTGGCCGCGTCGGTGGCTGCGCTCGCCGCGATCGGGGTGGGCTCGGTGGGCATCCGATCGGCCCGCAACCGGGCGCTGTTCACCGCCGGGGTGTTGTTCGTCCTGGCGATGGCCTTCACGGGTTCGAACGGCTGGTGGTACGTCTCGAGCTACGGCATCCCGTGGTGGGACAAGCCGCCGTCGATCTCCGGTTACGCCTTCTCCACGGCACTGCTGGGTCTGACGGTGCTCGCCCTGCTCCTCGCCGCGTGGTTCCACCTGCGCGAGCCGTTCACGACGCCGCGGCCCGACCGCAACGGCAGGGTGCGGGCTCTGGCGTCGGCGCCGCTGACGCTGGTCGCGGCGGCGGTGGTGCTGTTCGAGGTGCTGTCGCTGCTCAAGGGCGCGGTCTCGCAGTACCCGGCCTATTCGATCGCCAAGTCGAACGCGGCGGCCCTCAGGGGCAACTCCTGCGGACTCGCCAACGAGGTGCTCGTCGAGTCCGACCCGAACGCGACGATGCTGCAGCCTCTCGACGGTGATGCGGGCGAGGCCCTGGGTGCGGGCACAGCCGTCGGTTTCACCCCGAACGGCGTGGCCCTCGACCTCACCGCCGACGCGGAGACCACCACGACCGGTGGCGCCAACACCGTCGACAGTGAGGAAGGCGGCACCACCACCTCCACCAGCGCCGGCACCGAGGGCGGTCGCACCAGCGACGAGGGCATCAACGGCAGCACCGTGAAGCTGCCCTTCGGCCTCGACCCGCAGACCACGCCCGTCCTCGGTAGCTACCGCTCGGGCGTGCAGCAGTCGGCCGAGCTCGAATCCGGCTGGTACGCGCTGCCGGAGCGCACCGACGAGACGCCGCTGCTGGTCGTGACCGCGGCGGGACGCGTCCGCTATGTCGACCCGGACGGTGTCATCACCCCGGGTCAGGACGTGCTGCTGGAGTTCGGTTCGTCGTCCGGGGACGACGTGACGCCGCTGGCGACGCTCGCCCCGATCGACATCGGCCCGTCGCCGTCCTGGCGCAACCTGCGCGTGCCGAGTGACGCGATCCCGGCCGACGCCGACGCCGTGCGGATCGTCGTCGACGACGGTGACCTCTCCCCCGACCAGTGGGTCGCGGTCACGCCGCCGCGGATGCCGCGCATGCAGACCCTGCAGGAGGTCGTCGGATCCGACGCCCCGGTCCTCATCGACTGGTCGGTGGGTCTCGCCTTCCCGTGCCAGCGACCCTTCGGGCACCGCAACGGTGTCGCCGAGGTCCCCGAGTACCGCATCCTGCCGGACCGTGTCGGGGCCGACGCGACGAACGGCTGGCAGGACGACATCGGCGGCGGACCGCTCGGCTGGATCCCGCTTCTGCTGAACGCCGAGGCCGTCCCCACCTATCTGAACCACGACTGGGATCGCGACTGGGGATCGCTCGAGCAGTACCGTCCGATCGACCCGGATGCCTCCCCAGCGGAGGTCACCACCGACGTGACGACCCGCTCCGGCCTGTGGTCGCCGGGCCGCATCCGTGACGGGGTCCCGGTCCTGCTCGAGTAAGGGCGAGTGCCGTCACACCACGTCGCCGGATACCATCGACTCCCGTGCCCGACGACGTGACGACCTCACCCGCGCCCGCTCCGACCGCCCCACGGTCGATGGGCGAGGACCTTCGCACTCGGTACCGGACCGCGCGACTCGTCGCCGTCGTCGCCGGGTTGCTCGGCATGATCTTGGCGCTGGCCACACCGTTCCTCCCGGTCCGCGTGACCGAGGCGACGATGTCGTGGCCGCAGGACGCGGCGGCGACCGACGTCGAACTGCCGTTGATGTCGCAGGTTCCCCTCCAGTTCCGGGCCACCGTGCCGTGCAGTGCCGTCGCGGAGATGCCCGGCGACGGCGGGATGCTGCTCGCGACGGCCCCCACCAACGGGCAGGACGCGGCGCTCAACGCGATGTTCGTGCGGGTCGGCGCCGAGAACGTCGACGTGCTCGACCGCAACGTGGTGGTCGCGACCGCGCCGCGCGCCGACGTCGAGTCGGGTGCGTGCAGCGAACTGCAGATCTTCTCCGACTCCGAACGCACCACCGCCGAGTTCGTCGGCCTCTCGGACGAGAACGGCAACCCGCGGTCCGGTGAGCTCACCGGCGACCTGCGGCCGCTCGTCGTGGGCGTGTTCAGCGACCTGCCCACCGCGGTTCCCGGCCTCGACGTCATCGTCGATGTCGATTCCCGGTTCACGTCGTCGCCGACGCTGGTCAAGTCCCTCGCGATGGTCCTGGCGGTGCTGTCGACGGCACTCGCGCTCGGCGCGCTGGCCAAGCTCGACGGCACGGACGGTCGCGGTCACCGCCGCTTCCTGCCTGCCCGCTGGTGGAAGTTCACCGGCGTCGACGTCGTCGTGGTCCTCACGCTCGTCGGCTGGCACTTCTTCGGCGCGAACACCTCGGACGACGGTTACCTGCTGACCATGGCCCGGGTGTCGGAGAACTCCGGCTACATGGCCAACTACTTCCGCTGGTTCGGTGTCCCCGAAGCGCCCTTCGGCTGGTACTACGACGTGCTGGCGGCGTTCGCGAAGATCTCCACGGCCAGCCCGTGGATGCGCATCCCGGCACTGATCGCCGGAATCCTGTGCTGGATGGTCATCAGCCGTGAGGTGGTGCCGCGTCTCGGCCGGGCCGTGCGGCACAACCGCATCGCACTGTGGACCGGCGGACTGGTCTTCCTCGCCTTCTGGCTCCCCTACAACAACGGTCTGCGGCCCGAGCCGATCGTCGCTCTCGGTGCGCTGCTGACCTGGTGCTCGATCGAGCGCGCCATCGCGACCGGTCGTCTGCTGCCCGCCGCGACCGCGGTGATCATCGGCGCGTTCACGCTCGCCGCGGCACCGACCGGCCTGATGTGTGTGGCCGCCCTCATCGCCGGTATCCGGCCGATGACGCGGATCATCGTGCGCCGCCACCGCGAGGTGGGCACCCTGCCACTGCTCGCACCGATCGGTGCCGCCGGGTTGCTCGTGCTCGTCGTGGTGTTCTCCGACCAGACCCTCGCCGCGGTCCTCGAGGCGACCCGCGTGCGCACCATCATCGGACCCAACGAGGAGTGGTGGAACGACTTCCTCCGCTACTACTACCTGATGGTGCAGACCGTCGACGGGTCGCTGCCGCGCCGCTTCGCGTTCCTCACGATGCTGCTGTGCCTGTTCACGACGTTGTTCGTGCTGCTGCGCCGCCGCCGGATCCCCGGCGTCGCCGTGAGCCCGACCTGGCGTCTGCTCGGCATCGTCTTCGGCACGATCTTCTTCATGATGTTCAACCCCACGAAGTGGACCCACCACTTCGGGGCGTACGCGGGCATCGCCGGATCGCTCGCGACGGTCACGGCCGTCGTGGTCTCCGCGAGCGCATTGCGGTCGCGGCGCAACCGCACGATCTTCCTCGCCGGACTGCTGTTCGTCCTGGCGGTGTCGTTCGCCGGCATCAACGGCTGGTGGTACGTCTCGAGCTACGGCGTGCCGTGGTTCGACAAGACCGTCTCGCTGAGCGGCTACCAGTCCAGCTCGCTGTTCCTGATCCTGTTCGGTCTCGCCCTCGTGCTCGTCGCGTGGCAGTACCTCCGCGAGGGGTACGCACCGCCACCGGAGTCGCCCGAGACGAAGAAGGGCCGGCGGATCCGCGCCCTCGCGGCCGCGCCGCTCACGGTCGTCGCCGCGGTGATGGTGCTGTTCGAGGTGCTGTCGCTGCTCAAGGGTGCGGTGTCGCAGTACCCGGCGTACTCGCTCGCCCGCTCCAACATCGGGGCGGTCGCCGGGCAGACCTGCGGTCTCGCGAACGACGTACTCGTGGAGGCCGACCCCAACGAGGGACGCCTCGAACCGATCATCGATCCCGCCGACCCGCCGGCGAACGACGACCCGCTCGCCGGTGCGGCGCCGCGCGGTTTCACTCCCGACGGCGTGCCGTCCGACCTGACCGCCGACTACGTCGAGGTCAAGCCGGGCCAGGGCAACACCGACAACCAGAGCGTCGGCCCGACCTTCGAGACCGGCGCGGGCGGCGGCACCACGGGTGGCTCCGGTGAGCAGACCGTCAACGGCAGCACCGTGCGCCTGCCCTTCGGGCTCGACCCGGCCGTCACCCCCGTGCTCGGCAGCTACCAGGAGGGTGTGCAGGAACCCGCCGCGCTCACCTCCAGCTGGTACGCCCTGCCCGAGATCACCGACGAGACGCCGCTGGTGATCATCTCCGCGGCCGGTCGCATCTGGTCGTACGACGACACCGGTGCCCTGACCTACGGCCAGTCGCTGCTCGTCGAGTACGGCACCCGCCAGGCCGACGGCAGCGTCGAGGCGAAGGGCACCTACCTGCCGCGCGACATCGGCCCCGCGCCGTCGTGGCGGAACCTGCGTGTGCCGCTCGCCGACCTGCCCGACGACGTCGACGCCGTCCGCATCGTCGCCAACGATCCCAATCTCACCGGCGACCAGTGGCTGGCGTTCACGCCGCCGCGCGTCCCGACCCTCGAGCGGCTCGACGCCCAGCTCGGTTCCGAGCAGCCGCTCCTGCTGGACTGGGCCGTGGGTCTGCAGTTCCCGTGCCAGCGGCCGTTCGATCACTGGGCCGGTGTCGCCGAGATGCCGAACTACCGGGTCCTCCCCGACCGTCCGCTCGCGGTGTCGTCGACCGACACCTGGCAGTCCGCCGACAACGGTGGTCCGCTCGGCTTTGCGGAGGTCCTGGCGCGGCCCGAGCAGGTGCCCACCTACCTGGAGAACGACTGGGGTCGCGACTGGGGTTCGGTGGAGCGGTACGTGCGCTTCTACCCGAATGCGCAGCCGGCCGAACTGACCACCACCGAGGTGACGAGGTCGGGTCTGTGGAAGCCCGCGCCGATGCGCGTCTACGAGTGACAGGGACCGGTCGCATCGTCGCCGTGGTGTGACCGCCCCGGGCTTCACGTACCTGCCCGGTGTCGGCAGCTGGACGGTTCCCTGATCTTCCGGCCGCGTCCGGGTCGGAGCATCCCAGAATCGGGTTTCGGTTATCTAGAATGAGCGGGTGACCACCGAGAATTCAGCCGGGTCGACCCTGTCCCCCCGCGCCTCCGAGGCCGTGAAGCGAAGCCTGACGCCCCGACAGGAGGCCGCGAGCCGCGACGTCGACACCCTGATCCGGTGCGGACGCGAACTGCTCACCCGGGGCGAACCCGCGCGCGTCGCCGACATCGTCGCCGCCGCGGGACTCTCCAATGACGCCTTCTACCGCTATTTCAAGAGCAAGGGCGATTTCGTCGACGCCGTCGTCGAGGAGGGCGGACACCGCCTCGTCCGGTATCTGCGTCACAAGATCGACAAGGCCGCCGACCCCGAGGCCGCCCTGCGCGCCGGCATCGCGGCCGTCCTGAACCAGGCCGTCGATCCCGAGATCGCCGCCGCCACCCGCAACGTCGTGTCCTCCGCCGGCGGCCGATCGCATGCACCGAAGGTGCGCGAAGATCTGGAGAAGGCGGTCGCGGAGGTACTTGCCGGACCCATCGCCGATCTGGGATCGGCCGACCCGCAACGGGATTCGCTCACCACGTCGATCCTGCTGCTCGCGGTGATGGAACATCTGTTGTGGCGGGACGCCTCCACCTTCGACGCCGACGCAGAGGTCGAGCAGATCGTCGGATACGCGCGACGGGGCCTGCGCACGTCCTAGTGCACAGACCCCGTCGGCGCGGGTTCTCCGGCTGTTCTACAGCGGCAGCAGGTGATGCTTCCGCGGGTTCTTGAACACTTCCTTGTCGCGAAGGAGGGTGAGCGCCTTGCGGATCTCGAGGCGGGTCGTCGACGGCTCGATCACCGCGTCGACGTATCCGCGCTCGGCCGCGATGTACGGCGTCGCCACGTGCTCGTTGTAGAAATTGATGAGCTGCTGGCGCACCGCCGGGGCGTTCTCGCCTGCGGCCTCGATCTGCCGGCGGCCGATCACCGCGACAGCCGATTCGGCACCCATCACGGCGATACGCGCGGTGGGCCACGCGAAGTTGATGTCGGCGCCGAGCTGCTTCGAACCCATCACGGCGTAGCCGCCGCCGTAGGCCTTGCGGACCACGACGGTCACCTTCGGGACCGACGCCTCGACGTACGAGAACAGGAAGCGGCCGCCACGCTTGATGACGCCGATCTTCTCCTGCTCCACACCGGGCAGGAAGCCGGGGGTGTCGACGACGAACACGAGCGGGATGTCGTAGGCGTCGCAGACACGCACGAAGTGCGCTGCCTTGTCGGCGGCGGCCGCGTCGAGCGCACCCGACAGGTACAGCGGCTGGTTCGCCACGACACCCACGGCATGACCGTCGACGCGCGCGTAGCCGGTGATGATGTTCGGCGCGGTCTGCGAGCGGACTTCGAGGAACTCGCCGTCGTCGAAGATCTTCAGCAGGATGTCGTGCATGTCGTAGCCGGAGTTGTCGGCGTCGGGCATGAACGTGTCGAGTTCGAGATCGTCGGGCGTGATCTCCGGTTCGAGACCGGGATTGATGATCGGAGGCTTCTCCTGCGCGTTGGACGGCATGTAGCTCAGGTACTGCCGCACCCACTCGAAAGCGGCCTTCTCGTCGGGCGCGACGTGGTGCACGTTGCCGTACTCGGCCTGCTGACGGGCACCGCCGAGCTCCTCGAGGCTCACGTTCTCGCCGGTGACCGCCTTGATGACGTCCGGGCCGGTGACGAACATGTGCGAACCCTCGGTGGCGACCACGACGTCGGTGTTGATCGGCGCGTAGACCGCACCACCGGCGCAGTTGCCGACGATCACCGAGATCTGCGGGCACAGGCCCGACAGCGGCTCGTGACGCTTGCCGATCTCGCCGTACCAGGCAAGCGAGGTGACGGCGTCCTGCACGCGGGCACCACCGGAGTCGTTGATACCGACGACGGGGCAACCGATCTTGAGGGCGAAGTCGAGGACCGCGGCGACCTTGCGGCCGAACATCTCACCGACGCTGCCGCCGAAGACGGTCTGGTCGTGGGAGAACACCGCGACCGGGCGGCCGTCGACCGTGCCGTGCCCGACGACGACGGCGTCGCCGTACATCGCATCGTCGCGGCCGGGCGTCTTCATCAGCGCGCCGATCTCGACGAAGCTGCCCCTGTCGAGCAGCATGTCGATGCGCTCGCGAGCGCTCGGGATGCCCTTCTTCGCGCGCTTGGCGATCGCGAGTTCGCCGGCAGGCTCCTTCGCGATCTCCAGCTTCTCGCGCAGCTCGGCCAGCTTCTGTGCCGTGGTGCTCACTTCTTCGTTCAGCTCCTCGAGGCCTCGATGTCGGCCAGCTTGCGGGTCAGGTCTTCCCCCACCTTCGAGATGTACGGCTCGTCGACGATCTGCAGGTGATCGCCGCCGACGTGCACGACCTCGAGATCCGCGACGACCTCGCCCCACCCACCGTCGGGCTGCCGGGTCCCGAAGGCCGGCTCGAGATCGATCGCGTCGTCGTGATACTTGTCGGCCATGTACAGCACGACCTTGCCGTCGTAGGGCAGCAGCTCCGCGGTCTGGATGGCGCGGTTGTCGAGCCACGACGTGCGCTGGTGCTCGATGATGCCACCGGGGATCTGCGCCCCGCTCAGCTCGAGCAGGCCCATCAGGATGCCGATCTGCTCCTCGTCGCTGCCGGCCTCGGCCAGCAGGTCGTAGGGCAGCGGCGCGTCGATCCCGTAGGTCTTCTTCGCGAACGCCGAGTAACGCTGCCAGCGCTTACGGATCTCGTCGGGTGTGTCCTCGACCTTCTCACCGGCCATGACGGTGTCGATGAGACCGACGAGACGCACGTCCTTGCCCTCCTCGCGGAGCAGACGGGCCACCGCGTAGGCCAGGACACCGCCGAGCGACCAGCCGCACAGCACGTACGGGCCGTCGCCCTGGATCTCCTTGATGAGCGGCAGGTACGCCTGTGCGCGAGTGTCGATCGGGCCCTCGGTGCGCTCGAAACCGAACACCGGGGTATGCGCGGGCAGGCGGCGCAGCAGCGGCTCGTACGCGACCGTCGAACCACCCGCGGGGTGGAAGACGAAGACCGGCACGGTGTCCGATCCCTCGGCGCGGGGCCGCAGCGTGCGCACGAGTCCGTCGATGCGATCGGCGGATTCGAGATGCTGACGGACGGTCTCGGCGAGCTGCTCGATGGTCGGGGCGGCGAGCACATCGTCGACGGTGATCTCGCCCTCGGCCCGCTCGGTCAGCCGTGCCGCGAGCTTCTCGGCGACATCACGCTCGAGCTTCGGCAGCGGGTTGAAGATGCCCTTGGCCGACTTGCCCGTCACCACCGCCCACGAGGCGAAGGTCAACCGTTCCGCGGCGTCGCGCGGCGGCACGTCGACCCCGCTCGACTCCTGCTCCGGCTCGGGTGTCTCGGCCGCGGTCTGCGCTTCGGCGTCGGCGAGGATCTGCTCGGCCTCACCCACCGCGGTGGTGTCCTCGAGCTGGGGAAGCTCGACCTGCTCCGTTGCCTGTGGGAGCTCGTCTCCGTTCGCAGCGGCGGCGCGCTCGGCTGCCTTCTCGGCGGCCTGCTGCTCGGCGAGCTGCGCAACCTCCTCGCGGTTCTCCACGGCGTACCGCAGGTACTTCGCGACGTCGCGCAGGCTCGCGTCCTTGACCGCCGACAGCTGCAGCTGCGGGATGTCGAACTCGTACTCGACGCGGTTCTTGATGCGGACCGCCATGAGCGAGTCGAGGCCCAGCTCGATGAGCGGGATCTCGGCCGGTAGATCCTCGGGCGCGTAGCCCATGGACTCGGCGACGATCAGCGTCAGGCGGTCGTCGAGGCTCTGCGATCCGCTCGGATCCCACTTGTCGCCGAACGACTCGACGACCTCGGGCATCTCCTCGGCCTGCACGGCCGGCTTCGCGGCCACCGCGACGGGCGCGGGCAGCGGCTCACCGGAGGTGACGACACCCTCGTGGACGAGCGTGAAACCGTCGCCGGCGTTCGCGTGCACCTGCAGCGACGCGCCACCCGGGTGCCGGGTGAGCGTCGTGGTGAGGGTGCCGGTCGCGGGGACGCCGGTGTGCGGGATGGACGCGGTGAGCGTGACATCCGACAGCACCTGCGAGGCCGCCGCGACGACCAGCTCGGCGGCGTCGGTGACGGCGGAGGCCTGCACCTCCCAGACGTAGCGGCCGTCCGGGAGTGCGACGCGGGCGCCGGGCGCGCGGCCGTTGCCGGAGGTGCCGATGTTGGCTTCGACCCAGTACGGCTTGCGGATGAAGGCGGTGCGCGGCAGGTCGACGTAGCCGCCTTCCGGCAGCAGGGTCTTCAGGTCGACCGACTGCCCGTGCACGTACAGCTGCGCGAGGGCGGTCAGCACCCCGAGGGACTCGTCCTCCTTGCGCTTGAGCGTCTGGATGAACTGGCCGTCCTGCACACCGGCGTCGAAGGCCGTCGCCGCGACCGACATGAGCGTCGCGGGGTTGGCGTTGAGCTCGACGAAAGTGGTGTGCCCGTCGGACAGGGCCTGCCGGATCGCCTGCGTGAAGTACACGCTGTGGCGCATGCCCTTGGTCCAGTACTCGACGTCGTGGATGCCGTCGTGACCTGCGCGGTAGAGCGTCTCCTGGTCGACCGACGAGTACAGGTCGACCTTCAGGCGGTGCGGTTCGATGCCGGCGAGCTCGGCCGCGAGCTCACCGAGGATCGGATCGACCTGCGAGGTGTGGCTCGCACCCTTGGTCTGCAGGACCCGGGCGAACTTCTCCTCGGCCTCGGCACGCGCGACGATCGCGTTGACCTGTTCCTGCGGGCCACCGATGACGGTGTGCGTCGGCGCCGCGTAGACGCAGACCTCGAGCTGCGGGAAGTCGGGCAGCACGTCGGTGATCTCGGCGGCGCTGTACTCGACGAGCGCCATGAGGCGGATGTCGTCGCCGGTCAGACCGGATTCGGCCTCACCCATCAGACGCGAGCGCGAGCAGATGACGCGCACGGCGTCCTCGAGCGAGAGTCCGCCCGAGATGTAGGCACCGGCGGCCTCACCCATCGAGTGGCCGACGACCGCGGCGGGCTCGGCACCGTGGTGGCGCAGCAGCGCGGCGAGACCGATCTGGATCGTGAAGATGCCGACCTGCGCGGTCTCGACGTCGTAGTCCTGCGCGTCGTCGAGGAACTTCTCCTTCATGGAGTAGCCCGACTCGTCGTAGATCAGCTCGTCGACCTCGTCGACGGCCGCCGCGAAGACCGGGTTCTCTAGGTACAGCTGCTTGGCCATCTTGCGGTGCTGGGCACCGAAGCCGGACAGCACCCACACCGCGCCCTTGGAGGCGGGAGCGTCGGCGGTGAACACGCCCTGCGCGGGCTTGCCGGCGGCGACGGCACGCAGACCGGCGATCGCCTCACCGTGGTTGCTCGCCACGACGATCGCGCGGGACCGGCCGTGGTTGCGACGAGCGAGCGTGCGGGCGACGTCGGCGAGCGGCGTCGTGCTGCCCTTCTCGGTCTCGAGCCAGTCGGCGAGATCGGCGGCGGCACGGCGGCGACGCGACGGCATCGCAGCGGAGACGGCGAGCAGGACGGGCAGCTCACGGGCCTGCTCGGTGGTCTCCGCGGCGGCGGGGATCTCCTCCGGCAGGACCTCGACCTCGGCCTCGGACGCTTCGAGCCCCTCGGGACCGGTGTACTCGCGCACGACGACGTGCGCGTTCGTGCCACCGAAACCGAATCCGGACACACCGGCGACGGCGCGACCGGTGTAGCGCGGCCACTTCGCACCCTCGGGGATGACCTTCAGGTGCGCGCTGTCGAACGGGATGTACGGGTTCGGCGCGGTGTAGTTGAGCGTCGGGGGCAGCTGATCGTTCTGCATCGCGAGAACGACCTTGATGAGACCGGCCGCACCGGCGGCGGACTCGAGGTGACCGAAGTTGGTCTTGGCCGAACCGAGCAGGACCGGCTTGTCGTCCTCACGCCCCCGACCGACGACACGGCCGAGCGCGTCGGCCTCGATCGGGTCGCCGAGCACCGTGCCGGTGCCGTGCGCCTCGATGTAGTCGACACCGGACGGCAGGATCTGCGCGTCGCGGTAGGCGCGGCGCAGCACGTCGACCTGCGCTTCGGGGTTGGGAGCGGCCAGACCGTTGGAGCGGCCGTCCTGGTTGACGGCCGAACCGGCGATCACCGCGAGGATGTCGTCGCCGTCGCGCTCGGCGTCCTCGAGACGCTTGAGCACGACCAGACCGCCACCCTCGGCGCGGATCATGCCGTCGGCGTCGGCGGAGAACGCCTTGATGCGGCCGTCGGGTGCCATGACGCCGAGTTCGTCGAAGCCGAGGGTGCCGGCCGGGGCGAGCAGCATGTTGACGCCACCGGCGAGGGCGACGTCGGCTTCGCCGTTGCGCAGTGCGCGCACGGCCTGGTGCACGGCGACCAGCGACGACGAGCACGCCGTGTCGAGCGTGACGGACGGGCCGTGGAAGTCGTAGAAGTACGACACGCGGTTGGCGATGACCGCGGTGGAGGTGCCGGTGAGCGCGTAGGGATGCGCTGCGGACGGATCACCGACCGCGAGGAGCATGTAGTCGCTGGCCGAGCTGCCGATGAACACACCGACCGAGCCGCCCTTGAGGTCGCTCGGCGGGATGTGCGCATGCTCGAGTGCTTCCCAGGTCAGCTCCAGCGCGAGGCGCTGCTGCGGGTCGACCATCTCGACCTCGCGCGGCGACATCGCGAAGAACTCGGCGTCGAAGCCCTTCACGTCGTCGAGGTAGCCGCCCCTGGTGTTGGCGTTGCGGATCGACTCCCACACGGCGGGGTCGTTCTCGAACTCCGACCAGCGGCCCTCGGGCAGATCGGAGATGCCGTCGCGTCCGGACGCGAGCAGCTCCCACATCTGTTCGGGGGTGTCGACGTGGCCCGGCAAACGGGTGGACAGACCGACGATGGCGACGTCCTTCGAACCCGCCGCGGCACCGACCGTGTACAGGGCGGAGTCGTCCTCGGCGGGTGCCTCGGGCTCACCTTCGATGATGCGCGTCGCGAGCGACGCGATCGTCGGGTGCTGGTAGGCGATCGTCGCGTTGAGGGTGACACCGAGGAGTTCCTCGATCTCGCCCGCCATGGCGACGGCGTCCCGGGAGGACAGTCCGAACTCCTCCATCGGACGATCGTCCGAGATCTGGGAGACCGGCTGTCCGGTCGCGTCGGCGATCCAGTTGCGCAGCCATTCGCGCAGCTGCGCAACCGTCATTTCAGTGTCAGACATCAACCCACCACGCTACCCGGGAAAGAGGACATTCGTTCTTACACGCTGTCCGGGAAGGCCTGCTGCTGGTAACCGCCGCGCAGCGTTCCCTCGACATATGCGGTCTTGCACGCCCGACGCGCGATCTTTCCGCTGGACGTACGGGGGATGGAACCGGCCGGCACGAGCAGCACGTCGCGGGCGGTGACACCGTGCCGGGACGAGATCGCGGCACGCACCGCGTCGGCGATCGGCTGCGGATCGGCCTTGCCGGCGCCGGGAGCGCGCTCGGCGACGATCACGAGCTGCTCCGACGAATCGTCGGCATCGAACTGCAGGCCGGAGGCGTCGTTGTCGAACACCTCGCGCGGCAGTTGGTTGGCCGGCACCGCGAAGGCCGCGACGAAGCCGGGGCGCAGCGCGGAGCTGGCCTCCTGCGCCGAGAACTCGAGGTCCTGCGGGTAGTGGTTGCGGCCGTCGACGATCACGAGGTCCTTGACGCGACCGGTGATGTAGAGCTCACCGTCGATGTAGACGCCGTAGTCGCCGGTGCGCAGCCACTTGCTGTCGTCCGGGGTGCCCTCGGCGTGGCTGCCCTCGGCCAGGCGCTTGGTGATGCGGTTGTGGAAGGTGTTGTCGGTCTCTTCCTTGCGACCCCAGTAGCCGATGCCCATGTTCTCGCCGTGCAGCCAGATCTCGCCGACCTGCTCGTCGGGCATCTCGGTGCCGGTCTCGGCGTCGACGATCGCGGCCCACTGGCTGCGCGCGACGTAACCGCAGGAGACCTGCGGGATGGCGTTCTCGGCGTCGGGCTCGACGCGCACGACCCGGCCCGCGTTGAGTGCGGTGCGGTCGACGTAGATGACCTTCGCCTCGTCGCTGTGACGGGTGGAGGAGACGAACAGGGTGGCCTCGGCCATGCCGTAGGACGGCTTGATCGCCGTGCGGGGCAGACCGTAGGGGCCGAAGGCCTCGTTGAACTTGCGCATCGACGACGTGGTGACCGGCTCGCTGCCGTTGATCAGGCCGATGACATTGCTCAGGTCGAGTTCTTCGCCGGGCTTGGGGACCGCGCGTGCCGCAGCATGCTCGAACGCGAAGTTCGGGGCGGCGGCGAAGGTGCCGGCACCGTCGGAGACGGCGGCGAGCTCGCGGATCCAGCGGCTCGGCCGGGCCACGAAGGCGCGCGGGCTCATGATGGTGATGTACTTGCCGCCGACCGCGGGCAGGATCACCGTGAGCAGGCCCATGTCGTGGAACAGCGGCAGCCAGGTCACGCCGCGCGACGACTCGTTGAGCTCGATCGAGTCGGCCATCTGGATGACGTTGGTGAGCACCGAGCGGTGGGTGATCTCGACGCCGGCGGGAACGCGGGTCGAGCCGGAGGTGTACTGCAGGTACGCGATGTCGTCGGTGCCGATGGGCGGCCGGTTCCAGGACTCGGCGACCGAGTCGGGGATGGCGTCGACGGCGATCACGCGGGGACGCTGCGCAGCGGGGAGCGGGCGGAAGAACTGCCGCACGCCGGCCGCGGACGAGGTGGCGGTGAGAATCGCGCTGGGGGTGCAGTCGCCGAGAACGGCGTGCAGACGATCGGTGTGGCCGGGCTCGTCGGGATCGAACAGTGGCACGGCGATGGTACCGGCGTAGATCGCGGCGAAGAAGGACACGACGTAGTCGAGGCCCTGCGGAGCGAGGATCGCGACACGGTCGCCGGGAGCGGTGACCTGCTGCAGGCGCGCGGCGATGGCCTTGATGCGCACACCGAACTGATCCCAGGTCAGCTCGTGCACCTCGCCGTCGCGTTCCCGCGAGTAGTCGATGTACCGGTAGGCGAGGTCGTCACCGTTTGAAGCGAAGTTCCCCTCGAGGTGATCGAGCAGGGTCTGCCCTTCCGGCAGCCTGATCCGCCCGTTCTCATCGATGAACTCTTCGAACCCGACGCTCAATTCCTTCTCCCTGTCGAAGCGATCCCACAACCACTCGACATGGTTGCGCCACTAACTTTTCCTCCGCGCCGGCGGATCGTCGTACCGATACCGCCCCCCACGGCTTCCGGCGGTCCGTTCCTCGAACGTGTCCATCGACCCCAGATCACGAATATGTTACAGATCGGCATCACGCGCACCCTCGCAAAGTGCGGTCGCCGGGAGGAACGCTTCCCCTCGCACACGGGAAACACAAAGATACGACATGGTCGTCTTCACACACACATTCCGCGCCCGTCGAAGGAGAAGAGCACACGATCCGATTGTGTGCGACGGTTTTTCGACGCCGGCACCCGCCGACGATGCAACCCGCCGTCCTCTGCAGCCCAGGATCGGCGCCCCGGTACGTACGCCCGACCGACGCGAGAGCTCGTGACAAGGATCATTCCCGGTCGCGGGCCGTCGCTACGCCCCCGGAGGGCGCCGGCCGTTCGCCGTGCCGTCGCTGGCACCATGAACCTCTTCTCCTGTGGCAGTCGTCGTGCGCCACGATCCCGGACGGCCGGGCACGCAGCCGAGGGATGAGTCTAAAGGCAGCCCGTCTTTCGAGTGTACCGGGTGGTGAGATCGGACACTACCGGCGAGTAATATATGGGAGGGTTCACTCGGACCCGAACCGCCCCTACGGGCAGCGGCGGCCGCACCTCATTCTTCTGCGGGTTCCGGTGCGGCATCGATCTTCTCCGCCGCCCAGTTCGCGATCCACTGCGTCGCGGTCGTGCCGTTCTCGTCCACGACGTAGGTGTTGTACATCGCGTGGATCGGGTTGTTGACGTACTCGAGCAGACGCGGAGCGGCCGACATCCAATTGGCGGGATTCAGCGCGTTCGGCGGCGCGTCGCAGATGCTGTCGGTGGGCGCGCAGATCTGGATCGTGCGGTCGTCGAGCTCCCCGAAGCCACCGGGCCGCGCGCCGGTCATCGTGATCCCCGGCAACCGGAGTCCGTCGAGCGACAGTTCGGCGCCCACTCCGGCGACGGGCGCACCGATGTCGGTGCCCGAGACCCCGTCGCGGCGACCGTCGGCGACGAGCGCGACACCGAGCACCCGGTCGGCGGGGACCGGGCCGTTGCCGGCACCGATCTGCGCGGCGACGTCGCCCACGATCACAGCGCCCTGCGAGAAGCCGGTGAGCACGTAGGTGGTCAGCGGGCACTCGGCCGAGCGTCGCGCGAGGATGTCGGTGGTGGCCGCGAATCCCTCGCTGCGGCTGTTGTTGTAGGACTGCTGGCCGTCCGGCGGGATCGCGATGGGGTTCGAGAACTGCGCGACGTACGGCACCGTGTAGACGTCGGCGCGCTGGGCGTCGAAACGCTCCTGCAGCGGCCTCGTCACGTTGAGCATGAGCGAGTACGGGTTCGCGGCCGGGGCGTACGGATCGTCGCCCACCGCGGACTCCCAGGTGCCCGGCACCGCGACGACCTGCACGTCGGGGCACGAGGCCGGCTGCGACTGCGGCTCCTCCGGCCCCGGCGGGGTGGGAATCGGTGACGGGATGTCCAGCCGCCCCGCGAGCATGTACCAGAGCACCAGCACGATCGCCAGGACGAGCAGCGCCCCCACGACCACGATCCTGCGTCCGCGACGCTGCTTCGTCCTGACCATTCGTGCTGTCCCCGCGTTCCCTAGTTGCAGTACGTCTCGCCGGCGACGGCGATGTACGTGTCGGCCGTCGAGGAGGCCTGCTCCTCCGACAATTCGACACCACCGGCTGCAGCATCACTACCCACGAGCGCGGTCACGAACACCTTGATCTCCTCCGGCGACCCGCCCTGCGCCTGGGCGCTGCAGATGTAGTCGGCGATGTTCACCGCGCCGGTCTCGTCGCTGGGCTCGACACCCTCGGCGCGGAGGCCGTCGAGGAAGGCCTGTGCGCCGGGCGTGGGAGCGGGTGCCGCGCCCGTGCCGGCTCCCGTGTCCTCTCCGGCATCGTCGTCTCCGGCAGCGGGCGAGGACGGAGCCGGGGACGCCTCGCTCGTCTCGGTCTCGCCCGTGGTCTCGGCCCCGGCGGCGCCGGGGGACGTCTCGGCCGCGGAGGTCGATGTCGACGTCGAGGTCTCCGTGGCGGCAGACGTGGTCGGCGTGTTCGTCGCGGTGGAGTCGTCGCTTCCGCATGCGGAGAGAACGGCCGTGGCGGTCAGTGCCGCGGCGAGGGCGCCGAGGACTCGGGTCGAGCGCGAGCGGGTCCGTGAAGGCATGTGGTGGGGTCCTCACATCCGGGATGTCGGTCGAACTTGGTCAGATGCGCCCCAGGCTACAGAGCGGCCCGTGCGGCCGGTAGGAGCGTCCTGCCTCCCCCGGTTCACACGGGCCGACCCTGCTGTGGTTCGGTTACGGCTGCAGCTTCACCTCGTCGCCGTCGAGCGTGATGAAGCCGTTCTGGAAGTTCTGCTGGACACCCTTGCCGTCGGCGGCCGGGAACTCGTCGCTGATCGGCAGACCCAGACGTCCTTCGGCACCCTTCTCGGCGAGCCATGCCTCGAGGATCTTGCCGCGGACCGGCCAGGCGCCGGTGAGCGGGCTCCAGTAGATGTGGCCGTGCTGGAATTCGTTGAAGCGACCGTCGCGCCCGGCGGGCTGCTCACTGGTCGTCGGGTAGCCCAGGACACCCGTCTCGTAGCCGAGCTGGGAGTACTTGTCGAGGATCATGCCCTGTACCCCGTGGGCACCGGTGTCCTCGCTCCAGTACATGGCGCCGATTTCGAAGCCCTGGACCGCGCCGCGACCGTCGGGGGTCGCCGCCTCGTCGAGGATCGGGTAGCCGAGGGGGCCGCCCTCCCAGCCCTGGTTCTTCCATTCCTCGAAGATCTTGCCGCGGACCGCGTGGGCGCCGTGCTCGGGCGTCCAGTAGATCGCGCCGTTCCGGAAGTGGTTGAACCGTCCGCGTCCGTCGGGAGCTACGCGTTCCTCGGTGGTCGGATAGCCGAGCTGCCCGGCCGGACCGCCGACACCCTGGTAGGCGCCGCCGATCGCACCCGCGACCGGCACCGTCGTGCCGTCGGACGAGAAGACACGGCCGAAGCGGAAGTCCTGCACCTTGCCGCCTGCGACGTCGTATTCGGAGGTGAGGCAGTCACCGAGCCAGGCGTTCGCGTTCGCGACGTCACCGAAGGCACCGGTCGGATTGCACTCGGGCTTGTCGACACCGACCCCGAGGGTGTTGGCGAGCTGCGGCCACAACTGGTGCAGTTCGAACTCCCAGTACTTCCACGTGTGGGTGCCCGACGGCCGGTACACGATCTGCGCGGGGATGCCCTGCTTCTTGAGCTTCGTCGCGAACGCCTGCGAAGTGAGGCGCGAGAGGATCTCGAGGCCCATGCCGGCGTAGTTGGTGCTGACACCGGGGATGCCCGACGGATCGTCGTACGGGCCGGTGGTGCCGCTGCCGCTCGAGACGTACAGGCTCACACCCTTGAGCTTGTCGGCGAGCAGGTACGGATCGTGCGACTCCCAGCCCTCGGAGCCGGGCGCACCCCACATCGCCTCGGAATCGAAACCGCCGGCGTCCTGCATCGCGTAGTGGATGGCCTCGGGCATGCCGAGGGTGGTCGTGGTGAGGATGCCGGACAGCGACGCCGCGAACTGCGCGAAGCCCGGATTGCGGGCGGGCAGGAACATCGCGGCGGTACCGCCCATCGACAGCCCGACGACGCCACGCTTGTCGGTGGTACGCCAGTCGCGCTCGAGGAGTGGGGGAAGTTCCTTCGTCAGGAAGGTCTCCCACTTGTAGTTCTGTCCGTTGTTCTGGTCGATCCAGTCGGAGTAGAAGCTCGACTGGCCACCCACCGGCAGCACGACGTTGACGTTCTTGTCGGCGAAGAAGGCTTCCGCGTCGGTCTCGAGCGTCCACCCGTTCTCGTCGTCGCGCGCGCGCATGCCGTCGAGCATGAACACCGACGGGAACTTCGCGTCGGGCTTGCTGTTCCAGTCGCGCGCGAGCAGCAGCTGCACCTGGATCGGCGTCCCCATCGACGGCGAGTCGATCCACAGGGCGACACGACGATCGGTGAGCCAGTCGACGGAGCGGACGGTGGCACCGGCGGTGCTCGTCGGGCCGGACTGGGCGATGAGCGGATCGGCTGTGGCCACCGAGACGGTGGTCAGACCTGCGGCGACGGGCGCGACGAGGGCTGCGGCGATCAGTGCGAGCGCACGGGATCTTCTGCTCCGCGCACCCGCAACGCGAGCCGCTCTCCTGCTCGGCCCCGTCCGTCGCTCACCGTGCTCGAGCTCAGTTCGCATCTGCATCGCTCACTTTCTGCGTTGCCGGATTTCCTGCCGAAGTGCGGCTTCGGGTGGACCGCGACGGCGGCAGTGGCAGGGCGCCCCGGCTGGGTGTGCCGACTCGGGATACCGGAGTCCCGGATGTTGTTTCTACACCGGCGGCACTCGGAATCGCGGGTGCCGCGCTGTGACAGGTGAGAAAATTGTTGCAGAAAGTTACGACGCCGCCCACTCACCGGAGGGTGAGCGGGCGGCGTCGTTGCCAGCAGTGCGTACCGGAGATCAGAACGCGTTCAGCGCCTCGAGGATCTGCGGGCGTGCCTTCCACAGCTGATCCTCCCAGTACTTCCATGCGTGCGTGCCGCGCGCCGGGAAGTCGAAGGTGGCCGGGATGCCGAGCGTGGCCAGCTTGATCTGGAACGCGCGGGTCTGGGCGAGGGACAGCGCCTCGAGCGCCATGCCGTTGGCGGTGTTGTAGTAGCCGACGAAGCCCTGCGGGTTGTCGTGCTCACCGGGCAGACCGCTGGCGGCCGAGATGTACAGCGACAGACCCTCGAGCTTCGGAGCGAAGACGAACGGGTCGTTGCGCAGCCAGGCCGGGCTCCACGGCGGGCCCCACATCGAGTCGACGTTGAAGCGGCCGGCGTCGAGCATCGCCACGCGGATGGCCTCACGCATGCCGGGAGCCGACAGGTTCAGGTAGCCGGACAGCGACGACGCGAACTTGAACTGGTCGCGGTGGTAGGCGGCCAGGGTCAGGGCGGCGGAGCCACCCATCGACAGGCCGAGGATGCCGTTGTTGTTGCGCGAGACACCACGGGTGGCGAGGTAGTCGGGCAGCTGCTCCGTCAGGAACGTCTCCCACTTGTAGGTGACGTCCTGGCCGTTCAGGTTGGACGGCGCGTACCAGTCGGTGTAGAAGCTCGACTGTCCGCCGACCGGCATGATCAGGCTGACGTTGTCGTTCGCGAACTGCTGCAGGGCGTTCGTCTCGAACGTCCAGGCGTTCGCGTCGTCCCGAGCGCGAAGGCCGTCGAGCATGTAGAGCGCCGCGTCGCCACCGCGCGCGGCCCACTGGATCTGAACCTTGATCGGGCCCATGTCGGACTCGACGAAGACCTCTTCGAAGCCGCCTGCAGGCGCGCGGTGCGAGACCGGCGCTCCCTGCGCCGGCGCGGCGACGGCGGCGGTGGTTCCGACGAGGCCGGCAGCCACGGGGAGGACCAGAGCTGCGGCGGCGGTGCCGAGCAGTCGCCGTCGAAGGCCCTGCCTCAACCTCGGGACAAAACGCATGAACAATGCTCTCTTTCTCGTCTGCGGCGTCCGCGTTCGCGTCCCCCGGATTCCGGCGATGACGACCGCGGAAGGCCGCCCCAAGTCACACTGCGGTCAAAACTGTAAAGGACCGCGTGATCTCTGACAAACCCTGGTTTCAACAGCTCTTGGGCACCTCTTGACCTGTAGGTCAAGCACGCGCTGCCGGAAAGTTACCCATCCGTGATGCGCCGTGATCCTATCGAGACAGTCGAAGCGGGCCAAGTTGATCTCGGTGTCCGGCCGTCACCCCCGCGGCGGTGGCATAGGCAGGTCACAACGCTGGATCTCGTACTTCGGCACCCGTTCGATCCGGTACGAGGCGTAGTCGAACGCGTTGCGCAGGTTCCTCTTGAACAGTGCCCACGTGAGTTCGGCGCTCGAGGAGTCGATCATCTCCCGGGTCTCGGGACAGGTCAGCGCGGTCTTCGCCATCGCGACCCAGTCCTCGTCGAGATAGCCCGGCATCCACGGATGGACGTCGACCATGCCCGAATCGGCGACCACCCAGTCGGGGAACAGGATCTTGTCGTGGCCGATCCGGCCGTCCTCGAGACGCTCGGTGTGCGCGGCGAGCGGGTAGGCCAGGCCCATCTGGTCGACGACCCGCACGTCCAGACCCGTGTTCATGCTGGTCATGCCCAGGTTCAGGAAGAACACCGTGTGTCCGGCACCGCCCGGTGGGATGGGCTCGGGTGGCGGCACGACGTCCCACGCGTCGAAGGAGGGGGTCGGCAGCAGCAGCCCACCGTTCGGGGTGTTCGCGATGGCCTCGACCATGGCCCGCATACGCGGGTAGTCGAGATAGTCCTCGGCCAGGATGGGATGCAGATGCCCGGTGTTGAGGGCGTAGAAGGCGCGCTCGTCGACGATGCCGGATCGGCCCACCACGGCGCCCTCGGTCATGCCGGTCGTGTTGGCCGCGGCGGCCGTCCACACGACGGTGCCCAGCCACAGCACGGCCAGCGCACCCGCGACCTGCGTCGGCCGGTTGTTGCCGAGTTCCGCCCGGTCCGGGATCCGCAGCGGGACGACGGCGACGGGCAGGAGCAGACAGAACAGCGGCGGCAGGAGGACGCGGCCGTGCATGAAGTCGCCGCCCACACGCAGCGAGTACAGCGCGAGCAGCACACCGGAGCCGAGGAACAGCACGACGACGGCGGTCGGCGTGCGCAACAGCTTCTGAGCCCAGGTCAGCGTGGCGCGCACGTCGCGCGGATCGGGACGCGCCGCCGCCGCGGTGAGGCCCACGGCGTCACGGCTGGTGGCGAGGACGAGCGCGGCGAGGACCGCGAGGAACAGCAGCGGCAGCCACAGCAGGTACGGCGAGACGAGGTTGCCGAGATATTCGAGGCCCTGCGACCACTTGGCGCCACCGGCGTCCTTGGCGACCGCAGTGTTGGGATAGGGCAGTGCGTAATAGCCCATCCGCCAGATCTGGTAGCCGACCGGGATCACCCCGGCGACCGCGACCATCGCGACCCGGATGCGCAGGTCGAGGCCGGGCGCGAGGAACAGCATCGCGAGCGCGAGCACCGCGACCAGCGCGAGTTCGGGTCGCACGAGCGGGCCGAGTCCGGCGACGAACGCCGTGGCGAGGATCTGCCCGGTACCCGGGAGCGATCCGTCCCCTCCCGGCGTGGGGGTCGCCCACCGGGCCATGAGCAGCCACAGCAGGCCGAGCCAGCAGATCACCAGACAGGACTCGAGGCCCGAGGTGGCGAAGTCGCGGGCCGGGGGCACCGCGATGTAGACGAGGACACCGGCGGGCAGGAGCAGCACGGTGCCCGTGGTGGCGCGCAGTCGCCACCGGTACAGGCGTGCAGCGCCGAAGATGGCGAGGACGATCGCGCCCGTCGACAACACGAGCGCGATCGTGAGCACCACGTATTCGAGGCGGAGGCCGGTGAGCCATCCACCCGCGTAGACGATGTACGTCCACGCGGTGGAGGTGTTGGCCTCCACGCGCTCCCCCGCGTTGAAGACCGGCCCGTTGCCGGCGAGGAGGTTGCGCACGGTCCGCAGGACGATGAGACCGTCGTCGGCGATCCAGCGCCGCTCCCACGCTCCCCAGAACATCAGGAACGCGGAGATGACCACACCGGCGGCGAACACACCGCCGGCGAGGCGGTCACGCCGAACGGGCCGGACCGTACTGGACGGTCCGGCCTCGGTGTCGTGGACGCCGCGCACGACGTCAGAAGAGGTAGACAGCACCGCCGACCACCAGGATCCACACCACTGCGAGCAACTGCAGCACCCGGTCCTTCAGGGCGATCTCCTCGGGCTCGCCGGCTTCACCGCCGTCGACGTCGACCGCGTAGCGCAGGATGGCAACGACGAACGGGATCATCGAGATCGCGTACCAGTTGGAACCGGCCACGTTGTCCTGCTCGAACGCCCACAGGCCGTAGCAGAGCACGACTGCCGTCGCCGCGACCGTCCACACGAACCGCAGGTAGGTCTCGGTGTAGTACTCGAGCGACTTGCGGATCTTCGCGCCGGTGCGGGTCGCGAGGCGCAGCTCGGCGTAGCGCTTTCCGGCCGCCATGAACAGCGACCCGAACGCCATGATCAGCAGGAACCACTGCGACAGCGGGATCTCGGCGGCCACACCACCGGCGATGGCACGGATCAGGAAGCCCGACGAGACGATGCAGATGTCGAGCACGGCCTGGTGCTTGAGCCCGAAGCAGTACGCGAGCTGGATGCCGATGTACACCGCCATGACGACGGCGAGCTGCCAGTTCGCGATGAACGACAGCGCGATCGAGCCGACGAGCAGCACCGTCGCGAGGATGTACGCGAGTCGCACCGGGAGCACACCGGCCGCGATGGGCCGGAAACGCTTGGTGGGGTGTGCACGGTCGGCCTCGACGTCCATCGCGTCGTTGACGAGGTAGATGCCCGAGGCGGCCATGCAGAAGACGACGAAGGCGAGCGCGACGGGCAGCAGCACGTCGACCTGGGTGACCGAGCCGGCCGCCATCGGGGCCGCGAGCACCAGGACGTTCTTCACCCACTGTCGGGGACGGACCGCCTTGACGATCCCGGCGCCCAGGCTCTTGGGCGCCTCCTTGACGGGCGCCGGTTCCTCGCTCATCGATCTCCCCACTTCGTCTCTGCCCGCGCCACGACGGCCGCGGACGCCGCACCGAGTGCCGCACCCGCCAGCACATCCGTCGGATAGTGCACGCCCAGCACCAGGCGGGACAGCATCATGGGCGGCACGAGCACCGCGGGAAAGGGTAGCCCGGTGGTGCGGGCGAGCAGCACGGCCGCCGCAGTCGTGGACGTCACATGCGACGACGGGAAGCTCAGCCGGCTCGGCGTGGACACGTTGACCTGCACCGTCGGGTCCACCGGCCGCGGACGGCGCACGACCCGCTTGATCACGACGGACGCCGCGTGGGCACCGAACGCACCGACCGCCACACTCGCCCACTTGCGGCGACGGGGGCGGTCGACGAGGGCGCCGGCGGCGCCGATCGCGATCCAGCCGAGAGCGTGCTCACCGAAGTGCGACATGCCGCGGGCGATCTTCGTCGCGGCGGGCGCCGCACCTGCGGTCGCCTGGACGGTCTGCAGGATCCGGACCTCGGTGTCGGTACTTCTCCAATGACGTGCGGCCGCACCGTCTGCGGTCACACTGTCTGCGGTCACACCGTCTGCGGTCGTGGACGCAGCGCTGCTGTCAGTTGCCGATACCGAAGACACGCTCCCACTCCTCCTTGCTGGTCAGGGCGGGAACCGCGTCCCGGTACCGCTTCTTCATCTCGGGGAACCGGCGCGCGAGTTCGCGTCGCAACCGGAGCGCCTCCGTGAGCAGGGCCTGGGCCTGCGCACGATCGCGCTTACGGTAGACGACACCCCGACCGTCCGCCGTGGTGACCGTCACGCCGTCGACCTGCGAGAGCAGGAACCACCGCGCGTCGATGGTCGGCACGTTCAGCTGGGGCCGCTCGTGGTGCTCGCGGTTCTCGGGACGCAGATTGTGCAGCGCGCCCTTGGCCAGACGCTTGACCTTCGCGACCGCACCCTCGGGCAGTCCCACGGCGCCGACCTCGGCGCCGGATGCCATCGGCAGTTCGGTCGACGACGGCAGCACCACCGCGTCGGGGAAGTTCTTCCGCAGCGCGTGCACCTCGCCGAGGGCGCGCGGCAGCAGGTCGAACAGGTTCTCCGGGCCGGCGAGGAAGTCCTCGATGGCCTTGTTCTGGATCGCGACCGTCGAGTACTCGAGGCACACGAGGTGCTTGATCGTGGCCTTGATGGTGTCGAGCACCATCGCCTTGGGGTCGCCGTGCTGGTGCAGCGCGGCCACGACGAGCCGGTTGCGCAGGTGGAAGTACGCCTGCCAGTCGATGGCGTCGTCCTTGTCGCTCCACGCCATGTGCCAGATCGCGGCGCCCGGCATCGTCACCGTCGGGTAGCCGGCCTCGCGGGCCCGCAGGCCGTACTCGGCGTCGTCCCACTTGATGAACAGCGGCAGGGGTTGACCGATCTCCTCCGCGACGACGCGCGGGATCATGCACATCCACCAGCCGTTGAAGTCGACGTCGATGCGGCGGTGCAGTAGCTTCGAGTTCTCCCGGTCGCGCAGCGGCTTGGTGGAGAAGTCGTGGTCGTACTCGACGTTCGGGGCGGCACCCCACATGAAGTTCGCGCGGTGGATGACCTCACCCATGGTGTGCAGGTGGCTGCGTTCCTGCAGGTTGAGCATCTGCCCGCCGACGAGCATCGGGGTCCGCGCGAACCGCGACAGGGCGAGGGCGCGCAGGATCGAGTCGGGCTCGATCTCGATGTCGTCGTCCATGAACAGGATGTAGGGACTGGAGGTGGTCTTCAGCGCCTCGTACATGATGCGGCTGTAACCACCCGAGCCACCGAGGTTGCCTTGGTCGTGGATGACGAGGCGATCACCGAAGGGTTCGGCGGCCTCCGCGAAGTCGGCCTCGTCCTTCACCTTGCGGGTGCCCTGGTCCGGGATGATGACGGCGTCGACGACGTCCATCACCAACGGGTCGGACGCGAGCGCACGCAGCGCCTTCACGCAGTCGGCGGGACGGTTGAAGGTCGGGATGCCCACGGCGACCGAGCCGCGTCCGGGCGCCTCGACGGGTGCGTACCAGCCGGCGGCGTGCAGGGTGACGTCGCTGTCGGTGGTGACGTCGAACCACAGCCAGCCACCGTCCTCGAACGGACCGAGGTCGGTGTCGATCTCGACGATCACCCCGTCGCCGCGGAACTCACGGCCGGTGACGTGGATGCGGCTCGAGTCGGCCTTGCTGCGGTACAGGTCGACGCGGCCGTGGCCGGTGAGCTCGAGGCGCAGCACCACCGAGCCGAGCGTGCTCCAGCGACGCCAGTAGCTCGCCGGGAAGGCGTTGAAGTAGGTGCACAGCGACACCTCGGACTCCGCGCCGATCGCCAGCGTCGTCCGGCTCGTCGCGTGGGCGCGACGCGCGTTGGTGGGCGACTCCTCGAGGTAGAGGGTGCGCACGTCGAGCGGCTCGCCCGGTCGCGGCAGGATGATGCGCTGCAGCAGCGACCGCCCGAGCAGGTCGTCCTGCTCCGCAGCGGAAGCACTCACGGCCGCCTCGTGCTTGCCGGCGTTCGCGGCAGCGGCGTGCTTCGCGGCGCTCACGAGGCGTCCCCGGCGATGGGCGCTCCCGATTCGAAGTGCGGGGCCAGGACGTTGTCGAACATCGACAGTGCGCTGGCGATCGCCATGTGCATGTCGAGGTACTGGTAGGTGCCGAGACGGCCACCGAAGAGCACCTTGTTCTCGGCCGCTTCCTGCTTCGCGAGGGCGCGGTAGGCGCCCAGCTTCTCGCGGTCTTCCGAGGTGTTGATCGGGTAGTACGGCTCGTCGTCGTTCTCGGCGAACCGCGAGTACTCCCGCATGATGACCGTCTTGTCGGCCGGGTAGGTGTCGCGCTCGGGGTGGAAGTGCCGGAACTCGTGGATCCGGGTGTAGGGCAC
Organism: Rhodococcus shunpengi; assembly: GCF_048381395.1. Lineage (NCBI taxonomy): Bacteria > Bacillati > Actinomycetota > Actinomycetes > Mycobacteriales > Nocardiaceae > Rhodococcus > Rhodococcus shunpengi. The sequence continues at coordinate 78,121 of NZ_JBLWIU010000012.1, forward strand.
GTCGGCGTCGTTGTAGTTCATGACCGGGGTGCCCTGGAAGTCGCCCGTGGGCAGCACCTCGGTCTCGAAGTCGAGGGTGCGCCATCCGAGGCGCCCCTCGGAGTAGTCGAAGTAGCGGTCGAGCGGGCCGGTGTAGACGACAGGAGCGTCGGGGCTGGCCGCCCGGATCTCGTCGCGCACCGCGAACCAGTCGGTGTCGAGCCGGACCTCGATCCGCTCGTCCTTCGCCATGTTCTCGAGCCACGCCGTGTAACCGTCGACCGGCAGGCCCTCGTAGGTGTCGTTGAAGTAGCGGTTGTCGAAGGTGTAGCGGACGGGCAGCCGGGCGATGTTGCCGGCGGGCAGTTCCTTGGGATCGGTCTGCCACTGCTTGGCCGTGTAGTCGCGGACGAACGCCTCGTAGAGGGGGCGGCCGATCAGGGAGATGGCCTTCTCCTCGAGGTTCTTCGCCTCGGCGGTGTCGATCTCGGCGGCCTGCTCCTTGATGAGGGCGCGTGCCTCGTCGGGGCTGAAGTACCGGCCGAAGAACTGCGACACCAGTCCGAGACCCATCGGGAACTGGTAGGCCTGGCCCTTGTGCATCGCGAACACGCGGTGCTGGTAGCCGGTGAAATCGGTGAACTGGTTCACGTAGTCCCACACCCTCTTGTTGGAGGTGTGGAACAGGTGGGCACCGTACTTGTGGATCTCGATCCCGGTTTCCGGCTCGGGCTCGGAGTATGCGTTGCCACCGAGGTGGTGGCGACGCTCGATCACGAGCACTCGCTTGCCGAGCTGCGTGGCCGCGCGCTCGGCGATCGTCAGTCCGAAGAATCCGGAGCCGACGACGATCAGGTCGTACTCACCGGTGGAGGGCTGGGGCGCTGATGCAGCAGTCACGGGAGACCAGGGTATGCGACTCCGTCGCGGAGGTGCCCTCTCGGTCCGGGCGGGCCGAGAGGGCCGTCACACTCACACGTAGTAGGTGAGCGCGTCACGGACGAATTCGGCGCCCTCCCGTCCTCCGTAGTTCGCTGCGAAACGCTCGTCCTCGACGTACATGTCGGCGAGACCGAGGACGTACTCGCGCGGACTGCCCTCCGCAGTGCCGCATCCCGGGGTGCCCGGAACCGACGACAACCAGGCGACATGCCGCCGTGCGAGGTCCTGCGCCTCGGGTCCGGCCGGGTCGAGCCCGGCCCGGGCCGCCGCGATCCAGTCGTGGTTCAGTTGCTCGACCTGCCTCATCCAGTCGCGCCTGGCGGCGTCGTCCATACCCCGCCACCAACGGTCGCCCGAGTCGTAGGCGTCCTTGCCCCACCGTTCGATCACTTCGTCCCGGTACTGCGTGTGGTCGAACCCGTCGAACACTTCGTCTGCCACGAGTTCCTCCCCTCTCTCCGTCTTCGCCAAGGTGGTGCGCACCGCCGCGATACGACGGTCCAACTGCCGGCGCTCGTGTTCGAGCAGGTCGAGGTGGGTACGCAGTGCGTTCGCGGTGTCGTCGTGACCGCCGAGCACGTCGCGGATGGCGGGCAGGGCCAGCCCCAGATCGCGGAGCAGCAGGATGCGCTGGAGACGCACGAGTGCGTCCTGGTCGTAGAACCGCATGCCGTTGCTGCCGGTGCGACTCGGACGCAGCACCCCCACGTCGCCGTAGTGCCGCAGGGTGCGGCTGGTGACACCGGCGGCGCGTGCCAGTTGCTGGATCGACCATTCCCGCACGTGCCCACCTCTTTCTTTCCGGCTACGACCAGCGTGCATCTTGACGTTGCGTCAACGTCAACACTTGTCGTCGCGGTGCCGGAACGCCACCGGCCGGCCGCCCTGTTCGGGCGACCGGCCGGTCGAGGTGTGCCGTCGGGTTACTCGGCGCTACCCGTGCTGGGGAACCAGTCCTCGAGGAAGCTCGCATCGATCACCTGCGCACCGAGGTCCGGTGTCCACACGATCGCGCCGCCGGTGAAGATCCGGAACTTACCGATCTCGTCGGGCAGCATCAGCTCGGGGCCGATGGGCGAGCCGAGCACGCTGTCGACGCCGCCGAGGTCCAGATAGGCCTGCTCGATGGGTGAGGTGCCGGTGCCGCTGCCGAAGGGATCGGTGCCGGTCTCGGGGCCGGGTTCGGGCGCCGGAGTGATCTCCGGGGCGTCCTCGTCGATGCCTTCCTTGACGGTGAACCAGTCGGAACGCAGTCCCAGCTTGGTCCGTGCCTCGGCACCCGTCGTCTCGATGGTGCGGTCGGAGCCGACCACGCGGACCCGGGTCACGCGGCCACCCTCGGGTCCGAGATTGTTGCGGGAGAGCACCTCGAAGGCCTGGAGGTCGCCGACGCCGAACTTGCTGCCGATCTCGGCCGCGGTGAAGGTCTTGGCCCATTCGCGGTTCGGGGCGACCTTGTCGCCCTCGTCCTCGACGGGCGGGAAGGTGCCGCCGGCCGAGTAGCCACCGGTTGAGGCGGAGAACTCGCTGCGCACGACCTCGCCGTCCTTCATCAGGACGGTTCCGCGGGTGGTGCGCACACCGTCGTCCGTGCGCGGATCCTCGACGCCCGACCCGCCGTAGACCTGGCAGTCCGTGGTGTCGCAGGTCTGCCACTTCTCGTGACGCTTCTCGGCGAGGGCGTAGGACCGCGCGGCGATGGCCTGCGCCCGCAGTGCCTCGGCACCACCGGTGTCGGCCCAGGCGGGCAGCGCCTCGGCGGGGACCACGCTGCGCAGGTAGTCCTCGACGTGGAGGCGGTTGACGGTGCGCGGGGCGGTGCCGTCGAGCACCACACCGAGGGCACCGCGGTAGGTCTTGTCGTCCGAGCACATGGTGAGGTGCTCGTTCGCGGGACGGTCCTCGGCGAGGTCGATCGGGTCGACCCACGGCAGGTCGGTGGCGGCCTGCCACAGCACGTCGCCGCTGCAGCCCTCGGTGACGACGACGTTCGCACCGCCGTCCGGGGTGGGTGTCAGGTGCGCGGCCTCGCCGGGCGCGAGCTGCTTACCGGCGACGATCATGCCGGTGTCGGAGTAGACGTCGAGGGTGTGGTCGTCGCGCGCCATGAGACGGACCGCGATCATCGCGTCGTCGACCGTGCCGAGTTCGGTGCCGCCGTAGTAATGGCCGATGATCCGTTCGGCGGTCCATCCGTCCTGGGCGTAGCCGTAGGCACCCCACTGCCCCATGCCGCGACCGTGGCCGTGACCGAAGCCGCTGAACGTGAAGGGCGTGTCGGCCGAAACCGCTTGCACGACACCCGGTGCCGCCTGGTTGCTCTGGACGAGCGCGCCGACGCCGGCTCCGACGAGCAGCGCGGGAGCGACCCCGATCGCGGCAGCACGGGCGACGGAGGGACGCCATCCGTTGCGCAACGGCCTGCCGAGGATGATGCGCCGCCTCCGGATCTTGCCTCTGCGCCCGATGGACTGTCGTGACATGACGTTGCTCCCTCGTTGTCGCTCTGGGCGCGAACTCGTGATCCGCGATATCGGACAATTTCGACCGATCCTCAAGCTCAGGTTGAGGCTTAAGGTTTGCTGCGTCTAGTGTGACAAGAGTGACGGAGCTAGGCAACAAATGTCACAGAAGCAACACAAGAATCACGAGTTACAGAACTTTCGTGTCCGAACCGGACTACGGAAGCGACACGTAAGGGACGATCCGAAGTCGGAACCGTCCGCTGGAGCACCAACGACAGGGAGTAGCAAACAGTGCCGCATCGCCGCCCCAAGCCGTCGATCGTCCTGGGTGCCGTCGCCGCCCTGGCCGTCGCGACGCCCTTCGCCGTCACCGGGCTGACCAGCACCGCTCCCGAGATCCGGAATGCCAACGACACCGTCGAGGCAGTGGCACCCGATATCGCGGAAGTCGTGCTCGCCTCGGTGCCCGACCTGATCATCCCGCTCGAGGAACTGACCGGTCTCAACCTGCCGGACCTCAGCCTGAAGGAGATCGTCGACGGCCTCCCGCAGATCACGACTGCTCCCGACCCGAACGGCGGACTCGTCCAGCGCGTCGGTGCGACCGTCAAGGAACTCACCCGCGACACCCCGTTCAGCCTCGTCGCGCTCGCCGCCGAGGACGTCGCCGCCACCGACGCGCTCATCCGCGCGCAGAAGGACGACGGCAGCTGGGGTCCCTGGACCGCGACCGAGCCGATCGAGACGCGCGCCGACGACGCCACCGCCGAAGGACGCACGGGCACGGAGCCGATCTACGTCGGTGCCACGCGTGCGGTGCAGGTGCTGCTGACGCCGCGTCCCGGCCCCGAACCGAATCTTGCCGGCGCGGAGGCCCCGCCGGCGCCCGAAGCTCCTGCTCCCGCTCCCGAGGCACCCGCCCCTGAGGCACCGGCGCCCGGAGCTCCCGCTCCTGCAGCACCGGTGGAGGCCCCGGTCCCCGTCGACGAGGCACCCGCGCCGGTCGCTGCACCCGCAGCCGATGCGCCCGACCTCGGATACGTGCCCGCGTCCTCGTCCAAGCCGCTGCGCGAGAACCCGCTGCAGGCAGCCGCCGAAGCGGTCAGTGCCGTGCTCATCTCGCCCGGCAGCAGCGAGGCGGACGCGCGACTCGAGGACATCGCGAGCCCGCTCGGCAACTCCGGCCTGAAGGTGATCACCCGCCAGCAGTGGGGCGCCGACGAGTCGATGCGCTGCCAGACCCCGACCTACGACGACTCCCTCGGTGGCGCGACCGTGCACCACACCGCGGGCAGCAACAACTACTCGAAGGCCGAATCGGCCGAGATCGTGCGCGCGATCTACGCGTACCACGCACGCACGCTCGGCTGGTGCGACATCGGATACAACACGCTCGTCGACAAGTACGGCCAGATCTTCGAGGGTCGCGCCGGTGGTCTCGAGCGCAACGTGCAGGGCGCCCACTCGGGTGGTTTCAACGAGAACACCCACGGCATCGCGATGATGGGCGACTTCTCGACCCAGGCCCCGCCGCAGGCCGCAGTGGAGTCGGTCGGCAAGTTCCTCGGCTGGCGACTGGCACGGGCGGGGCTCGACCCCAAGGGTCGCACCACCATGTACTCCGAGGGCACGTCGTTCACTCCGTACCCGCGCGGCACGGCGGTCGACCTGCCGATCATCTTCGCGCACCGCGACGTGGGCAACACCAGTTGCCCGGGCGACGCCGGTTACGCGCAGATGGGGAAGATCCGCGACATCGCCGCAGCCGCGGCGAAGGGTGGCGGTGGCAGCCCGCAACCGTCGAACCCGCAGCCCTCGAACCCGAAGCCGTCGAACCCGCAGCCCTCGAATCCGTCACCGTCGAACCCGTCGCCGAACGTGCCGGACGTCAACGTCGGAGCGCTCGCCTCGGGCTCGGCCGACACCGCCGAAGGTGTCGTCGACGAACTGATCCGCCTCAGCGGTCACCCGCTGGTCCAGAAGTGGCTCGCCGAGGGCGGCGAACTCGGACGGCTCGGTCAGGCGGTGACCTCGATCCTTCCCGCGGTCAAGAGCGGTTTCGAACGAGTGAATTTCGTCAACGGTGCCATCTACACGTCACCGAACGGCGGCACGTGGACGGTACTCGGCGAGATCTACAAGGCGTGGGAGAAGAACGGACTCGACGCTGGTGAGCTGGGGTTGCCCACCAGCGACGAGTACCGGGTGCCGGACGGTTGGCGTTCGGACTTCGAGTTCGGCTCGCTGATCTTCAACGAGGTCACGGGTGTCGTCACCAAGGTGCTGCGCGCCTACGACGACGCCTACGACCAGGCGATGCAGGATCAGCCGGCCGACGTCGCAGGACCCGCACCCGAGGGTGCTCCTGCGCCCGAACCCGGACCCGAACCGGCACCAGCGCCGGAACCGGCACCCGCACCGGCGCCCGCGGGCTGACCCGCAGCGCACCGGTAGGAACGAGTCACCGCCACCACCGTTCGAGAACGCGGGCCACCCCGTCCTCGACGTTGGTGGCGGTGACTTCGTCTGCGACCGACTTCGCGTCCGGATGCGCGTTCTCCATCGCCACGCCGTGACGCGCCATCGACAGCATCGGGATGTCGTTGGGCATGTCGCCGAAGGCCACGAGATTCTCGTGGGAGACACCGAGCATCCGGGCCATCTCCTGGAGACCGGACGCCTTCGTGACCCCCGCCGCGGAGATCTCGATGAGCCCGTGGGTCGTCGAATAGGTCACGTCGACCAGCCCGTGCAGTTTCGGCACGAGAGCCTCCGCCATCTCCCGGCTGGTCGCGCCGGGGAGCCGGACGAGCAATTTGATGGCCGGCTCACCGATCACCTCGTGCTCGGCGAGTTCGGTGTTGTCCGGATTCAGCCAGGCGTGTTCGTAACCGGGAGCGCTGACGAACTGCGGCGTCGCCGCGTCGTGGGCCCGCTCCCCCACCCGCTCCGCGGCCAGACCGCAACCGGGAAGCACCGACGAGGCAACCTCGGCGAGCCACGCCAGTTCGTCGACCTCGAGCACCGCGGCGCTGAGCACACGGTCGGTGGAACTGTCGTAGAGCACGGCACCGTTCGCGCACACCGCCATCGGCGCGTAGCCCAGTTCCTCGACCACCGGCGCGATCCAGCGCGGCGGGCGGCCGGTGGCCAGAACGAACGGAACACCGGAGTCGACCACCGCATGCACCGCGGCGCGGGTCCGATCGGACACCTTCTCGGTGTCGTCGATCAGGGTGCCGTCCACGTCCGTGGCCACCAATCCGGGACGCGACGCGTCCGTGATGTGGTCCCGATACGGCTCTCGACTCGACTCTGCGTTCACTCCGTCATTGTGCCGAAGTACCGCGGTCGCCGCCTGCGTCGTCGTTGCCGCTACCGGCAGCACCTTCACGGGCGGCACGTTCGCGTGCCTTCCGCGCGCGGCGCTCGGCGGCCGCGGCCTCGTCCAGGGCGGTCGCCTCCTCGAGGGTCGGCGCGGATCCGCCCAGCCGGCGGGGCACCCAGTAGGCGCCGGCCTCGTGGGTGTAACCGTCCTGGACCCGGTGGAGCATCTCCTCCATGGTCGCGTGGAGCTGCGCGGTCATCTCCGCTGCCGGCTCGAACGGTTGGATGGGGGCGCCCACCTCGATGGTGATCGGGGTGTTCGTACGTCCGAGCCGCTTGGGGTGGCCCTTCGTCCACACCCTCTGCGACCCCCAGATGACCATGGGGACCACGGGGACACCGGCTTCGTTCGCCATCCGCGCCGCGCCGGACCGGAACGCCTTGAGCTCGAAGCTGCGGCTGATCGTCTCCTCCGGGAACACACCCACGAGCTGCCCGGCACGCAGCGCCTCGACGGCGAGACGGTAGGACTCGCCGGCGTCGCCGCGGTCGACGGGGATGTGCTTCATCGCGCGCATCATGGGGCCGGAGATCTTGTGGTCGAAGACTTCCTTCTTCGCCATGAAGCGGATGTACCGCTTGGTGACCCGGGCGGGGATCCCGGCGTAGGTGAAGTCCATGTAGCCGGTGTGGTTGATCGCGATGACCGCACCACCCGTCGCCGGGATGTTCTCCGCCCCGGTGATCGCGAATTTCAGCCCTTGCGCTGCGAAGAGCGTGCGGGCGACACCGATGATGGTCCGATAGAAGGGTTCCACGCCGGTCAGCCTAGCGGGGCCCGGTGGAGGAACGACCGTGATCATCGTCGAAAGGCGATGCTGTGCGCGGCGACCTCGAATCCTTCGATGCCGCGGCCGCCTCCGTCACCCCGATCTCGGAGGTGTACACGAGTGTGACGATTCCGATCGTCGAGGCCGGTACACCCCGTGACCTGGTGGTCCTGCTCACGACGGGTAGCAACGGGTACTGCCTGGGCGCAGTGGACCGACTGGCGGCGCCTACCCTGGTAGGCGTCGGTCAGCACGTCAGGAGGGTACGAAGTGCAGATCACCAGCGTCGGACACGCCGGTTTCCACATCCAGACCGAAGCGGGGTCCATCCTGTGCGATCCGTGGGTCACGCCCGCGTACTTCGCCTCGTGGGTGCCCTTCCCGGACAACACCGGTCTCGACTGGGACGCTCTCGGCAACGTCGACTACCTGTACGTCTCGCATCTGCACAAGGATCACTTCGATCCCGACACGCTGAGCAAGCACGTCAACAAGGACGCGACCGTCCTGTTGCCCGATTATCCGGTGCCGGACCTGCGTCGCGAGCTCGAGAATCTCGGCTTCACGAAGTTCTTCGAGACCACCGATTCCGTGAAGCACACGGTAAGTGGTCCCGAGGGCGATCTCGACATCATGATCATCGCGCTGCGCGCGCCGGCCGACGGACCGATCGGCGACTCGGGCCTGATCGTCTCCGACGGTGAGTCGACCGTGTTCAACATGAACGACGCGCGGCCGATCGACATGGACGTCATGCACGAGGCGTTCGGGAAGATCGACATCCATCTGCTGCAGTACTCGGGCGCCATCTGGTACCCGATGGTCTACGACATCCCGAAGAAGACCAAGGCCAACTTCGGCAAGCAGAAGCGCCAGCGCGGCATGGACCGTTGCCGCAGTTACATCGACCAGGTCGACGCGACGTGGATCGTGCCGTCTGCCGGTCCGCCGGTCTTCCTCGACGACGACCTGCGCGACCTCAACGACGACCACGGCGACGAGGGCAACATCTTCCCCGACCAGCAGGTCTTCCTCGAGCAGCTGCGCATCCACGGCCGCGAGGGCGGCCTGCTCATGATCCCGGGTTCGGTGGTGGATCTGAAGGGCAGCGAGCACATGACGCTCACGCACCCGATCCCCGACGAGCAAGTCGAGGCGATCTTCACGAACAAGGCCGCCTACATCGAGGACATGGCGCAGCGTTTCGCTCCGGTGATCGCGGCGCAGAAGGCGACCTGGGCTCCCGCCGAGGGTGAGCCGCTGCTGTCCGCGCTCAAGGCGAAGTTCGAGCCGATCATGGCGCAGTCCGATCTCATCTGCGACGGCATCGGCTATCCGGTGGGTCTTGTGATGGGCGACGAGACCGTGGTGCTCGACTTCCCCAAGCGCGTCGTGCGCGAACCCATCGAGGGAGAAGGCAAGTACCGCTACGGTTTCCGCATCGCCCCCGAGCTCGTGCGCACGGTTCTGCGCGACGACGAGCCCGACTGGGTCAACACGATCTTCCTGTCCACCCGGTTCACGGCCTGGCGCATCGGCGGCTACAACGAGTTCCTCTACACCTTCTTCAAGTGCCTGACCGACGAGCGCATCGCGTACGCCGACGGCTGGTTCGCCGAGGCGCACGACGACTCGGCGTCGATCGAGTTGGGCGGCTACGAGATCCAGCGTCGCTGCCCGCATCTGAAGGCGGACCTGTCGAAGTTCGGTGTCGTCGACGGCACCACGCTGACCTGCAACCTGCACGGCTGGCAGTGGGATCTCGAATCGGGCCGCTGCAAGACCTCGAAGGGGCACGAACTGCGCAGCAGCAAGTTGTGACAACGATGACGGCACAACCCGCGAGTTAATTAGTTTAGGCTTACCTAGTCCTTACGTTGTGGAAGGTGAGTCTTGAAGTCGCTCCGTCGTGTCGTGCCGCTACTGGCCGTCCCCTTGGCCCTGACCGTCGCCTGCTCGGGTTCGTCCGATCCCGCAGGCTCCACCGAGCCTCCGGGAGAGAACCGAACCGTCAGTGTCGCCGACCGGTTCGGCGAGGTCACGCTCGACGAGACACCCGAACGCGTCGTCACCCTGTCGGTTTCCGACAACGACGCCGCTCTGGCGGCCGGAGTGGTGCCGGTGGCCATGACCGCTTCGGTGGTCCGACCCGTCATGCCGTGGACCGAGGATGCGGTCACCGAACTCGGAGGCACTGTCCCACCCTTGCTCGAGTTCACCGAGGTGCCCGTCGAAGAGATCGCCTCCTACGAACCCGACCTCATCCTCGCCACGGGAATCGAGCTGGAGAACTCGGTGTACGAGCAGCTTTCGGCGGTCGCCCCCACCCTTGCGCGTGCAGACGAGAAGAAGGCCGACAGTTGGACGCAGCAGACGCAGCGTGTCGCCGAACTGTTCGGGGTCCGCGACGAGATCGACGCGCGCATCGAAGCGGTCGAGACCGAATTGGCGTCCGCCAAGGAGCAGCATCCCGAACTCGACGGCGCGACCTACGTCGTATCCCTCCTGCATTCCACCGACCGGGCCGGATTGCTGACCGGGCCGGATTCGGCGACGAGCCAGCTCTTCGGTGACCTCGGACTCGTACCGTCCCCTGCCACCGAGCAGTACGTCGCGCAGGGCAAGGACAACCAGATCAGCCCGGAGAACTTCGACCTGTTCGAAGCGGACGTGTTCATCGGCTATTTCCCGGACGAGTCGTTCCGCGAAAGCTACTCCGCCATGCCGGTCTTCGCGTCGTTGGACGTCGTTCGGGAGGGTCGTCACTACGTGCCCACCGACGAGGAGTGGCGCGCCTTCCGCTCGACGAGCCTGCTGAGCATGGCGTGGCTCGGTGAGCAGTTGCCCGAGAAGATCGCCGCTGCGGTCCGCGGCGACGCCTGACGCCATGACCGACGACACCGGCGTGCCTACCCCATCTCCTCGGAAACGGCTGCCCGCCCCGGATCGCAGTGCCGTCACGCCTCCCGAGGCTGCCTACCGCTCGCGCGTGATCGGGGACGGTACGCCGGTGTTCACCGCCGACGACGACGGCTGGATCGCGACCTTCACGGTGAGCGCAGACCGGATGCCGCCCTTCACCGCCGAGGTGTTTCTCGACGTCAACTGCGTGACCGACCGCAGCCGCATCGCCGAGGGCACGATGCGGCGCGATCCGGACGGTCGGTCGTGGACGCATTCGGTCCGGGTACCCAGCGCTTGGCGTGGTTCCTACGCTTTCATTCCGTCGGCCGGCCCGATCGACGGACCGGAGGACGGAGAGAACGAACGCGAATGGTGGATCCGGTTCCGTCGCAATGCAACCGGGACCCGAGAAGGTGCAGCTCCCGATGCACCACCACAACGCTTCCGGACGGGAGAGCCGCCTGCGGGAGATCTTCACACCTCGATCGTCGTGCTCGACGGAACCCCGCGCCGCGTACACACATATCTTCCGCCTCTACCGGGACGGGGCACGGTACTGCTGTTCGACGGCGACGAGATCCTCGCCCACGGAGTACTCGCCGCCTTCGACGGCACCGCCTCACCGGCACGTGTCGTGGCCGTCGAGCACGTCGGTGCCGACGGTCCGGCACGCAACGTCCGTGCCTCCGATCTGACCGCCAACCCGCGCTTCCGGGACGAACTGCTCGCCCTCGTCGACGAGCAGGTGATCGTCGGCGGTTGCTCCTACGGTGGTCTCGCGTCGATGTTCTTCGCATTGACACGCCCGGACATCGTCGCCGGTGCGGCGTGTCTCTCACCGTCGATGTGGTGGCACGACGACCGGGGGCGCGACGTTCCGACGATCGCCGAGGCCGATCGTGGTGGCAGGGTGCCCATCTTCTGCGAGGCCGGCTCACTCGAATGGATGATGCTCGACGAGATCGACTCGGCTGTGAGCCGTCTCGGCCGTGCCGGGCATCCCGTCCGTTCCGCGCGGTTCGCCGGCGGCCACGACTGGGTTCAGTGGCGAGAGCGGCTTCCCGCCCTCGTGGCCGAACTGCTCCCCGACCCTCATGGGCCGGAGAATGGAGCCGAGCGCGCTGCGGGCAACAGTCTCGGCGCGACCACGCCCAGCCCGACCAGCGGGAGCACCGTCACCGCGACCAGCACCGCCATCGGCAACCACAGCGAGCCGAGCGCGTAGGCAGCGAAGATCGCCACCGACAGCACCTCGCTCGTCAGGCCGACGACGGAGGAGACGGTCGCCCGGGCGCGACCGGACATCGTGTCCTGCAGGCGCGCCTCGGCGACGATCGCCACGTTGTGCAGCGCGCCGTAACCCACGCCGATCGCCGTGAATCCGGCGATCCCTCCGGCGAGTGCACCACCGGCGATCAATGCCGATCCGACGATCACGACGGCACCCATGGTGCGGCCGCTCATCGTCGCAGTCCGTCCGGCGGTCGCGGCACCGACCACCTGTCCGACGGCCGTCAGCGCGACCAGCACCGGCACGAATCCGGTCTCCGCTCCCGATTCGCGTGCGAGGAGAGCGAAGTACTCGTCGAAGGCGAGACAGGCGAGCAGGGCGGCCGCGAGGACGACCGATCGTCGCACGGCCCGGTCGGTGCGGATCTCGGACGTGCCGGCCCGCAGCGACGACATGTAGCGGACGAGGACGGTGTCGCCGCTGCCGGCGATCTCGTCGGCCTCCTCCACCTTCGGTGCGGCGGGAAGCGTTCCCACGAGCGCGATGTCGACGACGGTGATCGCGACCGACACCCAGCCCACCAGGGCGTAACCGCCGAGTTCGAACAGCGGTGCCGCCGTGAGGATCGCGACGAAGACGCACGTCATCTCACCCGCGTTGGCGTATCCCATGATCGCCGCGTACCGGTGTTCGCACCCGCGCGCGGCGAGTTCGTCGTAGACGAGGGCCTCGAAGGTGCCGGATTTCAACGACTCGCTGATGCCCCACAGGACGAAGCCGAGCGCGAACCCCCAGTAACCGGGCCACACCAGCCACATCGTGAACGCGGCGGTGAGCAGGGCTCCGCTGCCGAACAGCAGACCGCGACGGGAGACGGTGTCGGCCCACGCGCCCGACGGCACCTCCGAGACGAAGGCGACCACCGACCACAGGACGAACAGCGACGAGATGGAGCGGGTGTCGAGACCGTGATCCTCGAACAGCAACGCGTACAGGCCGTAGAGCGGCACGAACTCACGGACGGACGCGTACGCGACCACCCGCGCGGACAGCGAGGTCACCGGGTCGGATCAACATCGACGGCGCATGCAACGAGAATGGCACGCCCGGCTCCACATGTCACCCCTCCGGAGGTGGGATACGGTCGGTCATCGTGAGCACGGACGAGCAACAGCAGCGGCAGCGTACCTACACGTGGGAGGACCCGGCACCGACGTCGGCGGCCAACCGCGACATGCACGGACTCGACTTCCTGCGCGGGCTGATGGACGGGACGATCCCGCACCACCCCACCTCCCGCACGCTCGGTTTCACCGTCACCGATGCCGGCGAGGGTTTCGCCGAGGTCACCCTCGAGCCGCAGGAGTTCCACGCCAACGCGGTGGGCAGCATCCACGGCGGTGTGCTCGCCACCCTCTTCGACACCGCGATGGGCTTCTGCGTGTCGAGCACCCTCGAGGCCGGGGTCGGGTACACGACCCTCGACCTGCAGGTCCGCTACGTCCGCCCGGTGCAGACCGGGAAGGGTGTCATCCGTGTGCAGGGCTTCTGCGAGCACACCGGACGGCGCACGGCGACGGCGCGCGGTGAGGCCCGCGACTCGGAGGGCCGCCTGCTCGCGACGGGCTCGACCACCTGCCTGATCCTGCGCTGACCGTTTCCTGCACCGACCGCTACGGCAGTCGGCGCGGGGCAGCGAAGCGGCGGAGCGCAGGCGCCACCGGCCGTCCGCGCAGGAGACCCCGGACGCTCCCGGCGTCGATCGCCTTCCGGTACACCACGAGCGCCGCTTCCACCGCGGCGACGGTGAGGTCGATGTCGTCGTCGGTGTGGGCCGCCGACACGACGAACGACTGGCCCAGGACCCCGCGGTCGAGCAGTTCCGCGAGGAACAGCGTCCGGTACTCCTGCGAGGGCGTCCCGTCGGGTCCTCGCGTCGAGAACACCAGGCAGGACGGTCTGCCCTCGACCCGGACGTACTCGTCGAGTCCCATCTCCGCCGAGAGCGCGTTCACCGCGGTGGCCAGACGCGTTCCGGCAGCCTCCATCCGTTCGATCGGCCGCTCGGTCCCGTACGCACGTACCACTGCACGGAAGGCTGCGAGCGACGCCGCTTCCGGTCCGTGGGTGGTCGAGAGCAGGAAGACCCGTTCGGCGTCGGTCCCGAGTCCGCCGAGTTCCATGTACTCGCGGCGACCGGCGAGCGCGGAGATGGGGAATCCGTTCCCCATCGCCTTGCCCCAGCACGACAGGTCGGGCCGCACGTCGTAGACCGACTGCGCCCCGTGCTCCGACCAGCGGAACCCGGTGATCATCTCGTCGAGCACCATGAGCGCACCGTGGCGATCGCACAGCCGGCGCACTCCCTCGAGGAATCCGGATGCGGGTTCTGTTGTAGCAGTGGCCGCTTCGAGGACTACGCACGCCACCGGATGCGACGTGAGGGCAGCGTCGAGCGATGCGAGGTCGTTGTAGCGGAAGCGCAACGTGAGCGATCGCGAACTCTCCGGGATGCCCGCGCTCATCGGCGTGGTTCCGATGAACCAGTCGTCGACGGAGAAGAAGGGGTGGTCGCAGACCGCGATGTGATCGCGCCCGGTGACGGCGCGCGCGAGACGGACCGCCGCGGTGGTGGCGTCGGATCCGTTCTTGGCGAACTTGACCATGTCGGCGCCGGGCACGAGCGACAGGAAGTCCTCGGCCGCTTCGACTTCGAGGAGGGTGGGACGGCTGAAATTCGTCCCTCTCCGTACGGCTTCGGTGACGGCCTCGACGACCGGGCGGTAGCCGTGTCCCAGCGTCACCGACCGCAGTCCCATCCCGTATTCGACGTAGCGGTTCTCGTCGACGTCCCACACGTGTGCGCCGTCCCCGTGGGTGAGGATCGGCGTCATGTGTTCGGGATACTGGTCCGGGCCGCGGGCATAGGTGTGGGCACCTCCGGGCACGAGTTCGTGGAGGCGCCGCTGGAGGTGGGCGGATCTGTCGAATTTTGCTGATAGGTCGACGGATTCGGTCATCGTCATTCTCCCGCGGGGGTTGCGTGATCGAGTTTGTATGTCTCGTTGTCTGCGCTGCCGTCCGCGACCTTGGCCCACAGGTCGAGATCACGCAGCCGGTCGTCGTGTGTGGTGATGCCTCGCATCCGTCCTTCGAGGGTGAGCCCGAGCGCCTTCGCGAAACCGGCTGCCACCGCGTTGCAGGAATCGACCCCGGTCTGTACCCGCTCGATGTTCAGCACCCCGAACGCCCGGTCGAGCAGCCATCCCGCTGCCTGCAGGAGCGCCCGGTGACTGTCGTCGCCGGTCGCGTCCACACGCAGTGTGGCGTCGTGCCGGACGAGATCGATCGGTTCGAAACCGACCGTGCCGAGGTGCCGGCCGTCCTTCTCCACGCGGTATCCGAAGGCGTGCCCCGACCAGCCCGCCCACGGTGAGCTCGGTTGCCACATCCCTTCCAGGACGGCGTCCTCCTCCCGGCGGTGTTGTCGCAACAGAGGAGCGGACAGGGCGTGGACCGGTCGCAGGATCAGCCCACCGACGTGAGCAGGTGCCGCTTGCAGCGCTGCTCGTCCGGGAGCCAGCCGTTTCGCGGTACCGAGCACGTAGCGGCAGCCGGTCGCGAGACTTCTCGGCGAGATGCGCCGGTCGACGGAGCACACCGGCAGGACGAGGGGAACCGAGGGATCGGACCACTGCGCGGTCAGTCCCTCGCCGGGCACCCGATCGGCCGTCATGGCGAACAGGATGTGGTCCTTGCGACGGCCCCCTGCCGCGAAGGACTTCTTCATCGTCGCCTCCCGGACGAACCCGAGCCGGTCCGCGCCGCGGGCGGCCGGGAGGTTGTCGACACAGATCGGCGCGGTGAGCCGGTACAGCCCCAGGGCGGTGAACGCGTGGTCCATCAGGATCGATATCGCCAGGTGCCCGATGACCCGGCCACCCACCGCCGAGTCCATCCAGATACCCAGCTCCGCGGAGCGGCTCACGTGATCGATGCCGAACAGGTTGACCTGTCCGGCGAAACGCCCGTCGACCTCGATCACGAAGCCGCGCGATCGGCGGCAGGATCGCAGGTGCAGGCACTCTTGCACCCATTCCTCCTGGGTGTGCCGCGCCTCCCAGGACAGCTCACTGGCCGCCCAGAACGGTTCGATGATGGCTCGGTCGCGCAGCCGGATCCGGCGCCATTCCCGATGGTCCGAGAACCGCGGGGGCCGGAGCCGGACCACCTCCCCGGACCGCGCGACCGCGGCGAGCTCGGCGGAGCCGTGTTTCTCGGGATGGGTTCTAGGAATCGACACGGGTATCCCTCCTCGTCCTGACGGCGGTTGCGGCAAGTCGGCCGACCGTGCCGACCAGGTCGGTCGTGGCGGATCTCGCGAACACGCCGAGCGCCAGAAGATAGGCGGCTGCGAAGACGAGTGCGTCGAGTGCCAGCAAGGCGACGGCGACGAGGGTGGGGTGCGTATCACTCTGTGCGAGATGGTGTTCGAACAACCAGAGCACTACCGTCGCGACTGCCGCGGCGGGCAGCGGGGGAAGAATCGCACCCGCGAGCTGCGAGAGCGACACCGGGATGCATCTCTTCGCGAGGGCCATGACGACGATCCCCACGACGATGGCCGTGATCGACACGGACAGTGCTGCTCCGACGAGGCCGAAGAATCCGACGAACACGAGCAGGAGCACCAGACCCACACCGACCTCGGTGAGTGTGTACCAGTTCAGCAGGCCCGTCCGGCCGCATCCCTTGATGATCTCCTCGCTCACGCAGATGAACGCCTTGCCGAGGCTGAGACCGGCCAGGGCGACGACCACCGGTCCGGCTCCGCGCCACGGCTCCCCCAGCACGACGACGACGGCGGGTGTGCCGGCGGCGATCATCAACCCGGAACACGCGGCGGCACCGATGGTCGCCCACTGCAGGGCGCGCAGATAGGCCGAGACGAGCCTGCCTGGGTCCTTGGCGATCCGTGAGAAGGCAGGAAACAGTGCGACCGAGCCGATCTCGATGATCGCCATCGCCGGGATCCGGGCGATCCGCTGGCCGTACCGGAAGAAGCCGAGGTCGGAGGCGCTGAGTCCTCGGCCGACCACCACCGCCTCCGTCGCCGCCTGTACGCGCGAGCCGATCATTCCGAACACGAGAGGTGCTCCGTATCGGGCGAGTTCGCGCCAGAGGGCGAACGAGGCGCGACCGCGACCCGGCCGCCAGCTGGTGATCGACCAGACCGACACCACCAGGGTGATGTACGAGACGTAGGTGCCGGCCACCATGCTCCACACACCCCAGCCGAGAGCGGCCGTCGACACCGCGACCGTTGCGTAGCTGACGGCGACGGCGGGACCGACGATCAGCCGCCTCTTGACGCTGAACTCGCGTTGCAGCATGGCTTCCGGCACGTTGGCGACCGAATAGACCAGCAGTACTCCGGAAGTCGCGGCGGCGACCAGCCCCGCGGTGGTGTTGTCGAAGATCGCCCCGATCACGGGTGCGGCCACGAGCGCGCCGATGCTCATGACGATCCCGGCCAGCAGGGTCACGCGGAAGACGGTCTCGGCCGCGTCGGCGACGTCGGTGTCGCGCTGGATGAGTCCCGACCGCAGTCCGCCTTCGACGAATGTGCCGAAGAAGGTCGTGAGAACCGTTCCCGCGACGAAGATGCCGATCTCGGCCGGGGTGAGCAGGCGTGCGAGGGCGACGGTCTGAGCGAGCGAGACCAGTTCGCAGAAGAGCAAGGCGACGGTCGACGCGCCGGCCACCCGTCCGATCGAGGACATCAGCGACCGCCCGGAGGGGCCGGTCTCCACCGTCCGGCCCGCAGGGTCCGTCTCTTCGGGGGTCGTGCTGCTCACTCCGGCGACATCCTTCCGACCTGTACTGCTCGGTGATCCCAGTGGTCTCAGTGGTTCTCGACCCGCGCCCGTTCGGCGAGCGCGAAGACGTGTTCGAAGGCCACGTGTCCCAGGCGGATCTGCTCCCGGGCACGGGCACGCAGACGACCGCGGACCTCGTCCGCCTGTTGCCAGGAGGTGCGCATCGCATCTGCGAGTTTGGTTCCGAGCGCGGGATCGTCGAGGTGCAGCAGGGTGAGGCCACCGCCGAACATGTCCTCGAGGCCGCGGAACTTGTCGTCGTAGTAGCGGGTCGACGACAGGGCGACCACGGGGATTCCCCGCGAGAGCGCGAACACCGCGAGGTGGTAGGCGCCGGTCACGAGGACGCGGCACCTCGACACCTGTTCGACGAGCTGTCCGGGTGAGGTGTACCGGGGTGGCGGTTCGGCCACCGAGTCCGCTCCGCGCACGATGGGCAGCGTCGAACGACGGTCCTGGGAGCGGTATTCCGCGATGATCAGCGGCACCAGCGTCGAGGAGTACTCGGTGGCCACGGCCTGCACGACCCTGCGGACGGTGTCGCGGGCGATCTCCGAGACGGGTGCGTAGGCGGCGAGACGCAGGCACACGCCGATGTCGGTTCCGGGGCCGGTGTCGCATTCGGTGTAGGCGAGTTCGATCGCGTCGTCGCCGGTGACGAGGATTCGATCGTCCGGCACACCGGCCCGTTCGAGGATGGCCGGGCCGCGAAGGTTCTCCCGCAGGGAGACGAAGTCGACGCGCGGCATCACCTCGGCCGCGCGTTTCTGCAGGAGGGGGTCGTCGAGCGGTCCGAGGCCCTGGCCGACCATGGTGACGGGAACACCGTGGTCGCAGGCGTGCTCGATGAGGGTGAAGACACGGTGGGCCTGGGCGGCATCGGAATCGGTGATGTAGCCGCCTCCGAGCACGAGCAGGAGGGAGGCCTTCTCGACGGCGGCCGCGCTGCCCGGGTGCACCGGCCGGCGAGCGGCCGCCTCACTGGCGGAGACGGGCGCTTCCACGGCCTGTTCGGACGGGAGACGCGTGCGGACGAGCCGCTCGAGCCGCCGGCGCAGTCCGCGTGCCTTCTGCGGGAACCACACCCGGAAGCGGACCATGCCGAGGGCGATCGGGCCGACGATGTGCGGTCCCAGTGCAGCGAAGAAGTCCTCGGCGACCGTCGGCTCGGCCCAGGGGTCGGTCGAGAGGACGGTGATCCCCTTCGCCGTCGGGTGGTAGGCGCGGAGCAGGAGCGGGACGTCGGTGAGCACGCCGATCTGCGCGTCGGGCCATCTGCGACGCAGGCGCGTGATCGTGACCTCGAGCATCGCCAGGTCGCCGTTGTTGCGAAGCCAGTACTCGCTGCTCTCGATGAGAATGCGGACCGGCCGCGCGGCCGGTTCGTCCGAGTGCAGTCCGAAATGATTGTCGATCATCCGATGATCCGATCCTCGATGAGAGAGGGTCCGGGAGTCCCCGGCGGTGCGGTGTAGCGAAGCATACTCAGAATCAGGCTCATGGGTACGGTTCGAATCCATAATCCACCAAACTTGGGATTTAACAAACTAGAACTCTGCTCTATCCTGTAAAAAGATACTCTGAGATTGTTTTGAAGCGTCGTCTCCCGAGGACCTGGGGTACCCCATGACACACACGAACACCACGACCGACGCCGATACGCTCGACACGGCGACGACCGTCGGGATCCAACTTCAGCGCATCCGCCACTTCTGGCCCCTCGTCCTTCTCATCACGCTCGGAGCCGTGATCGCGTCGGCCGTGAGCACCTACACCGCCGAGCCGAGCTACACCGGCCGGACGGTGCTGATCGTCTCCTCGCCGGGACGTGTCCCCGAGGAGGACGCCGTCATGGTGCGGGGCTACATCGATCTGTTCAATGATCCCGCCTACCAAGCGCGACTTCGGGATTCGACCGACCTCCCGCCGGGCACGACCTTCGAGGCACGCACCGCCGCCGCGAGCTCGATGATCTTCGTCGAGGCAACGGCCGGTACCGATGTGGGAGCCAAGGACGCCGCCCTGGCCCTGGCCACGAACTTCCGGTGGGACGTCGACGCGGTGCGGCGGGCCGAGAAGGACGCCTCCCTCGATGCACTCCGCAGCCAGCTGGACGAGCGGCGCAGACTGCTCACCGAAGGTGCGGATCCCGCCTACACCACCCAGCGGATCATCGAGCTCGAGACGCTGATCCAGCAGTTGCAGGGCGACTCGACCAACCAGCTCCAGATCCTGCAGCCCGACGCCGGCATCGCGATGTCCGAACCGAGCATGTCCCGCAACGTGCTGGTCGGACTCCTCGGCGGCCTCGTCCTCGGCTCCGTCGCCGCAGTTCTCGCCGCCTTGTTCTCCCCCACCCTCGGCACCTCCCACGACGTGCACACGAGGACGGGAGTGAATCCGGTCGTCGAGATCCCTCGCGGGGGAAGCCGGCGCAAGGGCCGCGCCCGGCATCTCGGCTTCGTCCGCCTCGCGACCCGCGCCGGACATCGCCAGGTACCGCGGCCGGGGACCCTGGCCGTCGCCTCGCCCACCCGGACACCGGCGACCGGCCAGGTGGCACGGGCGATCGCCGAATTCTGGGCCGGTGAGGGCGAGCGCGTCGTCCTGCTCCACGCCGACATGCACACCGTCACGGTGCAGGAACGCACCGCGGCCGACGATGCCGTCACGGTACGCACGGCACTCGTCCGGGATCTCCTCGACGACCCGGACGCCCCGCTCAACCGCGAACGGTTCACCCACCTCCTGCGACGGCTCCGGGCCGATGCCGACCTCGTGATCGTCGAGGTCCCGCCGCTCACCGAGGACCCCTTCGCCCACTCTGCGTGTGTCGTGAGCGACCGCACCGTGCTCGTCCTGGATCGGCGCTCGGGACGGGTCGGTCCCACCCGCGAGGCTGTCGAACTGCTCGCCGACGCCGAACTGCTCGGCGCGGTCCTCGTCGACCCCCGCACCGGACGCTCGCTCGTCCGCCGTCTCTTCCGCCGCGACAAGCGGGGCGAGTCCCTCGCCACGGTGCGCTACGAACGGATCGACAGCCTCGGCCCCGACACGACGGCGATCTCGTCCAACGGCCACCATCCCGACCGGGACGCCGCGACACTGCTGTCCGGCAAGCCGGGTGCAACACCATGACCACCGCAGGAACCGTCCGGCCGGGCATCCGATCGTCGGGAGCCCGGTTCGGACGCGCGGCGCTCACGGCCGCCACGGCTGCGGGCCTGCTCGTCGCCGCGGCCCTGGCCGCATTCGTCCTCCCGGGCGAACTGCTTGCGCTGATCCTGCCCGGGGCGGTGGGACTGGCCGTCATCGCCGCGGCGGTCTACCACCCGGCCACCGCGGTGCTCGTGCTGATCGTCGCAATGTTCTTCCGGCTCCCCACACCCGAGATCCCCATGCTGCCCGTCGATCTGTTCGTCTTCCTCTTCGCGGTCGCGCTGGGGTCGTTCGGGCTCTGGATCACCGTGCGCCCCGATCGCATCCGGCAGCTGGGCATGCTCGAGATCTTCATGGGCCTGTTCGTCCTGTGGAACTTCTGGTCGATGTTCGCCTCGCACCGCTTCCCCGCGGTGGTTCCCCTGACGAGTCAACCCACCTCGGTGTCCCGCTTCATCATCATCGGCACGGTCATCCCGTTCGCCGTCTTCGTCATGGGACGCCTGAGTTTCGACCGGGAGCGTGCGGTGCGGGGCATGCTCTGGACCGTCACCGCCATCGCGGCGTTCTCGGCGATGATGAGCATCTTCCAGCTCAAAGGCCCGACCGCTCTGGTGTGGCCGCGCTACATGCTCGAGAACGAGCACTGGCCGGGCCGCGCGGTGGGTGTCACCAATCAGCCCGTCGGCAACGGGACGATCCTCATCTTCGGATTCATCGTCACGGTCGTCCTGGCCTCGCAGAGATCCGAACCCGTCTGGCTCCGGCGCCTCGCCGCCGTGATCGCCGTGGCCTGCGCCTACGGCGTCTTCCTCACCTACACACGCGCGGTGTGGCTGGCGTTCGGGATCGTCGTCCTCGTCGGACTGCTGTGCGCCCGCGGCTTCCGCCGCGCCTTCGCCCTGACGGCCACGGCGATGGTGGTCGCGGTCGCGATGAACTGGTCGACCTTCACCAGCGCCGACCGGAAGGCCGGCGGCGTGGGTTCGACGAGCGAGATCCACGACCGGCTCAACGCTATGGCGACGGCCTTCTGGGCGATCCGCGAGGAACCGCTCACCGGGTGGGGTGTCGCGCGTTTCGTGTCCGTCAACACCTTCTTCCACCGGGCGTGGGGACCGAGCATCCCGTGGGAGGGCGGATTCGGTATCGACGCCCACTTCACGGAACTGGGGATCTTCGCCGAACTCGGCATCGTCGGTGGTCTGTTGTGGATCACGGTGCTCGTGCTGCTCGTCGTCCAACTCGTCCGCGCCTACCGCAGGTTGCCACCGGGTCGGCTCACCGGGCAACCGCTCGCGATCGCGGCCGTCCTCGCCGTGCTGTGCCTGCTCGTCACCGGGTTCACCGCCGAACTCCGCAATTTCGATGTCACCAATGCGATGGCACTGCTCATCGCCGGTGTGGCGATCGGATGGTCCGACCGGTTCGTCCCGCGGAAGCGGGATCCCGAGAGATCCCCGGAGGAGGTCTCGTCATGAATGCCCCACGGGCGCTGTGGGTCTCCACCAGCACATCGACCCGAGGCGGTGTCGCCTCGTTCGTCCGCACGATGCAGGGAACCGATCTGTGGAGCGACTGGCACATCGAACACATCGGCACCCATCGCAACGGTTCGATCCCCCTCCGGATCGTCGCCTTCGCCGTCGGGCTGGTCTCGTTCACCTACACGGTGATCCGGAGGCGACCCGACGTCGTACACCTCCACACCGCCTCGTACGGAAGCTTCGTCCGGAAGGCCACGCTGGCATGGATCGCACGCGCCGCCCGCATCCCGGTGATCCTCCACGTCCACGGCGCCGAGTTCCACCGCTTCTACTCCCTGTGCCCCAAGCCCGCCCGGACCGTCATCCGCGCGACCCTCACCGAGGCCGACGCGGTGATCGCACTCGGGGAGAGGTGGGCGTGCCGCCTGCAGGAGATCGCACCCCGTGCCCGGATCGTCGTCGTGCCCAATGCCGTCCGGCCCCGGACGCCCGTCTCCCAACGGCCGGACGGGCGACCGGTGAACGTGCTCTTCCTCGGCGAGGTCGGTGAACGCAAGGGCACCTTCGTCCTGCTCGAGGCATGGGCGCGACTCGCGCACGAAGGAGCGGTCTCCGGCGCGCACCTGACGATCGCGGGTGACGGTGCCGTGGACGCGGCCGCACAGCAGGTCGCCGAACTCGGTATCGACGACACCGTCACCATCGCGGGATGGACGGCACCCGAGAAGGTTTCCGGACTGCTCCGGGACAACCGGATCCTCGTGCTGCCGTCCCGGAACGAAGGTCAGCCGATGGCGATCCTCGAAGCCATGGCGGCCGGGCTGTGTGTGGTGGCCAGTCCGGTCGGCGGGATACCCGATCTCGTCGACGCCGATTCGGGAATCCTCGTCCCACCCGACGATCCCGACGCCCTCGCCGCCGCCCTCCGCAAGGTCGTCACCGACGACGCGGAGCGGGCCCGCCTCGGCGCCGGCGCCTGGCGCCGGGTGTGCACGGAATTCGACGTCGACGTCGTGTCACGGCGTTTCGACACCCTCTACAGAGAGGTCGGCAGATGTCCCGTCCGCTGCGACTGATGTACGTCGTGCCGGATCTGGGTGTGGGCGGCGCCGAACGGCACGTCACCACCCTGCTCCCGCGACTCGACCCCCAGCGCTTCACCTCGTGTGCCGTTTGCATCGGAGAACCCGGCGCGCTGTTCTCCGATCTGGTCGAATCGTCGATTCCCGCAACGGCGCTGCGCAGGACCAAGCGGCAGATGGTGCGCGCCCTGGTCGATCTGGTGCGGGAGATGTGCCGGTTCCGTCCCGACATCGTGATCACGCGGGGATACAACGCCGAGACGCTGGGACGGGCGGCGGCCTTCCTCGCCCGCGTCCCGCACGTCGTGGTGTGGGTCCACCACTGCGGTGATCCCGAACCCCGCGGCCGGCTCCGGCGACTGATCGACCGGTGCCTCGATCCGCTCACGGACTCCTATTTCGGTGTGGCCGAGGCACAGCGCGCATTCATGACCGACGATCTCGGCTACCCACCCGAGAAGATCACCGTCGTGTACAACGGGGTCGATCCGTCGCTGTACGACACCACCGACGATCGCAGCGTGCTGCCCGAACTCGGCGTGCCCGCGGATGCTCCCACCGTCGGGATCGTGGCGGCACTGCGTCCGGAGAAGGACCACGCCTGTTTCCTCCGCGCCGCACGGCGGGTCGTCGACGTGCGACCCGATGTCCGTTTCCTCGTCATCGGCGACGGTCCGTGCCGCGAGGACCTCGAAGCGATCGCCGACGCCGCCGATCTGCGCGCGAACGTCGTCTTCACCGGTGCGCGCAACGACATCCCGCGCATCCTCCGTGCCCTGGATCTCGTCGTCCTGTCGTCGTACAGCATCGAGTGCTTCCCCATGGCCCTGCTCGAAGCCATGGCATCCGGCCGCCCCGCGGTGTGCACGGCCGTCGGCGGCGTCCCCGAGATGCTGGTCGACGGGGTCACCGGCCGGCTCGTGTCTTCCCGCGACGAACGAGCACTCGCCGACGGGATGCTCGAACTGCTCGACGATCCCGAACTCGCCCGCAAGATGGGGCGGGCCGCGCGGGAACGCGTGGAATCGGAGTTCACACTCCACCGAAGTGTCGCGGGCGCCCAGAGCGCCCTCGTGGAAGCCGCACGGTCTCGAATTGTGCGACCCGCACGGTCTCGAATTGTGCGACCCGCACGGCCGACGGAGCACGCAGAGCGGACGGATCCCGTCCGCCTCACGCTCGTGCTGGACCAGACGTTCGTCGGGGGCGTCGAGGTCCTCATGCTCGAGGTGTTCCGGCACCTCGATCCGTCGGTCGTGCGCCCCCGTCTGGTGTGCGTGCGCGAAGCCGGCCCGCTCGCCGAGGAGTATCGGCGCGCGGGATTCGAGGTGGAGGTCGTCCCGCGATCCGGCCGCTACGACCCGCGCCGGTTGACGCGGCTCGTGCGCATGCTGCGTACCGACCGCACCGACGCCGTGCTCGTGACACACCACCACCACGCCGCTCTGGCGCTCGGCAGGCTGGCAGCGCGCCTTGCCATGACACCCACGAATCTCGTTGCCGCGCACGACATGGATCTGACGAGCATCGGCAAGCGGTGTCTTCCCCGGTGGGCCGTGTCCACCCTCTTCCTCTCCGATGCCCTCGTGTTGCTGGGACCGCGCCAGGGCGACTATCTGCGCCGCGAGGAGGGGGTCGCCCGCCGGCCGTGGTCGCGCACACGAGAAGTGGTCATCACCAACGGGATCGACATCGGTGACCCGCCCACCGAGGAGGACCGCGACCGGGCACGCGCAGCGCTCGGGCTGTCCCCCGACGCGTTCGCCGTCGGTATCGTCGCGCGGTTGAGCCATCAGAAGGCACACCAGGTGCTGTTCGAGGCGGTGCGGATCGCCGCACGCACCCGTCCCGAGCTGCGACTGCTGATCATCGGTGGCGGCGAGAGAGAATCCGAACTACGGTCGCTCGCCGGCGATCTCGGTATCTCCGGCCGGACCGTGTTCACGGGTGTGCGCCGCGACGTCCGAGCACTGCTGCCGGGACTGGACGTGTCGGCGCTGTCGTCCGTCCACGAAGGTGCACCCATCACGGTCATCGAGGCCATGGCCGCCGGTCTTCCGGTGGTGGCCACCGAATGCGGCTGCCTGCCCGACATGGTCACCGACGGGACCGACGGCTTCCTCGTCCCGGTCGGAGACGCCGCGGCACTCGCGGAACGACTGTGCGTGCTGGCCGCCGACCGGTCACTCGCGCGCCGCCTCGGCGCGAACGGCCGCGAACGCGCGGAACGCGAGTACCGGATCTCCCGGACCGCACGGTCGTTCGAGGCCCTGCTCACCGAACTGACGGGCCGGTCGAACTGACGGGCAGATCGACCGGGTCAGTCCGTCCGCAGGAGGATGAGGCCGTCCAGCGGTTCGAGCACCACCTCGTCGGTGACGCTGCCGTCGTTGACGCTCGGGTCCTGCGTCCCCTGCAGGTGACGGTAGGGGCCCTCGAGGTACACGTGTTCGGCATTGTCCCCGCTGTTCACGAGGACGATCCCGTTCTCGAAGTCCCGGCGGAGCACGGTCCGTCCCGCGTCGCCCTGCAGACCGGCGTCGGAGACGGGCAGGCCCAGATAACCGGGGCCGAGTCCCGCCCCGTCCATCTCGTCGTAGTAGGCGGTACTGCCGTAGTGCAGGAGCATCGGCGCCCAGTAACCGTCTCCCAGGAGCGTGGCCGTGAGAAAGAAGCGCGCTCGTCGATAGGTGTCGGCCACACTCCGGCCCGTTCCCAGGCGGTCGATCGTCATCCACACTCCCGGTGATCGATGTCCCCCTCCGGCACTCGTCTCGAGATAGCGGTCGAGGTCCATGCCCGGATCGCGCTCGACCATCGGATCCGCGAAGCTCTCCCAGGCCCGCCCGTCGAGCAGGCCGTCGACCGGGCTGCGATCGCCGTTCGCGACGATGATCGCGTCGGGCATGCGCTCCCGCATGATCCGTTCCGCCACGGTGAGTCCCCGCGCCCACGGCCCGTCGGGGCCGTAGATCTGCGAATCCGGTTCGTCCACACCGTCGCCGTCGATGTCCCACGCGTCCGCGTCGGCCGAGTAGATCCGATCCCCCCAGACGTCGAGGAGGACACCGTCCCAGATCCCGGTCGACCAGACCTGATCGGCGACCCACTCCGCGGCGTACTCGGCATAGATCCTGCCGTCGACCCGCGGCGCCACGTCGGTGAGGTTGGTCATCGTCGTCCGGGGCCATTCGCTGACCGGCTCCCCCGATGCCGTGGTGGCGAGCCATTCCTTCGGGAAGGCGCTGCTGTTCGGGCCGTCGAACTGCCACAGGGCGTACCGATCGGCCCAGTATCCCGGCGACCCCAGCGCTCCCGGAAGGTCGACGAGGTTCAGGTACGCGAGCAGACGGACACGCGGATTCCGCGACCGGAGCCCGTCGAAGTACGATTCCGGAACACGATGCGCCCATTCGTGATC
Organism: Rhodococcus shunpengi; assembly: GCF_048381395.1. Lineage (NCBI taxonomy): Bacteria > Bacillati > Actinomycetota > Actinomycetes > Mycobacteriales > Nocardiaceae > Rhodococcus > Rhodococcus shunpengi. Next base: position 104,827 of record NZ_JBLWIU010000012.1, read on the forward strand.
GAGAACCACGAGATCGTATCGGGCGAGCTCCTCCATCGGAGGGAGGCGATCCTGGTCGAGATAGTAGGTGGCGGTTCTCGGGAAGGTCGGCTCACCGGTCGCGGGCATACCCGGCAGGGACATCGCTGTCGACGCCGCATCCGCGGTGGTGTCGCGCGCGGTGGGCGCCGCGCAGGACAGCGACGACGTCGTCACCAGCACGACGAGCAGGATGCGGGACACCGTACGGCCCTTGGACCCTGCCGATCCCGTATGGTGCCGGGATCCTCCCGACCCGCGGCGGCGTCCCGTTCTCCTGTACACGGGATGACGCCTCACTCTCCCGAGCCTAGGCGATAGCCGGTGAAGGCCTCCGCCACAACCGCCGGAACGGAACGGTCCCCCCCACCCTCCACGACGGCCGTCTTGAATTTTCCGGAGGCGGTGCGCGGCACGGCATCCAGGGTCACCACGCGGAGTTCCTGTCCCGGGCCGTACAACCGCTCGACGTTGCGTCTGTACTGCTGCTCGACGCGCTCGGCGTCGAAGCCCACGCCCGGAACCATCCGGATCTCGAACCGTCCCGGAGCGAGTTGCGCGATCTGGGCTTCGCGGACACCGGTGACGTCGTCGATCACGGTCGACGGCATCGGAAGCGGCCGGCCGTCCGCGGTGGTGAACGCGTCCTCGACCCGACCGTCGAGCGCTCCGAGGGTGGGGAACGCCCGGCCGCACGCGCACCCGTCTGCCGGTGCCGGTCCGACCAGATCGCCCGTCCGGTAACGGAAGATCGGGAAACCCCAGTTGTGCAAGGGTGTTCCGATGATCTCCCATCTGTCCGGTGCACCGGGGACGGGTTCGAGTTCGACGATGCCGTAGTCGGGGAAGATGTGCATCGTGCCCGCCTCGCACGTGCCCGCCATCGCGACCCGCTCCGTCTGACCGTAGTGATCGACGATCGGACCTCGGAAGACCTCGCGGATCAGGGCACGCTGGGCGGACCGCATCGTCTCGGAGGACGTGAGGACGGCGCGGACCGGGAGCCGCTCCCCCTGCTCGTACAGCAGTTCCGCGAGCAGGCAGATGCTCGACGGCCAGCCGTCGATCGCGTCGGGACCGAACCTGCGGATGTCCCGCACGATCGTGGGCAGGTCGTCGGGGGTGAGCCGGTAACTCGACACCAACAGCTGTCGTGCGCCGGGGACGATCTCGGTCGGGTTTCCGGGACGGTCGGCCGCGAAGTCGCTACCGCCCAGCGTCACCCGGCGAGGGGCACGCGGCAGGCCGAACCAATTCCACTGCCGCTCGAGCACCCGCATCTCGTAGACCGACGAGCCCGGGGTCCGGTAGACGGTGACGGCCCGGCCGGACGTTCCGCTCGAATGGGCCTCCCACATCGCGCGTGCGGGATAGGCGCGGAACGTCTCGGGACGATCCATCAGGTCGTTGCGGCGGAGGACGGGCAGGCGCCGCAGGTCGTCGAGAGTGTGGATCTCACGCGGGTCCACCTTCTCGCGGCGGAACCACTGCCGGTAGAACGGCGAGGCGACGGCCGCCCATCGCGTCATCGCACGGAGCCGACCTTCCTGGAAGGCACGGATCTCGTCGGGGCCCGCCGCGGCGATCCTGCTGAGTTCACGGCTCATCGGGGCGGCGAGTGGATGCATACGCCGCACGCGGTGCTGGACGGCGACGAGTTTCTTCGGAGGTGCCATGGGCCCACCTTCGGTTCGGATGTGCTCGCGCTAAACATACCTGTAGTCTGATTAAGCGGCAATCTACAGACTTTGATTTTGCTACGGTGGGGATTCGCACCGTGCCGATCCCCTGTCGATCACCTCGTAACGGAGGTCCCGTGCAACCACCTCGTAACGGAGGTCCCGTGCAACGACTTACCTGGTACGCACATCGGCTCCGCGCGATGGAACCCGCCGAGATCGAATGGCGGGTCCGCCGCGTGGTCGGACAACGACTTCCGTCCCGATCGTTCACCGACGCGCAACTCGTCGGGCCCGACCTCGACTGGTGCGGCACCCTCGACCGTTTCCGTGCAACCGAGGGCCGTCCCGTCCTCCTCGGCCACGAACAGGCCGACACCCTCGCCGGAACCGAGATCGCCGCCGCCACGCTCGTCGCCGCGGATCGGGTTCTCGACCACCGCTTCGCCTACTTCGGCTATCCGGAGGCGGCACTCGGGCCCGAGATCGACTGGAATCACGACCCCATCGGCGGGATCGACTGGCCGACACTGCCCGGTCACCGCATCGATCACCGCACCGCGGCCGGCGACCCGAAGTGGATCTGGGAACTGAACCGGCTGCAGCACCTTCCGTGGCTGGCGCAGGCCTGGCTCCTGACCGGCGATGATCGCTACGCCGCCGAGGCGTTCGACCAGCTGGACTCGTGGATCGCCGCCAATCCCCCCGGACGCGGCATCGCCTGGCGCGGAGCGTTCGAGGCGGGCATCCGCGCGATCTCGGTGGCCGTCGCGCTGCAGGGGCTGCGGCACAGTCCGCGTCTCACCGTCGCCCGCTTCCGCGCCGTCGTGTGCATGCTCGCGGAGAGCGCCCGCCGATGCTGGGCCGAACGCTCGTTGTACAGCTCGGCGAACAATCACCTCATCGGTGAACTCGCGGGCCTCGCCACCGTGGCGCTGCTGTTCCCCGATCTACGGCCCTCGCCGCGATGGGAGCGTGATGCCGTCACCGCGTTGTGCGCGGAGGCCGACCGGCAGATCCTGCCCGACGGCAGCGGTGCCGAACAGGCCGTGGGCTATCAGATGTTCACCGCAGAACTGCTGCTCCTCGTCGCCGAGATGCTCCGGCGACGTGACGGATACGCGCCCGTCCTGCTCACGAACGCGATCACGCGCAGCGCCCGGTATCTCGCGGCGGTGGTCGGAGACCACGACCCGGCACCGCGCTACGGGGACGACGACGAAGGGTTCGCTCTGCGCCTCGACGCGTCGCCCGTGCGCACCGTTCGCGATCATCTCGGTCTCGTGGGATGTGTGCTGGGCACACCCGACGCGAGACGGGCCGGCACTCGACCCCCGGCCGCCGGGTGGCTCGCCGCCGCCACGAAAGCCACCGAGGACACGCCTCGCGGCGAACCCTTCGGCAGCTTCCACGCACCCGACGGCGGCCTCGTGGTGCTGCGCTCCGGGCGACGCCGGATCACCATGGACGTCGGTCCCCTCGGGTACCTGTCGATCGCAGCGCACGGCCATGCCGACGCACTCGCGGTCACCCTGAGCGCAGACGGCCACGAACTCGTCGGACATCCGGGCGTGACGAGCTACTACGGCCATCCCGACTGGCGGTCCGCACATCGGGGCACGCGAGCCCACCCGACCGCCTCGGTGGACGGACTCGACCAATCCGTCATCGGCGGTGCCTTCCTCTGGCGGCAGCACGCGCGGGTGCACACGCATTCCGTGGACACCGCAACCGGCTTCGTGGACGCCGAGCACGACGGCTACCTCCGACTCGACGAACCCGTCGTACACCGCCGATGGCTCATCGCACCGCCCGGCCGTGCCACCGCGGTGGTGGTGGACCTGTTCACCGGTACCGGCCACCACGAGTTCCGCACCGCCTGGCCGCTGCACCCCTCCCTCGACGTCCGACCCGCCGAATGCGGCCATCTCGCCCTCCGGGAGGGCGCACCCGCCCTGCAGCTCACCTACGCCGCGTCCTCCGGAGAACCGATCCGCAGCGAGATCCGCGGCGACACCGACACGAATCTGGGCTGGTGGTCGCACCGGCTCGAATCCCGCGTCCCCGCATGGCTCGTCGGCAGTGTCGTGCACGCGCAGACCCCGGTCGCGCTGGTAACGACATTGACGCCGGGCAGCGCCGGAGAACCGGCGGTGTCGGGACTTGCCGTCGCCCTGCGCGACGACGCGATCACCGTCCGGTGGCACGACGAGGACGGCGCCCACCTCCACACCGTCCTGCCGAGCAGCGACCCGCCCGGACACGTGCGGCGCGAGGACGTCGCCGACCCCGTTTCCTGATCACCCGCCTGATCCCCACAGTTTCTCCGAGGAGTTCGAGCATGGAACCGACCTTCAGCTTCCTCACCACCGCCTACCACACCGAGGACTACGTCGCCGAGACGATCGAATCCGTCTTCGCGCAGAAACGGGACGACTGGGAACACGTGATCGTCGACAACGGCATGTCGGACGACATGGCCCGCGTGGTCGGGCGGTATCTGAACGACCCGCGGATCATCCTGGTGCGCCAGGAGAATCGCGGCTACGCGGGCGGGATCGCCGCGGCGGCGAAGGCGGCGCGCGGACGGTACCTGTGTGTCCTCGACAGCGACGACCACCTGATGCCGGGCTTCTGCACGCGGGTCGGTGCCGTGCTCGACGCCCGGCCGGAGATCGACGCCGTCGCGGTGGACGCCCACCTGTTCACCGATGCCGAGGGACTGCTGCCCACCGGGTACATGCGGTCGATCGGGGCCGGCGGGAACCGCCGGGGACGCGGACGCCTCTCCCTGCTCGACGTCCTCGGCGGCGAGGTCCCCTACTACACGGCGGCGATCCGCCGCGAGGCGTGGTCCGCGGTGAACGCCTACGCGTCGGGCATCGAGGACGTCGACGAATCGGTGATCGTCTGGCTCCGCCTCGCCGACCGTTTCGAGGTGCAGATGCTGCCCGACCGGCTCGCCCGGTACCGCCTGCGCGGCGACTCGGATTCACGGGACGAGGCCACCGTCGCGACCTTCGAACGGCAGCTGATCCGGTCGTTCCAGGCGGGCGCGGCGTTGGCGACGACCCCCGAGGAACACGAGGCCCTGGACGAGACGGTGAGCCGGCTCCGCTACGACCAGGCACTGCGTCGGGCCCGGTCCGCCTTCCTCCGCAACGATCTGCCCGCCGCCCGGATCGCGGCCCGTGACGCCTTCACCCACCGGCGTTCCCTGCGTGCCGCTGTCGCGCTCGCGTCCGTCACGGTGGCTCCCGGCCCGGTCCGGATGTTGTACCCGGCGAAACAACGACTGACGAGCGCGGCCGGGCGGGTGGCCGTCCGTCTGAACGCGCCGGTCTGACGCACCTTCCCATCCCGTAGACACGAGGGAGACCTGCGATGCGTATCGACACCACCGACCTGGCCGGTGTTCTCGTTCTCCGCCCCGAACCGTTCCGTGATGATCGAGGCCTGTTCACCCGCACCTTCGACGCGACCGAATTCGACGCCTACCTCCGGAGCCGTCCCGATTCGCCGGCCGTCCGGGCCTCCGACTTCGTGCAGGACTCGCAGTCCCGCTCGGTCCGGGGCGTCGTGCGCGGCATGCACAGCCGCTCCGGGGACGGGGAGGCGAAACTGGTGCGCTGTGCACATGGAGCGATCCACGACGTGCTGGTCGACATCCGTCCCGGATCGCCCACTTTCGGCCGCTCACAGGCATTCCTGCTCGACGACGTCGAGTTCGCCCACCTGTTCGTACCGCCGGGATTCCTGCACGGTTTCCAGGCGCTGGCCGACGTCACCGACGTCTGTTACCGCATCGACCGGCCGCACGATCCGCGTGAGGATCTCGCGGTGGCACACGACGACGCGGATCTCGGCATCGTCTGGCCACTGCCGGTGACGACGATCAGCGCACGTGATGCCGCTGCCGGCAGCTGGAAGGACCTGTTGGCCGGGCTCCCCTCCTCGGAGAACCCGGCCGACGTGTTGTGGTGAATGCTCAGGCGCCCTGCCCGCCGAACCGGACGACCGCCTTCTCCAGGACGAACGCCTCGGCGTGCGGGTACCGGCACTGCACCCCGCGGAGACGGGACAGGCCCAGGAACGACTCCTCGTCGAACCAGTCGTGATCGGTCTGCGACGGATAGTGCTTGAGCAGCACACGCGCCTTCTCCGCCGCGACATCCCTCGTGAGCGGGTGGTACACGGAGGTGGACGGCGTGTCCGCCTCCCACTTGAGGATCTCGTAGCCGAGGACCAGGTGGTCGCGGAAGACCGTCGGCACCATCTCGGCGAGCAAACGATGGTCCTGATGCGCGTCGGCGCGCTGCGGAGCGAACACCACGTCGGGTTCGGTGTGGTAGCGGAAGGACTGGAGTGCGATCTTGATCCCCTCCCAGTACCCCGGGGCACGCCCGTCCGGGATGTCCAGCACGCGGACCATCACGTCCGCTCCGGGACACAGGGCCCGGAGCGCGTGGTTCTCCTCGATCTCTCGCGGGGTGTCGCCGCCGGAGAGGACGAAGGCACGCACGCGCAGGTTCGGGCACGCCGCCGACAGGGTCAGCAGTGTTCCGCCGACCCCCATGGCGATGTCGTCGCAGTGGGCGCCGAACAGCGCGACCTCGCGGACGTTGCGCGGCATCAGTTCGATCACGACTCCCACACCCCCTCGGTGCTGCGGCCGGGTGCGCAAACGACGGGAGACAGAAGCACTTTCATGATCAACACCTTGTCTTCGGCGACGGAGCCCAGGCTGACGGCAGACCCCGCAGAGGAATGTCGATGGGTCCGAAATTTCGATCGTGGTTCCCACTAAAACACATCCGAAGTCCGCCAACAAGGCTTAAACAAACTCTAGGACTTTTTCTAGCTCAGTAGCTATCCTTGCATCAGTTATTTCCGCCATTCACAGACTTTCATCCACTCCACGGACACGGCATTCGTCCCGCGAAGGAGTCCCCATGAAGATTGCGGCAGGACTGCACAAAGATCACGCACCCCCGCAGAGCGGCAGCGACCCTGTACCGCCGCAGAGCGGTAGCGACCACGTACCGCCCCGGAGCGGCACCCGACCGGAGACGGCCGTACGCGTCATCCAGTTGACCGATCTCGCCGTACGCGGGCTCACCCGGATGTACGACGGGGACGGCTTCCCCCAGACCGCACGCGGCACGAGGACATCGTTCGGTACCGAACTCCGGCTCGAGGGGCGGAGCACGCGCTACACCTCGATCGCCGCCCTCGGACTGCACCTGCTGCCCGAACACGTGCAGCGCAGTGTGCTCCACGGGGACACGGCCGCCGAGCTCGCCCGTCGGACGGGGATCCGGGCCCTCGGCCACCGTGACACCGGCGCCCTCGCGCTCGCGGTGTGGGCCTGCGCCGAGATCACCGGCTCGGTCGATTCCGCGCTCTACGAAGAACTCCGGGGCCGGTGCGAGAGCGGCAGCCCCCTGGCGACGGTCGACGCGTCCTGGGCCCTCACTGCCGCACTCGCCGCGCGCACACAATTCGATTCCGGTGGTCTCGTGCAGACGCTGAAGCGACGGATCCTCGCCGCGCAGGGTCCCGGTGGTCTCTTCCCCCACATGATTCCCGTGGGCACGGGCAGCAGACTGCGCCGGCACATCGGGTCCTTCGCCGACCAGGTCTATCCCCTCCAGGCACTCGCCCGGACGGCCGCGGCGACGGACGACGACGTCGCGCTCGCCGCGGCGAACGCGTGCGCCACCCGGATCTGCGCGCTGCAGGGCGAGGCCGGTCAGTGGTGGTGGCACTACGACTCGCGTGGGCACAGCGTGGTCGAGCGCTTCCCCGTCTACAGCGTCCACCAGCACGCGATGGCGCCGATGGTGCTGTTCGATCTCGCCGCAGCCGGCGGCGACGACCACACCGCCGCAATCGAACTCGGGATCGACTGGCTGCAGAGCCATCCCGAGGCGCTGGCCGATCTCGTCTGCGAGTCCCAGGACGTCGTCTGGCGCAAGGTCGGTCGGCGGGAACCGCGCAAGGCCGCGAGATCGCTGGCTGCCGCGGCCACCGCGCTGCGTCCGGGTTCGGAACTGCCGGGACTCGACCGGCTCCTTCCCGCCGGAGTCGTGGACTACGAATGCCGCCCGTACGAACTCGGTTGGATGCTCTACGCGTGGCTGCAGCGCAACGAATTCGGAGGAACCCGATGACCGCCGACCCCACCACCGGCACCCGCACGTCGGCGACCCTGTTCGGGATGCCGCTCGACGCCGTCACGATGGACGAGGCCGTGGCACGGTGCCGCGACGCCCTCGAGCGTCGAGAACCGATGACCGTCGGAGTCGTCAACGCCGCGAAGACCGTTCGCCTCCGCAAGGACGCGGCCCTGCGCGAATCCCTGCTCGAGTGCGACATACTCCTCGCCGACGGTCAGGCGGTCGTGTGGGCGGGCAACCTCCTCGGATATCCGCTGCCCGAACGCGTCGCCGGAATCGACCTGTTCACCTCGCTGCTCGCGACGGCCGACACCGAACACCGCTCCGTCTATCTGCTCGGCGCGGAGCAGTCGGTGCTCGACGCCCTCGTCGACGTCCTCACCACGAAGTATCCCGGCCTCCGCATCGCCGGTGCCCACCACGGCTACTTCGACGAATCCGAGGAGGAGTCGATCGCCCGGGCCATCCGCGAGTCCCGCGCGGACATGCTGTTCCTCGGCATGCCCTCTCCTCGCAAGGAGAACTTCCTGCGGCGCTGGGAGGACGTGCTGGACGTCCCGATACGTCACGGTGTGGGTGGCTCGTTCGACGTCCTCGCCGGGATCACCAAGCGCGCACCCGAGCGGTGGCAGCGCGCCGGCATGGAGTGGGCCTACCGCCTCCTGCAGGAACCGCGCCGGATGTGGCGGCGCTATCTCACGACCAACACCGCGTTCCTGATCCTGCTCGCCCGCGAGCGTTTCCGCACCACCCCGCCCTATCCGCGTCCCGAGAAACTCCCGACCCCGAGGAAGCATCATGGCTGACACATTCAGCGGCACCGTCGCCGTCGTAGGACTCGGCTACATCGGCCTGCCGACGGCCGTCGTCCTCGCGACCCGCGACATCGACGTCATCGGCGTGGACATCGATCCCCGTATCGTGTCGGCCGTCTCGCGGGGCGAGGTGCCGTTCGCCGAACCCGATCTCGCGGTGAGCCTCGCCGGCGCCGTGGCCATGGGGACGTTGAGCGCGACCGACACGGTTCCCCTCGCCGACGCGTACATCATCGCCGTGCCGACACCGTTCAACGCCGATCACACCGCCGACCTGTCGTACGTGCGGCGGGCGACCGAGCAGATCGCCCCCCAGTTGCGCGGCGGGGAGATCGTGGTGCTCGAATCCACCTCACCGCCCGGTACCACCGAGAGCGTCAGCCGGTGGTTGTCCGAACTGCGACCCGATCTCCATCTCCCCCACGCCGACGAGGGTCTGCCGGACATCCACGTCGCCCACTGCCCCGAACGGGTGCTCCCGGGCCGCATCATGATCGAGATGATCACGAACGACCGCGTGGTCGGTGGGATCACGCCGCTGTGCGCCGAGCGCGCCGCCTCGATCTACCGCGTCTTCTGCCAGGGTGAGATCTGCCTGACCGACGCCGCGAGCGCCGAGATGGCGAAACTGGTCGAGAACGCCTACCGCGACATCAACATCGCCTTCGCCAACGAGTTGTCGTACGTCTCGGACGAACTCGAACTGGACGTCTGGGAGGTCATCCGGTTGGCGAATCGCCATCCCCGGGTGAACATCCTCTCTCCCGGCCCCGGTGTCGGCGGGCACTGCATCGCGGTCGATCCGTGGTTCATCGTCGGCGCGTCGCCGGGTTCGGCGAAGTTGATCCGCACCGCACGCGAGATCAACGATTCCAAGCCGAACTACGTGGCCCAGCAGGTCATCGAAACCTGTTCGCGTTTCAAGAATCCGACGGTCGCGTGTCTGGGGCTGACGTTCAAGGCCAACGTCGACGACATCCGGGAGAGTCCGGCCCTGCACGTCGTCGAGCTCATCGCCAAGGCGCTGCCCGACGTCGAACTCCTGCTCGCCGATCCGTTCGTGCACGAGGTTCCCGACACCCTCCTCGGATACGAGAGCGTGCGCACCGCGCGGTGCCGGGACGCCATCGCCGCGGCGGACATCGTCGTCGAGCTCGTGGACCACGATCAGTTCCGGTCGCTGTCGCGCAGCCTCCTGGCGGGCAAGGTCGTGTACGACACCCGCGGGGTGTGGCGCTGAACCCACGAGAATACGGCACCCACGAAAATACGGCCGGTAGGTGTTCTCGCACCTGCCGGCCGTATTCCTTTCGGACTACGCGGTATCCGGACCTGTCAGTAGGAGCCGACCGCCTCGACGGGCGCGAACTCCGAGGGGCGAGGTCCGAGGCCGAAGAAGTGCTCGATCGCCGCCACCGAACGCCGGGCGGCGCTCCCGTCGCCGTACGGATTGACCGCGCGGGCCATCTCGTCGTAGGCCGCGGGCTGGGTGAGCAGCCGGGTGACCCACTCGACGATGAGCTCCTCGTCCGTCCCCACCAGCCGGACGGTTCCCGCCGTGACGGCTTCCGGCCGCTCGGTGGTCTCCCGCATCACGAGGACGGGCTTGCCGAGGCTCGGTGCCTCTTCCTGCACACCGCCACTGTCGGTCAGCACGATCGTCGATGCCGCCATGGCGAGTGCGAAGTCGCTGTAGGACAGCGGATTCGTCACGACCACGTTGCCCAGGTCGGCGAGGGGCGGGAGGAGGACTTCCCGCACGATCGGATTGAGATGTGCCGGCAGCAGGAAGGTCATGTGCGGGAACGCGCGGGCCAGACGGGCGATGGCCCGCGCCGAGCACGCCATCGGCTCGCCCCAGGACTCGCGTCGATGTGCCGTGACGAGAACCATCGGACGACCCAGCAGCGGAGCGAGATCCGGGTTGTCGAGCGAGGGTTGCTGCGAGGTCACCGTGTAGAGCGCGTCGATCACCGTATTGCCGGTGACGACGATGTCGCCGGGATCGATCCCGTCCGCCAGGAGATTGGCGCGGGAGGTGGGGGTGGGCGCCAGGTGCAGCGACGCCAGTTGCGAGGTCAGGCGCCGGTTGAGTTCTTCGGGGAAGGGGTTGTAGCGATCCCCCGTCCGGAGTCCGGCCTCGAGGTGCACGAGCGGCACCTTGCAGTAGAACGCCGCGAGGGCCGCGGCGAAGCAGGTCGTCGTATCTCCTTGGACGAGAACCGCACCGGGTTCCTCCCGGGCTATCACATCCGACACCCCACCGAGGGCCTTGGCCGTGATGGCCTCCAGCCCCTGCCGTTGGGTGAGGATGTCGAGGTCGTGGCTCGGTTCGATACCGAACAGGGTGTTGACCTGGTCCAGCATCTCGCGGTGCTGGCCGGTCACTGCGACAACGGGTTCGAGTACTTCCGATCTCTGCAGGGCGGTGACGACCGGCGCCATCTTGATCGCCTCGGGACGAGTTCCGTAGACCACCAAAACCTTCTTCATTGCTCAATAGTAGCGACATTTTTCTACCTATAGACCGATTTCTGCCCATAAAACCAACCTAGAGTATAGTTTCATTTCGGTGCTCCGTCTGCATGCGTCGACAGCACACGACAGGCGTGGATGCGGACTCGATTCGCCCGAATGCGCTGCGCGCTCGGTCCATCTACGCAACCGTTACGACTTCGTGAACTCCCGTGAAGACTGCCGCGCACCGATTGACAGACGTTCCGCACCCAGAAACCATCTCGTATTACGACAGAGCAACTTGCAATACGAGACGAAGGGGCAACATGGCCTACGTCATCACCAGTTCGTGCATCGACGAGACCGACAAGTCGTGCATGGAGGAATGTCCGGTGGACTGCATCTACGAGGGCGACAGGATGATGTACATCCACCCCGACGAGTGTGTCGAATGCGGACGTTGCGAACCGGCATGCCCGGTGATCTCGATCTTCCACGAGGAGGACGTACCGGACGAACGCCGCGCGTTCGTAGAGATCAACGCAGAGTTCTTCTCGTCCATCGGCTCTCCCGGAGGCGCCCGGAAGATCGGGCGTGTCGGAGTGGACCATCCCGTCGTCGCGTCCTGGTCCGATGACTGACCCCGCTCACACCGTCGGGGCGACGGCGAACACGACCGTTACCGACCTGCTCGTCGTCGGAGCAGGGCCCGCGGGACTCTATGCCACCTACTATGCCGGTTTCCGCGGGATGAGCGTCGCTCTCGTGGATTCCCTGCCCGAGGTGGGCGGACAGGTCGCGGCCATGTACCCGGAGAAGCCGATCTACGACATTGCCGGTTTCCCCTCGGTGAAAGGCCGCGAACTGGTCGAACGACTCCGCGCACAGGCAATGTCGGCCGAACCGGTTCTGCTCCTCGGTCACACGGCCACCACTCTCGAACACGTCGACGACGGAATCGTCGTCACCACCGATCTCGGGCACCGCATCGAAGCCAAGGCATTGCTGCTCACCGGTGGAGTGGGAAGCTTCATTCCTCGCGAGCTCCCCGTCGGATCGGACTACCTGGGGCGCGGGCTCCGGTACTTCGTCCCGCGACCGGACGATCTCGCCGGCGAGGACGTCGTGGTCGTCGGCGGCGGCGATTCCGCAATCGACTGGGCCCTCAGTCTCGAACCCGTCGCTGCGTCGGTCACACTCGTCCATCGGCGTCCGGTGTTCCGCGCCCACGAACGCAGTGTCGCAACGTTGCAGAAGTCGAGCGTCCGGATTCTCACCCCACACGAAGTGGTCGCGATCGGCGGCGAGGAGCGCATCGACTCGGTCACCGTCCGTGAACGCGGCGCCGATCCGATCACTCTCTCCGCCGGCAGTGTGGTCGCAGCCCTCGGATTCATCGCCGATCTCGGCCCTCTCGACACGTGGGGGTTGGCCCAGGAACGCCGGCGGATACTCGTCGACCGCCATCAGCAGACCTCGCTTCCGCGCGTCTACTCGGCCGGTGACATCAGTGAGTATCCCGGCAAGGTGAGATTGATGAGCGTCGGTTTCGGAGAAGCGGCGGCAGCGGTGAACAACATTGCCCCGCTGATCGATTCGTCGCTGTCGACGACACCGGGGCACTCCTCCGATCGATGAGGACGTCACCTGTCGGCAGAACGTCGTCCGCGCAACAGACGGCGTCCTCCCCGTCAGACGCGGCCGAGTTCTGCCGACAGGTTCTCCGCGGTCTTCAGCAGTTCGCGTGCCTGCAGGTCGATGTCGACCTCTCCAGGTACGGCGATGGACAGCACCGCCAGCGCCGCCACCACTCTCCCACCCTGGAAGACAGGCGCTGCCAGCGTCCGAATACCGTTGACAACAGGCGATTTCAACGATATCCCGGTCTCTCGGATAGCGGACAGTTCGCGGGCGAAGTCCGGATTCGCCTTCATCTCCCGCCGCAGCATCGGCACCTCGTCCTCGGGAAGGAGCGCGCAGAAGACCCGGCCCTGAGCGGTCGCCGTGGGTGAGAGTCTCGTCCCCACGTTGACGGTGATCCGCGCGATCGCATCCGTGTGGTCCGCTGCAGCGACCACGATCGGACTCTCGCCGTCCCAGACCGAGAGGACGACGGTCTCCTGAATGTCGCGCAGGAGCTGGTCCATGAACGGTTCCGCGATACGCACCACCGGTAGACCGGCCCGCGCTGCGGCCGCAAGTGCGAGCACCTGAGGACCGAGGGTGTACACGCTCTCGGCCGGGTCGAATCGCAGGAGGTTCACCGCCCGTAATGCTTTCGTGTACCGGTGCGCGGTAGCCTTGCTCGTCCCGAGCACGGCGGTGATCTCGTTCAGTGTCAGGCGCGGTCGCGCACCCGAGAAGGCGGCCAGGATCCCTGCTGCGCGCTCGACCGCCTGGATCGCTGGTGCGCCCTTGTCCTCGTCTCCCACGGTCTATCCCTCCCTGTCGGGATCGGTGAGCCAGTGCGCACCGACCTGAGCGTAGATTCGCGCATAGCGCACCAGTTCTCCGGTGGCGACCGAGTCCCGGTCGGAATCCGCCGGATCAGGTGCTGCAGCCGGACCCGTACGAACCGTAGCGATGCCATGCTCGCGGAACACGGTACCGTCGGTCGACCCCCTCCACGCGAGCACCTCGGGCGGCATCCTTCCTCCACTGTGACGCGTCCATGCCGCCCGTGTCCGCACAGCGATCAGGGTCGTCGGTGGCGTCCCTGCGCCTCGCTGATGTGGCCCAGCGGTGACCTCGACGGTGCACTCGGCCAAAGGGCACGCCGCAAGATCGTCGTGTAGGACCCTGCGCAGGGCATCGACGAGTTCGGCGACATCGTCTCCCGGCAGGGTGACCAGGTAGAGATGTACATCGAGGACGGCAGGCAACAGATCCGGTTTCTCCGGAGAACCACTGTGCAGTGCACCGATACCTGCTTCGCGTGCGGTCGGACCGGTGGCCGCGCCGGGAGCGAGGACCACCTCGGCGCGCCACCGTTCGATGGCCGCGATCACCGTGCCGGCATGCACGACGAGTCCGCCGGGTGGTGTCGCGTGCTCACGGGCGAGTACGACGCTGCGGCGGGTCCCGACCCGGACCCGCAGGTAGACGGCTCCCGGCTCGTCGTAGAGCACACCGTCCGGCCCTCCTTTGGCGACGATCGCCGCAGCGGGACGCGGTCTGCCCTTCAGAAATCTGCGGACACCGGATCCGTGTTCACCGGTTCCGTCCCGATGCGTGCCTCCACCGGCGAGCAACAGCGTCAGGCGACCTCGTCGTTGCCGGTCGGCCGTGGCACGTACGGCGGCCGCGAACGCGGCGACGGCAGCGGACGCGGGTCCTCGTGCCACCCCGACCCCGAAACCGGAGACGAGATCTCCGTTCTCCTCCAGTCCGAGCGGAGCGTCGTCGTCGTGTCCCGTGACCCCACCGTCCCGGTCACCGTGCCCGGTCAACGAGGTGTCGAGGTGCGAGTACAGCACCAATTCCGGACCCGAGCCGACACTGCAGACGAGATTTGCGGTGGTTCCTGCCGGGTCGACCACGGCCGGCACCTCCGGAAGATGCTCCGCGATCCAGTCCTGCACCGCGTGTGCCGACGCGAGTTCCTCGCCGTGAGGGGCCGGTCGTCCGGTCAGGAGTCTCAGAACGTCGAGGAGCTCCGCACGGTCGACGGCGGGTTCGTCGTGGCCGCCGATGTCAGTGTGCCCAGGTGCGGTCGTCGGAAGCGGCGCGCCACACATCGATGTTGCGGGGATCCCGCTTCAGCCGACGCGGCCTGTGCGTCTCGTGTTCCTCCGGCGTGAAGACCCGGTGCCCGTCGCACAGTTCCCAGCGGGGTCCGTGCCGCTCGTCGTAGAGATAGAAGGCGATGGATGTGGATGCCGAATGGTTCACGACATCGCCGAGGATACGCACCCGCTTGTGCTGGGCACGAGCCCGGCGTCGCATCACTCCGTCGAGATCACCCATGATGAAGCACGCGTGTTCGAGTGCGTACCGGTCCGCTCGGCGGACGGCGAGGCTGTGGTGGTAGCGATCCTCGCAACGCAGGAACGCGGTGAAGTCCTCGACGTAGTCCGAAGCCAGGAATCCCAGAACGTTCATATAGAAGTTCAGGGTCTCCTCGTAGCGGTCGGTGACCACGAAGGGATGCACGAAGCGCTGGGGACGGAGGTCCGGCCACGGGGTCTCCGCATATTCGAGGAAGCCCGTGAACAATTCGACGACGGTGCCGTTCGGGTCGACCACCGCGAACCCCTGCTGGCAGAGGCCCTTCATGCCTTCGGTGAGCGGAAGGACCTCGTGGCCGGCGGCGCGGACGCGTTCCTCCAGGTCCGACAGGACGGCCTCGTCTTCCACCGTGAATCCCACCCCGTCGTACCGGAACGTCGTGAGGGAAGGATCGTGGACCAGCTCGAGGCTGTGATGCTCGGTGCCGACACGAAGGTAGGCGTGCGTCTCGTCATGCTCCTCGAGTGCGAAACCGACGTGGTACTCGAGAAACTCGATGGTGGATTCCATGTCCGGCACGGACAGGCGTATGAAGGCCGCCCCCGACGGACCCGGCTTTCGCTGCGTTTTCCCAATCACCGAATTCGCCTTCCTTCCAAGGGCACTCGGTCGCCCTTGTTGTCGAACCCTAGGAACAGGAACAGCGAGCGTCAAGCTATACGAGACAACGTTTCATAATTCAACACGCTCGTAACGTGGGCGGAACTCTCGGAGCCTAGCGTCTGAATCGAAAATCCGTATCCTGCCGTCCGATTCGGCAATCCGTCCGCATATCGTGGCGGCCACCCGAAAGGTCTTCCCCGTGACCGTTCTGCAGCCCCATACCGGTCCGATCCCCGGACAGCACTACGTCCCCGCGGAGGGCGGAGCACTGACCTGGGGCAGACTGCCCACCCCCTCCCGTAAACCCGTCCTCACCATCGCCTCCGGCGAGACCGTCACCTTCGACACCATCTCCCACGAGGGCCTCATGGAGGACCAGGGGCGTGATCCCCTTACCTACTTCGGCCAACGTGGCGTCGCACGCGACGACGTGCTGACGGACCTCGTGGACCTCGCTGCATCCGACGTGGTCCACACCCGCGGTCCGGACGGCCCTCACGTCGTCACCGGTCCGGTCCATGTCGAAGGGGCGCAGCCCGGCGACCTCCTCAAGGTCGAATACCTCGAACTGACGCCACGCGTTCCCTACGGGGTCGTGTCCAGCCGTCACGGTCTCGGTTGTCTCGCAGGTGAACGTCCTGTCGACGACACCACCGGTGAAGCGGTTCCGATCATCAGTCAGTTCTGCACCGTCGACCTCGTGAGCGCACGAGCCACCATGGAGTGGAACAGCGGTAGCGCCTCGTTCCCTATCGCGCCGTTCATGGGATTGTCCGGTGTCACGGCAGCTACCGAGGAAGCACTGAACACGATCCCGCCGGGTGCGCACGGGGGGAACATGGACGTGCGGGATCTCGCCGGTGGTTCGGTCCTCTATCTTCCCGTGCAGGTCGACGGAGCCGGCTACTACATGGGCGATCCGCACTTCGCGCAGGGCAACGGTGAGGTCTCCCTGACGGCGCTGGAGGCATCCCTGCGCACGACGGTACGGCTCACCGTTCTCACCCCGGACGAGGCCTTTGCATCGACAGGAGCTCTGAGCGGGCCGTTCGGTGAGACCTCGGAGCATTGGATCGCAATCGGCATGGACCGGGATCTGGACGAAGCGGTGAAGAAGTGCGTCCGTGAGGCCATCCGGATCCTCGGTGAGGTGGCGGAGGTTCCGCCGTCGGTCGCGTACCTCTATCTCAGTGCCGCCGCCGATCTCGCCGTGAGCCAGGTCGTCGACGACGTCAAGGGCGTGCACTGCCTGATCCGCAAGAAGGACTTCCCCGCCTGGACGTGAACGACGGGGGTTCCCGGAGATGTGTCTCCGGGAACCCCCGTTGTCGTCGACGGCCTGTGCGGCCCGGATCGTGCGGGCGGGATCAGACGATGAAACTGAGCCGTGCTCCGGGAGCCATCGCCTCGTTGGTCAGGACGGCACGACGGAGCAGGAATCGCAACCCGGATTCGCGGACCTTCAAGGTGTGGTCGTAGCGACCCGCATAGGTGAAACCGTGTCCGTCACGGAACCTGTGGATGACGAAGTTCGCTGCGACACGCACGGAGTCACCCGACTGTTCGAGCACTCTCACGTTCCCGACGAGCCGGGTGGTGCGCGAATGCGGGTTCTCCGCGTGCGCCTTCCTGCTCTTGAGACGTTTGACGCGCGCCTGGAGCAGATCCCAGTCGTCTGCGACGAAATAGCCTGCGGAATCGGGGCCCAGCGCCCATTGGTCGGTCGTGGGGATCTGCATCGAGGCACCCGGGACGAACAACTCGAGCCACCGATCGAGCATCCACTCGTCGAGAAGCGCGGCTTCGGCGATGAGGAAGTCCTCCACCTCGGCGCGCGATACGGCACGCGTGCTGCCGTCATCGGGGGATTGTGCCGTTCCGGGAGTCGTTTCCATGAGAGTCATGCCGTGGTTCCTTCCGCATTGCCGGCATCCGTGCCCGCGACCGGGCCGATGCGCCGGCTCCAGTGGCGCCAGAAACTGCGCATCGCGCCTTCGTCGACCGAGCGACCCGTGGGCCCCCTGAGATCGTCGGCCATACCGCGCGACATGTCGCTCCAATCCAGATCGCTGTCACCGAATTCGGCATATGCGGAGACGTCCGCGGTCGCGACGATGCCGCGCTGGACGGCTTCGTACGCCTCGATGTCGTCGGGTGTCGCGAGGCCGCCGGGACCGACGAAGCTGGCCATCGTCTTCAGACGTAGTGCCCGCACCTCGTCCGGTTCCCCGATCTCGACGAACTGCCATGCCCGCACGTCGGTCTGTCCTGCACTCACAGGTTCGAGCTGGCGGATGGTCAGTGCCTCCAGATCGAACAACAGCAGATTGGGGAAGACGAAGAGGATCTTGGACGCGTCCGCGATCTGTGCAGCTCGCTCCGTGCCGAGGCGGGCTTCCATCTCCGCCCGCTTATCGACGATCCGCTCCTTCTCAGTTTCTCCGAATCGGGGCTCCCAGACCATGCCGATCCGGCCGTTGTGGCCGGTGAGGACGAGCAGACCGTGTCCATTACCGAGGTCGTGAGCGTGCTGATCGTGATCGGTGACGGCGAAGCCCGTTTCACGGAGATAACCGACGAAGGTGTTGTGCGTGGGAGCGAAATGGTAGCCGTCCATGGCATTCTCGACGGCGAGTTTCCAGTTCCCCTTCACGCTGTACTTCTGGACGCCCGGCAGTGTCGTCATGCCCTCGGGGCCGATGGACGCTGTCATCGACATGTAGTCGGCTGCAGCGCCCAGATGGTCGAGCAGGTCGGGGACGTCCTCGGTGAAGGCGACGAAGACGAAGCCCTCGTGGATACCCAGGCGCGGAACCCGCCTCAACGAAAGCGATTCCACGAATGCACTGCCCTGCGGATAGGCATCCTTGTCCGGAAGCGCGGCGAGTTCACCGGAATTGCGGAAGGTCCAGGCGTGGTAGAAGCACTGGAAGTTCTTCGCCCTTCCCTCCGACTCCCTGCAGAGGATCGTCCCACGGTGCGGACACGCATTCAGATAGACCTGCACGGTGCCGTTACTGTCACGGACGAAGATCAGGGGACGCCCACCCAGGTTGCGGGTCTTGAAGTCTCCCGGTTCGGGAATCTCACTCTCGTGACCGAGGTACAGCCAGGTCCGGCCCCAGATCTTCTCCCGCTCCCGCGTGAAGATCTCCTCGTCCCGGTAGGCGCGCCTGTGGACCCGGAAGGTGAAGGCTTCCCAGTCCTGGACCACGAGGGAATTGCCGACCTCCAATCGGTCGGCGTCCGGGGCCGCACCCACCCCAGGCAGAATTGCAGTCATGAGCGCTCCCAATCACGTTGCTGTTCATTGCAAGACGACATCTCGTACTACGAGATGGTTATCCAACCGAGGGGATACCGTCAACACAGGACGAGGGGTTTAACGGACTCGATTCACATACGTAACCTCCGCCGCGCGCCGCCGCGCACCAGGACCGCAAGGATCGTCGCCGCCGACGCCGCCGCCACTCCCGCCACGACGAACGAGAACGGCCAGTCCGCCGATTCGACGACGGCTCCGAGTACGGGTGGGGTGAGAACCATTCCCGCTGCGACAGCGGTATTCTGGATGCCCAGGACGAGTCCGATACGGCGAGGATCGGCCGCCTCTCCCACCGCGGTGAAGGCCAACCCGTTCCATCCGACCCCGGCCAGGCCGGCGATCATCAGGATCGGGATCACGATCGGTCCGCCGAGCCATGCTCCCACCGCCAACACGGCGAACAGTGCACTCGTCACTGCCGAGACAACCATCAAAGGGGGCAGACGGCGGCCGGAGCGATCCGACCATGCGCCCAGGCCGATCCGCAGTGCACCACCGCCGAACTGAACCACCGCGAGCAGTGCAGCAGCCGTACCGGGAGCCATCGCATGCTCGTCGACAAGGTAGACGACCATGAAGGAGACGACAGCGAGCTGAGGCACCACGAGCAGTAGCGACACAGCGCACAACCAGGCCACGGACCGGACCCCACCGGGATCCGAGGAGGACACCGACCGCGCGACCACCGTCTCGTGCACCCGAGGTTCCCTGATGAACACCCCGGCCGCCGCCGCACCCATGAGCACCGCCACCGCTGCAGCGACGAACGCACCATCGAGTCCCCAGGCGCGTTCTGCGGCAGGAAGCCCCAGCGCGGCCAGGCCGGCACCGACGGGTATCGCCGTCTGCCTCGCCCCCATCGCCAGCCCCCGTTCCCTCTGCGAGAACCACATCAGCACCGCTCGACCACTGGCCGCGTTGACGCTCGCACAGGCAGCTCCCGCAGCGATCAGCGCGGCGGACAGTCCCACGACACTCTGAGCAACAGCTGCAGCGACGAGCGCCCCGCCTGTCGCGACGAGTCCGAGCGTCATGACCAGTCGTTCACCGATCCGATCTGCGAGTGCACCCCACGGCACCAGGGCGATGAGCAGACCGACGGTGCTCGCTGCGAGCACCATGCCCAGTTGCGCCAACGACAACCCGAACCGCGCACGCAGGGCCGGAGCGAGACTCGGCATGCCCTGCAGCACTGTCGCTGCCGACGCCTGAGCAAAGACTCCGGTGGCGAGAACGACCCAACGGTACCGCGGGAGCTCCGGATCGGAGGAAGAAGAGGACTGCAGATCGACCTGCACCATAGATCGATATTGGTATGCGGGACAGCATCATGTCAATCGTGACAGCGGGCCGTCTTCCAGAGTTAACCTGGCCGCCACGACATCGAACGGACAGCGGAAATCACACAGCAACAACCGGATTCGACATGGACGACACGCAGAGACGTCCGGCGTCGCGATACCGAACCTGCGGGTACCGCGACGCCGGACGTCGCTCGATGATCGAATCCTTTCCTGCAGAGGAGGTCTACAGCCCCCAGTCGTGCCGCTGGATGGACGCGGTGTGGATGCTGAACTTTCCGGTCACCTCGTCGTCGGGCTCGACATGGTGTCTCGCGCGGACGACGTGTCGTCCGAAGCCTTCCGGAACGGGACGACCGGACTTGCGCTGCAACCACAACCGCATGAGATGGCGGCGGCGATCGGGCTCCGGGAAATCGACGAAATTCGTACGGGCATGCAGCGCCGAGTAGTTGAGCAGCCACTGGATGTCGCCCTGCCGGAAGTCCATGTGCAGAGCTATTCCGGGACGGGCCGCGATGTCCTCCAGCAGTTCGAGCAGTTCGATCTGTTCCGGCGTCAATCGGGGGACCTCGGGATAGTCCTGAGCGGTGTAGAGGATCCGATTGCCCCCGTAGAAACTGAAGACGCCGTCCTCGTATGCGCACATCGGCGAATCGTAGACGGGAGCAGGAGCGTCGTGGTCCTGTTTGTACCAGTCCCAGTACCACTTCTCGAACATCAGTGGCGCCAGATCCGGCCGCTCCCTGAGCACTTCGTTGTAGATGGTCATTCCGCTGACCAGGCTGCTCGCACCCCCCTCCATCGACGGGTGCAGGCACATCAGAGCGACGACATCCGACGAGTCCGAGTGGTAGCCGAGCCGGCTGCGGATGCGCGAACTCAGCGAGGTGGGATCGTCCTGGGTCTTGTTCGATGTCGCCCGGATATGGTCGATCAGATCACCGAGTTGGTTCTGGCGCATCGGAGTTCCCAGGTACAGCCCGAGCAGAAAGTAAATGGAGGCCGACAGGGCGTGCGAATACTCCTCGACCCGCAGACCGCGCGCCAGCAGGAAGCCTCGCCCGTAATCGAGCTCGTTCCCCCACGCGGCGATGGTCTCGGAGCAGACCGGTAGCGGATAATCCTCGCGGGAGACGAAACGAAGATCGGGGTCGTCACGGAGGAAACGTTTTCCGACGGTTTCCAGTTCGTCGAGTTCCTCCTCCGTGAAGTGATGGATCCAGCTGTCGGTCTGCCCCAGCACATCACCTCTCCATGCTGCGGGTCCCTCCACGGGACTCAGGACGTGACTCACTGCCGAACTCCTTCCGGGACGAAACTGTCGAGGTCGATATCCGTGAGCGAGTCACGGGCGACGAGTAGGGATACGAGGGATTCGAAGGACGCGATGCCGACCCGGCCTACGAACTCCGGCTCGGGTGTCTGTGCCAGTGTTTCCGGCGTGGACTTGCAGAACTCCGCGGTGTACGCCCACCGTTGTTCGTCGTTCGCCGGATCGTTCGCCAGGTCCGCGAGTTCCGTCATCGCGTCGGCGAAGGACGCCAGGGTGTCGGCGTTCACCTCCGCGAAGCCTCCGGTGGAGGCGTAGACGGTGGTGGGGATACTGCCGATTCCGTCGAAGAAGGGGTTACCGAGCGACACCGTGGTGCCGTCCGATTCGCCGGCCACCGCTTGTGCTGCGGTCACCTGCGCCCCGTCGACGGATCCCGCGACCACACCGGGCAGCAGGTCCGGGAAAGGCAGTGCGACGAATTCGGTGGTCGATGCCTCGCCGGCATCCGCTTCGATCCACGCCTGTGTGAGGATGTGTCCCAGTCCACCGATCTGGTTGACGCCGACCTTCTTCCCCTGGAGTTGCTTCGGCTCAGTTACCCCCGCCCCCGACGAGACAACGACGGCGTTCGCATCATCGGTGGACTGATCACCACCCGATGCCACGACGAGATCGATTCCCTGCGCCACTGCCTGCATGGCGCTGTACGAGTTCACGAAGGCAATATCGACCTCACCGGCCTGCAGAGCCGAGATTCCGGCGGCGCCGCTCTGGACGTTGATCAGTTCGAGATCGATCCCGTGCTCGGCGAACACCCCCTCTTCGACGCCCCAGGGCAGAGCCTCGTTGCAGAGTCCGAGAGTGGTGACTCGCAGAGGTACGAGACCGTTCTCCGTGGCCTCGACGACCGCTGCGTCCGAGTTGCTCGAACATCCGGTCAGCACCGCGGCGCAGACGGACAGCGCGGCGGTACCCGAGAGCAAGTGGGGACGGATGTGCATATGGTTCTCCTGTTCGAGAAAAGGCGAGAAGCGATACGGTCGGCGGCGACGTCGACGGCCGACCGGAGTGATTCACGACGTCAGCCGTCGGTTCTCGGTCTCATCACCATGCGGAACACCTCGCTGCGCAACTCTGCGAAACGGGCCAGCTGTTTGGTTTCCACCTGGTCGCGTTCGGACGGGAGATCCACGACGATGTCCGCGACGATACGACCGGGGTTGGCAGCCAGGACGACGACACGGTCACCGATGTAGACGGCCTCGTCGATGTCGTGGGTGACGAACGCGACGGCCATGCCGTATTCGTCCCGCAGCTGCAGCACCAGGTCCTCGAGATCCGCCCGCGTCTGTGCGTCGACGGCGGCGAAGGGCTCGTCCATGAGCATGACCTTCGGTTCCACCACGAGCGCCCGTGCGATTGCAACGCGCTGCTGCATTCCACCGGACATCTGCCAGGGATACATGTCGGCCGCACCGGGGAGACCGACGGCCTTCAATGCATGATCGATCCGATCGTCGGTCTCCGCCCGGGACAGACCGTAGGCGTAGGTGGCGGCCCTGAGATTCTTGCGCACGGTCATCCAGGGGAACAGCGACCGGCTGTAGTCCTGGAAGACGACGGCCAGCCCCATCGGCGGTCCGTCGATCTCCTTGTCGTTCACAAGGACCGAACCGTCGGTCGGCGCGAGCAGTCCGGCCACCATCATGAGGAGGGTGGATTTTCCACAGCCCGAGGGGCCGACGATGGAGACGAGTTCGTTCTCGTGCAGCACCAGCGAGGTCGGTTCGAGGATGAGTTTGCGGGTTTCCCCTCCCCCGTACGACTTCGTGAGATTGATCGCCTCGAGCGCAATGTCGCGGTGTCCGTTCGGATCGATCCGTGTTTCGAGTTCGATCATTGTCCTTTCAACCCTTCTCGTCGCTGCCAGTGCAGGATTCGGCGCTCGACCACTGCGAACGCCGCATTCGTTGCAAGTCCGATCACGGCGATCAGGACGAAGGCCGACCACATGCGTGTGTACTGGAAGGTCTGCTGACTCAGCTGGACCTCGTACCCGAGACCTGCTGTCGTGGCGAAGAATTCGGAGACGATCATGAGGATCAGACCGATACCGATACTGACTCGCAGACCGGCCGTGATACGCGGAAGTGCCGCAGGAATGACGACCTTCGAGTACAACTCCACGCCGCGCAGATGGAGACTCCTAGCGCTCCGCAGATACGAATTGTCCACCGTAGAAACACCATCGGCCGTGCTGACGATGATCAGCCACACCGTTCCGAAGGCGATCATGAAGATGTTCATGGCGTCGGTGACCCCGAAGACCTTCACTGCGATCGGAATGAGGATCGCATTCGGGACGGCGAGCCAGAATCGGACCACAGGGCCGTACATCCGGGCGGCGACGGTGCTGCGCGCGAGGAGTACGCCCACGGCGATTCCGACCACGGCCGCGAGCACCCAGCCGACGGCGAGACGCTTCAGACTGACCACCGCCGTGGCATAGAAGTGCTCCGAGAGGAAGGCCGTCGACGGGGTCGGTGCGAGCCAGTCTTCGACGAACTGCTCCGCGATTCGGGACGGGGGCGGGAAGAATACATTCGAACTCGCCTGCGCCAGAAGCTCCCACAGGATCAAGACCAGTGCGAGGAGCCAGAATCGGGTGAGCGAGTTCATCGCGCGCCGGATCCGAACGGCCGGAAAGCGTGGCCGAGTCCTGGACATGTTTGCGTCCCGGGCGTCGGTCGCATCGCGGACGATGGCGACGTCGGTCACTGATACACCCACGTCAGGGCCTTCCTTTCGATGTGGGTCACCGCCGAGTAGAGAGCGACACCGAGTACTCCGACGATCAGCGTCCCCGCGAACATGATGTCCGTCCGGAGCGCCTGCTGGTACTGCACGAGCAGCGTCCCCACCCCGGACTTCGCACCGAGCAACTCGGTGCTGAGAATCACGACGAGCGTTGTGCCCGAGGCGATACGGATCCCGGTGACGATGGACGGCAGCGCACTCGGCAGGGTGACGAGCATGCGGGTCCGCATCCAGCTCCACCGCATCGAACGAGCGGCGTCCAGGCGCATCGGCTCGACGGTGGCGACACCGTACACCGTGTTGATCAGCACGATCCAGAAGGTGGCGAAGCCGGCGACCGCGACCTTCATCTCGATTCCGAGGCCGAAGAGGAGGATGGCGATCGGGATGAGTGCGGTGGCGGGGATGGACCGAAATGCATCGACCACGATCATCGCGGGCGCCGAGAGCAGGCGGACTGTGCCGATAACGGTTCCACAGACGATCGCGGCGAGGGACGCGAGGACGAGTGCCGCGAACCACGACCAGATCGTGTCGCCGAGACCGGTCAGGAATTCGGTATCTGTGGCGAGCCCGGGGATCCGGGATGCCACCTCCCACGGATAGGGAACCGAATCGCGGGACACGAAACCGCTTGCCACAGCGAGAGCCCAGGCGATCAGAAGGGTTCCGGTGCCGGCGAGGGCGAGAAGCATCGATACCGATCGTGTGCGCATCCGACTCCGTCCGATCGATCCTGATTGGTCGATTCGAAGCTAGGACGGCTATCAGCGATCTGCAATGCGTGACACTATCTCGTAATACGAGAGGAGACTTGTTTTCGAGTCCGAAACAAAAACGAGGACCCGCGGAGTCGCGGGTCCTCTGCAGGAGGGGTCGGGGTACGAGTACGGCTTCCCGCCACGGCAATCGGCGTGGCGGGAAGCCGTCCTACGACGTGGAGAGGATCAGCCGGCGGGTTCGAGCACCTCGCGTCCCACGAACGGGACGAGAGCCTCGGGCACCTTCACCGAACCGTCGGCTTGCTGGTGGTTCTCGAGCAGCGCGACGAGCCAGCGGGTGGTCGCGAGCGTGCCGTTGAGGGTCGCGGCGGTCTGCGGCTTGCCGTTCTCGTCGCGGTACCGGACGTTCAGGCGGCGCCCCTGGAAGGTCGTGCAGTTCGACGTCGACGTGAGTTCACGGTAGCGCTCCTGCGTGGGCACCCAGGCCTCGCAGTCGAACTTGCGGGACGCCGACGACCCGAGATCGCCGGCGGCGACGTCGATGACGCGGTACGGCACGTCGATGGCGGCGAGCATGTCGCGCTCCCAGGCCAGCAGACGCTCGTGCTCCGCCGCGGCCTCCTCGGGCCGGCAGTAGACGAACATCTCGACCTTGTCGAACTGGTGCACGCGGATGATGCCGCGGGTGTCCTTGCCGTAGCTGCCCGCCTCGCGACGGAAGCACGACGACCAGCCCGCATAGCGCTTCGGCCCCTTCGACAGGTCGAGGATCTCGCCCGAGTGGTAGCCCGCGAGCGGCACCTCGGAGGTGCCCACGAGGTAGAGGTCGTCCTCCTCGAGCCGGTACACCTCGTCGGCGTGCCGGCCGAGGAAGCCGGTGCCCTGCATGATCTCGGGACGCACGAGTACGGGCGGGATCATCATCGTGAACCCGTTCGCGGTGGCCTTCTGGGCGGCGAGCTGCAGCAGACCCAGCTGGAGCAGCGCGCCGTAACCGGTGAGGAAGTAGAACCGGGCACCGGAGACCTTGGCGCCGCGCTCCATGTCGATGAGCCCGAGCGACTCGCCGAGCGCGAGGTGGTCCTTCGGTTCGAAGTCGAAGGTGGGCAACTCGCCGACGGTCTCGAGCGTGACGAAGTCGTCCTCACCGCCGGCGGGCACGCCGTCCTGCACGACGTTGGAGATCGCGAGGTGCGCGCGATCGAAGGCCTCCTGCGCGGCGTGCTGCTCGGCCTCGAGTTCCTTGACCTTCGCGGCCAGCTCCTTGGCACCGTCGAGCAGCGCGGGGCGCTCCTCGGGGGACGCCTTGCCGACCTTCTTGCCCAGGGCCTTCTGCTCGGCGCGTGCGTTGTCGCCGGCGAGGACCGCGGCGCGACGGGAGGCGTCGGCCTCGAGCAGCACGTCGACGAGGCCCGGGTCCTCCCCCCGCATACGCTGCGACTCGCGGACGGCGTCGGGATTCTCGCGGAGGAACTTGAGGTCGATCACGGAATCGAAGCCTACCGCTGCCAGAGTTCCAGGTAGTCGTCGCGCCCGAACATCTTCGCTGTGTCCTCCGCGGTGGGGTGCCCGTGACGCGGGTCGGCGCCGGCCTCGGCGAGCACCCGCACCACTGCCTCGACGCCCTTGAAGACCGCGCCCGCGAGAGGCGACTGGCCGCGGTCGTTGAGCCGGTTCACGTCGGCTCCTCGCTCGACCAGGGCCTGTACGGCGTCGGCATGACCGTGATAGGACGCCAGCATGAGCAGCGTGTCGCCGGTCTCGTTGGTGAGGTTCACCGGTACCCCGGCATCGACGTACGCGGTGAGGGTCTCGACGTCTCCCCGGCGGGCGGCATCGAAGGTCTGCTTGGCGATCTCGAGAATCTCGGGATCGATCGGGTCGTCGGCCATGAGCCGAAACTACCTGCGTCCACTCGAACAGGCATGATGGAAGTGATGGCCGAAGACAACAAGCCCAAGCCCGACCGGCGCCCGCCCTCGGCGCGGTTGACCCGACGCGCCCTCGTGCTCGTCGCGGCCGGTGCCGTCCTGGCGGCGATCGCGACGTTCGTCGTCGCGGGGTTCCAGGGCGCCGACGGCGGGGACGACAGCGCCGGCGCCGGCATCAGCACGACCGGCGCGGTCGCGGGGGAAGCGTTCGGTACTGCCACCGCCGGCGATTGCCTGACCTGGAGTGCTCTCGACGCGAGCGACCTCACGAAGGTCGACTGCGCCGAGACGCATCTGTTCGAGGTGGTCGCCGACATCGACCTGAGCCTGTATCCCGGCACCGAATGGGGACCGGGATCACGCTTCCCGTCGGTCA
The DNA here is from genome assembly GCF_048381395.1 of Rhodococcus shunpengi. Lineage (NCBI taxonomy): Bacteria > Bacillati > Actinomycetota > Actinomycetes > Mycobacteriales > Nocardiaceae > Rhodococcus > Rhodococcus shunpengi. The sequence goes on from NZ_JBLWIU010000012.1 coordinate 132,334, forward strand.
CGCGTTTCACCGAGCTGCGCGACGAGCAGTGCGCACCCGCCGCGATGGACTATCTCGACGGCCGGTTCGACCCGCACGGCAAGTTCAGCATCGGCCTCATCAACCCCGGCGAGGCAGGCTGGGCGGCCGGCGAGCGCACGCTGCGGTGCGGTCTGCAGTTCTCGTCGACCACCGGCAACCTGCTGCCCATCAAGGGCCGGGTCGCCGATCAGGACCAGTCGCGGGCCTGGGACGTCGGTGTCTGCATCGGCATCAACAACGGTGTGCCTGCCGACCCGGTGGAGTGTTCCAAGCCGCACGCCTTCGAGGTCGTCGCGGTCGTCGACCTCGGTGGGCAGTTCCCCGGCGGGCTGCCGAGCATCGAGGACCAGGACGGCTATCTCGAGGAGACCTGCACGCGCCTGGTCAACGAGTACCTCGGCGACCCCGAGGCCCTGCGCAACAAGACCCTCACGCTGTTCTGGGACAACCTCGACTACGACAGCTGGCTCGCCGGCAGCCGCAAGGTGAACTGCTCGATCGGCAAGCAGGTCGAGGGCGGCGGCTTCTCGTCGATCACCGGCAGCGCCAAGGGCGACATCCTCATCGACGGCCAGCCGCCCGTGCCGCCGCCGCCCGTGCCGGAAGGCCGGTCGCTGCCGACGCCGTTGCCGGGCGCCGTTCCCCTGCCGGGGTCGTGACGTGCCGGTACACATGGAGGACGAGCACTTCGAAGAGCTCGTCTCGGAAGCGCTCGACGAGATCCCCCGCGAACTCGCGCGGGCGATCGACAACGTCGTGGTCCTCGTCGAGCCGCGCCACGAGGAAGAACCCGACCTGCTGGGTCTGTATCAGGGCGTCGCGCTGACCGAGCGCGACAGCCACTACGCGGGATCGCTACCGGACACGATCACGATCTACCGCGACGCGATCCTCGACATCTGCGAGAGCGACGACGACGTCGTGCACGAGGTACTCGTCACCGTCGTCCACGAGATCGCGCACTATTTCGGAATCGACGAAGAGCGCCTCCACCAGCTGGGCTGGGGCTGAGGCGCTCTTCGCGATCGGTACCGGGTGCTACTTGTTGCGGGCCGCGGTCGCCTTGTCGAGGCGGGGTCCCTTGGCCTTGCGCTGACCGAAGTGCGGGCTGAGCGTCGAAACGACGAACATGATGACGGTTCCGACAGCGACGACGGCCACGGTGAGCCACACGACGATGACGCCGAAGAGTTCCAACATGCCCGGTTACCTCCACAGTCGATGTCACTTCGAGGCAAACGGCACACGTCCGCCCCGGGGGTCACCCTACCGTCCGCGTTCCGCCGGGTGACGACCGACTCCGCCCGCGCTCCGGTGGGGACTCAGAGGGTGGTGAAGTGCTCGAGCTTCGGTGCTCCCGCCAGGAGGGGTCCGAGGTCGGTGATGGCGCCCTCGCCGGCGCGGAACTTGCGGTAGGCGGCGTCGTGCTCGGCCGAGCGCCACTTCTCCACGACCACCCAGCGGGCCTCGTTCTTCTGATCCACGAGGATTTCGATGCCGTCGCATCCGTCGAACTGTCGCGTCTCGTCGAGCACGCGGGTCATGACCTTCTTCGCGTCGTCGAGGGAGTCGGCCTTGAATTCGAGTTCGAGCAGAGCGGTGAGCGCCATGGGAGACCTTCCGTGATATGCGATGTGACTGCCCTCACCACATTTCCCCATGGATGAGAACTGCGCAATACCTCTGTGAAAACAGGATTATCGGGAGGCCGACGCGAGAGCGGGAAGGACGTGGTGCTCGAGCAGCGGCGCGAGATCGTCGGGGAGCGGAAGGACGGCCGGGTCGAGCCAGCGCGTCTCCGCGATCTCCGCGGCGGCACCGGCGACCTCCACGAGCGGGTGTTCGTAGACGGTTCCTTCGAGCCGGTAACCGGGCTCGTTGGCGGCCTCGGCGTCGAAGACCCCGACGAGACGCAACGACGACAGATCCAGTTCGGCGCCCAGTTCCTCGGCGCACTCGCGCACGGCGGTCTCGGCCGGGGTCTCCCCCGGATCCGGCTTGCCTCCGGGCAGCATGAACCGCGACGTGTTCCGCTTCCGCACGGTGAGCACCTCACCGGCGGCGTTGCGGAGAACGACGGCGCTCACTCTGATCACACGGTCACGAATCGCGGGATGCTGGTTCACCGGACCATCCTAGGACCGGTCAGAACATGCTGTAACCACCGTCGATGAGCGTCGTGCTGCCCGTCTGGAAGGACGACGCATCGCTCGCGAGATAGACGGCGATGCCTTCGAAATCCTCCGGGGTGCCCCACCGGCCGAGCGGCACGCGGCCGATGACGTTCGAGTTGAAGACGTCGGACTCCTGCAGCGGACCGGTCATGTCGGTGGCGATCCAGCCCGGCAGCACGCTGTTGACCCGGATCCGGTGACGCGCGAACTCGACGGCACAGCCGTTCGCAAGCGCGAGCACCGCGGCCTTGCTCGCCGCGTACGGCTGGTTGCGTCCGGCGCCCTGCAGTGCACCGAGGCTCGACGTGACGATCATCGAACCCCCGGCGCCCTGCTCGACGAGCACACGCGAGGTCTCCCGCATCGTGAAGAACGCGCCGTCGACGTTCGTCGCCATGACGGCGCGGTACCGCTCGGTCGTCGACTCGTGGAACTTCTGCAGCGACGACCCGATGCCGGCGTTGACCACCACGATGTCGAGCCCACCGAAGTCGTCGACGAGCGCCGCGACACCGTCGGTCACGGCCTGCTCGTCGGAGACGTCGACCGCGCGGGTGGCCACGCGGCCGGCGAACCTCCCGATGTCGGCCGCGGCCTTCGCGAGCTTGTCCTCGCTCCGGCCCCACAGGGTGACGTCGGCGCCGGCACGGGCGAGCCCCCGGGCCATGCCGAGACCGATCCCCGCGGAACCACCCGTGACGAGAGCGCGCTTACCTGTGAGGTCGAACATCGAATCCCTCTTCCCTGAAACGATTACGCGTACCCGGCGGCGATGTCGCGGCCGATGATCTCCTTCATGATCTCCGTGGTGCCACCGTAGATCGTCTGGATGCGTGCATCGACGTAGGCGCGCCCGATCGGGTACTCCATCATGTAGCCGTACCCGCCGTGCAGCTGCACGCAGCGGTCGACGACGCGCTTCTGCAGTTCGGTCGCCCACCACTTGGCCTTCGACGCATCCACCGGTGTGAGCTCCCCGGCGTTGAGGGCGAGTACGCACCGGTCGACGTGCGACTCGGTGATCTCGATCTCGGTGAGCATCTCGGCGAGCGCGAAGCGGGTGTTCTGCAGGTCGCCGATGGGCTTGCCGAATGCCTTGCGCTCGAAGACGTACTGCACGGTCCACTCGTAGGCGGCCCGCGCCGAGGTGATCGCGCTGACGGCGATACCGATGCGTTCGAGGGGCAGGTTCTCCATCAGGTGCACGAAGCCGCGACCCTCGGTGCCGAGCAGGTTCTCGGCGGGGACGCGGGCGTCCTCGAAGACGAGTTCGGCGGTGTCCTGCGCGGCGAGACCGACCTTGTGGAGCTTGCGGCCTCTGCTGAAACCGGGGGTGTCGCGCTCGACGACGATGAGCGAGAAACCCTTCGACCCCGCGTTCGGATCGGTGCGGCACACCACGATGACGAGATCGGAGTGGATTCCGTTGGTGATGAACGTCTTCTGGCCGTTGATCACCCACTCGTCACCGTCGCGCACCGCAGTCGCCTTCACGCCCTGCAGGTCGGATCCGGCTCCGGGCTCGGTCATCGCGATCGCGCCGATACGCTCACCGGTGGCCATCTTCGGCAGCCAGCGGGCCTTCTGCTCCTCCGTGCCGAGGTGCACGATGTACGGGATCGTGATGTCGTCCTGCAGCGAGAGGCCCGCACCGAACGAGGTCGTCCCGGTGCGTGCGATCTCCTCCTGCACGACGTGACGGAACCGGTAGTCGGTCACGCCCGAGCCACCGAATTCCTCCGGCGCTCCCAGACCGACGATGCCGGACTTACCGGCGGCGATCCATGCCGAGCGGTCGACGAGCCGTTCGTCTTCCCACTTCTCGTAGTTCGGTTCGATCTCGCGGGCGAGGAATTCGCGAACGGTCTCCCGGTACGCCTCGTGGTCGTCGTCGAAATGGGTGCGTTTCATGGCTTCTCCTAGGCGTTCACGCGCGACATCATGCCGCTCAGACGCTCCGCGATGAGACTCTCGGCGTCGGCGACGATGCGCTCGACCAATTCCCCCGCGGTGGGGATGTCGTGGATGATTCCCTGGACGGTACCGACCGTCCAGATGCCGGCCTCGGGATCGCCGTTCTCGTAGACGAGGCGGCCGCGGGCACCGGCGACGAGTTCACGCACGTCCTCGAACTGTCCACCGCGGTCGAGGATTTCGACGACCTCACGGCTGACGGTGTTGCTCGCCACGCGGGCAGTGTTGCGCAGCGGACGGAAGATCAGTTCGGTGTCGGTCTCGTTCGCCGCGACGATCGCTTCCTTGATGTTCTGGTGGATCGGAGATTCCTCGGTGCACATGAACCGGGTACCCATGTTGATGCCATCGGCGCCGAGAGCCAGGGCGGCGACGAGACCGCGACCGTCGCCGAAGCCGCCGGACGCGATCATCGGGATGGTGATCTTCTCTGCGGCGGCGGCGATGAGCACGAGGCCGGGGACGTCGTCCTCACCGGGGTGGCCGGCGCATTCGAAGCCGTCGATGCTGATGCCGTCGACACCGATGTCCTGCGCCTTGACGGCGTGCCGGACGCTGGTGCACTTGTGCAGCACCTTGATTCCGGCGGCGTGGAAGTCGGGCAGGTGCGGCGCGGGATTCGATCCGGCCGTCTCCACGATCTTCACACCGGAGTCGATGATGACCTGGCGGTACTCCTCGTAGGGCGGCGGGTTGATCGCCGGCAGGATCGTGAGGTTGACGCCGAACGGCTGGTCGGTGAGCTCGCGGGTGCGCTCGATCTCCTTCGCGAGATCCTCGGGGGTCGGTTGCGTCAGAGCGGTGATCATTCCGAGCGCGCCGGCATTGGCGACCGCAGCGACGAGTTCGGCGCGGCCGACCCACTGCATCCCTCCCTGCACGATGGGATGGCGGACGCCGAAGGTTTCGGTGAAGGCGGTGGTCAGCACGGCATGGACTCCTTGCGTGGAGGTGGTTCGAAAGACTCTCAGGCGGCCGGGTGGCCCACGACCCGCAGTGCGATCACGATGTACCGCTGGGCAACCTGAGCGGGAGTGAGGGGACCACCGAGCTGGTACCAGCGGACGATGGACTGGAACATCCCGAGGAGAGCGCGCACGGCCTCCTCGACGTCGTCGACGTCGAACACCCGCTGGTCGACGCCCTCGCGCACCAGGTCGAGCATCATCAGCTCGAGACGCTTGCGGGTCGCGGCGTAGGTCCGGCGGTTCTCCGGGGAGATGTGGCGCACTTCGGAATCCAGGCCCGAACGCTGTGCGCGGTGGGTCATGTTCAGCACGATCGCCTCGACGGCGTTGACGAAGCGGGCGACCGGGTCGTCGCCGCCGTCCGCGACCGCGGCCGAGACACGGCCGATGAGGTCGAGGACGGCGGCGTCGAGCAGCGTGACGAGAACGGCTTCCTTGTTCTCGTAGTGGTAGTACAGCGCGGGCACCGTCACGCCGACCCGGCGGGCCAGGTCGCGGACGGTGGTGCCGTGGAAACCGTTCTCGCTGAACGCTTCCAGGGCGTGTTCGAGGATGGGGTCGAGCCCCAGAGGCTGGAACTCGCGCCAGTCGGCGGACTGCACGTCCGCGTGGGGCGTGTCGGATTCCTCGGCCTCGTATGCCGGGGTCATCGACCCCCTCCTCTCACAGTCGGTGCTCGGGTCAGCGCGGAGCCATGCGGATCGCGCCGTCGAGGCGGATGACCTCGCCGTTGAGCATCGGGTTCGAGACGATGTGCGCGGCGAGGGCACCGTACTCGGACGGATCGCCGAGGCGGGCCGGGTGCGGCACCTGCGCGCCGAGCGAGGCCTGGGCCTCCTCCGGCAGCGAGCCGAGCAGCGGGGTCTTGAACAGACCCGGTGCGATGGTGACGACGCGGATGAGCAGCGACGCGAGATCGCGGGCGATCGGCAGGGTCATGCCGACGACACCACCCTTGGACGCCGAGTAGGCGGCCTGGCCGATCTGGCCGTCGAAGGCGGCGACGGAGGCGGTGTTGATGATGACGCCGCGCTCGCCGTCGATCGGCTCGGTCTTCGCGATGCGCTCGGCGGCGAGACGGATGACGTTGAACGTGCCGAACAGGTTGACGTCGACGACCTTCTTGAACGCGTCGAGCGGGAAGGCACCCTTCTTGCTGACGGTCTTGATCGCGTTGCCGATGCCGGCGCAGTTCACCGCGACACGCACGGGTCCGAGCGACTCGGCGACGTCGAGGGCCTCGGTGACGGCGGCCTCATCGGTGACGTCGGCGGCGACGAAGCGGACGCGGTCGCCGAGTTCCTTGGCGATGGTCTCACCGTTGGACGACGGCAGATCGATGATGACGATCTGCGCGCCGTCGTTCAGCAGAGCCTTGACGGTGGCGAGACCGAGGCCGGAGGCACCACCGGTGACGACGGCGACGCTGTCGTTGACGATCATTGATTACCCTTTCGAGAGTGGTTGCGGTTCGAAGATTTTCGAGACGTCAGAGGTGTCAGAGACGTTCGATGATGGTCGCGTTGGCCATGCCCGCGCCCTCGCACATGGTCTGCAGGCCGTAGCGACCGCCGGTGGCCTCGAGATGGTTGACGAGGGTCGACAGCAGACGGGTGCCCGACGAGCCGAGTGCGTGGCCGAGTGCGATCGCGCCACCCCACGGGTTGAGCTTGGCCGGGTCGGCACCGAGTTCGTGCGCCCAGGCGAGCGGCACGGGCGCGAACGCCTCGTTGACCTCGTAGGCGTCGATGTCGTCGATGCCCAGACCCGCGCGGGCGAGCACCTTCTGCGTGGCCGGGATCGGGGCGGTGAGCATGAAGACCGGGTCGTCGCCGGCGACGGAGAACGAGTGGAAGCGGGCGCGCGGGGTCAGGCCCAGCTTGGTCGCCATCTCCTCGCTCATGATGAGCGCGGCCGACGCACCGTCGGTGAGCGGCGACGAGTTGCCGGGGGTGATGACCCACTGTGCCTCGGGGAACCGGGCGGCGTACTCCTCGGTGTAGAAGGAGGGCTTGAGGCCGGCGAGGCCCTCGGCGGTGGTGGAGGCACGCAGCGTCTCGTCGACGGTGTGCTGCACCTGCTCGCCCGCGGCGTTCTCGACGGTGATCGGGACGATCTCCTTGTCGAAGTATCCGGCCTCGTAGGCCGCGGCGGCACGCTGGTGCGACTGCGCGGAGTAGGCGTCGAGGGCGTCGCGGTCGAACTTCCACTTCGCGGCGATGAGTTCGGCCGAGATGCCCTGATTGACCAGGCCCTCGGGGTAGCGGGCACGGATGCTCGGGCCGTGGGTGTCCTTGCCGAGGGTGGCGGTGCCCATCGGGATGCGGCTCATCGACTCGACACCGCACGCGATGACCATGTCGTAGGCGCCGGCGATGACGCCCTGCGCGGCGAAGTGCGCGGCCTGCTGGCTCGACCCGCACTGGCGGTCGATGGTGGTCGCGGGCACCGAATCGGGGAAGCCGGCGGCGAGCAACGCGGTGCGCGAGATGTTGAGGGACTGCTCGCCGACCTGGGCGACGCAGCCGCCGATCACGTCGTCGACCTGCGCGGGGTCGATGCCGTTGCGCTCGACGAGCGAACGCAGGACGTGGGCGAGGAGTTCGACGGGGTGGGTGCCGGACAGGGCGCCACCCGGCTTGCCCTTACCGACAGCGGTACGGACGACGTCGACGATGACAGCGTTGCTCATGACGATCCTTTCGAAAGTGCAGCGTGCGGGCCGGAGACGTTCCCAGCGGCGTACTTATCGATCGCTAAAAGCTCTACCACGGACTTAGCGCTCGGTCAATGGTCTCTGAGAGCTAGCGCACGCTAAGCGACTCTGATAGTGATGGATCACGACCCGAGTCGAGGAGACGCCCGTGCGCGCAGCGCAATTGACCGAACACGCCGGCCCCGACGCCGTCCGCGTGAACAACATCCCCGAACCCGAGGCAGGCGATTCGCTCGTCCTCGTCGACCTGCACGCCGCCGGCGTGTCCTTTCCCGACCTGCTGCAGACGACCGGCGGCTACCAGATGGTCCGACCGCTGCCGTGCGTGCTCGGCGCCGAAGGAGCGGGCATCGTCCGCACCGCACCCGAGGGCAGCGGCCTCACCGCCAGACAGCGCGTCGCCGTGCTGTCCATCGCCGGATCGTGGCAGCAGACCGTCGCACTGCCGCGCGAGCTGGTCTTCCCGCTGCCCGACAGCGTGTCGCTGACCGCGGGTGCCGGGATGCTCATGAACTACTTCACCGCGCACTTCGCGCTCGACGAGCGCGCCCGGTACCGGGCGGGCGAGACCGTCCTCGTCCACGGTGCGGCGGGCGGTCTCGGAGTGGCGTCACTGCAGGTCGCGTCGGCGCTCGGCCTCGAGACGATCGCGGTGGTGAGCAGCGAGGAGAAGGCCGCGGTGGCCAAGGCCAACCGCGCGACCCACACCGTCCCCGCCGAGGGTTTCAAGGACCGCGTCCTCGAACTCACCGGTGGGCGCGGAGTGGACATCGTGCTCGATCCCGTGGGCGGCGACCGGTTCACCGACAGCCTGCGCAGCCTCGCGCCGGGCGGGCGTGCCGTCGTTCTCGGTTTCACCGGCGGCAGCATCCCCACCGTGAAGGTCAATCGTCTTCTGCTCAAGAACATCTCGGTAGTCGGCGCGGGGTGGGGCGAGTACCTCCGCACCGACCCCGGCTACCCGGCGCGGCAGTGGGCCGCACTCGAACCGCTGCTGCGCGACGGGACGCTCGTCGTTCCCGAGCCCACCCTCCATCCTCTCGACGAGGCTCCGGCGGCACTGCGTTCGCTCGAGAACCGTTCCGCAACCGGCAAGGTCGCGCTCGACCTGACGTCCCGACCCTAGGAGAACAGCCATGACCGACGACCTGCCCGGTGTCGACACGACCGTCGACGACGGCGTCCTGCGCGTCACCCTGAACCGTCCCTCGCGGATGAACGCCGTGAAGACCGAGACGCTCGACGCGGTCGCCGACGCCTTCGAGAAGTATGCCGACGATGCCTCCGTCCGGGTCGCGGTGCTCACCGGCGTCGGTCGCGCGTTCTGTTCCGGCGCCGACCTTTCCGGTCGCGACCTGAGCGCTCCGCCTTCCGCCGACACGATCGACGCCGCCAACCGTGCGGTTGCCGCGATCCGGGCGCTCCCCCGGCCGGTCGTCGGAGCGGTCAACGGTGCGGCCGCGGGCGTGGGCGTATCACTGGCTCTCGCATGCGATCTCACCGTCGCGAAGGAGTCGGGATACTTCCTGCTGGCCTTCACCCGGGTCGGGCTGATGCCGGACGGCGGGGCGTCCGCGCTCGTCGCCGCGTCGATCGGTCGCGCGCGGGCACTGAAGATGGCTCTGCTCGCCGAGCAACTTCCGGCCGGTGAAGCGCTGGCCTCCGGACTCATTGCGGACGTCTACGCGGACGACGAATTCGACGGTGCGGTGGAGACTCTCGTGCAGCGACTCGCCGACGGTCCGTCGACCGCCTTCGCTTCGACGAAGAATGCGATCAACGACGCGACGCTCACCGAGCTCGATCATGCCTTCGCCCGCGAGCGCGAAGGGCAGCTCGTCCTGCTCGGCAGCGCCGACTTCACCGAAGGTGTGACGGCCTTCCAGGAGAAGCGCACCGCGAACTTCCGTCGCTGAACGGTCGGTGATCTCGGTGGATCCGGCCCCGCTGAGCGGGGTCGGATCCACCGAAGTCGTTTCAGGCGTCGGGGATCACGCGTTCGACGGCCGCCCGCACCAGTTCGGCGACACGGTCCTCGTCGACGATCCCGGGGAGGGTGAGCCGGTCGAGTACCAGCCAGTTCAACGCGAGATAGAGCAGCACGACGGCATCCTCGCCGCCCGGCAGGCCGGAGTGCCGGTAGTTGGCGATGTTGAAATCCAGGTCGGCGCGCACCCGCTCGGTGAGCAGGGCCTGCAGTTCGGGTCGCCGGGTGGCTTCGAGGCGTAGTTCGAGGAGCGCGAGATAGCCGGCGCGGAACCGGATGAGCCGGTCGACCACCTCGGTCATCAGCTCGATCATGGATTCGCGGGTCTGCGGCGCCTGCGACTGCGCCATGACCTCGTCGGCGGGCAGGAGCCGCTCGTAGTAGCGGTGACCCACCTGAACGAGCAGGTCGTCGCGGTTGGCGAAGTAGTTCGACGCCGTCCCCATCGGGACCCCGGCTTCCTTGTCCACCGCGCGGAAGGTCAGCCCGCGCGCGCCGTCACGCGCCAGCACCTCGATCGAGGCATCCAGCAAAGCCTGTCGCCGTTCCGGATTCGTCCGAACCACTTGACACCACTCCATATGTAGTACTACGTTCAAACCACTTCACTCATAGTACTACGAATGGTGGTCCACCATGCGAAAGCTCGTCTACTACGTGGCAGTGACCCTCGACGGCTACATCGCCGGGCCGAACGGGGAGTACGACTTCTATCCGATCTGCGACGACATGACAGCGGCGATGAGCGCGAGATACCCGGAAGCCGTTCCCACGACCTTCCGCGAACAGGTCGGCATGCCGGTCGACACACCGAACAAGGAATGGGACACGGTGATCATGGGGCGCGGCGCCTACGAACCCGGTCTCTCGCTGGGCCTCACGAGCCCGTACAGCCACATGATGCAGTACGTCGTGTCCCGCACCCTCGCGCCGGTCGACGACCCGCAGGTCCGGATCGTCGACACCGATCCGGTCGAGCTCGTCCGCACGCTGAAAGCCGAAGAGGGAATGGACATCTGGCTCTGCGGCGGCGGCAACATCGCGGGGCAGCTCGTCGACGAGATCGACCGGCTGGTGTTCAAGAGCTATCCGGTGCTCGCGGGCGACGGTATCCCGGCGCTGTCGGGCAACTTCGTCCCCACCCGATTCGACGTCACCGCACGGGAGGAGTTCAGCAACGGCACACAGGTCATCTGGTTCGACCGCCGCTGAACTTCGATCGACACCGACCCGGGCCGTCAGACCCCGACGGTCTTGAGCGCGATACCGACGTACTTCTGCGCGACGGCCTCGGGGCTGAGCGTGCCCTCCGCGTGGTACCAGCGCGGGATCGACTGGCACATGCCGAGCAGGGCGCGCGTGGTCTCGGCGGGATCGTCCACGTCGAACACGCCCGCGGCGACACCCTCCTCGACGATCTTCCGCACCAACTGCTCGACGCCCTTGCGCACCGCGCGGTAGCGCTGGCGGTTCTCGGGGCTCAGGTAGCGGGCCTCGCCTTCGAGCGCGGCGAGGCGGGCCCGCAGGGTCATGCGCAGCACGATCGCCTCGATGACATTGGACAGCCTGCGGACCGGGTCGCCGTCGGCGTCCTCGGCGGCGGCGTGGGCACGGGAGAGGACGTCGCTGGTCGAGAGTTCGAGAAGGGCGATGAGCAGCCCTTCCTTGTTCTCGTGGTGGTAGTAGAGCGCCGGAACGGTGACGCCGACGCGGCGCGCGATCTCCCGCACCGAAGTGCCGTGGAAACCGGTCTCGTAGAAGGCGTCGAGGGCAGCGGTGAGGATGGGACTGAGCTGCATCGGTTCGAGGATGCGCCAGTCCGGGATGGCCTCACCGTTGGTGAGGGTGTCGGTCTCGTCGCTCGAAGCACCCATGAAACCGCACCTACCTACCGATCGCTACTTCATACGGACGACCCGAGGATACCCGTATGTTTTGCGCTCGAAAGATCGGAAGGTGGACGGCATCATTCCGTTGGGTCGTCGGCATCACACCATGGGGTCATCGGCATCACCCCATGGGGTCATCGGCACCGCCACGCGCGGTGTCGTGGAAGGGTGCGAAGAAGGTACCCCAGCGCGCGCACTCCCAGCCACCACCGGCCACCGGCACCAGTTCGACCGTCTCGGTGTTGGCCAGGTGGTTGGTGATGGCGAAACCCGCCGGCACCTTGCCGAGATAGGCGGCGACGAGCCGGATGGCGGCGCCGTGACTGACGACCACGACGTCGCCCGAACCGGCGTCGAGATAGTCGCTGCGCAGCGACTCGAGGACGGGCAGGTACCGGTCGAGCACGTCGAGCGCCGACTCACCACCCGGGACCCGCGCCCGCAGGTCGCCGTTGTGCCACTCCTCGTAGACCTTCATGAACAGCTTGTGCGACTCCTCGTCGCTGCGGTCCTCGAGCTCGCCGACCTGCACCTCGTGCACGCCCTCGTGGACGACCGTCTCGAGCGACACCGCCGGTGCCGCGTGCTCGGCCGTCTGCCGAGCACGGAGTGCCTGCGACGCGACGAGCAGCGACGGCCCGCGCTCGACGAGATTCTTCCCGAGCGTGCGGGCCTGTTCGACGCCGAGCTCGGTGAGCTCCGCACCCGGGAGTTTCGTGTCGAGCCTCCGGGCGACGTTCGCCACCGTCTGGCCGTGCCGGGCCAGGATCAATCTGCCGCTCACCCTCAGTCCTCTCCGCGCCGCAGTCGGTCGAGCCACCGCGCATCCTCGTCGTCCGACACGGGGGGGACACCGTGTTCGGACACAGCGGGCCACGATCCGAGGAACCGCACCTGCGCGAAGCGGTGCAGTCCCTGCAGCGCCTCGGCGACCAGCGCGTCGTCGATGTGACCCACACAGTCCAAGTGGAAGAAGTAGGTGCCGTATTCCCTGCGTGTCGGCCGGGACTCGATGCGCGACAGATCGATTCCGCGCGTGGAGAACTCGGTGATGGCGCGCACCAGCGAGCCGGGCTCGTTGGGGAGCTGCAACACCACCGAGGTGCGGTCGACACCGGTGCGCTTCGGCACGGGCCGCGGCCGCGTGATGAGCACGAAGCGGGTGCGGGCGCCCTCGAAGTCGGCGACCTTGTCGGCGAGCACGGACAGGCCGAGCCGCTGTCCGGCGAGCGCCGTGGACACCGCTGCGTCGACCTTGCCGGACGCGACGTCCTCGGCGGCTCCCGCGTTGGAGGCCGCGGTCACGACCTCGGCGTCGGGCAGGTGGTCCTCGATCCAGCGACGCACCTGCGCCGCGGCCACCGGATAGGCACCGATCGTGCGGACCTGATCGCGGGTGATCCCTTCGCGGGTGACCACCGTGAACGCGATGTCGAGTTCGACCTCGGACACGATCTGCAGGCGCGGCCCGAGAGCGAGGGCGTCCATGGTGGGCGGCACCGAACCCTCGACGGAGCTCTCGATGGGGACGACGGCACCGTCGACCTTCCCGTCGCGCAGGAGTTGCAGGGCAGCGGGCGGGCTGGCGGCCGAGACGCGCTCGACGTCGGTGGACCCGTCGCCGAGCACGTCGAGCGCACCGAGGCTCTCGAAGCGGTCGAGGGCCATCTCGGTGAACGTTCCCGACGGTCCGAAATAGGCGATACGTGGCACGTGTACGAGGTTACGCATCGGTCGTGACGGGAAGGCGGACTCTGCGTGAACCACACCCGAGCGGTGGCTCCGTGTCAGCCGGTGGTGAGGTCGAGCGCCTCGAGCTCCCGGGCGACGGCGTCGGTGTCGTCGACCTCGACGACCAGCAGGATCTCCCGCACCGCCGCGGCGGCCTCCGGCACGAGTCGCCGGAGCCGGGCCACGTCGGGAGTCGCGAGGGCGTCGCGGACGTCGAAACCGCTCAGCGCCGCGACGGTGGCGGCGAGCAGCGCGACGACGTCGTCGGTGCCGGTCGCGCGGGCGGCGTATCCGGTGTCGGCGTGGGCGAGGACGGAGAGGAAGTCGGCGACGGCGTCGGCCCCGCGACCTGCGGTCAGGCCGGGGATGTGACCGGCCTCGGTGAGCGCGCGGGCGGCGTCGGCGAGCGCGGCGTCGGGCACATGCGGGTAGACGACCAGGGGTGCCGGCGCGGTGATCGCGAGGACGTCCTCGAGCTCCTCGGCCGCGCAGTCGACCTGGTACCGGACCGGACGCCACCCGGCGGGCGAGGGCAGTTCGGCCGAGGCGTCGAGTTCGACGACGAGCTCGCGGTTCGGTGATCCGGTGACGGCAGCGGCCGGGACGACCGGTGGGGCGAGCATGCGGCCGGCCGTGTCGAGGGCATCGGTGAGGCTGTCGTGCCGGTGCGTGAGCAGCGCGTCGAGCAGTCCGCGGGGCTCGTCGCGGGACGGCGGCATTCCGAGGGGAAGTGGGATCGGCACCGATCCAGGCTACCGACGGACCACTTGCGACCGCGATCACAATGACTTAGGTTTGCCTCACCTACATCGACAAGGAGGGTTGGCATGCAGACCACCACATCCGTCATCCCCGCGCCGACCACGGCCGAACGCGTACGCACCGCCCTCATCCGCGCCGACACGACGCAGCTCGCGATCGACGGCTGCGACCCGCTCCCCACCTCGGTTCATCACCTCCTCGACGACGGGCAGGTCGCGGTGGTCGTCGCCGAGGACAGCCTCCCCGTCGCACTCGCCTGGCAGGCCGGCAGCGCAGGCATCCCCGCCATGCTCGAGCTCACCGACCACTCCCCGATCGCCCTGCGCAATCCGGTCCGTTCGCTCATCTGGCTCAGCGGCACCCTGCGTCCCGTGGAGCATCCGCGCCGGCTCGCCGCCGAGATCGCGGAGATCCTTCCGCACCCCGAACTCCTCGACGTCGGACACCGCTCCGAACTGCTGTGCCTGACGCTCGACTCCGTCGTCGCCGCCGACACCACCGGGGCCGAGGCCGTCGACGTCACCGAGGTCCTCGACGCCGCCCCCGACCCGTTCGCCGCTCTCGAGACCGGGTGGCTCCAGCACCTCGAAGAGGACCACGCCGACATCGTGCGGCAGATCGCGCGACGCATCCCGCCCGCGCACCGCGGCGGACGGATCCGCCCCCTCGGTCTCGACCGTTACGGACTGCGCCTGCGCGTCGAGTCCGAAGGCGACGACCACGACGTGCGGATCCCCTTCCACGAACCGGTCGACGATCCCGCCGCCCTGAGCCGCGCGCTGCGCCTGCTCGTCGGCTGCCCCTTCCGCAACGGACTGCCGCCGCGCACCTGAGCGGTACGCGGCGGCAGGACTCGGAACCGTAAGGGTCGGACCTTCTGCAGGGCTGTATCGATCAGACCTTCTGCAGGTCGATACCCTTCGTTTCCTTCATGATCAGGGCGGCGATGCCGGTCGCGACGCACAGCACCATGATGTAGACCCCGAAGACCCAGCCGATGTCCCAGCCGGTGAGCAACTGGTTCAGGTAGGGCGCGGTGCCACCGAAGACCGCCACCGAGAAGGAGTACGCGAAACCGATGGCCTGAGTACGCAGGCGGGTCGGGAAGCTCTCCGAGAGGGTGCACGACAGGATCGCGCCCGGGATCGACACGATGAGCAGGGCGAGGGTGGTCGACACGAGCAGCGTCCACCCGGCCGACGTGATCATCGACGTCAGCGGGATCTGCAGCGCGAACATGAGGACCGCGAAGCCGCCGAGCATCGGGCGCCGGCCGATCCGGTCGGAGAGCAGACCCCAGAAGGGCAGCGACACCAGCGCGATGACCTGGGCGATGACGAGCATCCAGTAGGCGGTGTCGGCGTCCATGCCCTTCTGCGTGATCGCGTACGTCGAGACGTACGAGGTCCACGTGTAGTGCGCCGCCGTGACACCCGAGGTCATGCCGATCATCAGCAGGATCGCACGCACGACCACCTTGCGCGGGATGCGCGGTTCGTCGACCCGGGTCTCCTGCTGGTCGAAGACCTCGCTCTCCTCCATGCTGCGTCGCAGGTAGAGGGCGAACAGCGCCAGGAAGAAGCCGAGGAGGAACGGCACGCGCCATCCCCACTCACCCACGGCGCTCTCGGAGAGCGTCGAGGTGACCGCTCCGCCGATCGTGTACGCGAGCACGGAACCGCCGAAGATCGCGACGAAGGCGACGCTGCCCCACATGCCGCGGCGATGCGGCGGCGCGATCTCGCTGACATACGAGTAGGCGGTCGCCGACTCGCCACCGTGCGCGAAGCCCTGCACCACGCGGGCGAGCAGCAGGAGCACCGACGCCCACACACCGATCGACGAGTAGGTGGGCATGAGCCCGATGACGAGGCTGCCACCGGCCATCATGAGCATGGTCGTGACGAGCACGAACTTGCGGCCGCGCTTGTCGGCGATGCGGCCGAACACGATGCCACCGAGCGGTCGCATCAGGAATCCGACGGCGAAGACCGCGAGCGTGGACAGCAGTGCCGAGACCGGATTGTCGCTGTTGAACATCGCTGCGGCGATGAACGGAGCGAACACCGCGTAGGCGCTCCACTCGTACCACTCGAGGATGTTGCCCACGGAGCTGGCGAGAAGAGACTTCTTCTTCGATGCGAGAGTCACCGAAGTTGTTGCAACAGAATTCTTCTCAGGTGTTTCGATGTTCATGTCCCTACTTCCGGGTCGCAGATTCCCCTCGGCCCACAGGGCCCCTATCCGCACCCGAGCGATCGATCGGTCGGGCGTTGTGAAGTGTGATGGGTCACAAGGACCGCTGTCAAATTGGACACATCATCGTGAGCCGGTGGGGCCGCCTCTCCGCGGCGGAAGGACCGGCCACGCGGGGTCCGGCACAATCGCTCCGGTGACGACCCTTCGCGACTGGCTGCGGCCCGCCTCTCGCAACCCCGAGCCGCCCCTCGACCCCACCGAGCGCCGCGCGCTGTGGATCGAGATCACCATCGTCCTGCTCGTCACCTTCGGCCTGAGCGGGATCTCGTCGATCCTGTCGCTGGCCGAGGCGGCGCTGGCACCGGAACCACTGTCGGATCAGACCGTCGCCCTCAACACGCCGCGCTCGTCGCAGGGGTTCATCGATCTCGCCCGTCAGCTCCTCGGCATCGTGCGTCTGCTCGCCTGGGGCGCCCTCGGTCTGTACCTGCTCTGGCGCAGCGGCGTCGGACCGCGACTCGCGGGTCTCGCCCGGCCCCGTCTGCGCCGGGACCTGCTGCCCGGCGTGGGGCTGGCCGCGCTGATCGGGCTCCCCGGCCTGGCGTTGTACCTGGTGGCGCGCGCCGCCGGCCTGAATCTGACGGTCGCGCCGAGCCTGCTCGAGGACTACTGGTGGCGACTGCCCACCGAGGTGCTGTGGGCGATCGCCAACTCCGGCGCGGAGGAGATCCTGGTCGTCGCCTATCTCCTCACTCGCCTGCGGCAGCTCGGCTGGTCGGAGAATTCGTCGTTGCTCGCCTCCGCCCTGCTGCGCGGCAGCTACCACCTCTACCAGGGCATCGGCGGCGGGTTCGGCAACGTCGTCATGGGCCTGGTCTTCGGACGCTACTGGCAGCGCACCGGCCGGTTGTGGCCGCTCGTGATCGCCCACGCACTCATCGACACCGTCGCCTTCGTCGGCTACCAAGCACTGAGGGGCCACGTGTCCTGGCTGCCCTGAACGTAGAGTTGTCCGGGTGAACGGCGACCCTCGCGACCCTCGGAACCGGCCGCGGCCTCCGCAGGGACCTCCCCCGCAGGGCCCTCCTCCCCGGCGGGCAGTACTGCCGAACCAGCAGCGCGGGGTACCGCCGAACCAGCAGGCAGGAGTACCCCCACAGCGACCCGCCGGACCGCCTCCGCGGCGCCGCGGCGGTCCCCCACCGTCCCCCGAGGGCACCCAGGTGCTGAGGCGCGACGGACGGCCGCAGTCACCGCAGGCGTGGTCGCAAGCGCCCGCGCCGAACTACCGACCCGCGCAGGCTCCGCGGCAGGACCGGCAGCAACCGCCTCCGCAGCAGCAACGACGCGACTGGGCGCCGACGCAGCGACCCGAACGGTTCGCCGAACCCGCCCCGAACCGGCGTCCTCCGCGCGGGAACACCCCACCGCCCGCACCCCCGCGACGCCCTGCGGCACCGCCCTCCCGACCCGCACCGCGCCGCCCGTTGGGTGCCCGGCGCATTCTGCGGCGACTCGCGATCGTCCTGGTCGTGCTCGTCGTCGCGATGGGCGCGAGCATGGTCTACCTCGACGGCAAACTCGCGCGCGTCGATGCGCTCGCCGATTACGACGGCCGCGTCGGCGACACCCCCGGCACGAACTGGCTGCTCGTCGGCTCCGACAGCCGGGTGGGCCTCACCCCCGAGCAGGAACAGGAACTCGCGACCGGCGGGGAGGTCGGCGCCGACCGCACCGACACGGTGCTCCTCGTCCACATCCCGCCCGGTGGCGGCGCCACCACGATGGTCTCCCTGCCCCGCGACTCCTACGTGAGCGTCCCGGGCTTCGGCCAGGACAAGCTCAACGCGTCGTTCGCGCTGGGTGGGCCGCAGCTGCTCGTGCAGACGGTCGAGGGCGCCACGGGCGTGCACATCGACCACTACGCCGAGATCGGCTTCGGCGGGTTCGCGTCGATCGTCGACGCGGTCGGCGGGGTCGACATCTGCGTGCCCTATCCGATCGACGACCCGCTCGCCGGGCTCAGGCTCGAACCGGGATGCCAGGAGCTCGACGGGGCGCAGGCCCTGGGCTTCGTGCGTACGCGCGCCACCCCGCTCGCCGACCTGGACCGGATGAACAACCAGCGCCTGTTCCTGTCGGCGCTGCTGAGCAAGGCCACGAGCCCCGGCACCTTCCTGAACCCCTTCCGGGCGTGGTCGCTGATGTCGGGTGCGGCCGGGTCACTGCGGGTCGACGACGGCGACCATCTGTGGAACCTCGCGCGACTCGCGTGGGCGATGCGCGGCGAGACGGTCACCACGACGGTTCCGGTGGGCGGATTCGACGACGTCTACGGCATCGGCAACGTCCTGCTGTGGGATCGTGAGCGCGCCGTGCCGTTCTTCGGAGCCATCTCGGAGGGCGACCCGATCCCGCCGGAACTGCTCGCTCCGGCCCCCTGACGGACGCCGCGAATCGTCGTCGATCTTGGGGAAGGCTGTCCGAATTTTCCGTAGGGTAGCCGATGCTGCCTTGTGGAAGGGTAGCCAACACTTGGATGAAAAACGCGTTGACCTGCACTAACGTCGTGATCATGACGACGATGGGCGACATGACCAAGACCAAGTTCCACACGCTGCTGCACGACCAGATCCGTTACGAGTTCACGGCGTCGCATCAGTACATCGCCATCGCGGTCTTCTACGACAACACCGATCTCCCGCAGCTGGCGAAGCACTTCTACGCGCAGGCCGTCGAGGAGCGCAACCACGCCATGATGATCGTCCAGTACTTCCTGGACCGCGACATGGCCGTCGACCTCACCGGCGTCGACGCGGTGCAGTCGATGTTCGAGGATGCTCGCGAGCCGATCGCGCTGGCCCTCGCCCAGGAGAAGAAGGTCACCGACCAGATCGTCGAGCTCGCCCGCACCGCGCGCGACGAGGGCGACTACCTCGGCGAGCAGTTCATGCAGTGGTTCCTGCAGGAGCAGGTCGAGGAGGTCGCGACGATGACGACCCTGTTGACCGTGGCCGACCGTGCCGGTTCCAACCTCTTCAACCTCGAGGACTTCGTGGCCCGCGAGCTCAACTCGAAGGTGCGCGAGCCGCGCGGCAACGCCCCGCTCGCCGCCGGCGGCGCCATCTGATCGTTCCTCCATCCGGGGACAGCCCACCCGGAACGACGAAGGCCACCTCCCGCAGGAGGTGGCCTTCGTGCTGTCGTGAGCAGGTCAGCGCAGGGTGACCTGCCGGCTGCGCAGGCCGTCGCGCGACCGGCGCTCGGCGGCGGTGAGCGGCTCGTCCACGGCCAGGGCCTCGTCGAGACGCTGCCCGAACTCGATCGTCGGGGCGACCCACTCGTCGGGGTGCTTCTCGCGGTCGAGGTCGAAGACCGGCACCAGCAGGCCGTGGGTGCGGAACGAACCGGCGAACCGCGATCCCTCACCGAGGTGCAGACCGCCCGCCGCGTGCACGCGCGACAACGCCGCCATCAGCGCGTCCTCGTCCTCGGGGCGCACCCAGCGCAGGTGCGCCTTCTCGCCCGGATCGACCCACCACGCGCCGCGGAGACCGTCGCCTTCGAGACGCGCCGACGGCAGCACGGCTTCGTTCGCGTGCTTGACGGTGTGCGCGATCTCGGCGCTCGGTTCGACACCGGCCGGGATCCACCAGTCGAAGTCGTTGTGGACGGTGATCGCCGGCACGGCTGCCGGGTCGATCAGCTCGGCCAGCGGCGGGGTGTCGTCGTCGACGCTCGCGACCTGCAGCGACGAGCCCGGCTCGGCCGTGTGCGCCCAGTGCAGGGCCGCGGCCAGTTCACCCGCCGGGTCCGGTCCGAAGCCGGCGGCGAGCTGCAGGCCGACGTACGCGACCGACTCACCGTTCTCCTCGCGGACCAGGGCCGCGACCCCACCGGGAAGGATGGTCGCACCCACGACGCGACGGCCGTCCTCGGCCGCGGGCAGCTCCGCGAGGGCCGACGGCACGAACTCGCGCAGTGCCACGAGATCGCATTCGAAGGCGAGTCCTTCGAAGGGCCGGGACGTCGCGGCGGCCGCTGCTTCCCGCTCGAGCCGGCGCTGCTCGAGCTTCGCAGCGCGGTTGCTGCCGGGCTTGGGTCCGCTGTTTCTCTTGCTCTTCTTGGCCACGGCGTCAAACTACACGGCGACCCGTGTCGCGATGTCGAGGTCGCGGGACGAGGTGGGGGTGCTCACCGATCGAAGGCGGCGTCGAGCTGCAGCTTGGTGCGCCCGGGATGGTTGGTGGCGACCCACTCGACGCCCAGCTCACGGCACAGCTCGACGTCGGCGGGGTCGTCGACGGTCCAGCAGTAGGTGGCCCGGCCCGACAGCGCGGCCCGGTCGACGAGATCGCGGTGCTCGCGCAGCGTCGCGATCGACGGGCCGACAGCGGTCGCGCCGACGGTGGTCGCGGCACTGCCGCGCAGGTAGCGCGAGGTCTCCCCCAGCAGCACGGTGGGCAGCAGCGGCGCGGCCCGGCGGATGCGCCAGACGGCCCCCGCCGCGAACGACATCACCACCACCCGGGAGAAATCGGCGGAGGCCGGGGTCGCGAGACCGAAGCGGGCCAGTTCGGCGAGCAGTTTGCTCTCCACGAGACCGCCGTAGCGGACGGGATGTTTGGTCTCGACGAAGACCTTCACCGGGACGCTCGTGAAGTCCATGACGAGTTCGAGCAGTTGCCGCAGCGTGAGCAGGTCGGCGGGCTCGCCGGGACGTCCGTAGTCGTACTGCGCGAGCTCGTCGAGGGTCATCTCGCTGACGACACCGGTGCCGTTCGACGTCCGGTCGATCGTGCGGTCGTGCACGCACACGAGGTGACCGTCGCGGGTGAGCCGCACGTCGCATTCGACGCCGTCGGCGCCTTCCTTCAACGCGAGTTCGTAGGCACCGATCGTGTGTTCCGGGAGCGCGGCGGACGCACCGCGATGCGCGACGACCCGGGGATGCGCGCTGCGGGTCACGGCGCCACCGCCTCGGCGCGCTCCTCGTCGTCCGCTCGTTCGCCGGCCGGCTTCTCCGGAGCGTCGTCCTGGTCCTCGCGGGCCTCTTCCCGTTCGCGCACGGCGGCGGGGACGATGGGCGCGATCGGCGACGAGGCCGGACCGGTCGCATGAGTGAAGCGGCGACGACGCAGCGGCCGTCCCCACAGATCGGCGTCGTCGAACAGACGCAGGACGTGCAGGGTCGACAGCGCGACGACCGCCCCGAGCGCCGCGAGGACGGCGGTGAGCAGGACGCCGTCGGCACGGGCCTGCAGGGTGTCGCGCTGGCGCCACGCGAGCAGCGCCACCATGAGCACGCCGTTGACCACCCACAGCACCCACCAGGTGCGGATCGCGCGGAGCAACCGCGGGTCGCGGTCGGCGATCTCGGTGAGGAAGACACCGGGCATCGCGAGGTTGAGGCCCGGAACGACCAGCCCCGCGAGGATGGACAGCGGCGACCGCGACTCGGCGAGACCACGCTCGGCGTAGATGCGCCGGCGCAGGTCGATCAACCGCAACCCGGATGCGACCGCCGCGGCCAGCGCCACGACCGGCCCGACCACCTGGGTCGCCCACACCGCGGCGTCCGACACCGCGAGCACGAGCGGGTCGACGAGACGGGTGCGGTTGTACAGCAACACTCCGTACCGGACGGCCTCGGCGACCGCCGCGAGACCGAAGACGACGGCGGTGCCGACGAGCAGCGTCGGTGCGAGGTCGGCGGCGGTCTCGGCGCGGTCCGGTTCGACGTCCTCGTCCGGGAGCGGATCGAGCAGTCCCCAGCGGGGCATCTCGCGATAGGACGGGGTCTCGGCCGACGGACGCCCGCGCGGAGGCGACGCCGGTTCGGTCGCCGGAGGGCCACCCGCCGGCCGCGCGACCCAGCGGAAGTTGCGGCGCGACGGAGGAACCGACCCGTCGGGGGCGACGGGTGAGAGCAGCACACCGCGGCAGGCCGGGCACCACTGCCGCGGCTGATAGGTCACCGGCCAGCGATTCTCACAGCGCACACAGATCTGATAGGCCGACATCAATAGATCTTTGCCGGTTCGTCGCGCTCGGAGACGAGCGGGAGTCCGTGCTTCTGCCACGCCACCATGCCGCCGGCGACCTGGAAGGTGTCGTACCCGATGCGGGCCAGGTACTCGACCGCTCCGAGAGAGCGGCCGCCCTGCCTGCAGATCACGTAGATCTCGGCGTCGGGGTCGAGTTCCTCGATGCGGGCGGGCACGTCGGCGAGCGGAATGTGCAGCGCGCCGGGGGCGTGTCCGAGTTCCCATTCGTCGTCCTCGCGGACGTCGAGGAGGACGACCTCGTCGCCGAGTTCGGGTACCAGGTCGACCGACACGGTGGGCACGTCGGAAAAGCTCACGTCTCAATAGTGGCACGCGGCGTGAACGGATGTGCGTGTGGTCGTACCGATCTTGTTGCGCAGGTGGGGCCGGTGGGTCCTCCACAACACTCCCCATCAACCCCATCCGCTGGAGTTATCCACAGTTTCCACAGGTTCATCAACAGGTCTATCCACGCATGGGGAATCACACTCGAGACATCTCACAGTGGACAGGCGCCCGCCGATCCCCCGTGGGGGTTCCGGCGCTGAAATGATCGAGTCATGGAATTACGCATCTTCACCGAACCCCAGCAGGGCGCCACCTACGACGACCTCCTCGCCGTCGCGCAGACCGCGGAACGACTCGGCTACGGCGCGTTCTTCCGCTCCGACCACTATCTGGCCATGAACGCCGAGGGCCTGCCCGGACCGACGGACGCATGGATCACCCTGGCCGGTCTCGCCCGCGACACGTCGACGATCCGCCTCGGCACGCTCGTCACCTCGGCGACCTTCCGGTATCCCGGCCCGCTCGCGATCTCCGTCGCGCAGGTCGACGCCATGAGTGGCGGACGCGTCGACTTCGGCTTCGGAGCCGGTTGGTTCGAGGAGGAGCACCTCGCCTACGGCATCCCCTTCCCCACGCTGAAGGAGCGGTTCGACCGCTTCGAGGAGTCCCTCGCGGTCATCACCGGCCTGTGGGACACCCCTGAGGGCGAGACGTTCTCGTACGAGGGCGAGCACGTGCGGATCGAGAACTCCCCGGCGCTGCCGAAGCCGTACCAGCGTCCCCACCCGCCGATCGTCATGGGCGGCGCGGGCAAGAAGCGCACGCCGGCACTGGCGGCGCGCTACGCCGACGAGTTCAACGTGCCGTTCAAGTCGCTGGACGAGACGAAGGTCCTGTTCGAGCGGGTGCGCTCGGCCTGCCGGGACGCCGGACGCGACCCCGAGGAACTGACCTACTCGAACGCACTCGTGCTGTGCTGCGGCCGGGACGAGGACGAGATCGCGCGTCGCGCGGCACGGATCGGCCGTGAGGTCGACGAACTGCGGGAGAACGGACTCGCGGGTACCCCGCAGGAGTTGATCGAGAAGATCCGCACCTTCGCCGAGGCGGGGACACAGCGCATCTACCTGCAGGTCCTCGATCTCGCCGATCTCGAGCACCTCGAACTGGTGGCGGACGAGGTCATGCCCGCCGTCGCGGATCTCTGACGCGCCTCCAGTGGGTCAGTGGCTGCTGGTGGAGCCGAGGAACGCTTCGATGTCCCGGCTCCACTCGCGGCTGCGCCGCACCTCGAGACGCCAGTGCGCGAGGGCGAACAGGCCGGTCGCGGCGGCGGACGAGAACGTCCACAGCGACACCCCGGACAGCACGGCGGTGAACTTCGCGGCGGAACTGGTCAGCGGGGCCTGCGTGTATTCGCCGGTGCTCGCGTCGACCCAGACCGGCACCTCGCTGCCCGCGGTCGCGAGACTGTCGACCTGGACGAGAGCGTGACGCGTCTCGTCGCCCCAACCCCAGGTTGCGGGGGCCGAGGAGATCTTCACGGTCTCGCCCCATCCGGCGGAGTCGCTCAGGGCGTCGGCGTCGAGGACGGCTGTGACGCTGACGCGTTCGGCATTCTGCTTCTCGGAGAGTTCGAGCTGGGAGCTCCACATGGTGGCGGACACCCACACCGCGACGGGGATCAGGAGCGCCATCACGGCGATCATGAGGGTGAAGCAGCGCGCCTCGAGCTTGTCGGTGCGACGCACGAGCGGGTCCCGCCTGCGCAGACTTCGCCGTGTGCGCCGCAGATACCCCGCTCTGGTCGTCATGTCGGCAAGCCGTCCCTTTCCCCCTCTGGAATGATCCCTTTTTCCAGGATGCGTCCGCTTTCGGGGAAGTTCAAGGAACGCCAACGCATCTCACACTCGCGCTGCGAGCGGAGATGTGGTGCGCGACACCGTCGGCCCCTGAGGCCCGACGCTCTCTCAGGCGCCGAGGCCCACCGGGCAACTCACGCCTGTGGCGTGGACGGGGCAGTAGCCGTTGGGGTTCTTCGCGAGGTACTGCTGGTGGTAGTCCTCCGCGTAGTAGAACTGCGTGAGCGGGGCGATCTCCGTGGTGATCTGCCCGTATCCGGCGTCGGCCAGTCGCTTGCCGAACGCTTCGGCCGTGGCCTCGGCGACCTCGATCTGCGTCTCGTCGTGGGTGTAGATCGCCGAGCGGTACTGGGTGCCGTGGTCGTTGCCCTGCCGCATGCCCTGGGTGGGGTCGTGGTTCTCCCAGAACTGCTGCAGGATGTGTTCGTAGCCGATCACCTTCGGGTCGAAGACGACGAGCACCACCTCGGTGTGCCCGGTCCGGCCGGAACACACCTCCTCGTAGGTGGGGTTGGGCGTGTAGCCGCCGGAATAGCCGACCGCGGTCGAGTAGACGCCGTCGAGCTGCCAGAACTCCTTCTCGGCGCCCCAGAAGCAACCCATGCCGACGACTGCGGCCTGCAGGCCCTCGGGGAAGGGGGGAACGATGCGGTTGCCGTTGACGTAGTGGGTCTCGGGGACGGGCAGCGGTTCGGCGCGACCGGGGAGCGCGTCCTCGCGCGTCACCATCTGCGACTTCGAACCTGCACGGGCGAGGATCTCGTCGAACCAGGACATGACCCGATGCTACGCGCGGGTCGGGGCGGCAGTCCGTTCGTCGGAAGCGACCTGCTTCGGCGCGAGCCAGCGGCTCTTGATCCAGTGCGCAGCCGGTACCTCGACGCTGCGGTACAGCACCTCGGCGACGAGACCGCAGCCGATCAGTAGCAGCACGATCGCCGCGGTCGTGCCGACGAGGCCCACGGTGTTCTCGTAGATCCGGTACATCACGAGGGTGTGGGTCAGGTAGATGCAGTAGCTGCGGGTCGCGACCCAGGAGACGACGGTCGAGCGCGCGAAGCGCCCGTCGTACCGCGCGACCAGCACGACCGCCGCGAAGACCACCGTCACCGTCCACAGATAGCGGCTGCCCGACCAGTAGACGTTGATGTCCGTGGCCATCACGATCACCGCGATCTGCGCGAACATCGCCGCCAGCAGGGCGCGCAGCGAGATCAGTCCGGCCCAGCCGAAGTACACGATCTGCCCGAGGAACAGGGTCGGCAGCGTCGACGCGATCTTCGACAGGAACGGCACCGTGTACGGCTCGGGCACGTACAGGTTGTAGAGGAGCACCAGCATGCACAGCACGGCACCGAGCATCGGCACCGCCACCGGCGCCGTCCGTAGCAGCGACCGTCCCGCCACGCACCACAGATAGAACGAGATCTGCGCGGCGAGCGTCCACACCACGCCGAGCACGATCACCTGCGGTTTCAGGAAGAACGCACCGAGGAAGAAGGACAGGAACGCCTCGGAGACCGACACCGTGGTGTGGCCGCTGAAGGTGCCGTTGATGCCGAGCCACACGAGCACGACCGCGGCGAGGATCGCCACCCAGAAGGCCGGCAGGAGCCGCGCGGCCCGGGCGATGAGGAACTTCCGTCGGTCCTGGCGGATCGCGGACCGGGTGACGAGCATGCCCGTGAGCATCATGAATGCCGTCACCCCGACGGACGACAGGTGCTGGTTGAGACCGGCGCCCTTGACGAGCACCTCGTAGGTGAGGTCGATGCCCCACCAGCCCGTCCCGAGGTCGTCGATCAGGTAGAAGGCGATGTGGGAGTAGAGCACGGCCGCGACCGCGACGAACCGGACGACATCGACGCCCGGCAGATCCACACGCGGTGCATCGGCCCCGCGTGTCGGTTCGTTCAGGAAGGGCCGAAACACGCGCCAATGTTAAGGTCCCGTTCACGCAGCTGTTGCCGATGGTCCCGTTATCCGGCTGTTCCCGCTGGTGAGGGACGTTTCCGGAGGCAGGGACGGTTTCGGGTGCTCTCCGACACAGTCGGGGTCCGATCGTGTCCGCATTACGGCGAATGTTGCGGACGGTGTAGTTATGGACTTGGGTGGAAACCCGAAAAGGTACGGAATAACTGCACGGGCCGGACGGCCCGGTGAAGAAGGGACCCTTCGTGGCTGAATACACACTTCCGGACTTGCCCTACGACTACGCAGCGCTCGAGCCGCACATCTCGGCGAAGATCATGGAGCTGCACCACTCGAAGCACCACGCCACCTACGTCGCCGGTGCGAACACCGCTCTCGAGAAGCTGGCAGAGGCCCGCGAGAACGGCACCATGGCGGCCCAGGCGACCAAGCTCGAGAAGGACCTCGCCTTCCACCTGGGTGGTCACACCAACCACTCCGTCTTCTGGAACAACCTCTCCCCCGAGGGTGGCGACAAGCCCGAGGGTGAGCTCGCTGCTGCGATCGACGACGCCTTCGGCTCGTTCGACAAGTTCCGCGATCACTTCTCCGCGAACGCGAACTCCATCCAGGGCTCCGGCTGGTCGATCCTCGCCTGGGATTCGATCGGACAGCGTCTGATCATCGTCCAGCTGTACGACCAGCAGGGCAACATCCCGATCGGCCTGACCCCGCTGCTCATGCTCGACATGTGGGAGCACGCCTTCTACCTGCAGTACCAGAACGTCAAGGCCGATTACGTCAAGGCCTTCTGGAACATCGTCAACTGGGCCGACGTGCAGGCTCGCTTCGAGCGCGCTCGCACCGCCACCTCGGGCCTGATCGTCTAGTACGGATCGGTCACAGGTCGCGAGACCGACAGCGAGGGCGCCGGGAGACCGGCGCCCTTCGTCGTCTCCGGGCCTGGTCTTTCCTATCCGCTACAGGGATCGCCATCCGCCGCAGCGAATTGCTGTAGCCGATGGCAAAAGGTGTAGCGGAAGTGCTGGCACTCGACACCTCTTGTGTGCCAACGGAGAAAACGGGCATTCTCCCCTTACCGACCGAGAGGGAGGAGTGGGATGAACGCCGAGGAACACAGCCGCATCGAGCTGTCCGCATTCCAGTCCGCCGGTTCGCTTCGAGGCTTCGTCGTCTCGGGCAGATGGCCCGCGACCACCCGTGAATGGGCCCAGGTGCTGGCGATGACGGTGCGGATCGCGTCACTGCCGGGACTGCTGCCCACCTCGACGGTGTTCGGGGTCAAGGAAGAACTGCCCGACGACCCCGAGCCCGGAACCGTCGGCCTCGTGGTCGCCGAGGGTCCGGTGCTCGGCGAGCGTGCCGTGCAGCCCGGGCGGTTCGCCGAACATCAGCCGCCGGCGCTGATCATGCTGCATCCACCATCGGAGACGACGCCGTCACTACCGGAGAATGCCGGCGCCGCCTCGGGCTGTGTGCTGCTCCCCGGCATCCCCCATCTCGGGCTCGAGCATCGCGCCGCGTGGGTCGAGGCCGAACCGGATGGGACGGTGACGGCGCTGGTCAGCAAGGTGGGAGTGGATCCGGGCAACGACCCCGACACCGCGATTCTGGCCATGCTGCTCGCTTCGTGAGGGCGCCCTGAAAACGGAAGTTCGGTTCTCCGAAAGTTAGCATTGCCTTTACAGAATTCGGTTCGCCGGGCTAACGTTGTCGTCGGCGAAGGGGAGTAGCCCCCAATCGCAGGGTCGACATACTGGCGGCGCCCGACAACGGCACTGCCCGGCCCCGCGGACCGGATCATCCTCCGGTGGGCGAGACCTTCGGCCGCTGGTCGCACCGTGCGTCCGGCGTCCGGAGGAAGCCCCGTTTCCTCCATACGAAAGGAGGAAACGCGTATGTGGTCCGCGCTCGTCCTGTCCTTCGCAGTCATCTTCGTCGCCGAACTCGGCGACAAATCCCAGCTCATGGCGATGACCTTCGCCCTGCGGTATCGCTGGTGGGTCGTCCTCTCGGGGATCCTGTTCGCGACCACCGCGGTTCACCTCGTGTCGGTCGCCGTCGGGCACTATCTGGGTGTCGCGATCCCCGCGACCGCCATCTCCATCGTCGGCGGCATCGCCTTCCTGATCTTCGGCGCGTGGACGCTGCGCGGCGACTCCCTCGACGACGACGAGCAGTCCAAGGCCGGACGCGTGGCGCGCTCCGCCTTCCTCGCCGTGACCTCCGCGTTCCTCCTCGCCGAGCTCGGCGACAAGACGATGCTCGCGACCATCACGCTCGCGACCGACAACAACTGGGCCGGGGTGTGGATCGGGTCCACCGTCGGCATGGTCGCCGCCGACGCGCTGGCCATCGTCATCGGTGCCGTGCTCGGCCGGCACCTTCCCGACAACGCCATCCGTTACGGCGCCGCCGCGTTGTTCTTCGGCTTCGGCGCGTGGATGCTCGGCGACGGGCTGTTCCCGGAGACCGGTGCCGTGGGACCGATCGCCGGCGCGGTGGCCCTGCTGCTGTCCGTCGCCGCGATGGTGGTCGTACGCCGCCGCTCCCGCCGTGTCGCCGAGGACGATTCCCCGGCCTTCATGCGTTCCTGATCACCCTTCCGAACAGTGTCTTTCCGCCTCGGACAGGAGTATGCTTGCCGATAGGCAAATAAATTCGGAGGTGGTTCCATGTCTGAACTCACGGACAGCACCCCTCGATCCGAAACTCCTCCGTTCGACGCGGAAGACGTCCACCGTCTGCGTATCGCGATCGGACGGATCTCCCGCCGCATGGGCATGTTCGCCTCGGAGGAAGGGCTGACGCGTTCGCAGTCGACTCTCCTCACGACCGTCGCCCGCCACGAGACGATCGGAGTCCGCGAACTCGCGGAGATCGAAGGGCTCAACCCCACCATGTGTTCGCGCATGGTGGGCAAACTCGAAGACGCCGGGTTGCTCACCCGGTCCCCCGACGCCGACGACAAGCGCGTCGTCCGCGTCCACATCACTTCCGCCGGTGCCGCACTGTCGGCAGAACTGCGCGGCCGCCGCACCGCCCTGTTCGCCCGTCACCTCGCCGAACTGAACGACCGGCACCTCGAAGCTCTGCACGACGCACTGCCCGCCCTCGAGGCACTCTCGCAGCGCGTCGCCGATTCACCGCGCCCCTCCGCCGAGGGGGGTCGCCCGTGACCATGCTCGCCGACCTCAGAGGACAGACCTTCGCGGCCCTGCGCGGCCCCAACTTCCGCCTCTACATCAGCGGCCAGGCCGTCTCGCTCATCGGCACGTGGATGCAGACGGTCGCGCAGTCGTGGCTCGTCCTGCAGCTCACCGGCTCCGCGACCGCCATCGGCATCGTGCTCGCGCTGCAGACCGTGCCGATGCTGCTGCTCGGCCCCTACGGCGGGGTGGTCGCCGACCGTTCCGACAAGCGCCGGCTCATGATCGGGTTGCAGACCCTCATGGGTGTGCAGGCCCTGATCCTGGGGCTGCTCGTCGTCACCGACACCGTGGCCCTGTGGCACGTCTACGTCCTGGCGGTCGCGCTCGGCCTCAACCAGTGCTTCGAGAACCCCGCGCGACAGTCGTTCATGCTCGAACTCGTCGGTCCGGAGGACCTGCGCAACGCCGTGAGCCTGCAGTCGGTCCTCGCCTCGTGCTCGCGCATGATCGGCCCGGCCGTCGCCGGCCTGGTCATCGCCGCGGGCGGACTCGGCGTGTGCTTCCTGCTCAACGCCGCGAGCTTCGTCGCCGTCGTCACCTCGCTGCTGCGGCTCGACGTCTCCCGGCTCCAGCGCTCCCCCGCCGCCGCCCGCGCCAAGGGACAGCTGCGCGAGGGCTTCGCCTACGTCCGCCGCACGTCCGATCTGGCCGTCCCGCTGCTGATGATGGCGCTCGTCGGATGTCTGGCCTTCGAGTTCCAGGTGGTCCTGCCGGTCCTGGCCGACCACACCTTCGCAGCCGGTGCCGGGGCCTACGGCTTCCTCACCGCCGCGATGGGCGCGGGATCGGTCGTGGGTGGGCTCGCCGTCGCCACCTGGGGCCGCACCGGAACCCGGCCGCTGATCCTCACGTCCCTCGCGTTCGGCATCGCCATGGCGGTCGCCGCCGCGGCCCCGAACCTGACCACGCTCATCGTGCTCATGGTGATCGTGGGTGCACTGAGCGTGACGTTCACATCCACCACCAACAGTTCGCTGCAGCTCGCCTCCGCGCCGACGATGCGCGGACGGGTCATGGCCCTGTGGTCGGTCGCGTTCCTCGGTTCCACGGCCATCGGCGGTCCCATCGCCGGATGGGTGTGCGAGCAGTGGGGTGGCCGGGCCGGACTGCTGCTCGGTGCCGTCGCATGTCTCGTGGCCGCGGCGATGGGAGTCGTCGCACTGCGCCGCCGGACCGCGACCCCTGCGGAACCCGCGGCCGTCACCGGTTAGGGTTCGTGACGAACGACACTCACACGCCGTAGGGCTCTGTGAGAGAACCCGACGGAGTCGGACTCGGTGCCAACGAGCCCGAACCCGTCGGGTTCACGCAGCCCTCGGCTCGGGACAGGAGATACGAACAGTGGAGATTCAGGGATCCGCCGCACTGGTGACCGGTGCCGCATCCGGTCTCGGCGCCGCAACCGCACGCCGCCTCGCCGACGCCGGAGCCACCGTCTTCGGCCTCGACCTGCAGCAGTCCATCGACCGCGTCGGCGATGCCGCACCAGCGGGCGTCACGCTCCTCGCCACCGACGTGACCAGCGGCGACGAAGTGCAGGCTGCCGTCGACCGCATCGTCGAGTCCGGTGTTCCGCTGCGCATCGTCGTCAACTGCGCCGGTGTCGGCTGGGCCGGCCGCATCCTGTCGAAGAACGGCCCGCACGACCTCGAGCTGTTCCGCACGGTCATCACCGTCAATCTGCTCGGCACCTTCAACGTCATGCGCCTGGCCGCCGACGCGATCTCCAAGACCGAGACGGTCGACGAGTCGGGTCAGCGCGGCGTCGTCATCAACACCGCCTCGGTGGCGGCGTTCGAGGGTCAGATCGGCCAGATCGCGTACTCCGCGTCGAAGGGTGGCGTGCACGGCATGACCGTCCCTGCCGCACGCGACCTCGCGCAGTTCGGCATCCGCGTCAACACCATCGCCCCTGGCATCGTCGACACCCCGATGCTCGCCGGTGTCACCGAGGAGTACCGCAAGGGCCTCGAGGCCGGTGTGCCGTTCCCGTCGCGGCTCGCCCAGCCCGCCGAGTACGCGCAGCTCGCGCAGATGATCGTCGAGCACGACTACCTCAACGGCGAGACCATCCGCATGGACGGTGCGCTGCGCATGGCGCCGCGGTAATCACGTCCCTTCCGTGCGCGTTTCCGGTGGTTCCGGCCACCGGGAACGCGCACGTGCGTTAGACCGGTCCCATGCGGATCGTTCTCGCCGTGGTGCTCGTCGTCGCGCTCGTCGGCGTCGCCGGCTGGGCGTTGCAACGACGCCTGATCTACCTGCCCGACAGCTCCACTCCACCGGCCGCCGCGACCGTCCTGCCCGGCGCCGAGGACGTCGTGCTCACCACCGACGACGGTCTCGAGCTCGACGCCTGGTTCGTGCCCGGTCGCGCCCCCGACGGCCCCGGAGCCGGCTTCACGGTTCTCCTCGCTCCCGGTAACGGCGGCAACCGCCTCGGCCGTGTCGACACCGCCGCCGACCTCGCCGCGGCAGGTTTCTCGACGCTGCTCCTCGACTACCGCGGGTACGGAGGCAATCCCGGCTCCCCCACCGAGGAGGGTCTCGCCGCCGACGCCCGCGCGGCCCTCGGGCATCTCCGTTCGCGCGACGACGTCGACCCCACCCGGCTGCTGTACTTCGGAGAGAGCCTCGGCTGCGCCGTGGTCACCGCGCTCGCCGTCGACGAACCTCCCGCCGGGATGCTGCTGCGCTCGCCGTTCACCGATCTCGCCGCCGTGGCCAGGCACCACTATCCGTTCGTCCCCGCCGCAGCGCTGAAGGACGAGTTCCCCGTCGCCGAACTCGTCGGCCGCCTCGACGTGCCGATCACGGTCGTCTACGGCACCGCCGACAGCATCGTCCCGCCCGCCCAGAGCACGGCGGTCGCCGATGCCGCCCGGCAGTTGCACGAGCGGGTCGAGCTCGACGGTCTCGAACACAACGATCCACCGATGTTCGGCGCGCCCGTGGTGGACGCCCTGATCCGGCTCAGAGCAGGCCTGTGAGCCTTGTGGACCCGTCGACGAGGAATCTCACCAGATCGGGATCGGGTTGCACCTTCGCGGCCGAACCGTGCAGGTACAGGCCGCCGACGACGAACGACGACGAGTCGCGGATCGGGACGGCCAGCGCCGCCCTGCCCAGCCGCGTTTCCTGGCACTCCCGCGCGTAACCGAACGAGACGATGTCGCGCAGCTCCCGCGCCAGCAACTCGCGGTCGCACATCGTGAACTCGGTGAGCCGGCGCAACTCTGCGTCCGGAGCCGCTCCGGGCACGTGGGCCAGCATCAGTTTGCCGATCGCATTGGCGTGCAACGACTTCGACAGGGTCGTGATGGCGACGATCTCGTGGTCCGGATCCTGGTCGACGAACCGGAGCCGGCTCCCGGCGAAGGACGCGACGTGCAACCCGAAACGCGTGCATCCCCGCAGATCCTCCATCACGTCGTGGAGCGACTCGGACGGAGTGGATTCCGCTGCGGCCTGGGCAAGTTCGGCGGTACGACGACCGAGCGCGAAACCCGACAGGTCGGGGACGCGCACGAGATAGCCGTCCGCGACGAGCAGGTTCAGCATCCGGTAGGCCGTGGCCGGAGGCACACCGGCGAACGCCGCGATCTCCTTGGCGGTGGTGCCGGGACCGAGCTGCGCGACGGCCTCGAGCATCCCCAGCGCCTTCTGCACGGCGTGGGGTTGTCGTCCTCCGAACGGTGTTTCGGAGGACCGGATCGGCACGTGGGCGGTCACATTCGCTCCTCCTGTGTGCCCCCCGTGACGATCCGCGGCCGCCCGTGCTCGTCGAGGACCAGTGTCCCCGCCCCCGGCAGCAGATCCGTGGTCTCGACGGTGTCGAACGCCCCGATCGTCGCGAGACTCTGCGGGCGGAGCCGGCGCAGCACCGCGCGCCAGACAGGTCCCGACACCAGGAGCGCGACGAGCGCCGTCGGCACGACGAGCAGCGCGTGCGTGATCCCGTCGACGGCCGTGGCCACCAGCAGGCCGCCACCGAGCAACGCGACGAACACCGCCGCGACCCGCGTCCACACGGTGTCCTCACCGATGCGGTGCAGGAACCGCAGCGACGCCACCGCGACCAGCGTGTACGCCGCGACCAGCGCGACCTCGACGACACTGTCGAAGACGGACGAATCCGCGTCCGCCGCCAGGATGTACAGGGCGGCACCCGCGACGCTCACCGCGACGAACGCGCCCACCGCCAGGTAGGGCGTGCGCAGGATGCCGTGCACGCGGGCCAGGGCGGACGGCAGCACCCGTTCGACACCCATCGAGAACAGGAGCCGCGAGCCCGCTTGTGCGCAGCCGAGCGTCGACGCGAACCACGAACACGCCATGCCCGTCTTCACCGCGAGCACGACCGCCCACGACGCGCCGGAATCGACACCGTCGAAATACGCTCCGATGATGAGCGATCCGCGTCCGGTCAGCGACGCGACGGCCGCGAAGACGAACAGCGCCCCGACGACGAGCGGCGTGATCAGCACCGTCCGGCTCACGGTGACGAGCGGCCGACGGGCCTCGGGACCGAAGAACGCCGCGCTCTCGAAACCGGCCATGGACAGGACGGTCATCAGCGCCAGGAAGGGCAGCAGGCTCAGCGGTGAGACCGGCAGGTCGCTCGTCGTCGAGCCACCCGCCGGCGCGATCAGCATCGTCGCGACGATCAATACCAGCGAACACGTTTCGACGAGCAGGATCGCGCGGGTCGCGAACCGCACGCCGCGGATCGCGATCAGGGCGACGACCCCACCGAGCACCGCCGCCGTCACCAGCCACGGTCCCGTCCCCGGAAGATGCAGTCCGGCAAGCTCACCGATATCCACTACCGTGCGTGCTCCCTGGGCCAGCACGGAGATCGAGATGCCGAGATATCCGACGATGAGCGCCGTACCCGTCACGAGCGCCGCGCGCGTGCCGAGTCCCTGGAAGACGAAACTGTAGAGCGAACCCGCCGCGGCCAGGCGTCGCGTGAACTGCGTGATGCACCATGCGACCAGCACGACGACGCCGGTCGTCGCGGCGATGGTGAGCACACCGCCGAGTCCCGGATCGCTCACGGTCATCCACAGGGCGATGAACACCATGCCGGTGGCGGGGGCGATCGTTGACAGCGACTGTCCGATCAGATCGAGCTGGGACAGCTGTCTACGCCCGAGCGCGTGCAGGGGTGAGCGCACGTGAGCCCCGGTGGGTTCCGCGTCCTGCGCGCGGTCGATCGCCGCCCGGAGTGCTGACGTCACGACCGTGGTCCTTTCACTGATTTCATCCGGACGCTAACCCCGTTCTGTTACAGCTGCATTACCTGCGCGAACACGACGTGCCGTCCAAGTGGGAATCCGCTCGCAGCGGCGATGCGAGGGGCATCACGCCACCGCCTTCCGCGCGGACTCGGGCGAACACAAAAGCCCACGTCGCCGAGCCCCGACGTCCCGGAATCCGAGGGCTCGCGTTCTCGTTCGGGGTCTCCCCGTTCGTTTCTCCGGCGTCGCATGCCCGACTCGGGACCACAGCACGATGTGTCCATCCCCACCTGCGAGGGATCCGCCGGGACCTCGACGAGGTCCCGAAGCGAAACGGAAGGAGTGGTCGCACACATGCTGTGGGTGCTGATCGCATCGATCGTCGGAGGCACGCTGTTGCTCGCCGGCATCCCCAAGACCCGGGACCGCCAGGGTCTGCTGCGCACGGTGCGCGGATACAAGCTGCTGCCCGCGCCGCTCGAGGACGCGGTGTCGTTCGCGCTGCCGTGGGCCGAGATCGTCCTCGGTGCCGCGCTCATCACCGGCATCGCCGGACGATGGGCAGCCGCAGGCGCCGCACTGCTGTTCCTGTGCTTCTTCGGTGGCCTGACGATCAACCTCCTCCGAGGTCGTCGTGACCTCGACTGCGGCTGTTTCGCATTCGGTTCCCACGACGTCCCGCGGATCGGGTGGTTCCACGCGGTGCGGGCCGGCGCGTTCGTGCTCGTCTCCGCAGCCCTGGCCCTCGTTCCCGCCGGCGCACCGTCGCTCGCCGAACACCTCCTCGCCGTCGCGCTCGCCGCGCTGGTGCTGGTCGTGGTCGTCACCGCGGCGCAGTTGCGGTCGATCGTGCATCCGGGCCGACGCCCGGTCGACGACCACCTGACGAAGGCCTCGATCGAACTCCGCGCCGCCTCGACCCTCTCGCGGTACTGACAAATCCGAACGGAGAAATCTGTGAACACCTTCCTGCTGATCGCGGTCATCGTGCTGGCCGTCGCCGTCGCGGCGCTGTTCCTCATGCTGCTCGCCCTCGCCCGCGAGATCGGGCGCGTGCAGGTGCGTCTCGGTCCCCTCGGCGCCCGGATGATGGACACCGGCCCGAAGATCGCCCAGGTCGCTCCGAGCTTCCGCGGCCTGAAGGACCACCTCGGCCGCGAGGTCGGCGTCGGTGGCCACCGCGACAAGGCTCAGCTGCTGCTGTTCACCGCGCCGTCGTGCTCGACGTGCAAGAGCCTGCTGCCCGGCGTCAAGGCGATGGCGAAGGCGGAGAAGGACCTCGAGGTCGTCATCATCTCCGACGGCACGCCCGAGGAGCACCAGAGTTTCCTCGCCGGTTCGGGTATCGGTGCCGAGCTCAGCTACGTCGACGCCCGCGATGTGGGCATCGCCTACCAGGTGGGCACCACTCCGTACGGCGTGATCCTCGACGAGCACGGCAAGATCCAGGCCAAGGGCCTGTGCAACCACATGGCGCAGGTCGAATCCCTCCTCAACGCACTCGAATCCGGTACGCCCTCGCTGCAGCACCTGCACGAGGCAGCCAAGACTCGCGCCGCAGCCGGTCTGTGATCTGCGAGCGCCGACCGCGCCGTCGGTACGGGCGGAATCTCATCCCCTTCTCGAGATCGGAGTACGTCGTTGGACCTCAGACCCTCATCCGGTGAACCGGAGATGCACGAGAACCGATATCCGGTGGACGAAGCCACCGTCAAGGAACAGGCCGAATGGATGGCCGGTCGCGGCGGATCCTTCATCGGCCGCACCGGCCGCAGGATGTCCGAGCGGGTCTCCCGCCGCTCGGTGATCAGCAAGATCGGCCGGTGGACCATGGGTGTTTCCGGTGTGGCACTGATCAGTTCGCTGCCCGTCACCCGCACGGCCCTCGCGCAGGAGCCGCCGGCCCCCGCTCCCGCCGAACCCGAACCGTTCGTTCCGGTCTACGACGGCAAGGATCCCGCCGAGTGCGAGTACTGGCGCTGGTGCAACATGGACGGCACCTCGTGCGCGGCCTGCAACGGCGGCGGTGTCACCACCTGTGCGCCGGGAAGCCGTCCCGGAGCGGAGTTCTGGGTCGGGTGCTGCACGCATCCCGACACCGGTAAGACCTACCTGATCGCCTACTACGACTGCTGTGGTGCACCGTCGTGCTCGAACGCGTTCTGCGGTGAGCCCGACATGCAGGCCATCATGTACAACCCGGTCTCGGGCAGCTTCGACCAGGAGATCATCTGGTGTGTGTCCGACGAATCCCAGTCGTACACCTGCACGATGGCACCGATCATCGGTGAGGACTGCCAGACCCGTCCCGCCGCACGACCGAAGGTGGGCGCCGGATCATGAAGCGCACCCAACGGGCGGTCGCCGCGACCGTCCCGCTCGCTCTCGCACTGTCCCTCGCGGCGTGCTCGAGCGACGACGACTCCTCCTCCGCCGCGGCGGGCGAGGTCAGCTACCCGACCGTCCCCTACACCACTCCCGGTGAGGGCATCTCCCTCGGTCACGACGACCAGGAGATCGGCGACACCATCCCGGAACCCGTGCACGTCTCGGAGATCCAGCCCGCGAGCGAGAACGACCTGCTCGCGGTCCTCCGGACTCCGGGCGGGCTCGAGATCGGTGTGAACGTCCTCGACCCGGTCACCGGTGTCGCGGGCAGCCGCATCGTCGTGGGTCCCGGCATCTGGGATCCCGTCATCCACGGGTTCGTCGGCGAGAGTTCCTCGGATCCGGCGGTTCTCGCCGCCGAGGTGTGGCGGCCCCGCGGTTCGCGCGGCCAGGCCGACTTCACCGTCACCACCTACTCGGGCGACCTGCTCGAGCCGGACGAGATCGAACTGCCCGACTACGCCCGCGCGCACTCGCGTCCCGGGTCCAGTGCCGTCACCGCGGACGGGAAGTACTTCGTGACATGGGACGACGGCCTGTACGGCGTCCGCGTCGTCGACCTCGAGGCCGGCAAGGAGAGCGGCGCGCTGCAGATCATCGGGTGCGGTCCGTTCACCTGGCTCGTCGACCACGAGCTCTACAGCGTGTGCGAGGACACCCGCGAGCTGATCCAGATCTCCATCGACGATGCCGGTGTCCCCACGGAGACGGCGCGCACGAAGGTGCTGCCCGACGACTTCGTCAGCAACCGCAAGGTAACCTGGGCCGCGGACGCGAAGAAGGCACTGCTCGTCAGCGCGACCGGCGACGTCTTCGTCTTCGACTTCTCGAACGGTCTGCCGGAGGATCCCGTCGCTCCCATCGGGAACGCCGGACAGGACGGCGGCCGCTTCGCGGAGAACGCCATCAACAACACCGGCGACCGGATCGCGATCGAGTACACCGACAGCGAGATCCACCCGCACTCCGCGCGCGGTGGCGACATCGTCAAGATCGAGCTGTTCGATGCGGCCGGCCTCGCACCGATCCGCACCCTCGATCTCGGGGCACTGGGGATGACGGACATCGCGTCCATGGCCTTCTCCGTGGACGGATCGATCCTGTACGTGGTCGGTTCCGGCCCCGAGGTCGACGGCGAGTCGGCCCAGCGCATCGTCGGTGTCTCGGCGAGCGACGGCACCGAGGTCAGCGCCGCCGAGGTCACCGGCACCGTCGACGACATCCGTTCGCTCCTGACCCCGCAGGTGATCCGATGACACGACCCGGTACCGGGCTCGTGCTCGACCGCCGCCGCTTCCTCCGCCTGGGCACCCTCGGTGCCGGGGCGGTGGGGCTCGGCGCCCTCGGGTTCGGTGCCACCGCCTGCAGCTCCGGTACGTCCGGGCAGCAGGCGGTGGCCGCCGAGCTCGACTACATCCGTCCCACCGACCCCGAGGTGGCCGCGGCCGAGGCGGCCCGCGCCACCTCGGGGGCGACGGCAGCTTTCGCGCTCGCTGCGGGTGTGGGCGCCGTGGACCTCGGTGGGCGGATCGTGAACACGTGGACCTACGGCGGGGCCGCCGTCGCACCCGAGCTGCGGTTGTCGAAGGGCGACCGCGTGCGGGTGTCGGTGGACAACGGGCTTCCGCAGGAGACCACGTTGCACTGGCACGGCATCCGGATCCGCAACGACATGGACGGTGCGGCTCCGGTCACGCAGGAACCGATCGGCGCCGATGGTGGCCGGTTCGAGTACGACTTCGTCGCACCCGATCCGGGTACCTACTGGTATCACTCGCACAGCGGACTGCAGGCCGACCGCGGCCTGTTCGGGGCCATGATCATCGAGGATCCGAACGACGCGACCGGCGCGGACGCCGACGCGGTGCTCGTGCTCGACGACTGGGTCGACGGTCTGGGCACCACCCCCGATGCGGTCCTGGCCGCGCTCAACCCGCAGGTCGCCGGGCACGGTCACGCCGGGCACGGCGCCGGGCCGGCCGAGTACTCGGACGCCGATGCCTCGGTGGCACAGCAGATCACGTCGGCGGGCCACGGGGACTCCGTCCCGCTCGGCGGCATGACCCAGCACATCGCGTACCCGCTGCACCTGATCAACGGGCGCCCGCCGAACGATCCCGCCGTGGTGGAAGCCGCTGCGGGGCAACGGGTGCGTCTGCGGGTCGTCAACGCGGCCGCGGAGACGCCCTACCGTTTCGCCGTGGCCGGTCACGAACTGACCGTCGTCGCCGTGGACGGCTTCGATGTGCAGCCGACGACCGCCGACACCGTGATCCTCGGCATGGCGCAGCGGGTGGACGTGCTCGTCACCGTCCGCTCCGGTGCGTGGCCGATCGTGGCGAAGGTCGAGGGTCGCGACGGCTACGCGTCGACCGTGCTGCGGTCCCACGACGCGGTTCCGATGCCGAACCCCGATGTGGGAGGAGACATTCCGGAGCTGAACGGGCGACTCGTACCCGAGAGCGAACTGCGGCCCGCCGAGTCGGTGCTGCTCGAGAAGCGGGACGTCGACCGCGACTACCGCGTCGAGCTGATCCAGGCCGGCGACCGCTACGTGTGGGGCATGGCCGGCCCCGACGCCGGCCGACTGGTGATGAAGGAGGGTGAACGGATCCGGATCACGATGGTCAACTCGTCGCCGATGTGGCATCCCATGCACACCCACGGCCACACCTTCGCCGTACCGAGTTACGGCGGTCTGCGACGCGACACCGTCAACGTGCTTCCGGGGACCGAACTCGCCATCGAGTTCGACGCGGACAATCCGGGCGAGTGGATGTTCCACTGTCACAACGCCTATCACTTCGAGGCAGGAATGACCGCGAATCTGCGGTACATCCGGTGAGGACGAGATATGAAGAAGTTTCTTTCCGCGGTCGCGGGCACGACACTCGCGATGGGACTGCTGACCGGATGCGGCAGTGCGGACGCCGACGAACCCGCGGTCGTCATCGAGGTCTCCAACATGTCGTACAGCCCGGCATCGGTCACCATCGAGAAGGGCCAGACCGTGCAGTGGCACTTCGACGACTCGGGACTGCCGCACGATGTGGCGGGCGACGGACCGCTCGAAGGTGAACTGAAGAGCGAACTGCTCACTGAGGGCACCTACGAGTACACCTTCGACGAGGCCGGCACGTTCACCTACCACTGCACGCCGCACCCCGCGATGGTCGGCACGATCATCGTCGAATGATGCGGATCCGGTGGGGCGTGGCCGCGTTCGCGATGCTGGCCGCGACCTCGTGTGCCGGCTCCCCCACCGGGCCGGACGCGGAGATCGTCGTGCGCGACGTGCACTTCGCGCCGGTGGACGTGACCGTCCCGGTGGGCGGCACCGTCCGGTGGACGTTCGACGACGGCGGGGTCCTGCACCACGTCGGATCGGAGGGCGAGTTCGACAGCGGCATCACCCCCGAGGGGAGCTTCGAGCACACCTTCACGACGCCGGGCGTCTACGAGTACCACTGCTCGGTCCACCGGTACATGACCGGAACCGTCACCGTGACCGGATGACGGACAACGCCGTCCGCCGCCCGTCGTATCCGTAAGCACCACAGCAAAGGAGCATCCCAATGACGGAAACACTCGTGCGTGAGCCCCTGGCTCACCCACCCCTCGGAGTCGACGTACCGGAGATACGCCCGACGCTCGAGAGCGCCGTCGCGAAGAAGACCCGCGGCGGCCTGATCGCCGGTGCCGCGGTGGTCGGCGCCGCCGCCGGTCTCGTCGCGGCCCCCTCGACCCCGACGGCCATGACTGCCGCGGTGATCGCCACCGGCGCGGTGACGGCACTGGCCGCCAACTGGTCGACCTGCGGCATGTCGGTGGCCGGCGTGGTCGCCGCACCGAAGCAGCCGGGACGCCGCGGGTCGTCGACCCCGATCCGCCGGCTCGGCTGGCACGCCCTGGGATCGCTCGCGACGGGCATCCCCACCGGCGCGCTCTTCGGTGCGCTCGGCGCGCTCGTGACCGGCTCGGTGCCGTGGGCGTGGATGCTCGCGGCCTGGGGCGTGATCGCGCTCGGTTACGGCCTGCACGAGCTGGGCATGATCACCCTGCCGACGCCCATGCGGCGTCAGCAGCTTCCCCGCCACCTGCGGCGCACGATGGCGCCGTGGAAGGTGTCGCTGCTGTTCGGCGCGCTCATCGGCCCCGGCTTCATGATCTTCATCCGGTCCAGCGCGTACTACCTGCTGGTCCTCGGCGTGATCGTCTCGGGTTCGCCGGTGCTCGGCGCCGCGATGTTCGCAACCGTCAGCCTCGGCCGCTGCATGCCGAGCGTGCTCGCCATCCTGCACACCCGCCGCGGTGGTTCGATGCCCGGCTTCCTGTCGGCGATGTGCGTCATCGACCGTCGCGTCCAGACCCTCACCGGCGGTGCCCTCATCGCCCTGGCGGCGTTCGCTCTTGCCGCGCTGGTCTGATCGTCCGTGCGTGGTTCCGGTGGCCGATGCCGCCGGAACCACGCCCGTGGCACGACCTGCGCTACAGGTCCTCGATGAACGGGATGTCCAGCACCGCGCGATCACTCATCCACTCGCGCAGGACCTTCGTGGCGATCACGTCGTCCTCGTTGTACTCGAGCAACCGCACACGCTGGGCCGGATCGGGCTCGCCCGCCATGCCCACGGCCTCGCGGTACCAGCTCATCGACGCCTCACCCCCGGCCTCGGCGTCGCGCCAGTGATGCCCCGCGATCGGCGCGATCTTCTTGAGCCCCTTGCCGTTCGGGCACACGAACTGGTCGGTGACGGCCTGGAAGATGT
The DNA here is from genome assembly GCF_048381395.1 of Rhodococcus shunpengi. Taxonomy (NCBI): domain Bacteria; kingdom Bacillati; phylum Actinomycetota; class Actinomycetes; order Mycobacteriales; family Nocardiaceae; genus Rhodococcus; species Rhodococcus shunpengi. Next base: position 174,496 of record NZ_JBLWIU010000012.1, read on the forward strand.
CGACCCACTCGTTCGAACCGATGAACGCCTTGACCTCCGTGAGCTCCGGCACACCCGGGAAGCCGTGAAACCGCCGCGCCGACGACAACAACCACTTGTCCTCCGCCGACCGCGAATAGCAGTAGGCCGCAAAGGTCTTCCCGCGACGTTCGGCCGCGCGCCGCTGGTCCGACAGCCAGCGCCAGAACTCGGCGAACGAGCGTGCCTCGTCGTCGGTCGGCACGGGCTCCCACGTCGCGAACGGGATGTACTCCGAGGACGATCCCGAATTGAGGAGCGTGCCCCACAGATAGGCGCCGTGCTCGTGGTAACTCTCCATGTCGATGTCGACCTCGACGTCGGCGCGGTGGACGTGCACGTGCCGGTAGCGACGCACGAGCGGCACACCGGCGATCCACGCCCGCGCCGTGACGATCGCGTCCTCGAACGAACCCTGCGGCCACGCCTCGGGTTCCTCCCCTTCCCACCGGGCGAGCCCGTCGATGGTGTGCACCTCGAGTTCGCGCAGCACGACGGCACGTTGCCCCGGCGCGACGAGCGACACATCCCGGGTGGCGGTGAGCTCGGCGCGGCAGCGGTCCCACCACGGGCAGGTTTTGCACTCGCCGATCTGCGACGGCGCCGTCGGAGCCAGACCCCGCGCGACCTCGAGACGGTCCGCCAGGCGGGCGTCGTAGTCGTCGAGGATCTGGTCGAGATCGTGCACGAGGATGCAGTCGCCGCCGTAGCCGATCGCCCCGGCGACCTTCGCGGGGCTCGCGAGTCCGTGACGCTCGAGCATCCGGTACAGGTGCGCGAGGCGCATCTGGTCGCGCACCTGACTGCGCACCTTGCGGGTCTCGTCGACGGCGGGTGCCCACGCGAACAGATCGGTGGTGAGCGCGCCACGTCCGGGATCGGTGACCTTGTGGTTGACGACGATCACCGGGATGTAGCCACCGCGTTCGGCATCGCGCAGCAGGATCTCCGAGCGGCCGCGGCGTCCGGTGTCGGGTTCGCTCGGCAGCACCGCACCCCAGATGCGGTCGGCGCCCGCGCGGCACGCGTCGAGTGTGCGCTCGGCGCGCTGCGACATCGGTCCTTCCGGCGCGATGAGCGCCCACCCGTCCGGGTCGGCGTCGAACAGCGTCTGGCGGATCGCCTCGCGATGCGCAGCCGCCGCCTCCTGGCGTTGCCGCGCACCCGGATTCTCGGGTGCACCTGCGAGTTCGTCGGGGAAGGTGGCGTCGAGATAGACCCGGTGGCGGCACCTCGTCAGCGCAGCGGCCTCGAGGGAGACGGCTGTGCGCTGTGACACTCCGCGTGGGGGCCGCGGTAGTTCTCCGGTTGCGTCCACGACATTCCAGGGTATTCCCTGCACAGGCGACGGCTCGCAGCAGCACCGTCACGTTAGGCTGACGCGGGGCGCCGGAGCGTCGTGTCGTACCGAATGGAGGGTGCTGTTCGATGGGGTTGTTCACACGGAAGCGTCGCGCGACTCGCAGGGCGGAAGCGAAGGCGCTGAGGACCAAGGCGAAGCTCGAGGCCAGACTGGTCGCGAAGAATCGGCTCGAGAACGACCGGCGGGCAGCGAAGGCCCGGGCGAAGATCGACAAGAAGCTCGCGAAGTCGCAGGTCAAGCTCGACCAGGAACTCGTGAGGTCGCAGGCCAAGGTCGAGAAGGAACAGATCGCGACCCTCAAGGCACAGAAGAAGGCCGCTGAGAATCAGGGCCTCACCGCAGCGAAGGTGCGCCGCTATCTCGGCGTCGCGCGTCTGCTCGCGCCGGTGCTCGTCCCGATCGTCTACCAGGCCGTGACGGCGCTGCGCGGTCAGCTCGACTCGCGTCGCGCGCAGCAGCTCGGGGTGCCGATCGAGGAACTGGGTTCGTTCACCGGTCACGGTGCCCGGCTCAGTGCCCGCATCGCGGGTGCGGAGCAGTCGCTCGCGAAGGTCGAGCAGCGCAACCCCAAGGACGCGGAGACGCAGAAGTTCGCCACGGCGACCCGCGAACGCCTCACCGATCTGACCGCCGCCGTGCAGACGGCCGAGCAGATGCCGGCCGCGCGCCGGAAGTCGGCGCATGCGGCGATCTCGTCGGAACTCGACGGCATCGAAGCGGATCTTCTCGCACGCCTCGGCGTGCGCTGACACGGCCTGCACATCAGGAACGAGCACGACCGACAGTGACCAGGTACCCGACCGTTCTCGGCACCACCGCGGGCATCGCCACCGCGGTGCTGGCGGTGGCCGCCCACGGCTCCGCCGGCGGTGGTGTGCCGACGGGACCGGTCGCGGTATTGCTGGTCGCGGTCGCGGCGATCGTCGGGATCCTCGGCGCGCACCAGCCGTCGCTGTCTCCGCTCGTGCTCCTCGCCGGTGGGCAGGCGGCCACGCACGTCGCGCTCACCGTGCTGGTGCCCGGCCACGAGCACCTGTCGGTGTCCATGCTGGGCGCCCACACGCTGGCCGTGGCGGTGTGCGCGGTGCTGCTCAGCGCCGCGGCCCACGTGTACGCGGCGTGCGGCACCGCGCTGCGGGTCGTGCTGCTGCGCGGCCCGTGGGTCGCCGCACCCGCCGTGCTCGCCCCTACCTCGTCGACCGACCGGCTGGTGTGGGGACGTGCACCCCCGGCCATCTCGCGGAGAGGACCACCGCTCGCCACGGCTGTGCTGTGACGATCGATCCTCCAACCACGAGAAAGACCACATATGTTCGAGTTCTCCCGTCGCGCCCTCGTGGGCGCGACAGCAACCGCTGCGCTGATGGTCGCGGGCGCCGGCATCGCTTCGGCCCACGTCACCGTCGTCGCACCCGGAGCCGAGCAGGGCGGCTACACCGTCCTGACCTTCCGGGTCCCCACCGAGTCCGAGACCGCCGGCACGACGGCACTCACCGTCGAGCTTCCGGGCCTGCGCTCGGCGCGCACCGAGCCGCTGCCCGGCTGGACGGCGACCGTCGAGAAGGATCCCGAGTCGCAGCTCGCGACCTCCGTGACGTGGACCGCCGAGCCGGACGTGCAGGTCGGGCCGGGGCAGTTCCAGCAGTTCGTCCTGTCCGTCGGGCCGCTGCCCGAGGAGGACGAGGTCGCCTTCCCTGCAATCCAGACCTACAGCGACGGCGAGGTCGTGGCGTGGGACGAGATCACGACCGGCGACGAGGAGCCCGAGCGTCCCGCCCCCAGCCTGACGCTCGCGGCGAGCAGCGGCGACGGGCACGGCGGCAGCGGCGACGCGCACGTCACCGACACCGGGCAGACCGCTGCGGCGTCGGAGGGCACGACGACCGACAGCACCGCGCGCTGGCTCGGCGGTATCGGTCTGGTGCTGGGCGCGCTCGGTGCCGCACTCGGTCTCGGCGCCGTGATCCGGGGGCGGCGGGCATGAAGCGCATCCTCGTTCTCCTCACCGCGCTGATCGCGGCGCTGACCCTGTCCGTCGGTTCCGCGGCCGCCCACTCGGTGGTGCTGTCGAGCTCGCCCGAGGACGGCGAGCAGATCGCCGAGGCACCCGATCGGGTGACCGTGACGTTCAACGAGAACCTGCAGGAGCAGTTCGCGGCCCTGACCGTCGTCGGGCCGGACGGCAACCTGTGGTCGAAGAGCGACCCGATCATCGAGGGTGCGAACGCATCCGTCGAACTCGACGGTCTCGGCCCCGTGGGCGAGTACACGATCGCCTACCGGGTGACCTCTGCCGACGGGCATCCCGTCAGCGGAACCCGCACCTTCACGCTCACCCAGGAGGGAACCGGCACGCCCGGCGAGGCGGCGTCCGGTGACACCGCGACCGGTGAGACCGGCGCGGAGTCGGGCGAGAGCGACAGCAGCGGACCTGCCGTGTGGTGGTTCGTCGTCGCAGGCGTCGTCGTGGTCGCCGCAGGTCTCGCTTTCGCGCTGCGCAAGCCGAAGGCCTGACCCGCATGATCCCGGAACGCCGGCAGTGGCTCGTCGTGGCCGCTGCCGGCGTTGCCTTCGGAACCGTCGCGGGCATCGCCGTGGCCGGTTCCCTCGCCCTGCCCGCTCCCTCGAGTTCGGTGCGGGCGATCGGGCTGTGCGTCGGCTCGACCGTGCTCGGACTCGCGGTCCTGGCCGTCATGGTGCAGCGGCAACGCCGTCCCGCCGTCTCCTCCGACACGCTGTGGCGGACGATCGCCGCGCTCGGCGGTGTCTGGCTCGCGCTCGCGAGCGTCGACCTCGCCTGGGCCGCGTCCACCGCGGCCGACGTTCCCGCCGCGGACCTGGACGTGGGGCGGTTCGGGCAGTTCGTCGGCACCACCACGGGACGCGTGGATGCGGCGGCATGGGTGTGCATTGCCGCGATCGTCGTCGTCGCCGCGGTGGCGTACCGCCGGTCGGCGTCGTGGTCCACCCTCCCGGTGCTCGTCGCCGCGGCACTCGCGTTGATCGCCCGCCCGGTCACCGGCCACATGGCGCAGCAACCACTGGGATCGCTGTTCAACGCCGTGCACGTGCTCGCGGCCGCGGTGTGGTTCGGGGTGCTCGTGGCGCTGGCCGTCACCGTGCGGGGCCGCGGAGGATGGGCGGAACTGCTGCCGCGCTATTCGCAGCTGGCTCTTCGGTGCGTCGTGGCGTTGGTGATCACGGGGATGGTCGACGCGGCGGTGCGGCTCGGTTCGGTCTCCGCGCTTCTGGGCACGGGCTACGGACGCGTCGTGCTCGCGAAGGCGATCGTGCTGTGCGCGCTGCTAGGGCTCGCGTGGAACTGGCGGCGCAACTGGCTCCCCGCAGCCTCGGCGCACCGCCTGCCGGAGGAGGAGTCACTGCGCAACGCCGTCCTCGAGGTGTGCGCGATGTCGGTGGCGCTCGGGCTCGCGGCCGGGCTCGCGACCACCGGCTGAGCCGTCACAAGGACGCCGCGCGTTCCAGGTCCTGCACGAACGAGCGGAACATGTCGTCGCGCTGCGATTTCGCCCGCAGCACCGCCGACGGGTGCACGGTGACGACCACCGCCGGATCGCACGACCCGCACAGCTCCTCGGGCAGGTGCAGGACCTCCCCGCGGTGCTGCGTGAGCTTGAAGTCCTTACCGAGCAGCGACTGCGCGGCCGTGGCTCCGAGGCACACCACCACGTCGGGGCGGACGGCGTCGAGTTCGGCCTCGAGCCACGGCCGGCACGCCGCGACCTGCCCACCCGACGGTTTCTTGTGGATGCGTCTGCGGCCGTTGGCGGACCGGTCGAAGCGGAAATGCTTGACCGCGTTGGTCACGTACACCGCCCCGCGATCGATACCCGCGCGTTCGAGGGCCTTGTCGAACAGGTGCCCTGCGGGCCCGACGAACGGTTCTCCCGCGAGGTCCTCCTCGTTGCCCGGTTGTTCGCCGACGAACAGCATGCGTGCGTCGCGCACCCCTGCCCCGAAGACCGTCCGCTCGGCCGCCTTGTAGAGATCGCATCCCCGGCATCCCGCGGATGCGGCGGCGAGTTCGGCGAGGTCGCGGCTGTCGGGTACGTACTCCTGCGCGCCGGGATAGGTCACCATGGCTGTCGCATACCCGGCTTCACCGCGGTTGCACCAGTCGCGCGATCCAAGCGCGGCTGTCGGCGGGGTCGATGACGTCGTCGAGTTCGAAGCTCGTCGCCGCCTGCAGGGCCTTGCCCTGCTGGTAGGCGAGGGCGACGAGCCGGTCGAACAGTTCCTCGCGCTCCCGGGGTGTCTCTGCGGCGTCGAGTTCCTTGCGGAATCCGAGACGCACGGCCCCTTCGAGTCCCATTCCGCCGATCTCCCCCGTCGGCCACGCGACGGTGAATTCGGGTGCGTGGAAGGATCCGCCGGCCATCGCCATCGCGCCGAGGCCGTAGCCCTTGCGAAGGATGATCATGCCGAACGGGACGGTCAAGCGTGCGCCGGCGACGAAGAAACGTCCGAAGCGGCGCACGGTGGCGTCCTTCTCCGATTCCGGTCCGACCATGAATCCCGGTGTGTCGCACAGACTCACCACGGGAAGCCGGTGTGATTCGCACAGTTCCAGGAAGTCCGCGGCCTTGTCGGCGGCTTCGGCGTCGATCGCCCCGCCGCGGTGGGCGCTGCTGTTGGCGAGCACACCGCAGGAGGCGCCCTCGACGCGCATCAGAGCGGTGACGATGCCGACGCCGTAGTCCGGGCGCAGTTCGAGCACCGATCCGAGGTCGGCGATCGCGTCGATCGCCGACCGCACGTCGTAGGCGCGGAGCCGGTTCTCCGGCAACACATGTCGCGCGAGACGCGGGTCGGGTGCCTGCCGGTCCTCGTGCGGCGCGGTGAAGTAGGCGAGATATCGCCGGGCGACGTCCACGGCGTGTGCCTCGTCGCGCGCTGCGACGTGCACGACGCCGTTGCGGCGTTGCACGTCGATCGGCCCGATGTCCTCGGGGCGGTGCACGCCGAGTCCTCCACCCTCGATCATCGCGGGGCCGCCCATGCCGATGTTGGCGTCGGGGGTCGCGATGAGCACGTCGCACACCCCGGCGAGCGCGGCGTTGCCCGCGAAGCAGCGGCCGGAGACGACCGCGACGGTGGGCACGCGTCCGCGCAGCGACGCCATCGAGCGGAAGGTGGGCAGGTCGAGGCCCGCACCGGAACCGGCGTCGACGTCCCCGGGTCGCCCGCCACCACCCTCGGCGAACAGCACGAGCGGCACCCGCCGCCGGGCGGCGAGTTCGAGCAGCCGATCGGTCTTGCGGTGGTTGTTACGGCCCTGGGTACCTGCGAGGACGGTGTAGTCGTAGGACATCACGACCACCTCGGCCCCTCCGATCCGGGCGGTGCCGCCGACGAGTCCGTCCGCGGGGGTGTTCGCGATCAGGTCCTCCTCGCTGCGGCGGCCGCGCTGCGCGGCGAGGACGAGCGGCCCGTATTCGACGAAGCTGCCGCCGTCGACGAGGTCGGTGATGTTCTCGCGCGCAGTGCGCCGGCCCCGCCCGTGCCGCTTCGCCACGACCTCGGGCCGCGCCGCGTCGGTGGTGATCTCGTGCCTGCGGCGGATCTCGTCGAGGTCGGCACGGTCGGCGTCGAGGTCGACCGCGGCGATGTCGTCCGTCGCGGTGTCCGCGTCGAGCACGCGGACCACCGCGAGCACGGTGCCCGGGTCGACGGTGCGGCCCGGCTCGACGAGCACGCGTTCGACCACGGCGCTGCCCGGTGCCCGGATCTCGTGCTGCATCTTCATTGCGTCGAGCACGGCGAGCGGCGCACCGGCCGGAAGGGTATCGCCTGCGCGGGCGATCTCCACGACCGTGCCGACCATCTCGGCGTGCACCGCGTGTTCGTCGGCGCGCAGATCCGTGTACTCCACCGGCGCGGTCGTGGCGGTGTCGACGAAATCCGCGAGCCGCTCCCCCAGCCACGTGGTGTGGACGTTGCCGGACCGGAACTCCTTGTCGTCCAGGATCTTCTGCAGGAGATCGCGGTTGGTGTCCACACCGTCGACGACGAACTCGCCGAGTGCCGTCGACGCCTTGCGCAGCACGGCCGCGCGGTCGCCGGAGCGCACGTACGCGACGACCTTGGCGAGCAGGGAGTCGTAACGTCCGGTCACCTCGAGGCCGGGTCGGCCGTGGGTGTCGACGCGGATGCCCGGTCCGGTGGGAGGCGTGAACGCGGTGAGCGTCCCGGCGGTGGGCAGGGCGATGCCATCGGCGCGCGATGTCTCGGCGTTGACGCGCACCTGCACCGCGATGCCCTGCGCCATCGCAGGACGTCCGCCGATCCCGTTGCCGTCGAAGGTGATTCCTGCGGGGAGGTCGAGTTCGTCGAATCCCGCCCCGCGAGCGATCGCGATCTGGGTCGCGACGAGGTCGACGCCCGTCACCTCCTCGGTGACGGTGTGTTCCACCTGGATCCGGGGGTTGACCTCGAGAAACACGAAACCGGCGTCGTGGACGAGGAATTCGACGGTGGACAGCCCGTGGCATCCGACGTTCCCGATCAGCCGGACGGCCGCGCCGTGCAGCGCCTCCCGCAGGGCGTCGGGCAGGTCGGGCGCGGGTGCGATCTCCACGAGTTTCTGGTGCCTGCGCTGCACGCTGCAGTCGCGGTCGCCCAACGCGACGGCGCGGGTACCCGACCCCGACTCGGCAGCCACGACCTGCACCTCGACGTGCCGGGCACGCTCGACGAGCGCCTCGGCGTACAGCCGGTCGTCGTCGAAAGCGGCGAGCGCTTCGGCGGCGGCGAGCCGGAGCGCCTCGTCGAGATCGGCGGCATCGCGGACCACGCGCATGCCGCGACCGCCACCACCCGACAGTGCCTTGACGACGATCCCGCCCGGATGGTCGCGCAGGAAGGCCCGCACGGACTCCGGATCCGTCGCCTCGACGGCAGCGGTCACCGGGATGCCGAGTTCCTCCGCCACCGAGCGGGCGGCCCGCTTGTCGCCGAGGACGCGCAGTGCTTCCGGGGACGGCCCGACGAAGGTGAGCCCGGCGTCCGCACAGGCCTGCGCGAAGGCGGCGTTCTCGCTGAGGAATCCGTAACCGGGATGCACCAGCGTGCACCCGGTCGCCCGGGCGACACCGACGATCGCCCCGGGGTCGAGATAGACCGAGGGACCGGACCCCGGCAGGGCCTCTGCTCGCGTGGCGGCGCGGACGTGCGGAGCGTCGGCGTCGTCCGCGGCGTGGACGGCGACGGTGTCGAGTCCGAGGTCCGCGGCCGTGCGGACGACACGCAACGCGATCTCACCCCGGTTGGCTACGAGCAGCATCGACGATCCTTCCCTCGGCAGCGGTTGTATCCACTCCTACTCCGGTCGGCACCCGCACCGCAGACCGCCGTCTCACGCAACGACCACGGGACGGTGACGCAGGGCGCGGCCGAGACCGAGCGCCATCAGCACGGACGTGATCGAGGCCGTCGCCATGATCGCGGCGAGCACGACCACCTGGAACCGTCCGGCCTCCACCGGCGACAATCCGCCGAAGATCGCGCCGACGAACGCCCCGGGCAGAGTCACCAGACCGGTCGTCTTCGTCTGGTCGGTCGACGGGATCATCGCCGCGTGAACGGCGAAGCGCGCGGGTGAGAGGGTCGCCTGCCGCATGGTCGCGCCGAGCGCGAGCCAGCCCTCCACCTCGGGCCAGTGGTCGTCGACGGTTTCGTGGAAGCGGCGACCGGCGAGGGCCGCGACGGTCATGGTGTTGCCGATGATGATGCCGCCGAGCGCGAGCGCGTAGCGCGGGGCGGCCTCCACCGCGCCGGTCGCGAAGACGATGCCCGCCGCGACGAGTACGCCGGTCGACATCGCGACGGCCGTCGCCCCGCGCACGACGGCCTCGTTCCCGATCCGCCGGCAGGCCGTCCACCACGCGACGGTGAACATCACGACGAGCACCACCGCGACCCACCGGGCGTCGGTGATGACGCCGGAGAGCACGACGCTGATGAGCGCGAGTTGCACCGCGCCGCGGGCGATGGCACCGACGGGCGCGAATCGCTGCGGGACCCGGAACGCCCACAGCACCGCCGTCGAGATCACGGCGAGGGCGAGGATGCCGATGATCGTGCGGATCAGGACGGTCGGGTCGATCACAGGGTCGACGTTAATGCCCCGGTCGCCGGGTGAGGCCCTATCGGCGCTCGGGCGCGGCGTGCGGCAGATCCGCGGTGGACGCCACCGGCCAGTGCAGCGGATCGGGGCCGAGCGTGCGGAGCTGCCCCACCTGTTCGCGGCACCACACCGAGACTTCACGGCGTCCCTCGACGACGTCCTCGGAGAACTCCGTCCAGTCGACCCATTCGGTGTCGTGCACTTCCGACGGCTCGGGAGTGGGCGCCGGCCCGTCGTAGAGCACGCGGAAGACGGGGCAGATCTCGTTCTCGACGATGCCGTTGTCCATCACCGCGCGGTAGCGGAAGGACGGCAGGACGACCTCGATGTCGTGCACGTCGAGCCCGAGTTCCTGACGTAGCCGGCGGCGCACGGCCTCGGTGAGCGGTTCGTCGGGTGCCGGATGACCGCAGCAGCTGTTCGTCAGGACGCCGGGGAAGGTCGACTTGTCCAGGGCGCGCCGGGTGAGCAGAACGTTGCCGTGGGGGTCGAAGACGTACGACGAGAAGGCGAGGTGCAGCGGGGTGTCGGTGGTGTGCACCGTGGCCTTCGGTTCGATCCCGACCGCGCGGCCTGCGTCGTCGAGCAGCACGACCTGTTCCATGTGTTGTCCTGTTCTGTATTCGTGTCCGAATGCCGGCTCGGCCGGGCGGGCCTCACCGGCCGAGCGGCGCGGTGGGCGTCCCCAGTCTCGACCGTGAACGCAGCGTGGTCCAACCGGCCGAGGCCAACCGCGGTGCCGCCACCGACAGGCGCCGCCGCCGCGACACGCGTGCGCGCTGGTGGAGTACCCGGTATCCGCTCTCCTCCACCGCCCGCAGGATGTCGCCGTAGAGGACGAAGGCGGTCCGCATCGCGGGGCGCACCGTGGGGTCGAGGAGGTCGATGCCCGGTTCGGCCACACGGTAGAGCGAGCGGGTGTGCGCGATCAGGTGCGCGAGGGCGCGTTCGAGCCGTATGTCGCGCTGCCCGGTCCGGCGGCAGTGCCACAGCAGGTCCTCGTCCACGTCGAAGGCGGCGAGGATGTCGGTGGGCAGGTAGATGCGGTCGCGGTCGAGGTCCTCACCCATGTCGCGGATGAAGTTGGTGAGCTGGAAGGCCTCACCGAGTGCGGCGGCGGGGGCCTCGGCCCGTTCGCGTTCGGCCTCGATGCCGAGGATGGGCAGCATCTGCAGCCCGATGACGGCGGCCGAGCCGTACATGTACTCCGACAGTTCGTCCATCGTGCGGTACCGCGACCGGAACAGTTCGGTGCCGGGGATGTCCATCCGCATCGACCGCAGGAAGGCGTAGTAGTACTCGTGCGGGATGTCGTACCGCTGCGTGGTGTCGACGAGGGCCCGCAGCACGAGACCGAATTCGTCGTAGGTCGGCGGCCTGCCCCCGAGCGCGTCGGACAGACGGCGTTCGAGCGCGTCGAGAACAGGTGCCGCGTCGACCGGTTTCACGTCGACGATGTCGTCGACCATCCGCGCGAAACCGTAGAGGGCGTGCACCCCGGCCCGTTTGGACGCCGGGAAGATGCGGGTCGCGAGGAAGTAGGTCTTGCCGTGTCGCCGGTTGAGCTCACGGCACAGCTGATACGCCTCGTGCAGATCGGGATCGATCCCGTCGAGTTCACGCATGAGCAACCGCACCTGTTTCCATCGGAATCGACATCGTCGTGGATCCGGCAGTCACACCACCGGAGATACGTTCTGCGGCAAGACGTCCGGAGATGAGCACGGTCGGGACGCCGACACCCGGCGTGGTGCCCGACCCGGCGAGGACGAGATTGTCGACGCCGTGCACGAGGTTCGGGCGACGGAAGGGCCCGGTCTGCCGGAACAGGTGTGCCGCCGAGAAGGGGCTGCCGTCGAGCATGCCCTTGTCGGCCCAGGTCTGCGGGGTGTCGAGGTGGTCGACCCGCATGGAACTCGCGAGTCCCCGATAACCGCGCCGCTCGAGGACCTGCTGGATCTCCCGCATGTACGGCCGGCCGAGTCGTCCCCAATCGAGCGGTGCGGCAGCGAGATTCGGGCACGGAGCCAGCACCGAGACGGGTTCGCACTCGACACCGCCGCGCACGACCCGCAGGGACGGATCGGTCACGGCGGGTCGCGTGATGAGCAGGGACGGATCGGCCATCAACCGGCCGCGGCCCCGCGGCGCGGTGATCCGCGCGAAGGTTTCCGCCCACTCGGCACCGAAATCGATGGTGTGGTGGGAATCAGGCCAGTCCTGCGTCACGTCGGTGGGCACCGTGCCGTGGAAGACGACGGCCGAGGGCGACGCGACGGTGGCGCTGCAGGCGCGGCGGCGCGGCGGGACCCCGGCGCGCAGCAGCAGGTCGTCGACCACGGGCAGGTCCACGGTGAGGACGACGGCGTCGGCGGCGAACTCCCGGCCGTCCGCAGAACGCACGCTCCTCGCGCGGCCCCCGTCGACGCGGAGTTCCGACACCTCGACCCCGGTGTGCACGGTGCCGCCGCCCCGGACGAGCGCATCGACCATCGCGGCGGCGATGGCGGACATACCGCCCTTCGGGAAGTAGACGCCGAGCGAGGTGTCCATGTGGGCGATGGCGCCGTAGACCGCCAGGGCCGTCGACGGCGCTGTGCCCGCGTACAGGGCCTGGAAGGTGAAGATGCGCCGGAGCCGCTCGTCCTTGATGAACGACCCCACGCGCGATCCGAGTCGGCCGAAGCCGCCGAGCCGGACGAGGTTGGCGGTGTCGCGCAGTGCCGCGGGTGTCGACACGAGGTCGAGCGGCGAATCGAAGTTGGAGTCGATGTAGCGGTCGAACTCGGCGTCGAAGATCGACGCGAGCCAGCGGCGCAGCCGCCGGTATCCGCCGGCCTCCTCGGGACCGCACACGCGCGCGATCTCGGCGGTCATCTCGTCCGGATCGGAGTACACGTTCAGGGCGGTGCCGTCGGCGAAGCGCGCGTGGTAGCCGGGAGCGAGCGGGGTGAGGTCGAGCGCCGGGGTGGTCGAGTCGAAGGATTCCCCGACGGCCGCGAGCGCGTCGGCGATGAGATTCGGCATCGTCAGCACGCTGGCACCGTTGTCGATGTCGTAGAGATGTCGCCCGTCCTCGAACACCGGGTACGTACCGACGCGACCACCGACCGTGTCCTCGCGTTCGAGGACGGTGACGCGCTTGCCGGCGCCGGTGAGGTGGAGCGCCGCGGACAGTCCCGCGAGGCCCGCGCCCACCACGACGACGGACTCGACGGAGCCGCCGACGGACCTCACGCCTTGCCTCCCTGCGCGCGCGGGGTCGTCTGCTCCGTGCGCGTGCGCGCTTCCATGAACAGCTGGAGGAAACCTACGGACGGGTGCGGGTGCCGATTCTCGTTCTGCCGGGCTTCGTAGTTGGGCATGATCGGTCTTCCTCCGGTCGTTGCTCGAGCCGCGTGGGCGTGCGTAGTGGTTCGTGTCGGTCGGTTCGGGTGACGGCCCTCACGCCGTCTCTCCCCGTATTCGGAGCCGGTCGTCGAGCGGATGGGTCGGGTCTGCGGATTCGTCCCGTCCCTGGACGCGCGCGATACGGTCGAGGTATGGCTGCCCGCAAGACCGCTGTGCTCCGACGGCCGTCGGAGACCGATGACTACCTCTACGAACCCGTCGATCGCCGGATCAGAGGTGAGTGGTTCGGCCGGACGGTCGTCGACAGCACCCGGGCCGTGCTGGTGTGGGCGCCCGGCAAGCCCGTCCCGTTCTATGCCTTCCCTCGCGAGGACGTCCGGCTCGACCTGATCGCGGCTTCCCTGTCGCCGAGCCGCTCCCGGCAGGACGTCTGGCAGTGGTACGACATCGTCGTCCGCGACCATCGGGCCTATTCACCGGTCTGCCAGCTCGACGTCGACGGTCTCGACGACCGTCTCGTCTTCCAGTGGTTCCGGTGGGGCGAGACCGGGCCGGGCGACGATGTCGACGAGGGCGAACGGTGGTTCGAGGAGGAGACCGAAGTGTTCACCCATCCACGCGACCCCTATCACCGCGTCGACGCCCTGCGCAGCTCTCGGCACGTGCGGGTGACCATCGGCGACGTCGTGGTCGCCGAGACCCGCAACCCCGTGCTCGTGTTCGAGACCGGTCTCCCGACCCGCTACTATCTCCCGCCCGAGGACGTCGATTTCTCGGTGCTCGGGGAATCCGAGTGGCGGACGAGCTGCCCCTACAAGGGCGTCGCTCGGTACTGGTCGTTCTCCGGCACACCGCCGGCCGAGAACGTCGCATGGTCGTATCCCGAGCCGTTCCCCGGCATGGAGTACATCGAGGGATACGTGTGCTTCTACGACGACGCCGCGGAGATCACGGTCGAGGAGTGAGTGCGTCGGCTGCGGGACGCAGCGCTGCCCCCATCCCCGAGCCGCGGGCCTGGCGTGCGCTGGCGGCCCTGTGTGTGGGTCTGTTCATCACCCTGCTCGACCAGTCGCTCGTCGCGGTATCGCTGCCGCGCATCCGCGAGGATCTGGACGCGAGCATCAACCAGGTGGTGTGGGTGTCGGCGGCCTATCTGCTGACCTTCGCGGTGCCGCTGCTGGTCACCGGCCGTCTCGGCGACCGCTTCGGTCAACGCAACGTCTACCTGGTAGGCATGGCGATCTTCACGGCCGCGGCCTTCGCGTGCTCGATGGCACCGACGGTCGAGTGGCTGATCGCGCTGCGTGCGGTGCAGGGGCTCGGCGGGTCGCTGATCAATCCGCAGCCGCTGAGCATCATCCACCGGATCTTCGCCCACGACCGACGGGGCGCGGCCACCGGTGTGTGGAGCGCGGTGGCCAGTTCGGCGGGTCTGTTCGGGCCCGTCCTCGGTGGGGTGCTCGTCGGTACCGGTGGGTGGCGGTGGGTCTTCTTCGTCTACATCCCGCTGGGCCTGATCTCCCTGGTGATGGTCGCGCGGTACGTGCCGAGACTGCCGACCGGTGCGCGTCGCATCGACGTGCTGAGCGCCGTCGTCTCGCTGGTCGCGGTCACCGGCGTGATCTTCTCCCTGCAGCAGGGTCCCGAGGTCGGCTGGACGGTGTGGGTGTGGGTCGTCCTCGGTATCGGGATCGCGGCGTTCGCGATGTTCGTGCGTCTGCAGCGCACCGCGGCGGCCCGCGGCACCGAGGCGCTGGCCCCGCTCGGGTTGTTCACCCGCCGCAACTTCACCCTCGGAGTGACCGCCGTGGCGACGCTGGGCTTCACGGTCTACGCCGTGAACCTGCCGATCATGCTCTACCTGCAGGTGGGGCAGGGACTGTCCGCTCAGGTCGCGGGTCTGATGCTGGTGCCGATGGGTGTGATCTCGGTGATCATGGCGCCGTTGATCGGACGGGTCACCGACCGGGTCGCGCCGGGCCGGATCTCCCGGATCGGTTTCACCGCGATGATCGCGGCGATGGTGTCGTTCGGTGTGGCGATGCACCTCGGGGCGACCGTCGGCTGGCTCCTGATCCCGATCGTGCTGCTCGGTTTCGCCAACTCGTTGTGCTGGGCTCCGAACTCGACGATCGCGTTGCGCGACCTGCCCGGTGACCTCGTCGGTGCCGGATCGGGTGTGTACAACACCGCCCGGCAGGTCGGCGCGGTGCTCGGTGCGGCCGCCCTCGGCGCGGTGATGCAGATGGGTGAGGGGACGCTCGGGTTCGGTGCCGCGATGGGCAATGCGGTGCTGCTCCCGGTGGTCTTCCTCGTGGTGGGACTGGTGGCCGTCTCCCGGTTCCGCGAGGCGGAGATCCGGCCCGCCGACGAGCATCAACGTCGGTGAGAATTTCACTCTCAATACTGAATATCCACATTTTCATATTCGGAAACTTGCGCTACTGTAAAACTTCATGACTGCAGCTGCGTCGGACACCGTCCGCACCGTGACGATCTCTCACCGCGAACGCAAACGCGCCCGCACGTGGACGGCGATCCACCTGGCCGCAGCCGACGCCGCAGCACGCCACACCCGCCTGGCCGACATCACCGTCGAGGCCATCGCCGAGCAGGCGGAGGTCTCACCGCGCACCTTCTTCAACTACTTCCGATCGAAGGAGGACGCCGTCCTCGGCCTGTCCTCCCCCGTCATCGACGACGCCATCGCCGACGGTTTCGACTTCGCACCGGGCGACGACCTCGTCGAGAAGGTCGCCTTCCTGCTCCTCGCGGTCTTCCGCACGGCAGCGAGCCGACGCGAGATCGGTTACGACGAGTACATCGCGCTCATGGACCGCCATCCCGAACTCGCGCGCAGACGCTTCCAGCACATCGACGACGTCGAGGCCGTCGTCGCCGAGCTCGTCACCGCCCGTCTCGCGGACGGCGGACCGACGCCCGGGAACACCGTGCACGACACCGCCGACATGATCGTCACCGTCGCCGGTGCCCTCATGCGCTCCGCGTTGCGCCCGCTGCTCACCGCCCCCGGGAAGACGGAGGCCGACGCCGACTCGGTCCTGCGTCGCACCTGCCAGTTGTTCCGGGAGGTCACGCGACCGTGACGGACCCACTCCGAGACGAGTCCGAAGGAGCCACGCCCGCACCGGAACAGAGCACCCCGCGGGTCACCTTCGTCTTTGCCGGCCTCATGCTCGCCATGCTGGCCGCGTCGCTCAATCAGACCGTCCTGAATCCCGCACTGCCGACCATCGTCGGCGAACTCCACGGCGTGGACCGGATGCTCTGGGTCATCACCGCCTACATCCTCGCGTCGACGATCACAATGCCCGCCTACGGCAAACTCGGGGATCTCTTCGGACGAAAACCGCTGCTGCTCACCGCGTTGACGATCTTCGTCGTCGGATCGACGATCGGCGCTCTCGCCGGGGACATCACGTGGCTCATCGTCGGCCGGGCCGTCCAGGGCGCCGGTGGCGGTGGCCTGATGGTGCTGTCGCAGGCCACCATCGCCGATGTGATCCCCGCTCGTCAGCGCGGGAAGTATCTCGGCATCATGAGCAGCGTCTTCGCCCTGTCGTCGGTGGCCGGTCCGTTGCTCGGCGGATGGTTCACCGAGGGTCCCGGTTGGCGGTGGGTGTTCTGGATGAACGTGCCGCTCGGTGCTGTCGCCGTCGTCGCGGCGCTGGTCTTCCTGCGCCTGCCCCGCGTCTCCGGTTCGGGCCGGCGGATCGACGTGCTCGGCATGGCCGTGCTGTCCATCGTCACGACGCTTCTCGTGCTCGTCGCGACCTGGGGCGGTTCACGCTATCCGTGGTCGTCGCCGGTCGTGATCGCGCTGATCGCCGCTACGGCAGCCGGTGTGGTGTTGTTCGTCGCGGTGGAACGACGTGCCGCCGAACCCGTGATCGGCCTGCACCTGTTCTGCGACCGCAACTTCGATCTCGTCACCGCAGCCGGATTCGTCATGAGCGTCGCACTGTTCGGCGTGGCCGCCTACATGCCCACCTACCTCCAGATGGTCGCGGGCGTGAGCGCCACCGCCGCCGGTCTGCTGATGCTCCCCATGATGGGGACGTTGTTCCTGACGTCGACGCTCGCGGGACGGTACGTCACGAGAACCGGCCGCTACAAAAGGATCCCGATCATCGGGTCGGTCTTCGTCACGGCCGGTCTGGTGCTCCTGTCGACCCTCGGCGCGGACACCCCGATCTGGGTGCTGGGCTGCTGGTTCGCCGTGCTCGGCATCGGATTCGGCACGTCCATGCAGCTTCTCGTGCTGGTCGTGCAGAATTCCTTCCCCGTCGAGGAGGTCGGCACCGCGACGGCGGGCAACAACTACTTCCGGCAGATCGGCGCAACCCTCGGTTCCGCCGTCGTCGGCAGTGTCTTCGCCACGCGCCTGGCCGGTGGACTGTCGGGAACCGGCATCGACAATCCGGATTCGCTGACCCCCGGCGCGGTCCGGGCACTACCCGACGCGCTCCGGCAACCGGTTCTCGAGGCGTACAACGACGCGCTCGTCCCGATCTACCTGTACATCGCGCCGCTCGTGGTGGTCGCGGGGGTCCTGCTGTGTCTCGTCGTCGAGAAGCCCCTCGCGACCACCATCGTGCGGAAGAACGATCCGGTTCCTAACGACCCGGCAGCCACTGCATCGACTTGACGAAGGGGGCGAGCATCTTCGCCCACATCCGTCGCGGAAGTCCGCGGGGGCCATCGAGATTGAGCAGTCGCGTCGTCGCGATGGTCTGTGCCTCGGTGTACTTGTACAGACCCTCCGCGCCGTGGCGGCGTCCCATGCCGGAGATGCCCATGCCGCCCATCGGCGCGTCGGTGCTACCCCACGCCGGAGCGTATCCCTCGTCGACGTTCACCGTGCCGGCACGCACCCGCGCCGCGATGGCCTCGCCCTGCGCCTTCGTCGCGCCCCACACCGACGCGTTGAGTCCGTACTCGGTGTCGTTGGCCTCGCGGATCGCCTCCTCGACGTTCTCCACCGGATAGATCGACACCACCGGGCCGAACGTCTCGTTCCGGTAGCACTCGGCGTCCTCGGGCACGTCGGTGAGCACGGTGGGTTCGAAGAACAACGGGCCGAGATCGGGCCGGGCCTTGCCGCCCGCAACAACGGTCGCGCCCTTGGCGACGGCGTCCTCGATGTGCCGGGTCACCGTCTTGACCTGGCTCTCGCTGATGAGGCAGCCCATCTCGGTGCCGAAGTCGTAGTCGGGACCGAGCGACATCTCGCGTACCCGCGCCCCGAACATCCGGATGAACTCGGGGGCGATCGACTTCTCGACGTAGATCCGCTCGATCGAGATGCACAGCTGCCCGGAGTTCGAGAAGCATGCCCGCACGGCGGCGTCGGTGACCTCGCGCAGGTTCACCCCCGAGGTGACGATCATGGGGTTCTTGCCGCCGAGTTCGGCCGAGAACCCGATGAGGCGCCGGCCGGCCTGCTCGGCGAGCAGACGTCCCGTCTCCGACGAACCCGTGAACATCAGGTAATCGGTGTTCTCGACGATCGCGGTGCCCACCACGGTGCCGGGACCGGTGACCACGGCGAAGACGTCGCGGGGAACACCGGCCTCGTAGAGGAGTTCGACGACGGCGAGCGCGCAGTAGGGCGTCTGGCTGTCGGGCTTGAGCACCACGCTGTTGCCGGCGAGCAGGGCGGGGATCGCATCCGAGACCGCCAGCGTCATCGGGTAGTTCCACGGCGCGATCACGCCGACGACACCTTTGGGATGGTGCAGGACGGTGGTCTTCGTCAGGACCGGCAGCATGCCCGTGGCCTTGCGGGGGCGCAGCAGCTTCGGTGCGACGCGCGCGTAGAACCGCGCGGTCATCGAGATGTCGAGCACCTCTTCCTGCGCGGAGACGCGGGACTTGCCGGTCTCGGCCTGCGCCATGTCCATGAGCTGCTCGCGCCGGGAGAGCACGAGTTCGCGGTAGCGGTGCATGATCGCGGCACGCTTCTCCACGGGCAGCTTCGCCCACGCCACCTGCGCGGTGCGGGCCCGGTCGATCGCGGCCTTCGTGTCCTCGGCCGTGCCGACCGGCACGGTGGCCAGCTCCCGTCCGGTGAATGCCTCGACGACCGGGCGGGTGGTCCGCTCGGCGGCGTCGGGGATGGCTATGAGGTCGGCAAGACGCTGGAAGGTCGCAGCGCTCGGAGCTGGCATGATGCACCCCTACCGGTGAGTAGTACTTGCGGTTTCACCAAACCTACCCGGGTGGGGTGTGCGCTGTCACACAGACGAGGAGTCGAGTCCGGTCTCCCGATCGTCGTGCCGCTCGGGCCCTGCCCGGACGATTCCCTGGGCTACCTCGGCGAGGGGGACGTTGCTGTCCTGCGAGAGCCTGCGCAGAAGTTCGAAGGCCGCGACGGCGTCGATGCCGAAACGTTCCATGATCATGCCCTTGGCCTGTCCGATGATGTCGCGGGTCGCCAGGGCGGAGGCGAACTGTCCCTGGCTGCGCGCCGCACTCATCGCCATCGCCGCGTGGGCGGCCAGGACCTCGGCGGTCGCCTCCGCGAGCGGATCGAAGGCATCGGCCTCGAAGGAGAACATGTTCAGCGCACCCATGCTCTCCTGCTCGAGATACAACTGGAACGACAACGTGCTGAGTACACCCGCATCCACCGCGGCCTTCGCGAAACGCGGCCAGCGCGTCTCCGATCGAAGATCTTCCGAGCGCACCACCAGGTACTTGAAGCTCGCATCGAGGCACGGACCCTCACCGAACTGCTCCTGGACGTCGTCGAGGTGTTCGGCGAGTTCCGAGGTCGCGGCGAGGGAACGGAACTGCTTGCGGCCGGTCACGATGAGGATGTCGGCGCAATCGGCCCCCTCCACCAGTTCGACCGCGGCCGCCGTCACGCCGCGCAGAGTCTCGTCGAGATCGGTGGGGTGGTAGAAACCGCGCGCGAGCTGCGCCATACGGCGTCCGATATCACCCGCTTCCGACGAACGTGTCATCGTTTCATCCCTTCTCCACAGAACTCGTCGCCCGCGGATTCGAGACCGGATTGCCCGATTCTGCGAGTTCTACACCGCCGCACTCCTCGTCGGAACACGGCCTCTTCAGTTTTTACCCCGATAGTCTGGACTGATGGACCCGCCGGTGACCCGGTATCTGCCCCGCGACGGTCACAATCTGGCCTACGGGGTGGTCGGAACGGGCCCGACCGACGTCGTGTGGTTCTTCGAGGTCCAGATGCATCTGGACCTGTTGTGGACCGATCCGTACATGCACTCGCTCTTCGAACGACTCGCCACCTATTCGCGCGCCGTCTACTTCCAGCGCCGCGGTTTCGGGCTCTCCGATCCCGTCGACCACGTGCCCACGATCGAACAGCAGGCCGAGGACGTCCTCGCCGTCATGGACGCCGAGCAGATCCGGCACGCCACCCTCGTCGGGATCCACAGCACGTGCGGCCCCCAAGTGCTCGTCGCGGCGACCGCCCCCGAACGGGTCAATGCGTTGATGCTGATCGCGCCGTACTGCGAACCGCTGCTCGACTACGACCGGCCACCGCACGGGTGGGCGGAGGCCGAAATCGCCGAGTTCGTCGAGCTGTGGCGCGACGCCGTCCGGCACTGGGGTGAGGGACGCACGGTTCCGTTGACCGACGGCCACGTCGACAGTTCCTACAACCGCCGGTTGATGGCCATGCTCGAGCGGTGCTCCGCGTCGCCGAGCACGATGAGCGCACACCTCGAGGCGAGCCTGCGGATCGACTATTCGCACGCCCTCGGCTCGGTGCAGTGCCCGACGAAAGTGGTGCTGGTCGCCGGGGGTTCGATACCGGTGGGTCCGGCGAGACATCTGGCCGATCTGGTGCCTCACGGAGAGCTCGTGATCACCCGGCCGTCACCGCGTGGCGCCGCGCTCGGCGAAGCGTGGTCGCAGGTCCAGACGATGGTCGAGGAACTCGTCCGCGGATCCGTCCCACCCGTCGACGCCGGCCGGCGCTTCGCGGCGACCCTGTTCACCGACATCGTCGGGTCGACCAAGCTCATCGCACGCATCGGCGACACCTCCTACCGGGCACTGCTCGCACGTCACGAACGCGACGTGCGGTTCGCCGTGACCGAAACGGGCGGGCAACTGGTGAGCACCGTCGGGGACGGCACCTTCAGCCTGTTCGACGGACCCGTGGCCGCCGTGCAGTGCGCGGCGCGGATCGTCGCGGAGGCCCGCCGCCTCGGGTTCGAGGTGCGCGCCGGGGTGCACGCCGGCACCGTCGAGCCGACCGGGACGGACGTCACCGGCCTGACGGTGCACGTGGGAGCGCGCATCGGCGCGGCGGCCCGTCCCGGCGAGGTGCTCGTCTCGAGCCACGTGCGTGAGCTGGCCGGTGGGTCGGGACTGCAGTTCGCCGACAGGGGATCGCATCGGCTCGCCGGTGTGCCGGGCAAGGTCCGCCTCTTCGCCCTGACCGGCGGCCGTCCGTCCCTGCAGGCACCGCGGAAACGGGTCTCGCTCAACCCCTTCGACCGCGCCGTTCTCCGGGCGGCGCGACGCACGCCGCAGGTGCTGCGTTCGGCTGCCGCACACGCGAACGCCCGGCAGCGGCGTCGCTCGGACGACTGAACACGGCCTGCTGAGCACGAACATCGAGGACCGTTCGGCCCGACCGCGCTCACCGGATCGCGACCGCGCTCACCGGATCGACACCCACACACCCCACCCATATGGTCTGCGTCACATTCGATCGCGGAACGGTTCGCGGCAACGCGGCCGGAGGGGAGCGTGCACATGTGTGATGTTCTGGGACGGCTGCACACGGCCGGGGTATCCCGGCGAAAGTTGTTGGCCAGTTTCGCCGTCGGCGCGACGGCCGTGGCGGCCACCGCATGCAGTCCCGGT
Organism: Rhodococcus shunpengi; assembly: GCF_048381395.1. Lineage (NCBI taxonomy): Bacteria > Bacillati > Actinomycetota > Actinomycetes > Mycobacteriales > Nocardiaceae > Rhodococcus > Rhodococcus shunpengi. The sequence goes on from NZ_JBLWIU010000012.1 coordinate 196,257, forward strand.
GCCGACACCGCTGTTGCGGCCCCGACACCCGATCGCCGGTTCGCGCCGGAGCCGTATCGAGGGCAACGGACACGCCTGGTCCTGCTCGGCACCTCGGGTGGTCCTCCCTACTGGCCCGGGAGCGAACGCGAAGGCATCTCCTCCGCCGTTGTGGTCGGAGACCGGTACTACCTCGTCGACGCCGGTCACGGTGTCATGCGACGCCTACGCGGGGCGGAACTCGGACCCAACTTCGCCACCGACCTCGACGGCCCCCTCGACGCGCTGGGCGGCATCTTCCTGACGCATCTCCATTCCGATCACGTCGTCGACCTCAACAACATCCTCACCGAGGGGATCTACAACGGACTGCAGCACGTGGAGAAGATCCCCGTCTACGGCCCGGGCAATCGCGGAGTACTTCCACCCCTGTTCGGGGAGGGCCCCGCACCGGAACCCGTGGCACCGGGCAATCCCACACCGGGCACCCGGGAGATGACCGACCTGCTCGTCCAGGCATTCGCCACCGACTTCAACGACCGCCTGTTCGACAATCGTAAGCCCGCCCCCGACGCCTTGTGGGAGGCCTTCGACGTTCCGGTACCGGCGCAGTATCTCGCCGATCCGAACGGTAATCCCTGCCCGGACATGGAACCGTTCACCTTCTTCGAGGACGACCGCGTCCGGGTGTCCGCGATCCTGGTCGACCACGCTCCCGTCTTTCCCGCTCTCGCCTACCGTTTCGACAGCGACGACGGGTCGATCGTCTTCTCCGGGGACACCGGACCCACCCCCAATCTCGTGAAACTCGCACGGGGAGCGGACGTCCTGGTGCATGAGGTGATCGACCCCGCCTGGCCGGAATCGTTGTTCCCCGAACCCCGCACGGATGCTCAGGAAGGGCTCTACCAGCACCTCGTCCAATCCCACACCCTCATCGAGGATCTCGGTCCGATCGCCCAGGAAGCCGGCGTGGGAACCTTGGTGCTCTCGCACATGGTCCCGGGCAATCGCCCCGATTCCACTTGGGAAGGATGCGGCGCCGGATTCGACGGGCGCCTGGTCATCGGCCACGACCTCGACGTGGTCGGCGTCGGAGCCCCCGCCTGACCCACGTGCGCCGGAGACGCAGCCCGAGTCCGTTCTATCCGCCCGTGTAGAACGCACTCGTCCGCTCGGCGGCGGCGCGTGCCTGTTCGGGGTCCTCGCCCGCGGCGATGTCGGCCTCGCACCAGGCCGCGCTGCTGTCGCGGACGAACTGCAGACCTTCCTCGGACATCGACCACGTCTCGAATTCCTTCGGATCCACCGCCTCTCCCGATTCGATGTGCAGGCCGAGTCCGAGAAGTGCCTGGTCCCAACCGATACCGACCGCGCCGGGTCCGTACTGCTCCCAGTGCTCGTCGGGGTGGGCGATGTGTGTCAGTTCCAGGCGCGCACGGTCTCCCGGTTCGGGCAGGACCGACACCTCGATCCAACTCACCTGACCCGCGAATTCCCAGGTGGCCGTGAACGTCCGGGGCGGTTCGCAGGTGAGGACCTCGCCACCGGCGTTGCCCTGGAGCTGGTACCGGCCACCGACCTCGAGGTCGCCCTCGACGGGCAGGAACCAGCGGGGGATGCGCCGCGGGTCGGTGCACGCCTCCCACAGGTCCTCGGCGCTCGTGCGGTAGCTGCGCGAGATCGTGACGACCTTGGCCTCGCGGCCCTCGACGGTGCGACGACCGACCGTGCGACGACTCGTCTCGTTGCTCGTGATCACGTTCTTCATGAGGATTTCCTTCTCTCGTCGGAAGCAGGCAGCGCGGGCGGGACGGCGTCGCGGCTCCGCCGCTCACGCTTGCCGCGCGCGATCTCGGTCTCCAGCGCGTCCAGAGCCGCGAAGACCGGGGGATGCAGACCCGCCAGCCAGTCCTCGAGTTCGACGAGGACCGCGGGATCGAGTTCGTAGTAGCGGCGGGTGCCGTCCTTGTGGACGGCTGCGAACCGCTGGTCGCGCAGGATCTTGAGATGTTGCGAGACCGCCGGCTGGGAGATGGAGAACTCCCGGCCGATCGCCGCGGCGATCTCACCGGCCGCCTGCGGGCCTCCCGCGAGCAGTTCGAGAATGCGGCGGCGAACCGGATCTGCGAGGACCTCGAACCCGTGCATGGACCCCATTATATAAGTTTCTACTTATATTAGCCAGAAGCACGGTCCTGCTCCCTAGACTTCGATGCATGACGACAACAACGCGCGTCTCCGAGGAAAAGGTCGACCGAGCGGTCATCGACAACCGGGCTCCCTCGGTCGCCCGCCTGTTGCTCGACCGAGTGTCCACCACGCCCGACGCCGAGGCCTTCCGCTTCCCCGACGGGGCCGGCGGCTGGACCTCGGTCACCTGGGAGCAGACCGGAGACCGGGTGCGGCTGCTCGCGGCCGGCCTGATCTCCCTGGGCATCGAATCCGAGGACCGTGTGGCCCTCGCATCGTCCACTCGGTACGAATGGGTGCTCTCCGACCTCGCCGTCATGTGCGCGGGCGCCGCGACCACCACCGTCTACCCCACCACCCACGCCGACGACGTGGCGTTCATCGTCGCCGACTCCGGCAGCCGGATCGTCATCGCCGAGGACGCCGGGCAGGTCGAGAAGCTCGTGAGCCACCGCGGCGATCTGCCCGACGTGGCGAAGGTCGTGGTGGTCGACGGCACCGGCGACGGTGATTGGGTCATCAACTTCGACGAGCTCGCCGAACTGGGCCGCGGTCTGCTCGCCGAGGACTCCGGAGCGGTGCTCAACCGCATCCACAGCATCAGGGCCGAGCACCTGGCCACACTCATCTACACCTCGGGCACCACCGGCAAGCCCAAGGGCGTGCGCCTGCCGCACTCGGCGTGGACCTACGAGGCCGCCGCCATCGACGCGCTGCACATGCTCAGCCCCGACGACCTGCAGTATCTGTGGCTGCCGCTGTCGCACGTCTTCGGCAAGGTGCTGCTCACCCTCCCCCTGCAGATCGGCTTCCCCACCGCGGTCGACGGGCGCGTCGACAAGATCGTCGAGAACCTCGCGGTCGTCCGCCCGACCTTCATGGGTGCGGCCCCTCGCATCTTCGAGAAGGCCCACGCGCGCGTCGAGGGAATGATGGAAGAGGAAGGCGGCGCCAAGAAGAAGATCTTCGACTGGGCCGTGGGCGTGGGCCGGAAGGTCTCGAAGGCGAAGCAGGCCGGCAGGTCGCCCGGACTGCTCGACAAGCTGCAGCACGGCCTCGCCGACAAGCTGGTCTTCTCCACCATCCGCGAACGCTTCGGTGGTCACCTGCGGTTCTTCATCTCCGGTTCGGCGGCGCTCAACCCCGAGGTCGGCGAATGGTTCGACGCCGTCGGCATCCCCGTCCTCGAGGGTTACGGCCTCACAGAGACCTCTGCCGCGACATTCGTCAACCGTCCCTACGCCAACCGCATCGGCACGGTGGGCTGGCCCGTCCCGGGCACGGAGGTCCGCATCGCGGAGGACGGCGAGGTGCTCGTCCGCGGCCCCGGTGTGATGACCGGCTACCACAACCGGCCCGACGCGACCGCCGAGTCGCTCTCCGACGACGGATGGTTCCACACCGGCGACATCGGCAGCCTCGACGACGAGGGCTATCTGCGCATCACCGACCGCAAGAAGGACATGTTCAAGACGTCGCAGGGCAAGTACGTCGCCCCGTCGTCGCTGGCAGCGACCTTCAAGGGCATGTGCCCGTACGCCTCGGAGATCGTCGTCTACGGCGAGGGCAAGCCCTACTGCGTGGCGCTGGTGGCGCTCGATCCGGAATCCATCGGTGAATGGGCGAACAAGAACGGTGTGAGCGGGTCGTTCGAGGACATCGCACGGCACGACAAGACCCACCAACTCGTCTCCGGCTACATCGACGAGCTGAACCTGCAGCTCAATCGGTGGGAACAGATCAAGAAGTTCACGATCATCGAGCGTGAGCTGTCGATCGAATCGGGCGATCTGACGCCGAGCATGAAGCTGCGCAGGAAGGTCGTCGTCGACAACTTCGCCGACAGGCTGGCAGGCCTCTACGAAGGGTGACGGCCTATCCTGGGTCTCATGATGAGTAGTGCACGACCGAATTTCCTGCAGCGGATCGGCTACATGTTCGGTCGCGCGCTACCGCCCGAGATGCGGCAGTGGGTACGCGACGACGTCCTGGGCCCCGGCGGAACACGCCGCTACCTGCTGCGATGGAATCTGCCGATCATCCCGCTGCTCCTGCTGTTCCTGCTGATCCCGGGGCCGGTGTGGATCCCGATCGCGATGATGCTGTTGCTGCTGCTGCCGTGGGTCTACTTCTCGGTGGCGTTGATGCCCATCTGGCAACGGCACCGCCTCCAGCAGCACGGTCTCGATCCGGAGCTGCTCAGCGCGAAGGCACGCGCCCGCGCCGCGCGCGAACGAGAGGACTACGAGCGCCGTTTCGGCCGCGCGTCCTGATCGGGCCTCCCCCTGTGCGGGGCAGCGCATCCGCTTATCCTCGCACCATGAGTGACGCCCCTGCCTTCACAGCCACTGCAGACCTCGCCGACGAGATCGGCCCGGACATCCGCAGCTGCGACACGCAGTTCATCCAGTTCGGCGGCCGCACCGAGTTCGTCGGCCCCATCACCACCATCCGCTGCTTCCAGGACAACCTGCTCGTCAAGCAGACTCTCTCCGAGCCGGGCAACGGCGGCGTGCTCGTCGTCGACGGCGGTGGCAGCATCCACACCGCGCTCGTCGGCGACATCATCGCCGGTCGCGGTGTCGACAACGGCTGGGCCGGGGTCATCGTCAACGGCGCGGTCCGCGACTCCGCGATCCTGCGCACGCTCGACATCGGCATCAAGGCCCTCGGCACCAACCCGCGCAAGAGCACCCAGACCGGCTCCGGTGAGAAGAACGTGCCCGTCGAGATCGGCGGCGTGACGTTCAACCCGGGCGAGATCGTCTACAGCGACTCCGACGGCGTCGTCGTCCGCGCCGAGAACTGATCAGCCGAGCGCGCGGGTCGACCCGCTATTCGTGCGCGACCCGCGCGCTCGCCCCGGCGATCTCCACCACGTCGCCCACCTTCAGCTGACGGCCGCGACGCACCTCCACGTCACCGTTGACCGACACCAGGCCGTCGGCGATCACTTCCTTGGCCTCCGCACCCGACTCGATGAGGCTTGCGAGCTTGAGGAACTGACCGAGCCGGATCGACTCGTCACGGATCGGTACATCGAATGCGTCGGACATGACACCCATTGTCCCCGACACTGGATCCATGGCCCGCCCCAGCATCATCTGGTTCCGTCGTGATCTCCGACTGAACGATCTACCCACCCTGCTCTCGGCCACCGAGGCCGCCGACGACGTCCTCGCCCTGTTCGTCCTCGACGACGCACTGCTCCGCCCGTCCGGGGCCCGCCGGCGCGACTTCCTCATGGGATGCCTGCGAGCCCTCGACCGGGATCTCGGCGGGCGCCTGCTCGTCGTCCAGGGAGACCCGGTGACCCTGGTGCCGCAGGTCGCCGCCGAGTTCGATGCGACCGCGGTCCACATCAGCTCGGATCACGGGCCCTACGGCACGCGACGTGACCGGGCGGTCGCCGAAGCGCTCGGCGACGTTCCGTTGGTGGCCACCGGCTCGCCGTATGCCGTCACGCCGGGCCGCGTGACGAAACCCGACGGCACTGCATACAAGGTGTTCTCGGCCTTCCGCCGCGCCTGGAACGACCACGGATGGCACACACCCGCGGCGACCGGACCGGACACCGCCGACTGGGTCGACCCGAGCAGCTGCTCCGCACGCGTGCCGATTCCCGAGGCGGGCGACGAACCCGCACCTCCCCCCGGAGAGGCGGCCGCGCTGGTGCGGTGGCGCGAATTCCTCGACGACGGTCTCGAGCGGTACGCCACCGACCGCGACCGGCCGGCCTTCGACGGCACGAGCGGCCTGTCGCCCTATCTGAAATTCGGCTGTATCCATCCGCGGACCCTGCTGCACGACATGAGGAACCGGTCGGACGACGGGGCCGTCACCTTCCGCAGCGAACTGGCGTGGCGCGACTTCTACGCCGACGTCCTGTTCCAGCGGCCCGAGACCGCCCGGACCAACTACAACAGCGACTTCGACGCCATCACCTACGATTCCGGACCCGACGCCGACGCCCTGTTCGCGGCATGGTGCGAGGGCCGGACGGGATTCCCGATCGTGGACGCCGGGATGCGGCAGCTCCTCGCCGAGGGGGTCATGCACAACCGGGTGCGGATGATCGTCGCGTCCTTCCTGACGAAGGACCTGCACCTGCCGTGGTGGCGCGGGGCACGACATTTCATGAAGCATCTGGTGGACGGCGATCTGGCGTCCAACCAACACAATTGGCAGTGGACGGCAGGTAGCGGCACCGACGCCGCTCCCTACTTCCGGGTGTTCAATCCGACCCGGCAGGGCGAGAAGTTCGATCCGACGGGTGAATACGTGCGCAGGTGGGTACCCGAACTGCGGAGCATCGACGGCGCTCGTGTGCACAGCCTGCCCGACGGCCCTCCGGACGGATATCCGGAACCGGTCGTCGATCACGCACACGAACGTCGCGTCGCTCTGGACAGATACGAGCGGATTCGCTCAGCCCGATGAAGACGACGGCGAAACGACCCATCCGGTCGTGGCGGTGCTCCGAACAACTTCCGGACGGACAACGTGTTCGCCGTACACCCAACGAAAGGACACCGCAGTGCGCGCTCTCGTCGAAGCAGCTTTCATGGCCATCCACAACCCGCTCGTCGACGCATACACCTTCCTGATCAGCGTCCTTCCTGCTTGAGTGGATACGGCGCCGGAGTCCGCTCCGGCGCCGTCACCACCGGGTGAGCACTCTGCGAACGGGAGGTAGGGCATGGGCATCGAATTCTCGAGCGTCGTCGACGCACCGCGTGACGAAGTGTTCGACTGGCACTCCCGTCCCGGCGCCATCCTCCGTCTGATCCCGCCCTGGCAACCGATGAGCGTCGTCGCCGAGGCCGACTCCCTCGAATCCGGCACGGCCGTCCTCGGTCTCCCCGGCGGACTGCGCTGGATCTCCCGGCACAGACCCGAGGATTACGATCCACCAGCGCGTTTCGTCGACGAACTCTCCCACGACGGTCTTTTGTCGCGCCCCGCCACCGTCATCGGCTCGTGGCGCCACGAACACCGTTTCGACGTCGTCGACGAATTCCGCACCCGCGTCACCGATCGCGTCGACACACCGGTACCGGGCCGTTTCCTCACCCAGACCTTCCGTTACCGGCATCGCCAGCTCGCCGACGATCTCGCGAGCCACCGCTGGTCGCACGCACAGGGCATCCGGCCCGGGACGGTCGCGGTGACCGGATCGAGCGGACTCGTGGGTACCGCCCTGACGGCATTTCTGTCCACGGGTGGCTACCAGGTCGTCCGCCTGGTGCGCCGGAAACCGCAGCGCCCCGACGAACGACGCTGGGACCCGCAGGATCCGGCGCCCGACCTGCTCGAAGGCGTCGACGCCGTCGTCCACCTCGCGGGCGCGTCGATCGCGGGACGGTTCACCGACTCCCACAAGGCCGCGATCCGCGACAGCCGCATCGAACCGACACGCCGACTCGCCGAACTCGCCGCGACGACACCCAACGGTCCTGCGACCTTCGTCTCCGCGTCCGCGATCGGCTTCTACGGTTACGACCGAGGAGACACACCGCTCGAGGAGAAAGCGTCACGTGGAAGGGGTTTCCTCGCCGACGTCGTCGCCGACTGGGAGGCCGCGGCACATCCCGCGGAGAAGAAGGGCATGCGGGTCGTGCACGTGCGCACCGGCATCGTCCAGACACCCCGCGGCGGAACGCTCCAGTTGATGCGGCCGCTGTTCGCGAGTGGTCTCGGAGGCCGGCTCGGCGACGGCCGGCAGTGGTTCTCCTGGATCGACATCGACGACCTCCTCGAGGTCTATCACCGCGCCCTCACCGACCCGGGCCTGGCCGGGCCGGTGAACGCCGTTGCACCGCAACCGGTGCGCAACGAGGAGTACACCCGGGTACTGGCGTCGGTGCTGCACCGTCCCGCACTGCTGCCCGTCCCCGGTTTCGGCCCCCGGTTGCTGCTCGGCGACGAGGGTGCACGCGAGGTCGCCAAGGCCGATCAGTTCGTCGTCCCGAAGGCGCTGATCGACGTCGGGCACCGGTTCCGGCGTCCCGATCTCGAAGCGTCGCTGCGCCATCAACTCGGCCACATCCTGGAGGAGCCGTGAGCGGAAAGCGAGTCCTGGTCACCGGAGCGACCGGTTACATCGGTGGCCGGCTCGCTCCACGCCTGCTCGAGGCGGGTTACCGGGTACGGGTGCTCGCGCGCAGCCCCGACAAACTGCGCGACGTGCCGTGGGCCGACGACGTCGAGATCGTCCGCGGCGACCTCGACGACGCCGAATCGCTGCACGAGGCGTGTCGCGACATCGACGTCGTGTACTACCTGGTGCATTCGATGGGCGGCCGCGACGAGTTCGTCGACGCGGAGAAGCGGGCCGCACAGAACGTCGCCGACGCGGCACGCGACAACGGAGTCTCCCGCATCGTGTACCTCGGTGGGCTGCACCCGGAGTCTGGTGATCTCTCACCGCACCTGTATTCGCGCGCCCAGGTCGGACGCATCCTGACGGATTCCGGTGTGCCGACGCTCGTGCTGCAGGCCGGGGTCGTGATCGGTTCGGGTTCGGCGTCGTTCGAGATGATCCGGCACCTGAGCAACCGGCTCCCCGTCATGACCACTCCGCGCTGGGTGAACAACCGGATCCAGCCCATCGCGGTGCGCGACGTCCTGCACTATCTGGTCGCCGCCGCCGATGCACCCCTCCCCCGCAGCGGCACCTACGACATCGGTGGGCCCGACGTCCTGCGGTACGGCGAGATGATGCAGCAGTACTCGGAGGTCGCCGGTCTGACGAAACGCCGGATCCTCGTCCTTCCCGTCCTCACCCCGAAGCTCGCCGGTCTGTGGATCGGTCTGGTCACGCCGATCCCTCCGCCTCTCGGCCGGGCGCTCCTCGAATCGCTGTCGACCGACGCGGTGATGCGCAACCACGACGTCGACTCGATCATCCCCCCACCGGAATCCGGCCTCACCGGTTACCGCGACGCCGTCCGGCTCGCCCTCGGACGTATCGAACGGGGAGAGGTCGAGACGACGTGGACGAACGCGTCACCGGTCGGTGCGCCCGCCGATCCGCTTCCGTCCGATCCGGACTGGGCCGGCGAGGTCGTCTTCACCGACGAACGGTCACTCGAGTCGGATTCGTCTCCGGAGAAGGTGTTCGCCGTCGTCGAGAGCATCGGCGGCGAGAACGGTTGGTATTCCTTCCCGTTGGCGTGGACCATCCGCGGCTGGCTCGACCGGTTCGTCGGCGGCGTCGGACTCCACCGGGGTCGCCGCGACCCGAAGACCCTGCACACCGGCGACGCCCTGGACTTCTGGCGCGTCGAACGGATCGAACGCCCGACGCTGCTGCGCCTGCGCGCGGAGATGCGGGCACCCGGCGGGGCGTGGCTCGAATGGCGGGTCGAACCTCGGGAGTCGGGTCGGTCGCGCGTGCACCAGCGGGCGATCTTCTTCCCGCGCGGCGTCGCCGGCCGTCTCTACTGGTACGCGCTGGTTCCCTTCCACGGCATCATCTTCCGCGGGATGCTCGAGAACATCGCGGGCACCGCCGGCCGCTAGAGCGATCCGCTACATCTTTCGCCATCCGCTGCGGCAAATTGCTGTAGCGGATGGCGAATTCGCGAGCGGATCTACCGAGACGACGAATCGGGGGTGGTG
>NZ_JBLWIU010000012.1:206057-391810 GCF_048381395.1 Rhodococcus shunpengi
CTCGGGATCCGCACACCACCCCGATCGCCTCCGGGAGTTACACGGTGCAGAGCGGTTTGATGTCCTGCAGTCCCTCGGTGGTGGGCGAGGTGAGCATCAGGCACGAGTTGTACCCGCTCGCCTCGACGACGTTCCGGATCTCGCGCCACGCGTCGTCGCTCACGACGGGCGAACGCGACAGCACGAATCCGGAGATGCGCGTCGGGTCACCGACGAATGCCCACGAGTAATCGTCCGCGAGATACGTGACGATGTAGTTGCTCGGTCCGTCGAGCGAATCCTGGAACGGCACCCCCGGGAACGACACGTGCAGTGCGGCAGTGTCGTTCACGCGGGCGTTCCCGATGATCCCGCGACGATCACCGGTGAACGTGGTGCACGAGTTCTCCACGCGCACGTTGCGTTCGTCGAGCAGCGTGTAGAACGCCGTCGTGTCGCGAGCGCAGTCGATGTTGTAGGGAGCCGGATTGGCGGCGAGCTGATACCACTGCCCCACATATCGGTTCACGTCGAGCTCGGGAACCGGGGTGAGCGGGGCTGCGGCGGCGGGCGTGGCGAACAGGAGCGCGCCTGCGGCGGCGATGAACGCCGCCGCAAGCCCCCGAACGCCGTGTCGGGACCAACGCATGTCTTCTACCTTTCCGTCGTCCGGTATCGGTTACTGCTGGGGCATGAGAACGCCGTCGATCAGGTACACGGTGGCGTTCTCGGTCTCGATGCCACCACAGATGACGTTGGCGTCGTTGACGGTCCACATCTCACCCTCGCCGGCGACCTCGACGGTGCCACCCTGGACGGTGGTCTGCGTGCCGGCGATGTCGGCGGTGGTCAGCTCACCGGGAACCACGTGGTAGGTGAGGATGTCGGTGAGCAGAGCCGAATCCGTCTGCAGCGTCTGGACGGTCTCCGGCGGCAGGGCGGCGAACGCGTCGTCGACCGGTGCGAAGACGGTGAACTCGCCACCGTTGAGCGTCTCGACCAGGTTGACGTCGGGGTTGAGCTGGCCGGACACGGCCTGCGTGAGAGTGGTCAGGATCGGCACGTTTCCGGCGGCCTCGGCGACGGGCTGGTTCGCGAGTTCCTCGACGGACGACGGGCCGGTCGGGTTCGCGGCGACGTAGTCGGCACAGCCCGGGCCGACGGGGCCGGCAGCGGGAGCAGCGGTTCCCGTTGCAGCAGTGGTGGTTTCCTCGACGATGGTCTCCTCGACGGTTTCCTCCATCGTGGTCTCGTTCGTGTCGCTCCCCGAATCGTCGGAGCATGCCGCGACACCCAGCAGGGACATCGCACCGATTCCGACGGCGGCCAGGCTCTTGCGCGCAGTGATGTTCATGATCGTGGTTCCCTTCGTATGCCGTGGCCGGAAAGCGGCCACGTCGACCAGGTGTGTCACTGAGCATTCGATCCCCGGGGCGGTGCGGATGGGTCGGATCGAAAGAATTTTTTTCGGATCGGTATCCGGTGTTCGACCCATCCGGATCGCGGTCGGCTCCGAATGCAGGTCATGGACAACGTCGAGGATCTCCGACCGGCTCACGTACTCGTGTTGCCCGGTGGGCGTCCGGTCGGCACCACACCGCCACGTCCGTGGCATCCGTCGCAGCTGCGCATGCGTCTGTTCACCGATGCCCTGCGCCTGAGGCTGAGCACGTACGACATCGCGGTCGACCTCGTCGACTACCGGTACTGCGGGTGGAACGACGATCACATGAGCCCGGTCCGCGACGGTCTGCGGGCGATCGAGTCGGTGATCCGGCGTCGCGGGGACGTCCGGTTCGGGCTGGTCGGGCACGCGATGGGTGCGCGGGCGATCGCGCATCTCGCGGCCCAGCACGGCGTCGAGTCGCTCGTCGCCCTGGCTCCGTGGTGGCCGGCCGACGACGCCGACCTGATCCCTGCGGGCCGGCACCTGCTGGTCGCGCACGGTACGGAGGACACCAGGACCGATCCACGGATGGCGCAGAGCCAGACGATGGCGGCGGGAGACCGGGGCGTGAACACGCGCTGGCGGCCCCTGCCCGGAGCCGGACATTTCCTCCTCACCGACCCGCGCTGGTGGGCCGACACCACGGCCGATTTCCTCACGTGCACACTGGCGGGGAAACCGACCACGTGCCCCGGAGACGACCATGCATCCTGACCTTCCCCGCGCAGTCGCGATGATCGGCGACGACGTCGAGTTCCGGGGTGGCCGGGAAGCGGTCGCGCCGGCGATCTACCGGACCTTCGTCCGCCACGCGCAGGGCTCGGCCGAGCGCCCCTCGCTCGAGTACCGCGGCTTCAGCTGGGTCATGGACGTCGACGAGACGACGCCCTCGTCCTGGTGGCTGCGTACGCTGATGCGGTTCGAGCCGTGGGACCACTTCGTCGCGAGCGATTCCGACACCTTCCGCGGCCGGGTCGAGGACCAGCTCGTGGCCGACGGGGTGCGGGTTCCGGGCGGGCGGATCACGGCGCTGCTGAACATCCGGCGTCTCGGTCTCGGATCGGATCCGCTGAACCTGTTCTGGTGCCACGATCCGAGTGGTTCCCTGGCCTGTGTGGTCGCGGAGATCCATTCGCGCCGGAACGGACGGCACTGCTACACGCTGCGCTCGGACGAGATCGACATCATCACCCGGGCAGGCGACATGTTCGCGGTTTCGGTCGCCCTGCGGCGGCCCGGCGTCCCGGTGTTCACCGCGACCGTCAGCGGCGAACGGCTGCCCGTCGATCTCACGACAGTTCTCCGTGCTCGGATGTGGATGGGGTGACGCTCGTGGTCGACACGGTTGCCTTGAGTGGAGGGAATGTCCCGGCTAGGCTTTCCTCCGATGAGCGGACTGAGCCGATGACCGGCGTCGGAGGCCATACCGATACCCTCGGCGAACTGCTCGGGCGGGTGGCCCGGCAAGACCCCACGGCGTTCGCCGAACTGTACGACGCGACGCGTTCCCGAGTCTTCGGCATGGTGCTGCGGGTCCTGCGGGATCCCGGCTACAGCGAGGAGACCACCCAGGAGGTCTACCTCCAGGTGTGGAGGTCGGCCGACAAGTACGACCCGCGTCAGGGTTCCGCTCTGTCGTGGATCATCACGCTCGCCCATCGGCGCGCCGTCGACCGGGTCCGCAGCGAACAGTCCGGAGCCGACCGCGAGTCGCAGTACGGTTCGACGAACGTCGACGCGGCCTTCGACTCGGTGAGCGAGGAGGTCGCGCAGCGCGACGATCGCCGCCGGGTGAACGAGTGTCTGGGTTCGCTCACCGAACTGCAGCGACGCTCGGTCGAGCTCGCCTACTACAGAGGCTTTACGTATACCGAAGTGGCAGAAGAACTTTCGTCCCCGTTGCCGACGGTCAAGTCGCGCATCCGGGACGGCCTGAAACGACTGAAGAATTGTCTGGGGGTGACTGTGGATGGCTGATGAGGCGAACGATTCCTCGCGCGATCTGCTCGACATGGCACCCGTCTTCGCATTGGATGCCGTCACGCCCGACGAGCGTCGGGAGCTCGCCGAGCGACTCGCGGAAGCAGACCCGGAGGTGGTCGAACGGTTCGACGCCGAGGTCCGCGAGGTCCACGAGACCCTCGCGGCGATGTCGGCCGGTACCGCGACCGAGCCGCCGCCCGAACTCCGGGTGCGACTGCTCGATCTGGTCCACGCCGAACTCACCGCGAAGGCGCCCGCCGAGAAGACGCACACGGAACGACCCGGTGAGCCGGAGGCGACCGAGGCACCTCGGGCGGAGGACGATCACCTTCCCCCGCCCGTCTCCCTCGACGAGCGCCGCCAAGCCCGACGGCGGAACTTCCTGCTCGCCGCGGCAGCGGCCGTGATCGTTGCGATCGGCGGGGTCGTGGTGGCCGGTCAGTGGCAGACCACGTCCGAGCCGGGCACGAGCGAGCGGGTCTTCGCCGCCGAGGACGTACGGACCTCGTCGGGCGAGCTCGACGGTGGCGGCACCGCGACCGTGGTGTTCTCCAAGGAGGAGGACGCGGGCGTGCTGGTGATGAACAACGTCGCCCCGCCGGCCGAGGGCAGCGTCTACCAGATGTGGCTGGTCGGGCCCGAGGGCATGGAGCCCGCGGGCACGATGACACCCGACGACGTCGCGCCGTCGACGACCGCGGTGCTCGAGGACATCTCGGGTGCCACCGCGCTCGCCTTCAGCGTCGAACCGACGGGCGGGTCGACCCAGCCGACCGCGATCTTCGCTCAGCTACCGCTCGACTGACATGTTCGCGGCAGCGAGCACGTCATCGACGGGTGCCGATGACGACCGTCGCGTCGGACTCCTCGGAACCCCGCGTGTCGGCGTCGAGTCCGGCCCGGGTCACGAGGTCGCGCACGACGGGTGCCTGCGACGCGGCCGACTCGACGAGCAGCGACCCACCGTCGGTGAGCCACCGGCCCGCGTCGGCGACGAGCCGGCGGTGGACGTCCAGTCCGTCGGGTCCGCCGTCCAGTGCGTGTCGCGGCTCGCTGCAGCGCGCCTCCCGCGGCATCGACCCGATCGCCCCCGACGGCACGTAGGGTGCATTGGCGACGAGCACGTCGACGCGACCGCGCAGCGTGCCCGGCAGGGCGTCGAACAGATCGCCGTCGAACACCCGGTGGGGCGGCAGGTTCAGGCGGGCACACGCGGTGGCGACGGGATCGATGTCGGCCGCGTAGACCTCACAGTCCTCGACGGCGGTGGCGAGCGCGGCACCGACGGCACCGCACCCGCAACACATGTCGACGATCACGGCACCGGGCCGCGCGAGTTCGATCGCGCAGTCCACCAGATACTCGGTGCGGCGACGGGGGACGAACACCCCTTCTCGCACCGCGATGCGCCTGCCGTGGAAGAAGACCTGTCCCAGTACGTGTTCGAGGGGTTCGCCGCCGACCCGCCGCGCGATGAGCCGCTCCAGATCCGAGGGTGTGGGAGCGGCTTCGACGAGCAGCTGCGCCTCCTCCTCGGCGAACACGCACCCGGCTGCTCGCAGTGCGGAGACGACGTCGGCGTGGGTCCGGGGGGCGGAGACCATGCGGCACCCTACCGCGCGCGCTCCGGACGGATCTTCTCGTTTTCCGGAGAGGGTGGCAGCTCACATCCCGCCGAGGGGTGGACTCTCCCGATCGTGGGTACTCCCGGCGCTGTCACGAGGAGTGCTGTGCGAACGAACGATTTCGAGCAGGAGCCGGCGCAGGGTAGCCGGGTCCGACACCGCGACCGGAGAATCACCGCCGGGCTCGTCGTCGCGTTCGAGTTCGATCACGCGCCGGTAGGCGTCCACGCCCGACGGCGTGATCTCCACCCGCATCCTCCGTTCGTCCTCCGGGTCGACCGCGCGCGTGACGAAACCGCCGCGGACGAGATGGTCGACGGTCCGGCTCATGGTCTGGTCGGTCACCCGGCATGCGCGCGCCATCTCCCGTTGCGACAGCGGGGCGTGGGCCACCGCGTGCAGTGCGATCACCCCCGCGTGGGTGAGCCCTCGCCGTCGCAAGGACTGCTCCCAGGCCTGCTCGACGAGCCGGGCCGCGGTGGACAGCAGACGTCCGGTGGGCCACTCGTCGAGGTCGTCTCCACCCCCATCGTTCAGCACGCTGAATAATCTAGTTCCGACACATTCGCTCACGCCAGGAGGAATCTTGAGCACTGCTACCGAGCCCCCACGCAGAACCAGCCGATGGCGGTGGCTCCTACCCGCCCTGTTGCTCATCGCGTGGCTTGTGGCCGCCGGTGGCGGCGGTCCGTTCGCAGGCAAGCTCAGCGAGGTCGCCTCCAACGACGCGAGCACCTTCCTCCCGGCTTCCGCCGAATCCACCCGCGCGGACGAGCTGTACGCGCAGTTCAACGAGAGCGAGTTCATCCCCGCGATCGTCGTCGCCGAACGCGACGGCGGGATCACCGACGAGGACCTCGCCTTCCTGGCCACCGAATCCGCAGGACCGCCGCCGATCCCGTCCGAGGACGGCGCAGCGGCGCAGATGATCGTGCCACTCGACGCCTCCGGGGAGGTCCAGGAGGCCGTCGAGGAACTCCGGACGGCCCTCGAAGGCGCCCCGGACGGCCTGACCGTCTACGTCACCGGCCCCGCCGGGCAGGCCGCAGACCTGTCGTCTGCCTTCGGCGGCATCGACGGACTGCTCCTGCTCGTCGCGGGCGGTGTCGTTCTCGTCATCCTCGTGGTGGTCTACCGCAGCCCGATCCTGCCGTTCGTCGTCATCATCTCGGCGCTGTTCGCACTCGCCCTCGCGAGCCTGCTGGTCTACGTGCTCGCCGATGCCGGAGCGATCGCGCTCAACGGCCAGAGCCAGGGCATCATGTTCATCCTGGTGTTCGGTGCCGCCACCGACTACGCACTGCTACTGGTCTCCCGGTACCGCGAGGAACTGCGACTGCAGCAGGACAAGTACGCCGCGATGCGCAGCGCGCTCCGCGGTTCGATCGAGCCGATCGCTGCGTCCGCCGGCACAGTCATCCTCGGCGTGCTGTGCCTGCTGCTGTCGGACCTGAACTCCAACCGCGGTCTCGGCCCGGTGGCCGCCATCGGCATCGCGACATCGTTCCTCGCGTCGCTCACCTTCCTGCCCGCAGCGCTCGTGCTGCTCGGCCGCGTCGCGTTCTGGCCCACCCGCCCGGTCTACGACGCGAACGCCGATGCCGACGACATGCAGAAGTCCCACAAGGTGTGGGGCCGGGTGGCCGACTTCGTCGGGTCGAAGCCGCGTCCCATCTGGATCGTGTGCAGCCTCGTGCTCGTCGCCTTCGCCCTGCTGGCACCGCAGTTCAAGGCGAGCGGTGTCGCGTCCTCGGATCTGTTCCTCCTGCAGACCGATTCGAAGTCCGGCCAGGAGGTGCTCGGTGAGCACTTCGACGCCGGCACCGGTTCGCCCAGCATCGTCGTCGCCCGCGAAGGCGCGCTCGAGGGTGTCGTCGACGCCACCGAAGGCGTCGAGGGCGTGACGACCGTCCAGCCCGTCCCCGGCCCCGACGGCGCGCCGCGCGTGGTCGACGGACTGGTCGCGGTGCAGGCGACGCTGTCGGATCCTGCCGACTCCCTCGCCGCCGAGGAGACCGTCGAACGCATCCGCGACGCGGTGGGCTCCGTGCCCGACGCCGAGGCACTCGTCGGCGGACCCACGGCCGTCGACCTCGACACGAAGGACACCGCGACCCGCGACCGCACCGTCATCATCCCGGCCGTGACGCTCGTGGTGCTGCTGGTGCTCATCGCACTGCTGCGGGCGGTCGTCGCACCGATCCTGCTGATGCTGACCGTGATCGTCTCGTTCGCGGCGACCCTCGGCATCTCGTCGCTCGTGTTCAACGACCTGCTCGGTTTCCCCGGCGCCGACCCGGTGGTGCCGCTGTTCGGGTTCGTCTTCCTCGTGGCGCTGGGTATCGACTACAACATCTTCCTCATGACTCGCGTCCGCGAGGAGACGAAGAAGGTCGGTACCCGCGCCGGCACACTGCGGGCACTGACCGTCACCGGCGGTGTCATCACGTCCGCCGGCGTGGTCCTCGCTGCGACGTTCTCGGCGCTGGCGGTGATCCCGCTGCTGTTCCTGGCGCAACTCGCGTTCATCGTCGCCTTCGGCGTCCTCCTCGACGCACTGCTCGTGCGGTCGCTGGTGGTGCCGGCACTGACGATCGACATCGGCAAGAAGATCTGGTGGCCGAGCAAGCTGGCGCGGACCGAACCGTCCGAGCCCGACGCCACCGAGGACGTCGCGACCGCGGGAGCACCCCGTTCCTGACGGGCGCATGAACGGATGAGAACGGCCGCGGGACCGGGAATGCGACCCGGTCCCGCGGCCGTTCGTCCCACGTCTGCCGCGTTTGCCCGTTACCGTTCTATTCCATGTCTGCGGATTCCACCGCTCCTGTCGAGCGCCCGCGTCCGGTGGAGGACGACCCAGCGCCCTCCCGTCCATCGCCGACCGACCTCGTCGGTGGGCGTCTGTCCGCCGTACCGCACATCCTCGGCCTGATCCTGGGCATCTACGCGGTGGTGGTCGCGCTGTGGTCGATCTCCCCGACCCTGCGCTACTGGATCCACGCTCCGCGCGAATATCTCGACGAGTACTACTTCGACGCTCCCGACACGAGCCTGTCGTTCGCTCTCGTCCTGGGCCTGCTCGCCGGTGCCGTCGCCGGCCGCAAGCGCATCGCGTGGTGGATCCTGACGATCTATCTCGGCGGATTCACCATCACCAATCTCGTGATGAGCATCGTCGAGCGCGACCCGAACCACCTCGTCGCGTTGGTCGTCCACCTGCTGATCGTCGCGCTCCTGCTGCTGTCCTATCCCGAGTTCTACACGCGCGTGCGGCGCGGAAACGTCTGGGCCGCACTCGGTGTGCTCGTGGGTGGCCTGGCCGTCGCGACGCTGATCGGCTGGGGTCTGGTGGAGCTGTTCCCCGGCACCCTGCCCGCTCCCGACCGGTTCCTGTGGGCGCTCAACCGTGTCACCGCGCTGACCTTCATCGACAACGACCAGTTCGGTGGTCGCCCGAACGGGCTGGTCAACACGGTCCTCGGCCTGCTCGGCGCGCTCGCCGTGCTCGCGGCCGTCGTGGTGCTGTTCCGCTCGCAGCGAGCGAGCAATGCGCTCACCGGCAGTGACGAATCGGCCATCCGCGGCCTGCTCGCCCACAGCGACGATTCACTCGGCTACTTCGCGACGCGCCGCGACAAGGCCGTGGTGTTCGCCCCCAGTGGCAAGGCCGCGGTGACCTATCGCGTCGAACTCGGTGTGTGCCTCGCGAGCGGTGATCCGATCGGCAACCCCGAGGCGTGGCCGCACGCCATCGACGAATGGCTCGATCTCGCCCGCGCCTACGGGTGGACACCCGCGGTGATGGGGGCGAGCGAGGACGGCGCGACGGCCTATCACCGGGCGGGCCTGAACGCGCTACAGCTCGGCGACGAGGCCGTCCTGCTCACCCGCGACTTCAGTCTCGCCGGACGCGACATGCGACCGGTGCGGCAGGCCGTCAACCGCGCTCGCAAACACGGTGTAACCGCACGTATCATGCGTCACCGCGAACTGTCGCCCATCGAGCTGTCGGCGGCGATCCAGCGCGCCGAGGCCTGGCGCGACACCGAGAACGAGCGCGGTTTCTCGATGGCCCTCGGCCGGCTCGGTGATCCACTCGACGGCGACTGCCTGCTCGTCGAAGCGGTCGCGGACGGCAAGGTCGTCGCGATGCTGTCGCTCGTGCCGTGGGGATCGGACGGGGTGTCGCTCGACCTGATGCGCCGCGACCCGCAGGCACCCAACGGGGTCGTCGAACTCATGGTCTCCGAGCTCGCCTCACGTGGTGCCGAATTCGACGTCGAGCGGATCTCGCTGAACTTCGCGGTCTTCCGGTCGGTCTTCGAGGAGGGCGCGCGGATCGGCGCCGGCCCGATCCTGCGGTTGTGGCGGTCGATCCTGCTGTTCTTCTCGCGGTGGTGGCAGCTCGAGGCGCTGTACCGGTCCAACGTCAAGTACCACCCCGAGTGGGTGCCCCGCTTCCTGTGTTTCCGCGACAACCGGCTCATCCCGCGCGTCGCGCTCGCGTCGGCGATCGCCGAGGGCTTCCTCACCCTCCCCACCTTCGGTCGCCGGAACACCCGGCAGCACACGGGAACACATTCGGCGTTCCCCGAGGACCAGGTGGTCGCGGCGGAACTGCACGACGACGGCAGCGCACCCGGCGTCGAACTCGCCGACGGCACGCCCGCCGTCTCGCACGGACGTCGCCGCCCCGAGCAGGTCCAGGTGCGGATGAACACCCTGCAGCGGATCGTCGAACACGGTGTCGATCCCTATCCGGTCGCGCATCCCCCGACCCACACCGCCGCCGAGGCCCGGGCCGCGAAGCCCGGCACTCCGGTGACCGTGGCGGGACGCCTGCTGCGCATCCGCAACTTCGGCGGTGTGCTGTTCGCGGTGCTGCGCGACTGGTCGGGTGACATCCAGATCCTCGTCGATCGGCAACGGGTTGCCGGACAACGCTTCCTGTTCGACCTCGGCGACCTCGTCGAGGTGTCCGGCGAGACGGGACGCAGCCGCACCGGCGAGATCTCGGTGCTCGCCGATTCGTGGCGCATCGACGGCAAGTGCCTGCACCCGCTGCCCGACAAGTACCACGGTCTCGTCGACCCGGAAGCCCGCGTGCGGCAACGCTATCTGCATCTCGCGATCGACCGCGGCGCACGCGACCACCTCGCGGCTCGCAGCGCGGTGGTGCGGTCGCTGCGCGACGAACTGCAGGCCCGCGGCTATCTCGAGGTGGAAACGCCGATCCTGCAGTCGGTGCACGGCGGCGCGAACGCCGCACCGTTCGTCACGCACATCAACGCCTACGACGCCGATCTGTACCTGCGGATCGCCCCCGAGCTGTACCTGAAGCGGCTGTGCGTCGCGGGCATGGCGAAGGTCTTCGAGATCGGCCGGGTGTTCCGCAACGAGGGTGCGGATTTCAAGCACAACCCGGAGTTCACGATCCTCGAGGCGTACGAGGCGCACAGCGACTACGAGAAGATGCGGGTCGTTGCACGCGAGTTGATCCAGGCAGCGGCCCGCGCGGCACACGGACGCGAGATCATCCTGCGACCCGGCCCCGACGGCACCCCGGTCGAGATCGACATCTCCGGCGAGTGGCCCGTCAAGACCTTCCACGACGCGATCTCCGAGGCGCTCGGGACGTTCGTCGACGCGCAGACCCCCGTCGACGTCCTGCGACGCATGTGCGACGAACACGAGATCCCCTACAACCCGGCCTGGGACGCCGGCGCCACCGCACAGGAGATGTACGAGCACCTCGTCGAATCGAAGACGGAGTTCCCCACCTTCTACACCGACTTCCCGACCTCGGTGTCGCCGCTGACCCGGCCGCACCCCCGCAAACCGGGTGTCGCAGCGAAGTGGGACCTGGTGGCCTGGGGTGTCGAGCTGGGGACCGCCTACAGCGAGCTCACCGATCCCCTCGACCAGCGTGCCCGCCTCACCGAGCAGTCGCTGCTCGCCGCGGGCGGTGACGAGGAGGCGATGGAACTCGACGAGGACTTCCTCGAAGCACTCGAATACGCGATGCCTCCCACCGGCGGTCTCGGCATGGGTGTCGACCGGATCGTGATGCTCGTCCTCGGAGGCAGCATCCGCGAGTCGCTGGCGTTCCCGTTCACGAAGCCGCGACGCTCCTGACGGGTCGTTTCACGTGAAA
Organism: Rhodococcus shunpengi; assembly: GCF_048381395.1. NCBI lineage: Bacteria > Bacillati > Actinomycetota > Actinomycetes > Mycobacteriales > Nocardiaceae > Rhodococcus > Rhodococcus shunpengi. Next base: position 217,249 of record NZ_JBLWIU010000012.1, read on the forward strand.
CCGCTCCACCTGGCATCGTGAGGTCGTGCAGCTACTCCTGATCCGCCACGCCGAGCCGAACAACGCCCGCGCCGAGACCGGGGTCGCCGACCCGCCGCTCACGGAGACCGGTCGTCTCCAGGCGTCGCGGTTACCGGACGCGCTGTCCCCCTACAACATCACCCGCCTGTTCTCGAGCCCGCAGTTGCGGGCCCTGCAGACGGCCGAGCCGGTCGCGGAACGACGCGGGCTCGACGTGGAGAAGATGGAGGACATCGCCGAGTACGACTACGGCCACGATCACTACTTCACGATCGACGCCGCGAAGGACGTCGCACCGGCTGCCTACAAGCGCATCCTGGCAGGTCACCTACCCGATTTCGTAGACGGGGACGCCTTCCGCACACGGGTGCTGCGCGGGATCGACCAGGTGGTGGGCTCGTGCGACCACGCCGAGACCGTGGCGCTGTTCGTCCACGGCGGGGTCGTGAACATCGTGCTGCAGCACCTGCTCGAGCTGCCCCGGCCGCTGATGTTCCCCATCGAGTACGCGTCGGTGACGCGCATCCTCGTCTCACGCAGCGGCGCGCGCCGCGTCGCGTCGATCAACGAGACCGGGCACGTACGCGACACCCTGCGCGTCTGAGCCCCTCCGGCAGCCGGCCCGTGGGTGAGCCCCCAGCGCCCACCCACGAGTCGTGGGTTCAGCGCCGTGCGCTCGCGAAGAGGTCGCGGGCGGCGGTGCTGCCGTCGAGCAACCGCGACGTGCGGCGCGCTATCTTCCAACTGCCGTCGATCCGGGCGAGTTCGAATCGATTGGCGCTCACCCGCCACACCCGGAACGAATCCGAATCGGCGTTGCGGCGCAGCAGCAGGGAGTGACAGGTCGCGACGGCGGTGTCGCCGTCGACCCGGATGTGCACCGGGTCCAGCAGATGACCGCAGCCCTCCTCGATGTAGTCCTGGTGCGGCCGGGTGCGCACCATCTCCATGATCGTGTCGCGCCCCTCCATCAAGCGGATGTCGATGTCGTAGACGGCGTCCTGCGTCCACAGTTCCCCCACCGCCTCGGCGTCACCGGCGTCGACGGCCGGGCCGTAGGCCGTGAGGACCTCGTGGATCGCAGCCTTGTCCTCGAGGAGCTGTACGCGTTCGAGGAGGGAGGCCAGCAGGGCGGAGTCGGTCATCTCGATCCTTCCGGACGGGGGCATCGCCTTCCGTTCTACCGGGATCGGGAGCGTGCGCTCCCGGTCTGTCCCGGTGACCGGAAGCTCCGGCGACCACCACCTGATCAGGCACGATCCGGATGCCGACGTGATCTTCGCCCGCAGGATTGGTACGGTCACCGCCGGAGGTGCACCGGATGGATGCGGACAGGATCGACGAGCTCGTACAGGGCGGGATACGGACACAGGGCGAGCTCGAGGCCGTCCTGGGCATTCCGCACCCGGCGATCGTCGACAAGGCACGACCACACCTGACCCCGCTCATCAGGCATTTCTTGTCGCTGGCGCGGTTCTTCACGATCGCCACCGCCGACGCCGTCGGCAACTGCGACTGCTCGCCGCGTGGCGACATCGAGTCGGCGGTGCTCGTCCTCGACGACCAGACGATCGCGCTGCCCGACCGGCCCGGCAACCGCCGCGCCGACTCGTACCGGAACATCCTCGAGAATCCTCACGTCGGGCTGCTGTTCTTCGTCCCCGGCGACGAGGAGGTGCTGCGGATCAACGGCCGTGCCACCCTGTCGACCGACCCCGACCTGCTCGAGAAGCTGTCGCTGCAGAACAAGCCGGCGCAGCTCGCTGTGATCGTGCAGATCGACGAGGTCTTCCTGCACTGCGCGCGGGCGTTGCTGCGCGCCAAACTGTGGGATCCGTCGACCTATCCCGACCGCGCGGCGGTCCCGTCGATGCGCGACATGCACGCCGAACTCCACTCGATCGAGATCCCGGCCGACGCCGAGCCGGGCAAGCGCGAGCTCTACCGCGAGTTCCTGTACTGACCGGACCACACGCGGCGAGTGCGTCACGATGGTGGGGTGCCCTCTCGGATCGCTCAGATACGCCGCTGGCGCGCCGGCGCTGCACTACGCAGCCGTCTGCGCGACCTGACCGGCGCCCTCGTCGTCGTCACCGGCGGCGGTAGCGGGATCGGCCGGGCGTCGGCGATCGCCTTCGCCGCCGAAGGCGCCATCGTCGTCGTCGCCGACAAGGATCTCGACAGTGCCCGCGAGACGGTGGCGCTCGTGAACGTCCCGGCTCCCGGCGCCGGCGGTTCCGAGGCCGTCTTCGGCGGCGCCGCCCACGCCTACGAACTCGACGTCTCCGACGAACAGCAGGTCCGGAAGTTCGCGCAGACCGTCCGCGAGCGGCACGGCGTCGCCGACGTGCTCGTCAACAACGCGGGCATCGGTGTCATCGGTGCCTTCGCCGACACCCCGCAGAGCGTCTTCGAGAACGTGATGGACGTGAACTTCTGGGGCGTGGTCTACGGCTGCCGTGCCTTCACCGAGCAGATGATCGAAGCCGGCACGGGCGGGCAGATCGTCAACGTCTCGTCGGCGGCGGCGTACATGCCGCAACGCAACCTCGCCGCCTACACGACGAGCAAGGCCGGGGTGTTCATGTTGTCGGAGTGCCTGCGCGCCGAACTGCTCGAACACGGGATCGGCGTGACCGTCGTGTGTCCCGACCTGGTGGACACCAACCTCACCCGGGCGACGGAGTACGTCGCGCCGAACAAGGAACTACGAGCAGCGCGACGCACCCGCACCCTCGCGATGTACCGGCGCCTGCACATCGCGCCGGAGAAGGTGGCCAAGGCGATCGTCGGGGCGGTCCGTCACAACAAACCTGTGGTGACGGTCGCCCCGGGTGCGAAGGTCCGCAAGTGGCTGATGCGCTTCGCGCCCCGTGTCATGCGTGTGGGCGCACGATTCGATATCGACTGATGGTCAGGCCTTGGAGGCGATCCAGTCGTGCAGCCACCGTGTGGCCGTCGTTCCGCGACCGTCGACCACGTAGTTCGAGTAGTCCTGGTGGATCTGCGACTCGTAGAAGGTGCGGATCTTCTGCTCGCGCAGCTCGTTCGCCTCGGGCGTGAGCTGCAGCTGCAGCATCGGGATGCCCCCGGCGGTCATGATGTCGTTGTAGAGCGCGGTCGCCTCGTCGCGGTAGTTCTCGAGCTGCTCGAACGGGCTGCCCGCCGAGATGGCGAGGAAGCCGGCCAGTCGCGTGACGAAGTCCTCCGGCGGCGTCGAGCAATAGAGGTCGCCCACCGCGCAGATGGTGCGCACGTTGGGCGTTACGAATCCGAAGCCTCCCGCGCGGGCACCTCCGGCACCGGTGCCGGCGACGGGCGGACCGACGAACGGGTCGAGTTCGGAGCGGCGCGGATCGGACAGCAGACCCACCGCGACGAGGCGGTGCGGACCGACCACTCCCAGCCCGGTGCCGATCTCGGCGGCGAGATCACCTGCGGCATCGGCACCCTGGCTGTAGCCGACGAGGGCGAAGTTCGTGAGGGGGCACCGTTCGGCGGTGGCCGCGATGATGCCGCGCGCATTGTCGACGGCGCGGTTGCGGGAGGCCGCGTACACGTCGCCCTCCCACGGGAAGGCCGTGGCGGGATACGCGACGTAGTCGACGCGCGCCCCGGCGGGAAGATCGGACGTGACCTGGGCGAGCATGCCGTTCCCGCGGCCGGGGTCGGGGGTGTTCGAGGTCTCCCACGTTCCGGGCACCGCGACCACGTTCAGCGTCGGGCATGCGGGCGGATTCGCTTGGGCCGCAGGCATTGCGACGAATACTGCTGCACATGCCGCCACTGCGGCCACCGTTGCCGCCCACACTCTTCTCATAGCCATGCCCCCGCCCCGCTACTGTCCTGGTGCCGCGTCCCTCCCCGGCAGTATCGAGTAGAAGGATGACATATTCGTGAACCGGATGTGATGTATCCGAGTCCGGAACGTTGTCGGGAAACGACGGGGCCGGCGGATCAGCCGCGGATGACGGTCACCTGTCCCCCGCCGATGTTCGTCACGAAGACGTTGCCCGTCCCGTAGTCGACCGCCGTTCCCGGAACCGGCCGCTCGACCACGCTCCCTTCGGCGGTCGAGGCGGGTTCCGCGACGACGATGTCGGGCCCGAAGAGGTTTGTAACATAGATGTTTCCGCTGAACGGATCGGTGACGACCGCACCCGGGGGAGGCGGCGGCGGGGCCGGGAGCTCCGCCGGCGCGACGGCACGGTCGACGACCGTGACACCGCCCGTACCGACGTTCGTGACGAAGACGCCGTCGGTTCCTGCGTCGAGGATCAGCTCCGGCATCCCGGGGAGCGGAGCCTGTGCGGGCGCCGCAACGGGCTCGGGCGTGACCTCCGTCCGGTGCACCGTGACCGCACCGGTACCGACGTTGGTGACGGCGACGTTGCCGAGCCCGCCGTCGACCCGCATCTCCACGAGCGCGGTGGACACCTCGGTGCGTCCCGGGACACGTCCCTCGGGATGCGTGACCGTCACGGCGCCGGGACCCACGTTGGTGATGCACGCGTTGCCGACCCCGCCCTGGAGTCCGAGCAGGCGGGGACCGTCGAATCCGAAAACCGGTGGGACGGGCTCGGCGCCGTCGATCGTCACGAGCCCACCACCGTTGCGGATGCACGCGTCCGCAGGATCCGCGGCCGCGGCGGGAGCCGCCGCGACGGCGGCCACGACGGCACCCGCACCCATCACGACCGTCGCCAGTGCCCGTCTCGTAGCCGTCATGCGCAGAACCATAACGGGTGTGACGCCCGGCGACACGGAAATGTCACAAGCGCAGAGCGTCCTCCGGCCGGTCGGTGATCCGCCATCCCGGAATCTCCGCGCCCGACGCCCACGTCGAGTGGGTGCCGGAACTGATCCGCTCGGGCAACCGGATGCGCGCCAGCGGTCCGTCGGCGAGTCGCTGCGCGTCGAAGACGAGGCATTCGGACAGGTCGCGGTTCATGTCGACGGTCATGGTGACGAGATAGCCGTCGTCCTCGCCCGTCGATCCGATGCGCGGTGCCATCACCGTCTCGCTGCCGAAGACTCCCTCGCCCAGTGCGTAGCGTTCCTCGGTGCCGGTCACGGTGTCGTGCTTGACGAGTCCGTCGAACAGGAACCAGCCGGGGACCCCGGTCGCGGCGTAGGTGTACCGGTGCGGGCGGCCCCCGTACGCCGGGTTGATCATCCCGAACTCGGTGATGCTCTCGGACAGACGTTCCTCCTTCAGCGTTCCCGTGCGCAGGTTCATCCGCCAGCGGTGCAGATGGGTCCCCAGGCGGTCGAGGGCGAGAGCGCGGAAGGCCCGTTCGTAGATCGATCCCCGCCCGGTGTCCTCGGGTTCGGGCGTCTCCTGGTGGAAGCCCTCGAGCACGATCTCGTCGCCGTCCTCGTAGGCGTTCGTCCAGTGCAGGACGTACGTCGATTCGGCCTCGAACCAGACGATCTCGCTGCCGTCGCCGCGACGCGGGATCACGCCGAGCCGCATCGGCATGTCGGGGTGGAACTTCGAGTGGTACTTGCCTGCCTCGAGTGCCTCCGGGATCCAGAACAGCGGACAGTCGTTGAGGATCGCGTAGTTCTCGGTGAATGCCATGTCGTGCGGCAGGCGTGGTCCGGGCAGCTCGATTCCCGTGTAGTGGACGAGGTTGTCGGACGAGTCGACGACGCCGTAGTGCATGTACGGGGCGTCGGTGCCGTAGTTGAAGAACAGCATCTCCCCCGTGTGCGGATCCGGCTTCGGGTGCGCGGAGACACCGAGATCGAACGGGAAGGCGCCGTTCCAGTCGGCCTTGCCGAGGGTCTCGAGGGAGATCGGGTCGATCCGGTAGAGGTCGCCGCACTGCCAGAAGCTCGTCAGCGCGACACCGTTGTGGAAGGCGACGTCGGTGCTCGAACCGTCCTTCATCCTGCCGCGGGCACCCCAGCCGTCCTGTCGCTCCGACCTGTGCGGCTTCTCGGCGATACCCGCCCACAGGGCCCGGCCGGCCTCCTGCTCGGCGAGGAAACCGTCCGTCTCGACGAAGCGATTGCGGTAGAACGCCTTCCCGTTCCGGAATCCGACGAGGTGCACCATGCCGTCGCCGTCGAACGGATGGTAGAACCCCTGCTGGGCGGGGTGCACCGGGTTCTCGGTGTTGCGGATGTACACGCCGTCCAGGTCGTCGGGCAGATCTCCGATCACCTCCAGGTCGTCGGCGCGGTACTCCGTGGTCTGCGGACGCCACGGACCGGTGCGATAGGGGTGATCGTCGTCGGCGGGCAGCGTGGAGAGCGCGCGGCCGAGGATCTCGAGGTCCATCAATGCTCCTTGGGAATCAACCGATGATCAGGGACACGGTGGTGGTCGTACTGCCACCGAAGTTGAGCGTGGCGGCGCGCCGGGCACCGTCGACCTGATAGCCGCCCGCCGTGCCGGTGACCTGCCGGTGACAGTCGAGCGCCATCCGCACACCGGTCGCGCCGACGGGATGCCCACCACCGATCAGTCCACCGCTGGGATTGACCGGCATCCGCCCGCCGATCTCGAGATCACCCGACTCGACGGCGCGACCGCTCTTCCCCGGTGGGGTGAGGCCGAAGTGGTCGATCGCGAGATATTCGCTGATGCTGAAGCAGTCGTGCGTCTCGATGAGGTCGAGATCGTCGACGTCCCCGATGCCGGCCCGTCCGAAGGCATCGTCGATGGTGGCGCGCAGGTGCGGGAACATCAGCTCGTCGCCCGACGTGCGGGCGAACTTGTCGTCGAGGGCGAGCCCGACGGTGCGGTGTCCCCAGCCGAGGATCCGGGAGCGGGGCCGCGAACCGAAGTCCGGGTGCCGGTCGACGAAGCGGTCGCTGACGAGCACGAGGCCCACGGCTCCGTCGGTCAGTGGGCCGCAGTCGATCCGGCGCAGGCTGCCCTCGACGATCGGGTTCGCGGTGTCGTCGGCGGTGAACGCCCCGGACGGATACGTACGGGTGCGGGTCTGTGCCAGGGGGTTGCGCCGAGCGTTGCGGATGTTCAGTTCGGAGATCGCCCACAGGTGCTCGGGGTCGAGCCCGTAGCGCGCCGAGTACTCGTCGGCGATGCGCGCGAACATGTACGGCCAGATGTACTTCGCGTCCTGTCCTTCGTGGCCGACCCAGGAGGCGGGGCTCATGTAGTCCGTCCCGATGTCGCCGGGCACCGACTTCTCGATCTCCACCCCGAGCACGAGTGCGCAGTCGTACCGGCCGGATTCGAGGTCGGCCATCGCCGCGAGGATCGCGAGCGAACCGGACGCACACGCACCCTCGTGACGGCTCGCGGGCACGTGCCACAGTTCGGGGATCACCGAGGCGGGCATCGCTCCGAGATGACCCTGACCGGTGTACAACTGCCCGAAGGCGTTGCCGACGTGGACGACGTCCACCTGCTCCGGCTCGATCCCGGCGTCGACGAGGGTTCCCCGCACGACCTCGCCGGTGAGATCTGCGATGTCGAGGCCCTCGCGGGTGACGTTCCGCGCGAAGTCGCTCTGGTGCCCGCCGGCGATCCACACCTGCGTCGATGTCATGTCGTCTCGCTCTCCGGTTCGGCTCGACCTGTGCGGTTCCGTCCCGGGCGGTTCGACCTGTGCGGCTCCGTCCCGCACGGTTCGACTCCGCAAGGGTCGAATTGGAAGAGTGGGTTCACGGCGGGTGTCCCCGCCTCGATCAGTACAGTTATTGAAGCATTCGGACAGAGGGCCCGCAACGACGGTCACGCATCCGAGAGAGGTCGGTCGTGGATCCGAACAACACACCGGACGAGACCCGCGCTGCCGTCAATCCGGTCGCGGCCACCCTCGACCTGCTGGGAGACCGCCTGACCCTCGCGCTGCTCGGGCACGCCTTCGTGAGCGGCACGACCCGCTTCACCCGGTGGCTCGAGCTGACCGGCGCACCGCCGTCGGTGCTGACCGACCGGCTGAACTCGCTGGCCGAGGCCGGTGTGCTGGAACGTTCACCGCAGTCGGCCGGCTCGGATCGTCACGACTACCTGCTGACCGAACTCGGGAACGCGACCTGGCCGATCCTCGTGTGCATCTGGGGCTGGCAGCGGGAGTGGACACCCGAGGGGGCATGGCAGCCCGATCTCGTCCACACCGCGTGTGGGCACCGCGGTCCGGCCACGATCCGGTGCGGGGCGTGCGGCACCCCGGTGACCGGCGCCGATACCGACATCGAGATGGATGCCGAAGCGATCTGGACCGTCACCTCGGGTGCGCGGCGACGATCCACCCGAGGTCCGGCTCGCGGCGCCGCGGGCGCGGACATGCAGTTCAACGCCGTCATGGAGGCGATCGGCGACCGGTGGAGCGGCGCGATCACCGGCCTGGCCCTGGCCGGCACCCGCCGTTTCGGCCGGTTCCGGTCGGCGCTCGACATCTCCCCCACGACACTCACCGACCGGCTGGCCCGCCTGTGCGCCGTCGAGATCCTGGAGCGTCCGGCCGGCTCCGAGCGGGAGTACCGCCTGACACCGCGGGGTCGCGCACTGTTCGGGGTCTTCGTCTTCCTGATCCGGTGGTCGATGCAGGCGTTTCCGCAGGTGCCAGGCCCGCTGCAGGTCCTGCATCGGGACTGCGGCGGTCTGTTGCGTCCCGAACTCCAGTGCCGGGGTTGCGACGGTCCCGTGAATCGGGAGTCCGCGCGTATCGAGTCGATCGTGCCGCGTCCCCACGCTTGACACCGTCCGCGGGAGACCGGTATCACTTCGGTAGTTGTAGTGAATACGTCGGTCGGAGTCGATAACGGTGAACAGCAACAATCCCGCCTACGTCTACGACGCCGTCCGACTCCCCCGGGCGCGCGTACGGAAGGGCGGGGGCACCCTCGCGGGTGTTCCGCCCGTCGAACTGATCGGGCGGTTGCTCGAGGCACTCGACGAACGGTGCGGCGCCTCCGATGTCGTCGACGACGTCGTGCTCGGCATCAGCACCGTCACCGGCGAACAGTCGGGCAACATCGCACGGGCCGCGGTGCAGTGGGCCGGCTGGCCGGATCACGTCTCCGGTGGCGTCGTGTCGAGACTGTGCTGTTCCGGGCTCGACGCCGTGGAGACCGGTGCGATGCGCGTGGCCACCGGCAACGCGCGCGCCGTCGTCGCCGGGGGTGTCGAGTCGATGTCGCGCGTACCGATGTTCGCCGATTCGCCACCGATCGCCGTCGATCCGGAACTCGGCGAGCGCACCGGTTTCGTCACCATCGGCGTGTCGGCCGATCTCACGGCGGCGCGCTACGGCTTCACCCGGGAACAACTCGACGAGTACGCCGTGTCCTCGCACCACCGCGCCGCGCAGGCACCGGCCGGCTCGTCCCTGGTCGCGACGAAAGCCGGTGATGTGGAACTCGATTCGGACGAAGGCGTTCGAGCCGACGTGACCGTCGGCGATCTCGCGGCACTACCCGCTCTCTTCGGCGACGATCCCGCCTGGGAACGCGTGGCGCGGCACCTGCCCGGTTCACCGCGACCTGCGACGGGACTGCACACCGTGGCCACCGCACCGCAATTGGTGGACGGTGCGTCCGCGGTGCTGATCGGCGACGCCGAGGTGGGGTCCGAACTGTCGCGGGAGCCTCGGGCACAGATCGTCGCCGCGGCCCAGAGCGCTGTCCGCTCACCGCTTCTCACCGCACCCGTCGACGCCTCGACGCGTGCGCTGGAACGGGCCGGGATCACGGCGGCGGACCTGGACGTCGTCGAGGTCAACGAATCCTTCGCGGTCACTCCCCTGATGATGATCGAGGAACTGGATCTCGATCCCGCCTGCGTCAACACCTTCGGTGGCGCGCTGGCCGTCGGTCATCCGCTCGGCGCCACCGGTGGGATCCTCGTCGCCCGGGCCCTCGACCGGCTGGAGCGGACGGGTGGCGAGTACGCGCTCGTCACGATCCCCGCGGCACTCGGTCTCGGAGCGGCGCTCATCCTGCGGCGGTGCTGAACGGATTTCGGTGGATCCAACCCCGGAAAACGGGGGCGGATCCACCGAGATCTGGACCCACGAACACCACTGGGCCGCACACCTTCCGGTGTGCGGCCCAGTGGTCGTACCTCGTTCAGCGCTGCGACGCTGGAGCGCTCAACTCTCCGGCGCCACTCGGACGCCGATAGATTTCCGCGCTCAGCGCTGCGGCATCGTGGTGGTCGCGATCGGCGCCGGCAGTGCCGTCTCACCCTCGAGGAAACGATCCACCGCAGCGGCGCACGCGCGACCCTCGGCGATCGCCCAGACGATGAGCGACTGTCCGCGACCCATGTCGCCGGCGACGAAGACGCCGTCGACGTTGGTGGCCCACTCCGACGAGCGGGCGACGTTGCCGCGCTGGTCGAAGTCGACACCGAGATCGGTGAGCAGACCGGGCTTCTCGGCACCGGTGAAGCCCATGGCGAGCAGCACCAGATCGGCCTCGAGTTCGAAGTCGCTGCCTTCGACCTTCTCGAAGCGACCGTCGACCATCTGCACCTCGTGTGCCTTGAGCGCGGTGACCTTGCCGTCCTTACCGACGAATTCCTCGGTGTTGACGGAGAAGACGCGCTCGCCGCCCTCCTCGTGCGCCGACGAGACGCGGTACATGAGGGGGTAGGTCGGCCACGGGGTGGACTCGGCGCGCTGCTCCGGCGGCCGCGGCATGATCTCGAACTGGTGGACGCTCGCCGCACCCTGACGGTGCGAGGTGCCCAGGCAGTCTGCGCCGGTGTCGCCACCGCCGATGATGACGACCTTCTTACCCTCGGCCGTGATGGTCGGGGCCGGCAGGTCGCCGAGCTGCACGCGGTTGGCGATCGGCAGGAATTCCATCGCCTGGTGGATGCCGTCGAGTTCGCGTCCGGGGATCTGCAGGTCGCGGGCGACGGTCGCGCCGCCGGCGAGCACCACGGCGTCGAACTGCTCGCGCAGCTCGTCGGCGGTGATGTCGACACCCACGTTCACGCCCGGCTTGAAGACGGTGCCCTCGGCCTCCATCTGCGCGAGACGGCGGTCGATGAAGCGCTTCTCCATCTTGAACTCGGGGATGCCGTATCGGAGCAGACCACCGATGCGGTCGGCCCGCTCGAACACCGTCACGGAGTGACCGGCACGCGTGAGCTGCTGTGCCGCAGCGAGGCCCGCGGGCCCGGAACCGACGACCGCGACCTTGCGGCCGGTGAGCTTCGACGGCGGAACCGGCTTGACGCGGCCGTCGTCGAAGGCCTTCTCGACCAGCTCGACCTCGACCTGCTTGATGGTCACCGGGTCCTGGTTGATGCCGAGCACGCACGACGCCTCGCAGGGCGCCGGGCAGAGCCGGCCGGTGAACTCGGGGAAGTTGTTCGTGGCGTGGAGACGCTCGATCCCGTCCTCCCACTTGCCCTTGTAGGCGAGGTCGTTCCACTCGGGGATGAGATTCCCGAGCGGGCAACCGTTGTGGCAGAAGGGGATACCGCAGTCCATGCAACGGCTTGCCTGGGTCCGGAGGGTGTCGAGCGGGAACGGCTCGTAGACCTCCTTCCAGTCGAGGAGTCGCAGCGGGACGGGCCGGCGGACCGGCGTCTCGCGGGAACCGTGCTTGAGGAAACCGGTGGGATCAGCCACGAGCAGCCTCCATGATCGCCTCGTCCACGTTCGCACCACGGATGGTGGCGTCCTTGATAGCCATGAGTACCTTCTTGTAATCGCGAGGCATGACCTTCGCGAAGTGGCTGACCTGTTGTGACCAGTCGGCCAGGATGCGGGCTGCGACCTCGGAGCCCGTTTCGTCACGATGCCGTTCGACGGCGCCCTTGAGCCACGCGAAGTCCTCGCCCTCGAGATCCTCGAGGTCGACCAGCTCGGTGTTCAGGTTGTTCTCGAAGTCCTTGTCCGGGTTGTACACGAACGCGACGCCACCGGACATGCCTGCACCGAAGTTGCGGCCGGTCTTGCCGAGGATGACGACCTTGCCACCCGTCATGTACTCGCAGCCGTGGTCGCCGACGCCTTCGACGACGGCCGTGGCTCCGGAGTTGCGGACCGCGAAGCGCTCACCCGCGATGCCGCGGATGAGGACCTCACCCGAGGTGGCACCGAACAGGATGACGTTGCCGGCGATGATGTTGTCCTCGGGCACGAAACCCTCGGCCGCATTGTGCGGCGGGCGCACGATGATGCGACCACCCGACAGGCCCTTGCCGACGAAGTCGTTCGCGTCGCCGTTGAGCCGCATCGTGATGCCGCGCGGGACGAACGCACCGAAGCTGTTGCCGGCCGAACCCGTGAAGGTGATGTCGATCGTGTTGTCCGGCAACCCTTCCGCACCGTACTTCTTGGTGAGCTCGTGGCCGAGCATCGTGCCGACGGTGCGGTTGACGTTGGTGATCGGGGTGTCGAACGAGACCGGCGTGCCCGACTCGAGAGCGGGCTGCGCCTTCGCGATCAGCTCGTTGTCGAGTGCCTTGTCGAGAGCGTGGTACTGCTCCTTGGTGCAGTGCATGTCCTGCTCCCCGTAGATCGGGGAGGTGACCTTCTCGAGCAGCGGCGACAGGTCGAGCTTCGACGCGCGGTAGTGCTCGACGGCCTTGCGGGTGTCGAGGACGTCCACCTGGCCGATGGCCTCGTCGAGGCTGCGGAAACCGAGCTCGGCGAGGTACTCGCGCACCTCTTCGGCGATGTACAGCATGAAGTTCTCGACGAACTCCGGCTTGCCGGTGAACCGCTTGCGCAGCACCGGGTTCTGCGTCGCGACACCCACGGGGCAGGTGTCGAGGTGGCACACGCGCATCATGATGCAGCCCGAGACCACGAGCGGCGCGGTCGCGAAACCGTACTCCTCGGCACCGAGGAGAGCGGCGACGACGACGTCGCGGCCGGTCTTCATCTGACCGTCGACCTGCACGACGATGCGGTCGCGCAGACCGTTGAGCATCAGCGTCTGCTGGGTCTCGGCGAGACCGATCTCCCAGGGAGCACCCGCGTGCTTGAGGGAGGTCAGCGGCGACGCACCGGTACCACCGTCGTGACCCGAGATGAGCACGACGTCGGCGTGTGCCTTCGACACACCCGCGGCGACCGTGCCGACACCGAGCTCGGAGACCAGCTTCACGTGGATGCGGGCCTTCGGGTTGGCGTTCTTGAGGTCGTGGATCAGCTGCGCGAGATCCTCGATCGAGTAGATGTCGTGGTGCGGCGGCGGCGAGATCAGGCCGACGCCCGGCGTCGAACCACGGACCTCGGCGACCCACGGGTACACCTTGTGCGGCGGCAGCTGGCCGCCTTCACCGGGCTTCGCGCCCTGCGCCATCTTGATCTGGATGTCGGTGCAGTTGCTCAGGTAGTGCGCGGTCACACCGAAGCGACCCGAGGCGACCTGCTTGATCGCCGAGCGCCGCCAGTCGCCGTTCTCGTCCGGGGTGAAGCGGCTCGGGTGCTCGCCGCCCTCACCGGAGTTCGAGCGGCCACCGAGACGGTTCATCGCGATCGCGAGGGTCTCGTGCGCCTCGGCCGAGATGGAGCCGTAGCTCATCGCACCGGTCGAGAAGCGCTTGACGATCTCGCTCGCCGACTCGACCTCGTCGAGCGGCACCGGCGGGCGCACGCCCTTCTTGAACTCGAACAGACCGCGCAGCGACGCGAGTCGCTCCGACTGGTCGTCGACGAGCTTCGTGTACTCCTTGAAGATCGAGTACTGGCCGGTGCGGGTCGCGTGCTGGAGCTTGAACACCGTGTCCGGGTTGAACAGGTGGTACTCGCCCTCACGACGCCACTGGTACTCGCCGCCCACTTCGAGCTCACGGTGCGCGCGCTCGGACTGGCGGTCGAGGAAGGCCGTGCGGTGACGGGCCGCGACGTCCGCGGCGATCTCGTCGAGACCGACGCCGCCGAGCTGCGACTGCAGACCGGTGAAGTACTCGTCGACGAGTTCCTGCGACAGGCCGATGACCTGGAACAGCTGCGCACCGGTGTAGGAGGCGAGCGTGGAGATGCCCATCTTGGACATCACCTTGAGCACGCCCTTCGAGGCCGCCTTGATGTAGTTGGCGATGGCCTTGTCGAGGGTCATGCCCTCGGGCAGGTCGCCGTTCTGCAGCAGCTCGTCGATGCTCTCGAACGCCATGTACGGGTTGACCACGGCCGCACCGAAACCGCACAGGGCGGCGATGTGGTGGACCTCGCGGGCGTCGCCGGCCTCGACGAGCAGACCGACCTTGGTGCGGGTCTTCTCACGGACGAGGTGGTGGTGCACCGCGGAGGTGAGCAGCAGCGACGGGATCGGCGCCAGCTTCTCGTCGGACTCGCGGTCGGACAGCACGATCAGGCGTGCGCCCTTCTCGATGGCCTGCGAGACCTGCTCGCGGATCGAGGCGAGCGCGCGACGCAGACCCTCACCGCCCTCCGCGACCGGGTACAGGCCGCGGATGATGACGCTGTTGAAGCCGGGGAACTGCTTCTCGTCGTTGACGTGGATGAGCTTCTGCAGGTCGTCGTTGTCGATGACCGGCGCACCGATGAGGATCTGCCTGCACGACGCCTCGGTCGGGTTCAGCAGGTCGCCCTCGGGGCCGAGCATGCCGCCCATGCTGGTGACGATCTCCTCGCGGATCGCGTCGAGCGGCGGGTTGGTGACCTGGGCGAACAGCTGCGAGAAGAAGTCGAAGAGCTGACGCGGACGCGACGACAGCACGGCGATCGGCGTGTCGGTGCCCATCGAGCCGAGCGCCTCGGCGCCGGAGGCCGCCATCGGCTTGACGAGGAGGTCGACCTCTTCGCGGGTGTAGCCGAAGACCTGCTGCCGCAGCACGACACGCTCGTGCGACATGTAGGTGTACTTGCTCTCGGGCAGATCCTCGAGACGGGTGACGCCGTTGGCGACCCACTCCTCGTAGGGATGCTCGGCGGCGAGCTCGCGCTTGATCTCCTCGTCCTCGACGATGCGGCCCTTGGCCGTGTCGACGAGGAACATGCGGCCCGGCTGCAGGCGGCGCTTGCTGACGATCTTCTCGGTGGGGATGTCGAGCACACCCACTTCGGAGGCCATGACGACGAGGCCGTCGTCGGTGACCCAGGCACGCGAGGGGCGCAGGCCGTTGCGGTCGAGCACGGCGCCGATGACGGTGCCGTCGGTGAAGCACACCGAGGCCGGTCCGTCCCACGGCTCCATGAGGGCCGCGTGGTACTCGTAGAACGCGCGACGTGCCGGATCCATCGAGTCGTGGCGTTCCCACGCCTCGGGGATCATCATGAGCACGGCGTGCGGCAGGCTGCGGCCACCGAGGTGCAGCAGTTCGAGCACCTCGTCGAAACGCGCGGTGTCGGACGCGCCCGGCGTGCAGACCGGGAAGATCTTCTCGAGCTTGTCGCGACCGCCGAAGACCTCGGTGTCGATGAGTGCCTCTCGGGCGCGCATCCAGTTGGCGTTGCCCGTGACGGTGTTGATCTCGCCGTTGTGCGCGACGCGGCGGAAGGGATGCGCGAGCGGCCACGACGGGAACGTGTTTGTGGAGAACCGCGAGTGCACGAGGCCGAGGGCCGAGACGACGCGCTCGTCCTGCAGGTCGCGGTAGAAGCCCTTCATCTGGGGCGTGGTGAGCATGCCCTTGTAGACGAAGGTCGATGCCGACAGGCTCGGGAAGTAGACGGTCTCGCTGCCGGGACCGTCCTCGCCCGCGCCGTGGTGGCCGAGCTCGTGCTCGGTGCGCTTGCGCACGACGTACGCGCGGCGCTCGAGTTCGAGGCCGGTGAGCGCGCGGGCGCCGGAGGCGATGAAGATCTGCCGGAAGGTGGGCATGGCGTCCTTGGCCATGGAGCCCAGCTCGGACTCGTCGATCGGCACCTCGCGCCAGCCGAGGACCTCGAGGCCCTCTTCGGCGACGATGCGGTCGACCTCGGCGGCCGCGGCGTCGGCCTTGGCTGTGTCCTTGGGCAGGAACGCGATACCGGTCGCGTATGCGCCTTCGGCGGGAAGATCGAAGTCGACGACCTCACGGAAGTAGGCGTCGGGGACCTGGATCAGGATGCCGGCGCCGTCGCCGGTGTTCTGTTCCGCTCCCGCTGCACCGCGGTGTTCGAGATTCACCAGGGCGGTGATCGCCTTGTCCACGATGTCGCGACTGCGACGACCGTGCATGTCGACGACGAACGCGACGCCACAGGAGTCGTGCTCGTTCGCCGGGTGGTAGAGCCCTCGAGGCCCGGGGAGATGAGTCATACCTAGCCTTCGTTGATGCGATAGCACCGACGACCAGCAGCGCTGATGGCCATCTACTGCCGTAGACGGGTATCGGCCGGGTGCCCGATACCTTCGACATCGCCAGTATCCGCTCATCCGCGACGGTGCGGGTGCCTTTTTCGGCAGCACGAGCGTGGATCCGGCGACCGGTGGGACGTCGTGGTCCCACCGTCTTCGAAACGAACGATATGCCAGGTGGCGGGGGGTAATGCAAGCAAGCCTGCCCTATTCTCCCGCCCACCTGGGGAAACGCAGCCGTAACGCACCGGAATCGCGGACGTCACCCTGCCGTGGAAAGGAGCATTCGCACCATCCGGGACACACCGTCGCGCGGGTCCGGTCCGTCGTCGTGCGAGGTGCAACGATGCAGGATCAGTCCGTCCAGGTAGTCGATGAGAACCCGCGCGGCGGTGGCGGAATCGTCGACGCCGAGGCCCGCGAGCACCGTCCCGATCCATCCGCGCAGTTCGCTGCGGCGGGTCTCGACCCCGGCACGCAGTTCGGGCGTCGCCATCGCCTCGACGAACATCGCGAAGCGTGCGCGGGTTCGCACGAGGTCGTCCCCCGTCACGAACATCACATAACCGTGCATGAGGTCTTCGAGCTCACGCGCGTCTCCCGGCAACGCGGCGCCGATCGCCGCGAGCTGGGCCCGGTCCTGCTCGAGGAGCCTGTCGAGCACCCCTTCGACCAGAGCCTGGCGGGTGCGGAAGTAGTTCGACGTGGATCCGGCCGGCACACCCGCCATGGCATCGACGCGGCGGTGGGTGAGAGCGCGCAGCCCTTCGGTCCCCACCAGATGGATCGCAGCGTCGAGAACCGCTGTGCGCTTGTCGGTTGCCACCCGAGGGCGTTCGTCGGTCACGACTCGATCCTACGAAATTCACTACAGGAGTAGTGACACGACACTACATCCGTAGTACGGTCGGGTCGTGACCGCACGACACGGCAAAGCAGCGATCCTCGGCGGAGGGATCGGCGGGCTCACCGTCGCCAACGCGCTCGTCCGGCGCGACTGGCACGTCGACGTCTTCGAACGCGCACCCTCCCTCCCGGAGACGGGCACCGCGCTCGGCATGTGGGCCGAGGCCCTCGACGCCCTGACGACCGCCGGCTGCGGCTCCGGCCTCGGCGGGCAGGTGGAGAAGCTCGGCGTGCTGCAGGACGGTGCGGCCTTCCTGCGATGGGACGGGCGGGTGATCGGACGCATCCGCACCATGGCGCGACCGGTGGTCCTGCTCTCCCGGCCGAGACTGCTCACGATCCTGGCCGAGGGGCTCCCGTCCGATCTCGTCCGGTTCGGAGCGCCGGCACCCGGGTTGCCCGATCTCGCCGCCTACGACGTCGTGATCGCAGCGGACGGCATCAACAGCGCGACGCGCGACCGGCTGTTCGGTCCCGCCTACCGTCCCGTGTACACCGGCTACTCGGCGTGGCGCGGCTGGGTGCCGGGCACGGTGTCGACGACAAGCGAGTCGTGGGGACCGGGCGCGCTGTTCGGCATCACCCCGCGTGACGGGGATCTGACCAACTGGTTCGCCGCCGTGCGTACTCCGGCCGGCGGAGCGGGGAGCATCGACGAACTGCGCGAGCGCTACCGCGACTGGCACCCGGCCGTCCGCGACGTGCTCGACCGGATCGACCCCGACGACGTGCTGCACCACGATCTGTACGAATCACCCCCGCTGCCGTCCTTCGCCCACGGCAACGTCGCACTGGTCGGTGACGCCGCTCACGCGATGGCACCGAATCTCGGTCGCGGCGCGTGCGAGGCGATGATCGACGGCGCGACACTCGCGGTCCTGCTGTCCGAGCATCCGGTGACCGAGGCGCTGGAGCGATACGACCGCACCCGGCGGCGCCGCACCCAGCGGCTGGTGCGCGCGTCCCGAACCCTTGCCCGGGTGGCGACCGCACGCCGGTTCACGGCTCTGCGCGACCCGTTCGTGGGCGCGGCAGCGCGATTCACCCGATGATGCGATTCGTGCCCTGACCTGGGCGTAAATAACAACTGGCCGCAGCGATGAGAATCAGCTGCGGCCAGAGGTAACGAAAGAATAACTTGGGGCACCCGAACTTCGGAAGACGAGCTCGGGTGAGGTCTGTCACACGGCGTCTCGATCCCACACACGGTGGGTACCCAGCAGCTCCAGCACCTGCGCGACGGCCGTTTCCGGTCCGTCCACGATCTCGACACCCGGTGCCTTCAGCTCCTCCAGTGCCGCCGCACCGGCGCCCCACGCGGCCAGCGCCTTGTGATGCCGGAACATCTCGTCGACGAGGATCCGGACCCTCGTGTCGGGAACGGTCGTCGCCATGATCACGGCGTCGAACTCGATCGATCGGGCCGTGAGGAAGGTACGCGAGATCGGTACGACTCCCCCGAGCATCCCGCCGTGCGGGGCGACGACCAGCGGGACGCAGTCGGCCGCGTCCACGGCCTGCACGGCCGCGAGCACCTGGTCGACGTCGGTGGTGTCGTCGGCGACGATGCCGATCAATCGGCCCTGCACGGGCCACGTCTTGCCGACCTGCGCCAGCGCGGGGCTCTGAGGGAGATCGGAGACCTCGACGGTCGGCTTCGGAGCCGGCAGACCGAGACCGGCCGCCACCTTCGCGCACAGTCCGGTGTCGATGTTCGCCAGGATCTGCAGCTGCCGTTCCTTGATGGACTGCTCGTAGCACTTGCCCAGCTCGAAGGTGTAGGCGTAGGCCACGTGGTCCTGCTCGATCTCCGACAGGCTCAGGTAGAACTGGCGGACCTGCGTGTAGTGGTCGTCGAACGACCGGGAGACCTCACGCTCCTTCTTCGCCGCCGGCACCTCCACCGGCAGATCGACGAAGGCACCTTCGGTGACACCGGCCATGAACGGGCATCCCGCGTCGAGCGAGTTCGGCTTGTACGGAGCGACACCCGTGTGGACGGCGTGCTGGTGGAAGCCGTCGCGGAACATGTCGTTGACGGGTGCGTGCGGACGGTTGATCGGGATCTGCCCGAAGTTCGGTCCGCCGAGTCGCGTCAGCTGGGTGTCGAGGTAGGAGAACAGACGGCCCTGCAGCAGCGGATCGTCGGTGACGTCGATGCCCGGAACGAGATGGCCCGGGTGGAAGGCGACCTGTTCGGTCTCGGCGAAGAAGTTGGTGGGGTTGGCGTTGAGGACCATCGTGCCGATGATCTGCACGGGCGCGAGTTCCTCGGGAACGATCTTGGTGGGATCGAGCAGGTCGATCCCCTCGAAAGTCTGTTCCGGGGTGTCCGGGAAGACCTGCACACCGAGATCCCACTCGGGGTAGGCACCGGCCTCGATCGCGTCGGCGAGGTCGCGGCGGTGGAAGTCCGGGTCGAAACCGTTGATGAGCTGGGCCTCCTCCCACACCAGCGAGTGCACGCCGAGGCGCGGCTTCCAGTGGAACTTCACCAGCGCGGTGTCGCCCTCGGCGTTGACCACGCGGAAGGTGTGGACGCCGAAGCCCTCCATCATGCGGTAGGAGCGCGGGATGCCGCGGTCGGACATGTTCCACATCGTGTGGGCCGTGGCCTCGGTGTGGAGCGAGACGAAGTCCCAGAAAGTGTCGTGGGCGCTCTGCGCCTGCGGGATCTCACGATCCGGGTGCGGCTTGCCCGCGTGGATGATGTCGGGGAACTTGATGGCGTCCTGGATGAAGAACACCGGGATGTTGTTGCCGACGAGGTCGAAAGTGCCTTCCTCGGTGTAGAACTTCGTCGCGAAACCGCGGGTGTCGCGCACCGTATCGGCCGAGCCACGAGAACCGAGCACCGTCGAGAACCGCACGAACACCGGTGTCTCCACGTCCTTCTGGAGGAACTGGGCACGCGTGATCGAGCTCGCCGCGCCCGTCGCGCGGAAGACGCCGTGGGCGCCGGCGCCGCGGGCGTGCACCACACGCTCCGGGATGCGTTCGTGGTCGAAGTGGGTGATCTTCTCGCGGAAGTGATGGTCCTGCAACAGGATCGGTCCGCGCCGACCGGCCTTGAGGGAGTGGTCGGTATCCGTCAGCCGCGCACCCTGAGCCGTCGTCAGGTACTCCCCCTGCTGGGCACGTCCGCGCGGCAGATCCGCGGGAGTGCCGGTGGCCGTCCTGACCTCGGGCTCGGCCTGATCGGGCTTGGGCTCGGGCGGAGTCGTGGGCGTCGTGGGTTCCTCCACGGGCGGCACGGTGGACGAGGGAACACCGGGGATCTTCGGGGTGTCGGCGGGCATGGGAACTCCGATTCGTGTGCTGTCGTCTGTCGAGTGGATATCCGGGGCTGGACACGTCTTCCCCACGACTACCCGTGGGAACAAAGATCAAACTCGGTCAGCGAATTCCGTCCCACAGCGTTCGCAGATCGGCCTCGTGGTCGTCGACGGTCGCACACGTGTCACCGAAGAGCATCTCGGTGCGTTCGTCCCCGTACGGCGACCATCCCGGCGAGCCCGTGGTCGCGAAGTCCACCCACGCCCGGTGCATCCGCGTCGCCAGTTCCTGCGGAGGTGCGGATCCCGCGAGCGCCGCGGCCTGAGGGAGATCGAGAGTGTCGAACACGAAACCGATGTCGAGCGCGTGGGTCGCGCCCAGCCGGCCGTCGAACAGCGGCGACTTCCAATCGAACCGGTAGACATGGGTTTCGGCGTCGTGTGCGGCACGCGCTTCCGCGACGCGGAGCACCGGGATGCGGTACATCCAGTCGCGCACGATGTGCATGGCCGTCTCGCCGGGACGAGCATCGGGCCGAGCGCGACGGTAGGCGTCGAACGCCTCCGGATCGGTGAGGCCGTAGGCGGCGGCGAGTCCGCGCGCAGCGGCCTCGTCGAGCAGTCCGTCGACTCCGAGAGGCACGAAGAACAACGTCATCTCGTCGTCATTGTGGCCGATGAGCAGATCGACGTCGGATCCCGCGCCCTTCCCCACGAGGTCGATCGGCCGGCCCGGGAGCACGGTCCCGTCCACGCACGGTTCGAAGGCCATCGAATCGGTGGCGATCTCACCCCATGTCGCCGGGTCGCGTTCAGCGCGGATCCGGGCCGTGAGACGTTCCTGCGCGTCGACGAGCACCTTCGGGTCGATCCCGGCGAACGCCACGCGGGTCGGGGCGACGCCGAGCATGTCGCCCAGGGCGCCGGCGACCGTCCGCGCGGTGCCGGCCGACATCACCGAGTGTCCGGCGCCGCTCTGGGCGATCGCGCGACGGAACAGCCCGCGGGCGGCGGGCATCGCCAGCAAGGAGACCACACTCATCGCCCCCGCCGATTCACCGGCGATCGTCACTCGATCCGGGTCGCCGCCGAAGGCCGCGATGTTGTCGCGGACCCATTCGAGGGCGGCAACCTGATCGAGGAGACCGCGGTTCGCCGGCGCGTCGTCGAGGAGCGCGAATCCCTCTGCGCCCAGTCGGTAGTTGATGCTGACGAAGACGACACCGTCGCGCGCGAAGTTCGCACCGTCGTACAGCGCCACCGCGCTGCTGCCGTGCGCGAACGCACCACCGTGGATCCATACCATCACGGGCAGCGAGCCGGAGAGATCGGGACTCCACACGTTGAGGCCGAGGACGTCCTCGCCAGGGATCGACGGTTCGTGCAGGAGCTGGTCGATCGGCGGGGCGTACGGCGCCTTCGGGGCGGTGGGACCGAACTCGGTCGCGGGGCGCACGCCGTCCCACCGGGGAACAGGTGCGGGCGCCGCGAATCTCAGTTCATCGAAAGGTGCGGCGGCGTACGGGATGCCCTTGAAGACGGCCGTGCCGCCGACGGTCGTACCGCGTACTCGTCCGCCGGTGGTGTCGACGACGGGTTCCATCCACGCTCCTCCTTCACCGGTTCCGGCGTCAGCATGGCACGGAAGTCGTTCGCCCGAGCCCGATTCACGGCACGAGAACGGTCCGGCGGGTGGCCGTCACCCACCGGACCGTCGGGTCGTCATTGCGTCGTCCGGGTCAGAAGTCCTCGTCGATGCAGGCGAGCCGGTCGCCGGCCTGCCCTGCCTCACCCGGTGCGGTCATGGTGTGCTGGGCGTGGAGCACCACCGAATTGGCCTCGTCGTCGCGGAACTCCCAATCGACGGTCGTGGACGCCTCGGCGTTGCCCTGCGCGTCGGTGGTGATGTCGAGCCAGATCTCGTTCTGAGGATTGGCGTAGGCGGGATCGGTGGACGGCGAGTCGGGGTTCGCCGCCGGGTCGACCTGGTTCTGGTAGTGCGGCCCCGAATCGGGCGGGTTCGGCCCGCACCGCTGCGTGTGGACGTGCGCCCCGAAGTCCCGATCGGGTTGCAGACCCATCACCCTGAGGGTGACGGTGGTCCGGCCGTTCTCCTCTTCGGATTCGACGTCGAAGGTCGCGCCGACCGGCACGGCCGCTTCGTCGTAGGTGAAGGCGTTGTCGTCGTCACCTCCCTCGTTCGGGAGACCGAAGGCGTCGCCACTCATTCCGGGCAGCGGCGTGGGCATGGAGTCGGTGGTGGTGGTCGTGAGTGAAGTGGGTGGGGTCTCGACGGTGGTCTCGGTGTCGGTGGACGAGTCGTCGCTGCTGCACCCGGCGGCCACGAGCGTGGCGACGGAGAAGCCCGCGACGAGACATGCGTGGCGTGTGTTCATGACTTCGACGTACCCCGAGGGGGCGGTCGGCGAACCTGGCCGCAGGGAAGGTGCCCGCGTGGCGGGCGCGCAGGCCCCGCTCGGTTCTACGACCCGGTCCCGCCGTCCTCGGCCTGCTGGGCTTCGACGATCGCGGCGAGATCCTCCGCGACCTTCTTCTCCACGGCGCTCTTGCTCACGCCGGCCGCCGAGAGCACGCCGTCGCCGTTCTCGAGTTCGAGGAGCGCAAGGAGGATGTGCTCGGTGCCGATGTAGTTGTGCCCGAGTCGCAGGGCTTCGCGGAAGGTCAGCTCGAGGGTCTTGCGGGCACCCGCGTCGTACGGGACGAGTTCGGGGACGTCGCTCGACGGTTCGGGGAGCGTCGCCACGGCGGCCGAGCGCAACGCCGCGAAGTCGACGCCCTGGGCCGTGAGGGCACGGGCGGCGAGCGAGTCGGTGTCGACGAGCAGCCCGAGGACCAGGTGGACGGGCGTGATCTCGGGGCTTCCCGTGGCACGCGCCTCGTTCATCGACGCCATCACGGTGTTCTGTGCGCGCGGGGTGAACCGCGAGAACCCCTGTTCGGGGTCGAGGTCGTTGTCGTTCTTCGATACGAACCGTTTCTGGGCTGCCTGCTTGGACACGCCCATGCTCCGGCCGATCTCGGACCACGACTTGCCGGATCGTCGGGCCTGGTCGACGAAGTGCCCGATCAGGTGATCGGCGACCTCGCCGAGGTGGTCGGCCGCGATGACGGCATCGGAGAGCTGTTCGAGCGGATCGTCGTGGACCTTCTTGATCGCATCGATGAGGTCGTCGAGCCGGATGGGATGGGAAGGACGAACGGGTTCCATGCGTCAACTCTAAGTTGACGCATGGAACCCGTCAACCATAGGTTGACGACCGGTCGTCAGCCGGGACGTACCGCTGCCCGGAACTCCTTGATCGGCCAGACGTCCTGGTCCTCGCCGTAGACGATGCGGCCGTCCACATCGAACTCGAGCAACGTGTTGATGCAGATGTTCGTCGATCCCGGCAGGATCAGACGGCTTCGAGCGCGACCGCTCACGGTGATCTCGGCACCGCTCTCGTCGACCGCGGCCAGATCCAGCGACTCGATCCAGCCCCGCTCGGGATCGCGACCGGCCTTCCGGTGCCCGCCGCGCACCGCGACGACGTCCTCGCCCCGGCGCACGTACCCGGAGTGGATGTCGTCGCTGTCGCCGGTGGGTGCCGAATAGGTGAGGAGGGTGAGCTGCGGATCGGCCAGCCACGTGTAACCGACACGGCGGTAACCGCGTTCGGTCCGCGCGCCCCACGAACGGTCGCGCATCGCGTAGCAGTCGATGTCGATGCGTTCGCCGTCGAGCACGACGGTTCCGGTGACGCGACCGGTCTGGTCGTAGTGCGACGCCGACGGATACGGCGGCGACCCGCTGCGCAGCGGCACCGGCCGTTCGAGTCCGACGAAGTGCAGGTCGGCGGTGATGCGGTCGCGATCGTCGTAACGGACCGAGTACTCCATCCCCGGCTGCACGACCGTGATCGTCACTCCCGTAGGGCTCGTCAGCACACCGTTCTCGAACTTCGGCGGCTTGAGGTGCGAGAACCCTTCGAAGAAGGGGACATTCCACGGTTCGCTACCGGTGTGGTCCCACAACCACAATCCCCCACCGGTCGTGCCGGCGTTGGCCCGGACGCTCACGTACACCCAGGCGCCGATGTTGCGCTCCGGCACGAAGAACGAGAACCAGAAGGTCTCCGTCTCGTAGAAGTTGTCGGAGACGGGATGCAGACCGTCGTCCTCCGCCGTGAAACCACCATCCGTCGTGAATTCTTCGGCAACAGTGGGATCCGTCATTCCGGAAGTCCTCTCAACGGAGCCGGCCGACCCTCGCCGCGCACGCGATCGCGCACGGCGATCATCGCGGCGAGTCTGCGCTCCATGTCTTCCCGCGACATCACGATGTCGTCTCCCCCTTCACCTCGGTCGAGCCTCGCGAGGCGTTCGCGTTCGGCCTCGATCTCCTCGTCGAGGAGAGATCCCGCCAGATCGCGGGTCAGCAGATCCTGATCGGCCCAGTCGTCCTCCGGGATCTGCGTGATCGGTTCCTCCATGTCGGATTCCCTCTCGTCGGGCCGGATCACGTACGCGGAAAATCGAACAGCCCCCGCGCGTTGAGTTCGACGATCTTGTGGACGTCCTCGTCGGGCACCAGGCGCATCTGCTCCTGGACCACCTTGCGACTGTTGGGCCAGTTCGAGTCGGAGTGCGGGTAGTCGCCCTCCCAGGTGATGTTGTCGATGCCCACGGCCGCGCGGTTGTCGACACCGAACTGGTCGTCGATGAAGCAGCCGTAGATGTGCTTCGCGAACAACTCCGACGGCCGGACACTCTGGTTGATGTTCTGGTAGTAGCGGTGCTTCTGCCAGGTCTGGTCCATCCGCTCGAGCATGTAGGGCACCCAGCCGATGCCGCCCTCGGAGAGCATGAACTTCAGGCGCGGATGCTTGTGGAAGACCGGCGAGAACAGCAGGTCGGCGGTCGCGTACATCGAGTTGCAGCCGAAGAGCGCGATCATCACCGCCATCGGTGCTTCGGGAGCGGTGATCGGCGCCTGACCCGATGTGCCGAAGTGCACGCACAGCGGCTGGCCGGTCTCCTCCACCGCCGAGAACAGCGGATCCCAGTGATCGGTGTGGAAGGACGGCAGACCGAGGGGGACGGGGTTCTCCACGAACGAGATGGCGCGCGAACCCTTCGCGGCGGTGCGGTGCACCTCCTTGACGGCCTCCTCCACCGACCACAGCGGCAGGATCGTCAGCGGGATCAGGCGCTCGGGTGCGGTGGGGCACCATTCGTCGAGGATGTAGTCGTTCCACGCCTGCACGCAGAGCAGGGCCAGTTCCTTGTCCTGCCCCTCGAGGAAGACGGTGCCGGCGAACCGGGGGAAGGACGGGAACGACAGGGTGGCCTGCACACCGTCGATGTCCATGTCCTGCACACGGGCCTTCGGGTCGTAGCAGCCCGGCAGCATCTCGTCGTACCGCGTGGGTTCGACGCCGTACTCCTCGGGCTTCTTGCCCGCCACGGCGTTGAGGCCGATGTACGGGTAGATACGCCCCTCGTACTCCCACACCTGCGCGATCTTGGTCGCGGCGTCGAGCGCGCGGTCGCCGTCGCCGACGTGGATGGCTTTCGGCAGTTCTTTCTCGACGATCTTCGGGCCGGCGTCGAGGAACTTCGACGGCAACCGGTCCGACCACAACGCCGGGTGCTCGATCAGGTGATCGTCGGTGGAGATCAGATGCATGTGGTCCTGCAATGGCATTACGTCCTCCTGGATGTGCGGGGATCGCCGTGCGGGGAGCTCGCGGCCGGCGAACTCAGGCCCGGTCCCATTCGATCGGCAGCGAGGTGAGACCGAGCTGACCGCCGGTCTCGGTGAGCTCGACACCCGGAACGAGGCGGTACTCCGGAATCCGCTTGTGCCACTCCTCCAGAGCGATACGCAGTTCACGTCGCGCGAGGTGGGATCCGAGGCAGCGATGCGGACCCGCACCGAAGGCGATGTGGTTGTTCGGTGAGCGTTCGATGTCGACCTCCGCAGCACCGTCGAAGGCCTCCTCGTCGCGGGTCGCGCCGCTCAGCGGGAAGTTCACCATGTCGCCGGCCTTCAGCTGCACACCCTGGAGTTCGGTGTCGTGCATGACCTTCCGGGCCGGAACGACGATCGCGTAGGCGCGGAGGAACTCCTCGACCGCACTGGGGATGATCGACGGATCCTCGACGATGCGCGCCCGATCCTCCGGATGCGACGCCAGGTGATAGAACGTCCATCCCAGGGTCGCGGCCACCGTGTCGAGTCCGGCCATGAACATCAGGAGGCAGAAGGAGAGCAGATCCTCGTCCTTGACGGGCTCACCGTCGATCTCGAAGGTCAGTGCCTTGCTGACGATGTCGTCCTTGGGTTCGGCACGCCGCTCGGCGATGATCGAGGCGAACCGTCCCATCACGGCCTGCATGGCCGCGAACTGACGCTCCCCGTGGGCTTCGAGATCGTCCGCGGTGGCGTGCAGGATCGCGTGTTCCCACTCCATGAACTGGTCGAGTTCCTCGACCGGCATGCCCATGAGTTCGAGGAAGATCGTCGCGGGGAAGACCTGCGCGAACTCGCGCATGAAGTCCACCTGGTTGTCCGACCGCGACGCGATCTCGTCGGCCAGTCCCGCGGCACACTCACGGATGTGTGGTTCGAGCGACTCCACCCACTTGGGTGAGAACAGTGGGCCGAGCTGCCGTCGCCACTGGTGGTGCTCGTCGCCGTCGAGCATCTCCGGGATCCACCTGAAGGCCGGGTTCGGGTCGAGCGGAGTGACGACGCTGTTCGAGAAGGTGTCGGGCCGCTGGAGCAGGTCGAGGATGCCCTCGTAATTCACCACCGAGTAGAAACCCGGACCGAATTCGTTCCGGTAGACGGCGGATTCACTGCGCAGCTCGTCGTACTTCTCGAACCACGTGCCGGCCTTCTGCAGCTCGGTGTAGTTGAAGTTGTGGACGGGGCAACCGGAGGTGGTGGCTCGGTCGGATTCGGCTCGGGTCATGTCAGATCCTTACGAAGAGAAAGTGTGAGGGGGTTCAGCCGCCGCTGGCGGCGCTCCATGTGACGGCCTTGGTTTCCAGGTACTCGTCGAGTCCGGCTGCGCCCCATTCGCGTCCGAGTCCCGACTGCTTGTAGCCACCGAACGGAACGTGCGGGGTCACTCCCCCACCGCCTCCGTTGATCGACACGAAACCGGTGCGGATGCGCTTGGCGATGCCGTAGGCGCGCGCCGGGTCGGCGGCGAATACGCTTCCCCCGAGTCCGAATTCGCTCTCGTTGGCGAGACGGACGGCGTGATCGTCGTCGTCGAACGGGATGATGACACCGACCGGGCCGAAGAACTCCTTCTGCGCGATGTCCATCGAGTTGTCGACGTCGACGAACAGGGTCGGTTCGACGAAGTAACCCTTGTCGAGTCCGGCGGGGCGACCTCCACCGAAAGCGATCTTCGCGCCTTCCTCGACCCCGCGGGCGATGAGCTTCTCGACCTTGGTGCGCTGCGCCTCGCTGATGAGCGGACCCATCATGACACTCGGATCTGCGGGGTCGCCGACCGTGATGGTCCCCAGTCCCGCGGTCACGTAGGCGACGAGTTCGTCGTAGCGGGAACGGTGCACGAGAGTGCGGGTGAACAGCGAGCATCCCTGCCCGGAGTGGGTGACCATGTTGCCGATCACCGATTCGGCGACCTTCGCCAGGTCGGCGTCCTCGCAGATGATGTTGGCCGACTTGCCGCCGAGTTCGAGGACGACCTTCTTCAGGGTGGGGGCGGCCTGTTCGTAGACCGCGCGGCCCACCGTGTCGGAGCCGGTGAAACTCACCAGGTCGACGTCGCGGCTGGTGGTGAGTTCGCGGCCGGCCTCGGTGTCGCCGGTGACGATGTTGAGCACGCCCGGCGGGAGCCCGGCCTCCTCGGCGATCGTGCCGAGGATCAGCGCCTCGAGAGGCGTCGTGGGTGCCGGCTTGAGGACCGCGGTGCATCCGGCGGCGAGCGCGGGCGCGACCTTCATGATGTTGAGGAAGAGCGGGAAGTTGTACGCCGAGATCAGGGCCGCGACACCGGCGGGTTCGCGCAGCACGACGCCTTGCCCGATGCCCTGTCCGATGGTCGGGAGCACGGGCTTCTCGAAATCGAAGGACGGCAGGATGCGTTCGGCCATGTCGCGGAAGTGCTGCAGTGGAATACCCACCTGCAGGTATTCGGCGAGTGCCCGGGTGGAACCGGCCTCGGCGATGCTCAGGTCGACCAGTTCGGCGCGGCGCTTGTCGAGGGCGTCGGCCATGCGCAGCATCACCTGGGCGCGTTCGTGCGGGGTCATGAGCGGCCATGGTCCCTCGTCGAACGCGCGCCGGGCGGCGGCAATCGCCCGGCGGACGTCGGAGACGGTGGCCTGCGGGGCGCGGCCGACGAGTTCGCCGTTCGCGGGATTGTGGACGTCGAGGATCTCGCCGCCGTCGCTGTCGACCCAGGCACCGTCGATGAACAGCCGGGAAAAGTCGTGTGTCACAGGATTCTCCGTACTGGGCAGGAACTGCGTGCGCAGCTCAGAAGGCCGGGGTGGCGGGACGATTGCGCACGTAGCCGCCGGCATCGACGCGCATCTGCATGCCCGTGATGTACCGCGACTCGTCGGAGAGCAGGAACAGCACCGTGTCGGTGACGTCCTCGGGTTCGACGTAGGGCACGTTCATCACGCTCATGACGGGGAAGACCGGCAGGGCGTCCTCGAGGGTGGGCGACTCGAGATCGGGCCGGAACTGCCGGTACATCACCTCGCTGTTGAGCATGTCGGTGTTGCAGTTCGTGGGGTGTACTGCGTTGACGCGAATCTTCTTCGGTCCCAGCACGACCGACAGGTCGTTGACGAAAGACGAGATCATCCGCTTGGCCAGGGAGTAACCGAGTCCGCCCGTGCCGTTGGTGGGATTGTCGGTGGCGCCGGGGAGCAGGGCCGCGAGGCTGCCGGTGGCCACGATCGACCCGCCGTCGGCGAGGTGCGGAAGGCCGGCCTCGACCGCGTTGACGACACCGACGAAGTCGACGGTGAAGGCGTCCATGAAGGCCTGCGGATCGTCGGTTCCCAAGGGACAGATTCCCGCCTGGGCCACGATGCCGTCGAGCCGGCCGAACTCCTCGGCACCGCGCTGCACGGCGTCGAACAGGGCCTGGCGGTCGCGGACGTCGGCGACGGTGGTGAGCAGTGTGCCGCCGGCCTCCTCGACGAGGCGGGTGGTCTCGGTGAGATCCTCCGGCGACGCCAGGGGGTAGGCGTTGGTCTTGATGTTGTCGCAGAGGTCGACGCCGATGATCTTCGCGCCTTCGCGCGCCAGACGCACTGCGTGAGTGCGTCCCTGACCGCGGGCGACGCCGGTGACGAAGACGACTTTGTCCTGCAAACGGCCCATGAGGGGTGTCCTTTGCTTCGGATCCGGTGGGAGGGGAGGTGTGAAGAAACGGACGAGATCGGTTGTCGTGCAGACTGTTCACATAGGTAACGAGAATTCAGGAGAGCGTGATGGCCCGCTCGGGGCAAGCGGCGACGCCGGCGCGCACCGCGGCATCGACGGGTTCGGAGACCTCGCGGTCGAGCGGTAGGGCGTATCCGTTGTCGTCGATATCGAAGACCTCGGGGGCGGCTTCCCAGCAGCGCGCGTGGCCGGAGCATTTGGCGGTGTCGATCGTAAGTCTCATGAAGCCCTGCTTTCGACGTGGACGAAAGAGACGAAGTACTGACGGTCGCGGCAGATCGTGAGACCGAATCCCCCGATCGGTCTCACTGCCTGAGACTCATTGGACACACCGTAGCAACATCGGATGCGTAAGTCGAGACCTGGATCACACTTTTTACCAAGTTTACTATGTCGCGGTGTGCGTGCCCCGGACGACGTGCAGTGACCACCGTTAGGGTGAGGTGGTGCCGATGGACGAGTCCGTGACGACCAACGAGATGAGCTTGCGCGAGCGCCTCGTCCGCGCCGCCGACGAGGAGATCCGGCACCGCGGCACCGTGTCCGTGAGCATGACCGCGATCGCTGAACGCGCAGGTGTCTCCCGAGCGACGGCGTTCCGGCAGCTCGGCGGGGCCCAGGAGATGATCGTCCAGGTAGGGCTGCTTCGCGCCGAGCGTCATATCGAACGCGCACTCGACCGCTCGGCCGGCCACGGCGACATCTTCGCCAAGATGGAAGACACGATGGCCTACAACGCCCGGGAACTCCCCGAGGACCCGGTGATCGTCGCTCTCATGGCTCAGCATTCGGCGTCGGCGCGCCATCCCGACATCCTCGCCGTCACCTCGGCGGTCTCCGAGCCCCTGCTCCGCACCGGACAGGAGGCAGGACTCATCCGCACCGACATCCCGCTGGAGGAATTGCTCGAATACCTCATCGAGCAGACCTTTCTCGCGGCCGAGGACCCCAAGCGCTCCGACGAGGCCGCACGCCTGCGCTTCCGCAGATATGTCGTCCCCGCCCTACGCCCTCAGCCCTCCGAGGACGGTGGCGATGCCGCACGCGAGGACCTCGAGAAGGCCCTCGAGGCGGCCACCGAGGCGCTCGCCGTCGCGAACCGCGCGGCACGCAGGTTGAGGCACGACGCCACCGAATGACGTGACGCTACAGGGTGATCCTGACGTCACGGGATGGTCGTGGACCGTATTACGTGACGGCCCCGGCGATCTTGAGTTCGATGAGCTTGTCGTCGTCGAACCCGAGTTCGCGCAGGATGTCGTCGGTGTGTTCGGCGAACTGGGGTGCCCGCGTCATCTTCACCGGCGCGTTGTCGAACTTCACCGGGCTCGCCACGAGCTTCTGCGGCTTGCCGTCGGCGTCGACCACCTCCACGATCCGCCCGTTCGCCACGAGCGCTTCGTCGTGCCCGAGATCCCAACCGTCCTGCACCGGCGCCCACTGCCCGGTCAGGGACGCGAACACCTCGAGCCAGTCGTCGTAGTCGCGTTGCGCGATCGCGTCGGCGAACCAGCCACCGATCTCCTCGGCGTGCTGGAAGATCGCCTCCATCGACGCGAAGCGCTCGTCGTCGACGAGGTGCTCGAGACCGAGAGCGGTGACGAATTCGTTCCAGTAGCGCGTGGGCTGGAGCATCGAGAACTGCAGCCAGCGCCCGTCGGCGGTGCGGTACGAGCCACTGAGCGGATTGCCGGGCGCGGCGGTCTTGCGCTGCACCTTCGGCAGCGGACCACCGGTGAACAACGAGAGGTTGACGGAGAACTGGGTGGCCCAGGCTCCCACCGCGAGCAACGAGACGTCGACCTCCGACGGCTGGCCCGTGCGTTCCCGGCCGGCGATCGCGGCGGCGATCCCGCCCGCGATGGTCATGCCACCGATGTTGTCTCCGTACGCGCCGGACGGCATGAACGCCATGTGGTCGGCATCCGGCGGCATGACACCGTCGGCGCTTCCGCCGCGCGCCCAGAATGCCGTGGCGTCGTAGGCACCCTTGTCGGCGTCGGGACCCTCGGTACCGAAACCGCTTCCGGTGACGTAGATGATCTTCGGGTTGATGGCGCGGACGTCTTCGAGGGTGATCGAGAGCTTCGCGCGCGGTCCGGGAAGATAGTTGGTCAGGAAGACGTCGCTGCGCCGGATCAACTCCTCGAGGACCGGTCGCGCCTCGGGGTTGGCGAGGTCGATTCCGATGCTTCGCTTGCTGCGGTTGGGTCCTTCCATGATCGGCGCGAACGACGATCCCGCCTTGCTCGCGTCGAGCCCGAGCACACGGACGAGTCCGCGCTGGGCGTCACCGTTCTCGGCGTGCTCGACCTTCACGATGTCGGCTCCCCAGTCGGCGAGCACGGCGCCGGCGGCGGGAACGAAGGTGAACTGTGCGACCTCGAGAATGCGGATGCCCTCCAAGGGACGGTCCATGACGACTCCTGACCTGATCGGGTACGGGTGTTCGGGATGTTCTTCGCTAGCGGGTCCGGAGGAGCATCGCGCCGGACGGCACGCCACCGCCGGCGGTCACGACGGCGACCTTCGCGTCGGCGACCTGCACCCCGGGGGCCTGTCCCCTCAACTGCAGCACCGCCTCGCGGACGAAGCCGTAGCCGTGGGTGCGACCGGCCGACAGCTGACCGCCGTGCGGATTGAGGGGCAGCACACCGTCGACGGAGATGCCCTTGCCGCCGTCGATGAAGTCGGCGGCACCACCGAATTCGCAGAAACCGAGACCTTCGAGCCACGACAGCGCGTTGAACGTGAAGCCGTCGTACAGCAGGGCCACGTCGACGTCGTCGGGTCGCAGATCCGTGCGACTCCACAGGTGTGCGGCCGGGCCGAGCGACTGCGGGAGGTGTGTGAGCGTGCCCTGGTCCCAGGAGAGGTTCTCCGTGATCTGGGTACCGACGGCCTCGACGAGCACGGGTTCGTGCCGCAGATCCGCGGCGGCGTCGATCGCGGAGACGACGACGGCGACGGCCCCGTCGACGGGCACGTCGCAGTCGTACAGCCCGAAGGGGGTCGAGACGACGCGGGCCGAGAAGTAGTCGTCCATCGTGATCGGATCCCGGTACACTGCTTCGGGATTGGCCGATGCGTGGTCGCGGGCCGTGACGGCGATCGCGCCCAGGGCGTCCTTGGCGTCGCCGTAGCGGTGAAAGTAGTGCGAGGCCTGGCACGCGATCCAGTTGGCGGCGGACACCGCGCCGAAGGGGTGCCGGAATTCGAGCATGCCCGAAGCCCTGCCGCCCCCGCCCGACCACTTCCCGGCCTTCACCAGTTCGGAGTGCGTCGACTCCCAGACGGTGCGGAAGCACAGCACGTGACGGCACAGACCGGATGCGACGGCGAGCATCGCCGCGACGATCGAACCGTTCTGCCCCGGCAGGTCGCCGCCGCCGTTCACCCACACCGGGCGGATGCGGAGGGCCTGTTCGACCGGCATGATGCCGCCCTCGGAGATGCCTCCGGGAGCCGCGCCGGGATAAGTGGACAGGCCGTCGATGTCGGCGAGCGTGAGGCCGGCGTCCTCCACGGCGCGCAGGCACGCGTCGACGGTGAGGGTCAGCGGATCCACCATGAGGCGTCGGCCGACGGCGGACTGGCCGACACCGGTGATCGCGACCCGGTCCTCGAATCTGTCGGTCGAGACCGGGGTCCGGACATGCGCGCGCACGTCCTCGGGTTCCGGCAACGGGCCGGGTTCGTCGCCGGCCTCGGGGTCGGGTTCGAACAGCGGCAACCAGATGTCGTCGGCGGCCTGTTCGAAGACGACCCGCACACGGTCGCCCACCGCGACCTCGCCCGGTTCGCATCCGACGATGTTCGTCGTGAGCCGGACGCTCGGGTCCTCCTCCAGCGCGACGATCGCGATGACGTAGGGCGGTGGGAGATCCGGAAGCCACGGCTGGGCGTTGACGGTCGCGCCGACGACGACGGCGCGACCCGAGACGGGCTGCAGCGAGATCTCGCGCGATGCGCACTCCGAGCACAGCACCGCGGTGGGATGCATGAGCTTTCCGCAGGCATCGCACTGTGCGACCCTCAGGACACCGTCGGCGCCGGAGGCCCAGAACCCCGCTGTGGTCAGGGTGGGTTGAGGCAACGGTCTTCGGGACGCTCCCACAGATATCCTCCCTGTCCGATCACCAAGTTAGACAACTTGGGGACGGATGCTAGCACCGACTATGACCCACGTCACCATCCATGCCGAAGCTCGTGGGAAAGCGTGCCGAACACTACCCAGACCGCATCGAGATATATAACCTAGTGCACAACCATCGGGGTGACAGCGCACGAAGGAGCAGGGCACGCACATGACCGAGAACCGAGGCGCACTCGAACCGGCCCTGCTGGAGTGGGTGTCCGAGACGGCCGGCGGAACCATCGTGGAGATCGACCGGCGACCGGGCGGCGGCCGCCGCGAGGCGTGGATCGTGGACGTCGAGACCGGCGACGGCACGATCCTTCCGCTCTTCCTGCGCTACGACCGGCTCGATCCGGCGCAACGCGGAGACCCGTTCACCCTGCACCGCGAAGCGCACTTCTACCGCGCGTTCGCCGATTCCCCGGTGCCGGTGCCCCGCATCGTCGGAGTCCACCCCACCGAACAGGCCATCCTGTCCGAGCGAGTTCCCGGGCAGGCCTGGTTCTCCCGGATCCGCGACGAGGACGAACGCGTGTCGGTGGCTTCCGATTTCATGCGTATCCTGGCCGAGATGCACCGCGTCGACCCGCACCGTTTGCAGCTGCCCGACCAGCATCCGGAGACGGGACTGCGACAGCTGGTCGCGCAGGAGATCGACACCTGGGAGACCGTCTACCGCGACGCCGGCGGGAAGGCCGATCCGCTGATCGAACTCGCACTGACCTGGGTGAAGCGGAACATCCCGGACGTCGACGGCCCCGTCGTCATCGTCCAGGGCGACACCGGTCCGGGGAACTTCCTCTACGAGAACGGTAGGGTCACCGCAGTTCTCGATCTCGAACTCGGTCATCTCGGCGACCCTCACGACGACCTCGCCTGGGTCACGACCCGCGCGGTCCAGGAGCCGTTCACCGACATCCACGATCGCTTCGCCGACTACGAACGCGCATCCGGGACCACGGTCGACCTCGATCGGGTGCGCTACTACCGGGTGCTCGCGGAACTGCGCATCGTGATCCTCGGGCAGGGGAACGCCGCCCATCCGGATCCGTTGGCCGAGGTGGGAAATGCGTTGCCCTACGGGCTTCTGCACCGCCGCCTGCTCGTCGAGGCCCTCGCCGACGTCCTCGGCATCGACCTCGACACGCCGAACGACGTCGAGGCGGAATCGACCGAGCGCGAATGGCTCTACGACGCCGCCCTCGAACAGATCCGGCACATCATCGTGCCGCGCAGCGAGGACGCCTTCGTCATCCAGCGCAGCAAGGGACTCGCCCGCATCCTGAAGTATCTCCGCGACGCGGACCGGTACGCAGATCGCATCACCGAGCGCGATCTGGACGATCTCGAAACCGCGCTCGGATCGCGACCCGACACCGTCGTCGACGGCACCACCGTGCTGGTCGAACGGCACCTCGCCGGTGAGATCCCCATCGACGACGTCCTGACGGTGTTCGCCCGCCAGATCGCCGGGCGCACCCAGCAGTTGCGTTCGGCCATGGGCGTTCTCGCCGAACGACACTTCGACGTCCTGTAGTCACCGTGGAGACCCGAGCGATCCGCAGCCCGAAGGCCGCGGAAGTGGTGGCGCGGACCCTGCGTCGGATGATCGTCGAGGGAGCCCTCGTCGACGGCGATCATCTGCCGCACGAGGCAGAACTCATGGAGCACTTCGCGATCAGCCGGCCCACCCTGCGCGAGGCCGTCCGGGTGCTCGAGGCCGAACGTCTCGTCGAGGTGCGGCGAGGTTCCCGAGCCGGAGCGCGGGTCCGGGTTCCGGGTTCGGAGGTCGTCGCGCGACCGGCATCGTTGTTGCTCGAATTGTCCGGTGCCACAGTCGCCGACGTGTTCGATGCTCTCGAGGCGGTGGAACCTCCCGCCGCACGTCTCCTCGCGATCACCGGGACCGAGGCGGCGTTCGACGAACTCGAGCGCTTCGTCGACGAGGAGATCCCCGCAGCGTTCACGACCCGCGATCTCGGTGTGGCGGCCGCACGGTTCCATCTGCGGATGGTGCAACTGTCCGGGAACGCGACGCTGGCGCTCATCGCGGGAATGCTCCACGAGATCTTCGCCCGGCACACCGGCGAGGTGGCACGCGAACGCATGTCGCTCGCGAATCCGGATGCCGCGGAGAACTTCATGCTGCTCGTGCGATCGCTGCGGCGTCTGATCCGGTTGCTGCGCCTACGCGACGGCGACGGTGCGTTCGAGCACTGGCAGCGGCACATGTACGCATCCCGGCTGCTCACGCTCGAGGGGGATGCCGGCACACCGGTGCGCGATCTCCTCGACTGATCAGGGGTGCGAGACCGCCGTTGCGGACAGCGTGGTCTCGATGCGCGTGCCCTCGCCTCCCACCGCGAGCACCTCACCGAAGCCCTCGACCAGCGACTCGACGAGGACGGGCAGGTCGGGGACGGCGGCGGAGTCGGCGTTGATTCCGATGCAGCAGTGGTTCGTGTGCGACATCAGGGTGATGTTGACGGCCGAGCCGACGGTGGGAGCGAACGGGTAGTACCTCAGCACCTCCGCCCCGGCCATGTACAGCGGGATCGGGGAACCCGGGACGTTCGACGCGAGAAAGTCGATGTGCTCGAGGATTCCACCCAGCACACCGGCCGGAAGCACGTTCAGCACACCCGCGATGGCGGACGAGAGCGGCACGGCCGGTTCGTCCCGCCACGACCGGACGATCCGGTCCACCCGGTGCATCGATGCGACCGGATCGGCGATGTCGAGGGGAAGCGCGAACCGCGCCAGGGTGATCCGGTTGCCTCCGATCGCGTCGCTCTCGCGCCGGAGACTGATCGGCAGCGTCGTCCTCAGTTCGGCGACCTGCGCACCGTGACGGGAATGGTAGTGCCTCAGCCCCAGCAGGATTCCGGCCAGGAAGGCGTCGTTGAGCGAGGAGTCCGCTGCCCGTCCGGCCCGCCGCAACGCGTCGAGCGGCAGATCGAGGGCCGCGACCTCCCGAACCGTGCTGCGGCCGACCATCACCGGAGACAGCGTCGTGAACACCGGCTGCACGAACCGGGCCGTCGAACGGGCCGTGTCCACGACGCTGCGCAGGGCCGCGACCGGATTCGTCACCGACCGCAGACCGGAACGCACGAGCCACGGCACACCCCTCCCCACCATCTCGCCGGCCGTCGAGAGGTACCAGCCCACGGAATCGGCGAGGTCCGATGCCGGAGCCGGGGCCGGCGAATCCTCGGGCAGTGGCCCGCGGTCGGTACCGTCGCGCTCGAAGTCGACCATCTCGTTCGCGATCTGGATGCCGCCGATACCGTCGGTGAGCGAGTGGTGCACCTTGAGGACGATCGCGGCGCGACCGTCGTCGAGGCCGTCGACGATCGTCGCCTCCCAGAGGGGACGGTCCTTGTCGAAGGCCGACATCGCCGCGGCACGCACGAGCGGGAGCACGGTGTCCAGTCCCCCGGGATGCGGGAGCGCGATGCGCCGCAGATGCCAGGACAGATCGAAGTCGGGGTCGTCCACCCACCGTGGTGGAGTCCGCCCGAACGGGGATTCGACGAGCTTGCGACGGAAGCTCGGCACCGCACGTGTTCCGCGCTCCATCATCCGGACGAAGCGCTCCTGGTCGGGTGACCGGTCGAGCAGCGCCACCGCGACGATCGTGGACCGCAGGACGGGGTCCTTCTCCATCCGCCAGGACATCAGATCCGGCTGTGACATGCGCCGATCGTCCGCACCCATGCACACCACCTCCCCCGCCTCCGGTCTCCCTCGCACGGTAACCGCCGCGATGCGCGAATACCGGCGATATCGGCCCGCGAACAGCACCGATGGGCCGGATCGAGGACCTTTCGCTCACGCTGACGCAAACCCTGGTCCCCCGCCGACGGATCGCACAGGATCGGTGACGACTTCGACGCCGTCGAAGATCGCTCCCCATCGCCAGAACCGTGAGGAAGTCCATGCCCCGTCTACGTCGTGCCGGATCGACGGCCATCATCGCGCTCCTTCTGACCGCGGTCGCGGCATGTAGCTCCGGTTCCTCGGGTGACGGCGGCCTCGGTTCCGACAGCGCGCTGCCCACCGAGATCCCCGCGGGCACCAAGCTCGTCATCGCCGACCAGGGTGAGCGGCAGCTGTCCCTCCTCACCGGTTCCGGACAGCTCGACGCGCTGCCGTTCGAGTACGAGTTCGCGACCTTCCAGGGCGCGCCCGCGATCCTCGAGGCCTTCCGAGCCGACGCGGTCGACGTCGCGTGGGCCGGCGAGATCATGACCGTCCAGTCGCTGGTCGCCGGTGACGACGTGCAGGTCGTCGCGGCCATGCAGACGAACAACAGCCTCAACATGGGCATCGCTCCGAACGCTTCGGACATCGAGACGCTCGCGGATCTGAAGGGCAAGCGCATCGGCTACGCCGAAGGCACCTCGCAGCAGGCCTTCGTGCTCCGTGGCCTCGACAAGGCCGGCCTGTCGGTCGACGACGTCGAGCTCGTGTCGATGTCGCTGCCGGACTTCCCGGACGCGCTGCGCTCCAACCAGATCGACGCCGCCCCGATGAGCGAGCCGGTCTTCTCCCGCTACATGCAGACACCGGGCGCGACGTCGCTGCCGCGCCCCGAGATCGAGGACCTCAGCGAAGGCATCTCGTACCTCTACTCGAGCAAGAAGGCCCTGTCGGACCCGGCGACCGCCGCGGCGGTCCGCGCCTACGTCACCGCGTACATCACGTCCGTCGACTGGGCCAACAACAACCCCGACGCGTACATCGACACCTACTTCGTGAAGAGCCAGGGCCTGACGGCCGAGGACGGCGAGCGCATCCTCGACACATCCGGGATCACCACCTTCCCGCACCTCGACGAGGAGCTCATCGAGATCCAGCAGCACACCATCGACGTGATCGATGCCGCCGGTGAACTGCCCAAGCCCGTCGACGCCGCCGACGCCTTCGACCTGCGTTTCGACGAGGTCGTCACCGAAGCGGTCGCCGAGACCGGCGCCTCCCACACCCGCAGCTGACCTTCCGAGGGGAAATCCGACATGACGAACCGCCAGCTCAACCTCAACGCCTTCATCTACCCGACCGGCCACCACGAGGCCTCGTGGCGTCATCCCGGCAGCGTGCCCGAGCGTCTCTACGACGTCACCTACTTCCAGGAACTCGCCCGCCTCGCGGAGAGTGCGAAGCTCGACGCGGTGTTCTTCGCCGACGGCCCGGCCCTGCGCACCGAGGTGAAGTACCGTCCCGACTACGGCCTCGAACCGATCACCACGCTGGTCGCGATGGCCACGGTCACCACGCATCTCGGGCTGATCGCCACGGCGTCGACCACCTACTACGAGCCCTACAACCTCGCCCGGTTGTTCTCCTCCCTCGACCACATCTCCGGTGGCCGCGCCGCCTGGAACATCGTCACCACCGCGACCGACGCCGCAGCGGCGAACTTCGGGTACACCGAACACCCCGACGTTCACGAACGGTACGCCCGCGCACGCGAATTCGTCGACGCCGCGATCAAGCTGTGGGATTCGTGGGAGGACGACGCACTCGTCCTCGACAAGGCCGCCGGCGTCTACGCCGACCCGGACAAGATCCACCGCATCGACGTCGAGGGTGACTACGTCAAGGTGCGCGGCCCGTTCGGTTCGGCCCGCTCCCCGCAGGGACGCCCCGTGCTCGTGCAGGCCGGATCCTCCAACGACGGGCGCGATTTCGCGTCGACCTACGCCGAGGCGATCTTCACCGCGCACCAGCGCATCGAGGACGCCCAGGCCTTCTACACCGACATCAAGACCCGCGCAGCGGCATTCGGGCGCAATCCCGATCACGTGAAGATCCTTCCCGGCCTGAGCCCGTTCATCGGTGCGACCGAGGCCGAGGCGAAGGAACTGCAGCGCGAGTTCAACGAGCTCACCATCGTCGAATACGGCCTCGGGCAGCTCCAGAAGATGGGCCGCATCGACGTGTCCCGGCTCGAGCTGGACGAGAAGGTGCCGGTCGAATTGTTCGCCGGCGCAGGCGACATCACCGACAACGACAACAGCCGCCGCCTGGTCTTCGCAAAGATCGTCGAGCGCGAACAGCCGACCCTGCGTCAGCTGCTGCACAAGCTCGCCGGCGCACGGGGCCACAACGTCGTCGCGGGTACGCCGGTGCAGATCGCCGACATCATCGAGGAGTGGTTCACCAACGGT
Source organism: Rhodococcus shunpengi (assembly GCF_048381395.1). Lineage (NCBI taxonomy): Bacteria > Bacillati > Actinomycetota > Actinomycetes > Mycobacteriales > Nocardiaceae > Rhodococcus > Rhodococcus shunpengi. Next base: position 257,407 of record NZ_JBLWIU010000012.1, read on the forward strand.
GCCGCGGACGGCTTCAACATCATGCCGCCGCAGTACCCGCAGGGTCTCGAGGCGTTCGCCTCCCAGGTGGTGCCGATCCTGCAGGAGCGCGGCCTGTTCCGGACCGAGTACACCGGCACCACGCTGCGCGACCACTACGGCCTGCCGCGTCCGGAGAGCCAGTACGCACGCGAGCTCGCTGCCGCCGGCGTCTGACCGACCGAACCGACGAAAGGACTGGAGCCATGAGCGTCTCCGTCGAACCCCGGCGTTTCGGCAGTGGCCTGGCCGGTGACGCCGACACCGACCAGAAGCCCGATCCCGGCGCGACGGCCGACCTGTCGCCGCGCACGACCCGCAGCCGCCTCGCCCCGGGCAAGCCGATCAAGTTCGGCCTGGCGATCGGCCCGGCGCTGCTGCTGGTGGCATGGATCGTCACCTCGGCCACCGGGGTGCTCGATCCGAAGACCCTCTCGGCGCCGTGGACGGTCGTCACCACCGCATGGGAACTGATCGGCGACGGACGACTGCAGTCGAACCTGTGGACCTCCGTCCAGCGCGCCCTGATCGGCGGGGTCATCGGTGTCGTCCTCGGACTGGTGCTCGCACTGGCCGCCGGCCTGTCGCGCATCGGTGAGGCGTTGATCGACGGCCCGGTGCAGATCAAGCGCTCCATCCCCACCCTGGCGTTGATGCCGCTGGCGATCCTGTGGTTCGGCATCGGCGAGGAGATGAAAATCCTGCTCATCGCCCTGTCGGTGTTCGTCCCCGTCTACATCAACACCTACTCGGCGCTGCGCGGCATCGACGCCCGCTACGTCGAACTGGCCGAGACGCTGGATCTGTCCCGCGCCCGGTTCGTCCGGCGCATCGCCCTGCCGGGGGCGCTGCCCGGTTTCTTCACCGGCCTGCGCCTGTCGGTGACCATCGCATGGCTGGCCCTGGTGGTCGTCGAACAGGTCAACGCCTCGAGCGGCATCGGCTACCTGATGTACCAGGCCCGCAACTACGGCATGACCGAGATCATCATCGTCGGACTGGTGGTCTACGCGATCCTCGGATTCGGCAGCGACCTGCTGGTCCGTGCGGCAGAGAGGAAGGCGCTGGCATGGCGCAGGACGATCGGCAACTGACCGTACGCACCCGCGGCCTGAGCCGTGGCTTCGACGGACGCGCGGTGCTGAACAACATCGACCTCGAGATCGCCCCCGGCGAGTTCGTGGCACTGCTCGGCCGCAGCGGCTCGGGCAAGAGCACCCTGCTGCGCGCCCTGGCCGAACTCGACCACGGCGTGCCCGGCTCGGGCACCCTCGAGGTGCCGCAGAAGCGGGCGGTGGTCTTCCAGGACTCGCGACTGCTGCCCTGGGCTCGGGTGCTCGACAACGTGATCCTCGGTCTCGACGGCGACGACGCCGCCGAGCGCGGCCGCACCGCCCTGGCGGAGGTCGGGCTCGCCGGACGCGAGAAGGCATGGCCCACCGAGCTGTCCGGTGGTGAGCAGCAACGGGTGTCGCTGGCGCGGTCGCTCGTGCGCGAACCCGAGCTGCTGCTCGCCGACGAGCCGTTCGGTGCCCTCGACGCACTGACGAAGATCAGGATGCACGGACTGCTGCAGGAACTGTGCGCCAAGCACCGGCCCGCGGTCCTGCTCGTCACCCACGACGTCGACGAAGCCATCGCCCTCGCCGACCGAGTGCTCGTGCTCGACCACGGCTCGTTCGCCGTCGAACTGACCATCGACCTGCCTCACCCGCGGGCCGATCACGTCGTCGAGATCGCGGAGTACCGCCGCACCCTGCTCGAGGCACTGGGAGTCGAGGTCTCCGTCTGAGCGACCTGCACTGTCTCCGCTGGAGCGACCGATGAGAGAGAATCGAATCGTCGCTCCGGAGTCGCCGACGGGAGATGCATCGTGTGTGGACGCTATGCCAGCACCAGTACCCGCGGGGATCTGCTCGCGGCCTACGACGCCGTCGAGGCCGTGGGTGAGGAACTGCCCCCGTCGTACAACATCGCGCCCACCCAGCGCGTGAACGTCGTGCTCGAGCGAGCGCCGCGCGAGGAACCGGACGCCGAGCCGATCCGCATCGTGTCCTCGCAGATCAAGTGGGGGCTCGTGCCGTTCTGGGCGAAGGACCCGAAGATCGGGTCGCGGATGATCAACGCCCGCTCCGAGACCATCACCCAGAAGCCCGCCTTCAAGGCCGCGGCAGCGAAGCGTCGGTGCGTGCTGCCCGCCGACGGGTACTACGAGTGGATGAAGGGTGAGGACGGGAAGAAGATCCCGTTCTTCCTGCACGCGGACGGACCGATCTCGATGGCCGGGCTCTACGAGCTGTGGCCGAACCCGGAGCTGCCGGAGGACCATCCCGACCGCTGGTTGTGGACGTGCACCGTGCTCACCCGTCCCGCGACCGACGCCGCCGGGCACATCCACGAACGGTCGCCGGTGATCCTGCCCGACACCTTCGTCGGTCCGTGGCTCGATCCCGAGCTGAACGACCGCGACGACGTCGACGCCCTGCTGAATTCGATTCCCGAACCGACGCTCGAACCATACGAGGTGAGCACGGCGGTCAATTCACCTCGGAACAACAACCCCGACCTGCTGCGACCTGTCGATTCGTGACATTCCGGCCGTATGGCATTCCCCACGTCGGACCGGAACGATTATCGGAATTGACTAAAGTTGCCGGGTGCGACAATCACGGCAGACTCCGATCGGTTCGACGACGCCTCCGTTCCTCACCGGACCTCGCGGTACCGCCGTCGCGGTGATCGCGTCGCTCGTCTCCGTGGGTGTGCTCGTCGCGATCCTCGTCAGGAGCGAACTCATCGACTTCCTGGTCTACCGGATGGGCGCGCGGGTGCTGCTCGACGGCGCCGACATCTACGGGCAGATGCCTCCGGTGACCGACGACTTCGCGTTGCCGTTCACCTACCCGCCGCTGTCGGCGATGCTCTTCGCTCCCCTGGCGCTGATCCCCGTGACGTTCGGCAAGATCGTCTTCACCCTCGTCTCGGTCGCCGCGCTCGTCGTCACCCTGCGGGTCGTGCTGGACCGGCTCCGCCCGGACTTCGAGACGCGAACGGCATGGATCGTCACGGCGGTCGCGGTCGCCGGAGCACTGTTGCTCGAACCTGTGCGCGAGACGATCTCGTTCGGGCAGATCAACCTCGTCCTGATGGCGCTCGTCGCCCTCGACGTCCTGGTGAAGACCCCGAAGTGGCCGCGCGGAATGCTGATCGGACTGGCCGCCGCCGTCAAACTCACGCCCATCGCATTCCTGCTGCTGTTCCTGCTGCGGCGCGACCGGCGGACCAGCGCCACCATCATCGCGTCGACCTTCGGGTTCACCGCCCTCGCGTTCGCCGTGATGCCCGCGACCTCCACGAAGTACTGGCTGGACACCCTGCCCGACACCGGCCGGATCGGCGCGGCGTACTTCGCCACCAACCAGTCCTTCAAGGCCGTGATCTCCCGCTTCGGGCCGCCCGAACTCATGGGGTCCGTGCTGTGGCTGCTCGCCGTCGCGGTGATGCTGCTGGTCGCGGTGGTGGCCATCCGGCGTGCCCTCGAGCAGGGCGATCTCGTGCTCGCCCTGTTCGCGAACGCGACGGCCGTGCTGCTGGCGTCGCCGGTGTCGTGGTCGCACCACTGGGTGTGGGTCGCGCCGGCACTGCCGGCCCTCGCGCTCGCGGCGTGGCGCGCAACCGATGCGCAGAGGCTCACGGCGATCGCCGCCGGCGTCGCGCTCGTCTTCCTGATCGGCCCGCACCATCTGTTCCCCACGGGTGGCGATCTCGAACTCGGCTGGGCCGCATGGCAGCACCTGCTCGGCACGCTCTACGTCACGGCTGGATTCGGATTCCTGCTCTGGCTCGCCTTCGGTCCACGGACCGATCCGGACTCCGCCTCGTCGGAACAACTGCCGAACGCGGAGACCGCGCGCTGATCGTGTAGAGGGTGCGCCGGTTGTCGGGCATCCGGGTCGTTGTTCGCGAAAGGCCGACGGGAACCCGGAAAGAACGTAATAGTGAGAGGGATGTCGCCGTCGCACAGGACGGGTGACAACTCGATTACGAGAAAGCCCATCAACTGCATCCGAGGGAGAACACCGTGACCGATGTTTCGTCGCAGGGCCCGGCCCGGAGAGACGACCGACGTGTGTTGACCAACCGCCAGGGCCACCCCGTATACGACAACCAGAATCAGAGGACGGTGGGCCCCCGCGGACCCGCGACGCTGGAGAACTATCAGTTCCTCGAAAAGATCAGCCATTTCGATCGAGAACGTATTCCGGAAAGAGTGGTGCACGCGCGCGGTTTCGTCGCCTACGGATATTTCGAAGCCACCGGGAAATGGGGCGATGAACCCATCACGAACTACACGCGCGCGAAACTCTTCGCCGAGCCGGGGAAGCGGACCGACGTCGCCATCCGGCTCTCCACGGTCATCGGTGGACGCGACTCGTCGGAAACCGCCCGCGATCCACGAGGTTTCGCGGTCAAGTTCTACACGGAGGACGGTAACTGGGATCTCGTCGGAAACAACCTCGCGGTTTTCTTCATTCGCGACGCGATCAAGTTCCCCGACGTCATCCATTCACTGAAGCCCGACCCCGTCACTTTCCGGCAGGAACCCGCACGCATCTTCGACTTCATGTCGCAGACACCCGAAGCGATGCACATGCTGGTGAATCTGTTCAGTCCCCGTGGCATTCCGGCCAATTACCGCACTCAGCAGGGCTTCGGGGTCAACACCTACAAGTGGGTCAACGCCGAGGGCGTGACACACCTCGTGAAATACCATTGGATTCCGAAGATCGGTGTCAAGAGCCTGACCGAGGACGACGCGGCAGCCATTCAGGCGCACGATCTCGGGCATGCCAGCAAGGACATGTACGAGGCCATCGAGCGCGGTGACCACCCCGAATGGGAACTGCGCGTACAGATGATGAGCGACGACGACCATCCGGAGCTGAACTTCGATCCCCTGGACGACACGAAGGTCTGGCCGGAGAACGAGTTCCCCGCCATGCCGGTCGGCAGAATGGTGATCGACCGCAACGTCGAGAACCACTTCCTCGAGAACGAGCAGATCTCCTTCGGCACCGGCGTCCTCGTCGACGGACTCGACTTCTCCGACGACAAGATGCTCGTGGGACGCACGTTCTCCTATTCCGACACGCAGCGTTACCGGGTGGGGCCCAATTACCTGCAACTTCCGGTCAACTCGGCGAAGAACGCCCACGTGGCCACCAATCAGCAGGGCGGACCGATGGCATACGGCGTCGACGATGTCGGCGACAACCCGCACGTGAACTACGAACCGTCCATCACCGGCGGTCTGCGCGAAGCCGAGTTCCCGACTCACGACGATCAGGGGCCGGAAATCCGGGGTCGTCTCACGCGCAAACGTATTCCGCGTACCAACGACTACGAGCAGGCCGGCCAGCGCTACCAGCTCATGGAGCAGTGGGAGAAGGACGACCTGGTGAAGAATCTCGTCGGCGGTATCGGGCAGGCCGTCCGCGAGGTGCAGGAGCGGATGGTGTGGCATTTCTTCATGTGCGACGACGAGCTCGGACAACGCGTCGGCGACGGACTCGGTATCAGTGCCGACGACATACGGGATCTACCGCCGTTGCAGAGCCAGACCCTCGACGAGGACGAACTGCAACGCGCAGCGAATCTCGGCAAGAACGGTCCCCGTGATGTGACCGGATTGCAGATGACGCATTGCGTGCCCAACGAGCGCGAGGTCCACGCGTCCTCGTAGCGTCCGTCCGTCTCGGCCCCGGTGGGCAGTCACTTGTCGAAGTGGCTGCCCACCGGTCGTTCTCCGGAACCGTTCTCAGGCGGTGACGTCGACGACCACCCGGCCGCGCACCTTGCCCGCCAGGATCTCCTCGGCGAGTCGCGGGACGTCCGAGAGCGGTTCGACCCGCGACAGCGAATCCAGGGTGCTCGCAGGGAGATCGCGGGCGAGACGATCCCACGCCGACCGGCGCAGCGGAGTCGGCGCCATCACCGAGTCGACGCCCAGCAACGCGACGCCGCGCAGGATGTGCGGCATCACCGTGGCATCGGGCATCGACGGTGACTCCGTGAGACCGCACGCGGCGACCGCGCCGCCGTAGCGGATCTGCGACAGCACGTTCACGAGCGTCGAACCGCCCACCGCGTCCACCGCGGCATCCCAGCGTTCCTTGCCCAGGGGCCGGCCCTTGCCCTGCAGTTCGGCACGGTCGACGAACGACGACGCACCGAGTTCGCTCAGGAAGTCGTGGGTCTCGGGACGGCCGGTCGCGGCGACGACCGTGTGTCCCGCGGCAGCGGCGAGCGCGACGGCGATCGACCCGACGCCACCGGCCGCGCCGGTGACGAGCAGTTCCGCGTCGGATGCGATCCCGTACCGTTCGAGCGCGTCGAGGCACAGGGCGGACGTGTAGCCGGCGGTGCCGATGGCCATGGCGTCGCGGGTGGAGAAGGCATCGGGGATGCGCACGAGCCACTCGGGCTTCACGCGCTGGCGCCGGGTGTACCCGCCCGACTGGGTCTCGGACAGACCCCAGCCGTTGACGACGACGCGGTCGCCCGGCTTCCAGTCGGGGTTGCTGCTCTCGAGGACGGTGCCGGCGAGATCGGCTCCGGCAACCAGCGGGGTGCGTCGCGCCATCTTCTGCGGTCCCGCGATCACGAGACCGTCCTTGTAGTTCAGCGAGGAGTACTCGACCTCGACGAGGACGTCGTGTTCGGGAAGGTCGGTGTCGGTCAGTTCGCGGAACTGTGCCACCTGGCCGTCGTCGGTGTCGTCGACGACCAGGGCACGGAAGGAGGACGGCTGTGTCATGGATCCGATCCTGACAGGCCGTCCTCCTCGCTGCAGCCGAAAGCGGTCAGGCCGCGTGCGCGCGGAACCGTCGCAGTCGCAGGCTGTTGGAGACCACGAACACCGACGAGAAGGCCATCGCGGCACCGGCGAGCATCGGGTTCAGCAGGCCCGCGGCCGCCAGCGGCAGTGCCGCGACGTTGTATGCGAACGCCCAGAACAGGTTGCCCTTGATCGTCGTCAGCGTGCGGCGCGACAACCGGATGGCATCGACCGCGACCATCAGGTCGCCGCGGACCAACGTCAGGTCGCTCGCCTCGATCGCGACGTCGGTGCCGGTGCCCATCGCCAGACCCAGGTCGGCCCGGGCGAGCGCCGCGGCGTCGTTGACACCGTCGCCGACCATCGCGACCACCGCGCCCTCGCGCTGGAGTCGCTCGACCACGTCGACCTTGTCGGTGGGCAGCACGTCGGCGATCACGTCGGCCTCGTCGATGCCGACCTCGGCCGCCACGGTGTGCGCGACGGCGGCGTTGTCGCCGGTGAGCAGGATCGGACGCAGGCCGAGCTCCCGCAGTTCGGCGACGGCCTTCGCGGAGGTCGGCTTGACCGCGTCCGCCACGACGACGATGCCGCGGGCCTTTCCGTCCCAGCCGACGGCGATGGCCGTGCCACCGGACTTCCGGGCCTGCTCGAACGCCTGCTGCAGGGTCTCGGAGAGATGTTGCGACCAGTCGGCCAGCAGCTTCGGGCGTCCCACCAGCACGGCGCGGCTCGTGTCGCCGTCGACGAGCACTCCCTGGACACCGAGGCCCTCGACGTTCGTGAAGTCCTCCACCTGGGGCAGGCCGCCGAACCTGTCCGCAGCCGCGTCGCTGATGGCACGTGCGATCGGGTGTTCCGACGCCGACTCGAGTGCCCCGGCGTACCGCAGCACGTCGTCGGCGTTCTCCCCGTCGTCGGCGACGACTTCGCGCAGCGTCATCCGGCCGGTGGTGACCGTACCGGTCTTGTCGAGGACCACGGTGTCGACCGAACGGGTCGACTCGAGGACCTCGGGTCCCTTGATGAGGATGCCGAGCTGGGCGCCGCGACCGGTACCGACCATCAGCGCGGTCGGGGTGGCCAGGCCGAGGGCACACGGACAGGCGATGATCAGCACCGCGACCGCCGCGGTGAAGGCCGCCGCAGGTCCGTTGCCGGTGCCGAGCCAGAAACCGAGTGTGCCGGCAGCGATCAGCAGGACGATCGGCACGAAGATGCCGGAGATCCGGTCGGCCAGGCGCTGCACCTGGGCCTTACCGTTCTGGGCGTCCTCCACCAGCTTCGCCATCTGCGCGAGCTGGGTGTCGGAGCCGACGCGGGTCGCGCGCACCACGAGTCGTCCACCCACGTCGACCGTGCCGCCGACGACACTGTCGCCCACACCGACCTCGACGGGAACGGATTCACCGGTCAGCATCGACGCGTCGACCGCCGACGTGCCCCGTTCGATCACACCGTCGGTGGCGATCTTCTCACCCGGCCGTACGACGAACAGATCCCCGACTGCCAACTGCTCCACCGGAACCCGGGTCTCGGTGGTCCCGTCCGGTCCGAGGACCGCGACGTCCTTGGCACCGAGTTCGAGCAGGGCACGCAGGGCGGCGCCTGCGCGTCGCTTCGATCGTTGCTCGAAGTAGCGTCCGGCGAGGATGAACGTCGTGACACCGGCCGCGGCCTCGAGATAGATGTTGCCGCTGCCGTCGCCCCGCGCGATGGTGAACTCGAACGGGTGGACCATCCCCGGTTCACCCGCCGTTCCCCAGAACAGGGCGTAGACCGACCATCCCAGGGCAGCAAGGGTTCCCAGCGACACAAGGGTGTCCATGGTGGACGTGCCGTGGCGCAGGTTGATCCACGCCGCCCGGTGGAACGGCCACGCACCCCACACCACGACCGGCGCGGCGAGGGTGAGCGAGAGCCACTGCCAGTTGGTGAACTGCAGGGCCGGGATCATCGCCATCGCGATCACCGGCACCGTCAGGATCGCCGAGACGACGAGCCTGTGACGAAGCGCCGCAACCGAATCGGTTTCGGGCACGTCATCGGACCGGTCGGCCGTCTGCGCGGGCGGCGGCGGCAGTGCGGCGCCATAGCCGGCCTGTTCGACGACCGTGACGAGATCCTCGGGTGTCACGTCGTCGGGGTAGGTGACCTTCGCCTTCTCGGTGGCGTAGTTGACGGTCGCGGTGACGCCGTCGAGCTTGTTGAGCTTGCGCTCGATGCGATTGGCGCAGGATGCGCAGGTCATGCCGGTGATGGCGAGTTCGATCGATTCGGCGGCGACCGGCTGACTCTGCGTGGTCATGTGTGTCTCCTCGGAAAAGGTGCCGTCAGCGGCCGGAATGGTTGTGGTCACCGTGCGCGCCGGACCCCGTCTGCACCTCGCCGGTGTCTCCGGCGGTGAGAGCGAAGGCCGCGGTGCGAACCACTCCGTCGTGCTGGAAGTCGAGATAGAGGTGATAGGTGCCGGTACTCGGGACGGAGGTGTGGAAGACGACCTCGGGGCCGGGTCGTGTGGTGCCGTCGCCGGGTGTCCCGTCCGGGTGGACGTGGAGATAGGCGAGGTCGCCGCCGCGCAGTGCCACCAGGTGTCCGTAGGCACCGAGATAGGGCTGCAGGTCGGTGACCGGCTGTCCGTCCTTGCTCACGGTGAGGGTGAGCATCGCGTCGGTACCCGACGACAGGTCGCCGTCGAGGGTGACCTCGTAGCCGTCGACGGTAGCGGTGCGGTTGTCGGCTTCCAGTGGGGCAGGGACGAATTCGCCTTCCACCGTGAGGTCGGTGCCCAGCGTGAGCGCCTCTCCCCCGGTGGGCGTGAAGTCGGTGAAGACCCGCCACGTGCCGGGCGTGAGGTCGACGTCGACGGACCAGATACCGGTGTTCTCGTCGAGTACGGGATGGACGTGCTGGAAATCGGTGAAGTCGCGGCGCACGACGATCAGGTGCAGCTCTTTGTCGTGGGTGACGTCGAAGTCGGTCACCGGCACGCCGTCGGGACCGTTGATCGCGAATGTCAGGTTCCTGCCCTCACCCGACTCGAGATTCCTCTCGGCGAGCGCGAGAGTATAACCGTTCTGAGACATCATCAGACCTCCCGGGATGTCTTCCACAGCAGGTGTTTCCGCGGCGCTGCCGGTGGCGGTGTCCTCACCGTGACCGGCGTCGTGGGCGCTCGCGGTCGGATCCCCGGTCTGCTCCTCCACCGGGCCGACGGTGGCGCCGACGAGCAGCGCGATACCGAAGACCGCGGCTACGGCGGCGACGAAGCCGGTGAGCTTGGCCGGGGTGTTCATGCGAGGTTGTAACCGGCCTCCTCGACGGCGGCCGCGACGGCGGCATCGTCGAGGGACTCGGCGCTCGTGACGGTGACGGCACCGGTGTCCAGATCGACCTCGACGTTCTCGACGCCCGGGATCTCCTGGACCTCTTCGGTGACCGACGCGACGCAGTGCCGGCAGGTCATGCCGGTGACGGTGTAGGTGCTGGTGTGGCTCATGGGAACTCCTCGGATACGGGTCGTGAACGGGTCGGGACGATCAGGAGCGGACGAGTCGCGCAATGGCGTCGCTGGCTTCCTTCAACTTGAGGTCGGCCTCGTCGCCGCCGGCGCGCACGGCACCGGCCACGCAGTGCGCCATGTGCTCGTCGAGCAGACCGAGCGCGACGGCCTCGAGAGCCTTCTTCATCGCCGCGATCTGCGTGAGGATGTCGATGCAGTACTTCTCTTCCTCGACCATCCGCTGCAGGCCGCGAGCCTGCCCCTCGATGCGACGCAGTCGCTTGAGGTAGTCGGCCTTGGTGTTGTTGGCGATGTAGCTGTGCTGATGCGCGTCGTCGTGTGCGACGGCATCGGTGTGCACGGTCTCGCTCGGGGTATTCGGCATCGGAGTCGTCCTTGTCGGTGCGCTCGGCGGTCGTCCTGACGGATACCATACCCCCCTAGGGTATCTACGACAAGGAGCGACCACCGAGAGACATCACCCCTGGTCGACGGCCGGGGCGATCACCAGACTCGCGAGGCGACCGGCCGCATCGAGGCGGAAGCGGTAATCCAGGTCGACGACACCCCCGGGGAAGTTCCCTTCGATTCGGCACCGCACCGACACCCGATCCGAGGCGGCGTCGCCGTCGGCGGAGATCGGGGTTGTGGTGTACGAGAACTCACCCGCGACCCGGTCGAGCCACTCCCTGATCTCGGCCCTGCCACGATGGTCGGTCCCGTCGTCCGTCACGTGCGCATCCTCCGCAAAGAGCGGAGTCGCCGCGGTGCGATCCTCGCCTGAAGCAAGAGCCAGGTAGGCGCGCACGGCATCCGGACACCGGTCGACCACGGAATTCGTCATTGCAGTTCCTCTCGATAGTCCTCGGAGTCACTTCTATTTTAGAAGTAACAGTGACTGCTAGAATAGCAGCGACGTCGAGGAGGTGGCATGGCCGGCAGAATTCGTCTCGAGGACCGCGAGTGTCCGCTGTCGACGACATTGGGCCTGGTCGGTGAGTGGTGGACGGTGCTGATACTCCACGACTGCTTCGACGGTTATTCGCGTTTCGACGAGTTCCAGGACAACACCGGGATCTCGTCGAGCATGCTCACGAGCAGACTGAAAGCGCTTGTCGAGGCGGGAATCCTGGAGCGGAAGCCGTACCAGGAACGACCCGTTCGTTACGAATACGTACTCACCGCGCTCGGCCGATCGCTACGGCCCGTGCTGATCGCGCTGGCGGCCTGGCGGAATGCGCAACTGGCCGCGCAGGAGCGGTCCATGATCCTGGTCGACTCACACACCGGCCGCGAAGTCGAGCCGGTGGTCGTCGATGCCGCCACCGGCGAGCGCGTCGACGATCCGCGATACATCTATACCGCCGGCCCGGCGGCGGGACCCGAGATGCGCGAACGCTATGCCCGCAGAACCGGCGCCGCGTCCGGACGCGCAGACGCAGACGATGGTCACGAGCCCACGGTGTCGTAACGACATTCCGTGCGGATGAGTCGTCGTTTCGGGGCGGGAGCGACATCCACGGCGCCCGGGTCGCACGCCGCACCACGAGCTCCCTGCGAAGCTCAGGGCACGTGCATCATCTTCCCTGCGAGGGTGAACAGACGGCGGGAGAGCCGGATGACGGGGATGCCCAGCGGAATCAGCAGGATCGTCACGCACAACACCGCGCCCAGGAGCATCACCACCGCGGCGACGATCCCCAGGACGGTGCCGAGCAGGGCGGTGAGAAGTCCGAGCACGACATCCAGTAGGCCACTCAGAGCACGCATGACGACCTCCTACCCCCATCCCCCATTATGCGCCGGTCGCCGGTGTTCACTTCCTCCAGAACAGGTGATGGACCACCCCGCTCGCGCTGGGCACGACCTCGAGGTGGAAACGGTCCCGTAGCTCGTCCGGGGAGTCCCAGAGCTTCAGACCGGTGCCGTACCGCACCGGCGCCACCACGACGTGCATGGTGTCGACCAGATCGGCGTCGAGGAACTCGCGGATGGTGGAGACGCCACCTCCGAGTCGGACGTCCTTGCCCTCCGCGGCGGCGCGAGCCTGTTCGAGCACCGCGGCCGGTTCACCGTTCACGAAATGGAAGGTGGTGTCGGAGAGTGCGAAGGACGGACGTTCGTGGTGGGTCAGAACGAACACGGGGGTATGGAACGGCGGTTCGTCACCCCACCAGCCCTGCCATTCGTGGTCCTGCCACGGACCCCGCTGAGGACCGAACTTGTTGCGTCCCATGATCTCCGCACCGATAGTGCAGGAGAAGTCCCGGATGAAGTAGTCGTCGAGCCCGCGGCTCCCGCCGGGTTCGGTGCGCAGGTGCCAACTCGCCGTGGCACCGGCCCACTCGAACATCGGACCCGGATCCAGGCCGAAGGGACTCTCGAAGCTCTGGTCCTCCCTCGCACCGATGCCGTCGCTCGACACCGAAAAGTTCTGTACGCGCAGCAACTGACCCACTCTCTTCTCCTCACATCCGATCGACCGGTACGAAGAGGAAGACCTCGCGAGCCGTGCGAACTCATCGCACCGTGCTCGGCTCACGGAGAGCCTCGGGACAGCCGTCCGGCCTGCTGACACCGCGCGTGCCTGCTGGTATTTTCGTGTCCAGTGATCAGCACCGTGTATCCGTGAGACAGATGTTCCGCGCCGTCCGCGAACCGCGTCTGCAGGCGGCGGTGATTCCGTGTGCCCCGAGAGGGAACCCGGGCCAGGGTTCCCCGATCCCGTCGTGCAGTCCTTCATGCATCGGAATCGACTCTCGGAGTTCACATGCTCACCCCATCACGTCACTCGTCCCCATCACCGATCGTTCACCGATCCGACCTTCGGGGCGATTGCAGCCGTTGCTTCGCACTGTGTTGCACGGCTTTCGGATTCACGAGGTCTTCGGACTTCGCCGAGGACAAGCTCGCCGGGTCACCGTGCCGACATCTCGACGCGCGCTTCTCGTGCACCATCCATGAGACGCTGCCGTCCCGCGGCTTCCGCGGCTGCACGGTCTTCGACTGTTTCGGTGCCGGCCAGGCCGTCTCCCAGCGGTTGTTCGCCGGTGTGAGCCGGCAGGATCGATCCGAGACCTGCGACCGGATGTTCTCGGCATTCGCCGTCGTGAAAGAGCTGCACGAGATGATGTGGCATCTGCTCGAGGCCCAGGAACGCACCTACGATCCGGAAACCGCGGACACCGCGCGGGAACTCGTCGCATCCCTTGTATCCCTGACCCGCCGGAGCGTGGGCGAACTCGAATCCCTCGACATTGCCGAGATACGCGCCCGCGTTCGACCGGTCCTCATGGAGGTCAGCGCGGAGGTACGGGCTTCGTACTTCGCCGACGACGAGCGGATACATCCGGACCTGGTCCCGGGCGCCGATCTCGCCGGAACCGATCTACGTGCCCACCGATTGTGCGGCGCCGACCTGCGGGGCGCGGTACTGATCGGCGCCGACCTCAGGGGATGCGACCTCGCCGGCGTCGATCTGCTCGGCGCGGACCTGCGCGGTGCGTGGGTGGAGGACGCCGATCTGTCCCTCGCCCTGTATCTCACCGGGCCACAACTCGCCGCCGCGCACGGCAATCGACGGACCCGAGTACCCACGAGCGTGCCCGTACCACAGATCCGTGTCGACCTCACCGCGGATCGGCACCCGAGCGACTGACCGGCCGGAGGGCCGACAGCCCGGAAGACCACGACGAAAAGGACGAGGTCACGATCTCCGAAGAGTTCGTGACCTCGTCCGTCACAGTTCGTGGAACTGCACACTGTGGGCGAAGGGGGACTTGAACCCCCACGTCCCGAAGGACACTGGCACCTGAAGCCAGCGCGTCTGCCATTCCGCCACTCGCCCGAGCAACGCCGAAAACAGTAACACACACCGGAGTCAAACAACTATTCGCCTGGTCAGCGGGCTGCCAGCGCCGCCGGTTCGAGTGCCGAGCACATCCGTCGGAGACGTGCCGAATACCGCAGGGTCGAATCCGGGGAAAAGTGGATACCATGCAGTGACGAGATCTGCATTGCGACACGCTGAGTACGGAAAGGGGGTCGCCATGGGTATTGCCCAGCGCTTCGAGCGCAAACTCCAGGCCGCGATCGGCGACGCTTTCGCCCGCGTGTTCGGGGGCGGCGTCGTGCCCCAGGAAGTCGAGGCGGCGCTGCAGCAGGAGGCAACGGACGGCGTCCAACAGCTCGATCGGGGCCACATGCTCGCCCCCAATCACTACGTCATCACGATCAGCGAAACCGATCACGACGCCCTCGCAGCGGATCGGGACTTGACTGTGAAGGCATTCTCCCGTCACCTTGAGGACTTCATCCGAGAACAGGGATGGCAGACATACGGTGAGATCCAAGTCGTCTTCGAGTCGTCGTCGGCACTGCACACCGGGCAGTTCCGGACTCGCGGCTCGGTAGATCCCGATGCGGGGCGCTCAGCGACGCGTGCTCCGTCACCGCGGAACCCACAGAACCGCCCACCCGTGACCTCTGAACCAGGAGCTGGCCCAATGACGCAGAACCCCGGCTACGACCCCAGCCGTGACCCCGCCGAGGCGGAACCGCAGTACGCACGCAACGGTCACGCGCACGTCGGCCAGGAGCAGCGCTACAACCAGGGCTACGGCAACGCCGGCTACGACCAGGCTCAGGGCGGCTACGACCAGCAGGGTGGTTACGACCAGCAGGCGTACGGCCAGGCCTACAGCGAGCAGGACTACCAACAGGGCGGCTACGACCAGAGCGGTTACGACCAGCAGGCCTACGGTGCCCAGGGCGCCCAGCCGCAGGCGTACAGCCAGGACTACGGCCACGACTATCCGCAGCAGGGTGGCTACGACCAGCAGGCGTACGGCCAGCAGGGTTACGCGCAGCCCGGTTACGACCAGGGTTACCAGGACCAGGGTTACCAGCAGGGCGGCTACGATCAGCAGGCCTACGGTCAGCAGAGCTACGCACAGCCGGGTTACGACCAGCAGTACGGCGCGCAGCAGGGCGGCTACGACCAGGGTTACGCCGCCGCGGCTCCCGGTTACGATCAGGGCTACCAGCAGGGCGGCTACCAGTCTCCGACTGCCGGTCGGGTGCTGACCGCGACGCTCCAGCTCGAGGACGGCAGCGGTCGCTACTACCAGCTCCGAGAGGGCAGCAACATCATCGGCCGCGGCCAGGACGCACAGTTCCGCCTGCCCGACACCGGCGTCTCGCGTCGCCACATCGACATCCGCTGGGACGGCCAGGTCGCGATGCTCTCCGATCTCGGGTCGACGAACGGCACGACGGTCAACGGCGCCTCGGTGCAGGACTGGCAGCTCGCCGATGGTGACGTGATTCGCGCCGGGCATTCCGAAATCCTCGTGCGCATCCTCTGATCAGCCGGTATCGAAGGACCGACCGGACCCGTTCATACCGTCCGACGCGTGTGACAGCGCGTCGGACGCTGCATGGAGTCGTCCGGTGTCCGTATTGTGAGTGACCGCACGACCAGGAACACGACCGGTCGACTACCCCGAAGGAGGATGCACCGTGCAGGGGCTGATTCTGCAGCTGACCCGAGCGGGATTCCTCCTCCTGCTGTGGTTGTTCGTATGGGCGGTGTTGCGCACGCTCCGGTCCGACATCTACGCCGGTGCCGCGCGACCGCTCCCGCGTTACTCCCCCAAGCAGTCGGTGCTGCCGACGCTGAGCCGTAACAAGACCGCCAAGTATCTGGTGGTCACGCAGGGCGCGCTGGCCGGCACGAGGATCACGCTCGGCACCCAACCGGTTCTCATCGGCCGTGCCGACGACTCCACACTCGTGCTGACCGACGACTACGCGTCCACGCGCCACGCACGCCTGTCGCCGCGAGGTTCCGACTGGTACGTCGAAGACCTGGGGTCGACGAACGGCACGTATCTCGACCGCGCGAAGGTCACCACCGCTGTCCGTGTCCCGCTCGGAACCCCGGTCCGGGTGGGCAAGACCGTGATCGAGCTCCGCCCGTGACCCTCGTACTCCGATATGCCGCCCGCAGCGACCGCGGCCTCGTGCGCTCCAACAACGAGGACTCCGTCTACGCCGGTGCCCGCCTGCTCGCCCTCGCCGACGGCATGGGCGGCCACGCAGCCGGCGAGGTCGCCTCGCAACTGATGATCGCGGCGCTCGCCCACCTCGACGACGACGAGCCGGGCGGCGACCTTCTCGGCAAGCTCGCCGCGGCCGTCCGCGAAGGCAACGCCTCGATCGCCGACCAGGTGGAGGAGGAGCCCGAACTCGACGGTATGGGCACGACGCTCACGGCCATCCTGTTCGCCG
The DNA here is from genome assembly GCF_048381395.1 of Rhodococcus shunpengi. Taxonomy (NCBI): domain Bacteria; kingdom Bacillati; phylum Actinomycetota; class Actinomycetes; order Mycobacteriales; family Nocardiaceae; genus Rhodococcus; species Rhodococcus shunpengi. Next base: position 274,056 of record NZ_JBLWIU010000012.1, read on the forward strand.
GTAGCAAGCTCGGCCTCGCGCACATCGGCGACTCCCGCGCCTACCTTCTGCGCGACGGTCAGCTCACCCAGATCACCCGCGACGACACCTTTGTGCAGTCGCTCGTCGACGAGGGCCGCATCACCCCCGAGCAGGCGCACACGCACCCGCAGCGGTCGTTGATCATGCGCGCGCTGACGGGCAGCGAGGTCGAACCGACGCTCACCGTGCGCGAGGCCCGCGCCGGCGACCGTTATCTCGTGTGCTCCGACGGCCTGTCCGACGTCGTCAGCGACGAGACGATCGCCGACACCATGCGGCAGGGCACGCACGACGAGTGCGCCGACCGGCTCATCGAGCTGGCACTGCGCAGCGGCGGTCCCGACAACGTCACTGTCGTCGTCGCCGACGTGATCGATCTCGACTACGGCCAGTCGCATCCCATCGTTGCCGGTGCGGCATCGGCGGACGACGACGAGGACACTCCCCCGCCGAATACCGCAGCGGGTCGCGCCGCTGCGATGCGACCGCCGCGCGCCACCCCCAAGCGGGTCATCAACAAGGCTCCGGAGCCCGAGCCGAAGAAGAAGCGCAGCCGCCTGTGGTGGCCCGTCGCCGCCATAGTGGTGATCGCAGTGCTGGTCGGCGGTCTGTTCGTCGGCCGTCAGTTGATCCGCAACAACTACTACGTCGGCGCCGACGACGGTCGTGTGACCGTGCTGCGCGGCATCCCCGGCGACGTCTTCGGCTATTCCCTGCAGGAGCCCGCGCGCGTCGGGTGCATCACCGACGAGGGCGACCTCACGCTCGTCGACCCCGCCAGCGCGTCGTGCCGGGTGATGCTCGTCGACGATCTGTGGCCCGCCGCCCGCGAACAGGTTCGTGCCGGTCTTCCGTCGGGGTCGCTCGACGACACCCGCGAACAGATGCAGCGGCTCGCCGAACTGGACCTGCTGCCGGTGTGCACCCCGGAGGAACCCGAGCCCACGCCCGGCACACCGGCCCCCGGTCCGGGAGAGCCGACGCCGGCTCCCGGACCGAACGGCACCCAGCCCACCGAGACACCCGCGGTGCAGCCCCCGGCGCCCGGTGAGCCGCAGCCGGGCGAACCGGCACCGGCCTCCCAGCCCGGCGAACCGCTCCCCGGTGAACCCCAGCCCGGTGAGCCACAGCCCGGCGAGCCGACTCCCGGCGAGCCGACTCCCGGCGAACCCGCTCCGAACATGGAGCCGGCTCCCGAGCCCGCGCCCCAGATCCCCGGTCAGAACTGCAGGGTGGGCGCCTGATGTCGGTGTCCCATGGTGTGGGGGCCTTCCCGAGCCCTCCGGGAGGTTTCGCCCCGGCTCCCGTCCAGTCGACCCGGCGCAACACCGAATTGGCTCTGATCATCGCGGCCATCGGTGTCACGACCGTGTCGCTCATGCTCGTCGAGGTCTCGATGGAGCAGGCGCTGACCCTCGACCTGCTCAAGTACGGGGCGACCTTCGCGGCGCTGTTCCTCGCCGCGCATCTCGCGGTCCGGCGCTTCGCGAAGTACGCCGATCCCCTGCTGTTGCCGATCGTCGCGCTGCTCAACGGTCTCGGACTCGTGCTCATCCACCGGCTCGACCTGTCCGATCAGGAGAACGCCCGCTACATGGGCCTGCCGCCGCCGTCGCCCGATGCGACGCAGCAGGTGCTGTGGACGGCGCTCGGCATTGCGCTGTTCATCGTCGTGCTCGTGTTCCTGCACGACTACCGCCTGCTCGCGCGGTTCAGCTACACGCTCGGTCTCATCGGCCTCATCGCACTCGCGATCCCGGCCCTGCTGCCGAGCAGGTTCTCCGAGGTCAACGGCGCCAAGATCTGGATCCGGCTGCCCGGTTTCAGCATCCAGCCCGGTGAGTTCGCGAAGATCCTGCTGATCATCTTCTTCGCATCGGTCCTCGTGGCGAAACGCGATCTGTTCACCACCGCGGGCAAGCACTTCCTGGGGATGGATTTCCCCCGTGCCCGCGATCTCGGCCCGATCCTGGCGGCCTGGATCATCTCGATCGGTGTGATGGTCTTCGAGAAGGACCTCGGCACGTCGCTGCTGCTGTTCACCACCGTGCTGGTGATGCTCTACATCGCGACCGAACGCGTCGGCTGGCTGATCATCGGATTCTCGCTGCTCGCCGTCGGTTTCTACGCGGCGTACCAGATGTTCGGTCACGTGCGGGTGCGTGTGGAGACCTGGCTCGATCCACTCGCCGACTACAACAACACCGGCTACCAGATCTCCCAGTCGCTGTTCGGTCTCGCGACCGGCGGAGTCGCCGGCACCGGCCTGGGCAGCGGACGGCCGGGGCAGGTGCCGTTCGCGAAGACCGACTTCATCGTCGCCGCGATCGGTGAGGAACTCGGCCTGATCGGTCTGGCCGCCATCCTGCTGTTGTTCCTGATCCTCGTCGTCCGCGGCATGCGCACGGCGCTGGCGGTGCGCGACAGCTTCGGCAAGCTGCTCGCCGCCGGCCTGTCGTTCACCCTCGCCGTCCAGCTGTTCGTGGTGGTCGGCGGTGTCACGAAGTTGATCCCCCTGACCGGCCTGACCACACCGTTCGTGTCCTACGGTGGTTCGTCGCTGCTCGCAAACTATCTGCTCCTGGCTCTGTTGATGAAGATCTCGCACGCTGCCCGCCAACCCGCGATCCCCCGTAAGAAGGCGCCCACGCCGATCGCCGAGGCCAAGACGGAAATGATGGGGCGCGAATGAACGGTCCGCTCCGCAAGGTCGCGATGGCCGTGATGTTCATGGTCGTCGCGCTGCTCGCAAACGCCACCTACGTGCAGGTCATCAAGGCCGACGATCTCCGCACCGATCCGCGCAACTCGCGTGTGCTGATCGACGAGTACTCCCGTCAGCGCGGACAGATCGTCGCGGCCGGTCAGGCTCTCGCGGTGTCGGTGCCCACCGACAGCCGCTACAAGTACCTGCGCGAATACCCGGCGCCGCCGACCCAGCCGATGAGCCCGCTGGCCTACGCGCCGGTGACCGGTTTCTACTCGATGCAGTACGGCAGCACCGGACTCGAGCGGTCCGAGGATTCGCTGCTCAACGGTTCCGACAACCTGCTGTTCGGACGTCGCCTGTTCGACCTGGTGTCGGGCCGCAACCCGCGCGGCGGAAACGTCGTGTCCACGATCGATCCGGTCGTTCAGCAGGTGGCCTACGACGAGCTGACCTCGAAGGGTTACACGGGCTCGGTGGTCGCGATCGAACCGAGCACCGGCAGGATCCTCGGGATGGTGAGCACTCCGAGCTACGACCCCAACCGGTTGTCGGGACACGACGGTGCCGCGACCTCACAGGCCTGGGACGAGCTCAACGCCGATCCCGAGAAGCCGATGCTCAACCGTGCGATCTCCCAGACCTACCCTCCGGGCTCGACCTTCAAGGTCGTCGTGACGGCGGCGGCGCTCGAGAACGGCGTCACCCCCGACACGCAGTTCACCGCGGCACCGCAGATCACCCTGCCCGACACCGCGACGACCCTCGAGAACTACGGCGGAGCGGCGTGCGGCGACGCACCGACGGTGACGCTGCGGGAGGCCTTCGCGCGGTCGTGCAACACGGCCTTCGTCGAGATGGGCATCGACGACGGACGCGAGGCCCTGGTCTCGCAGGCCGAGAAGCTCGGCATCGGCGAGACCCTCGACGTGCCGCTGCCCGTCGCGGCGAGCACCGTCGGGCCCATCCCGGACGGCGCGGCACTCGGCCAGTCGAGCATCGGCCAGCGTGATGTGGCCCTCACTCCGTTGCAGAACGCGTCGATCGCCGCGACCATCGCAAACGGCGGGGTGCGCATGAAGCCGTATCTCGTCGACCGTCGGCAGGGACCCGACCTGACGGTGCTCGAGGAGACCAAGCCCGAATCGCTGGGCCAGGCGATCTCGCCGGAGGTCTCGGCGACCCTCACCGACCTGATGATCGGTGCCGAGAACAATGCCGGCGGTGGCGGTGCCATCCAGGGCGTGCAGATCGCGTCGAAGACGGGCACCGCGGAACACGGCAACGATCCGCGGAACACCCCGCCGCACACCTGGTACATCGCATTCGCACCTGCACAACAACCCCGCATCGCCGTCGCGGTGATCGTGGAGGACGGCGGCGACCGAGCTCTCGCCGCGACCGGCGGCTCGGTGGCCGCCCCGATCGGACGGGCCGTCATCTCGGCCGGATTACAGGGAGGCTGACATGGCTCTGAGCAGCGGCGCCATGATCGCCGACCGTTACCGTCTCCAGCGACTCATCGCGACCGGCGGAATGGGTCAGGTGTGGGAAGGACTCGACACCCGGCTCGACCGGCGGGTCGCGGTGAAGGTCCTCAAGGCCGAGTTGTCCGGCGACGAGGACTTCCTCGCCCGGTTTCGCTTCGAGGCCCGCACCACCGCCCAGCTCAACCATCCCGGCATCGCCGGGGTGTTCGACTACGGCGAGACCACCGACGCCGAAGGCCAGTCCATCGCCTATCTCGTGATGGAACTCGTCCACGGCGAACCGCTCAACGCCGTCCTGTCGCGGCTCGGACGCCTGTCGCTGCCGCATGCGCTCGACATGCTCGAGCAGACCGGACGCGCCTTGCAGGCCGCCCACAACGCCGGCGTGGTGCACCGCGACGTCAAGCCGGGCAACATCCTCATCACCCCGACGGGCCAGGTGAAGATCACCGACTTCGGTATCGCGAAGGCGGTCGACGCCTCCCCGGTCACCCGCACCGGCATGGTGATGGGCACCGCGCAGTACATCGCTCCCGAGCAGGCACTGGGCCAGGAGGCGACGTCCGCGAGCGATGTGTACTCGCTGGCCGTCGTCGGCTACGAGGTGCTGTCGGGCCGACGTCCGTTCCTCGGCGACAGCGTCGTGACGGTCGCGATGAAGCACGTCCAGGAGACCCCGGCGCCGCTGCCGACGGATCTTCCGCCCGAGGTGCGCGAACTCATCGAGATCGCGATGTCGAAGGACCCCGCCTACCGCTATTCGAACGGCGGCGAGTTCGCCAACGCCGTCGCTGCGGTGCGGTCCGGACGGCCCGTGCCCCCGCCCGGCAACGTGCCGCCGGTGACCAGCGCCAACCGGGTGCTTCCGCCCGGCGTGCCCGGGACGACGGCCCACACGTCCTCGACCCGTGCCCTGCACCCGACGCAGTACGACCAGACGGCCTATTCGTCGGTTCCCCGCTCGGCCCAGCCGCCGACCGCCGGCCGTCCGCCGGTGGCAGGTCCACCGACTGCGGGAGTGCCCGCCGACGACGACGGACGACGGTCGCCGAGTCCCACAGCGCTGGCCTGGGCCGCAGGTGCGGCAGTCGTGCTCGCCCTGGTCACTCTGGGAATCGTGCTGTTGGGCGGCGACGACGAGGAGACCCCGCGCGCTCCGTCGCCGACGACGCAGCTCACCACGACCCGCGCGACCACCACGACGACCCGTCCGCCGCTGACCACCACGACGACGTTCGTGCCGCTGCCGCCGCCCGTCGAGACGGAGACCTTCACACCCCCTCCGACCACGACGACGACGCAGCCGCCGACGACCACGGTGGAGCCGACGACCGAGCCGACCACGACGCAACCGCCCACCACCACGACGGTCCCGACCACGACGACGGCGACGACCACCACAGCGGAGGACACGGGTGGCGGCGACGGCGGCACGGGCGGCGCGGAGGGTGACGGCGACGACGAGACCGACCCCGAGGCCGCCGGTGGAGGGGACGACAATTCATCCGAAACCAGCAACGGTACGAACAATCAAGGAACGTCATGACCACACCCCGCAAGCTCTCCTCCCGCTACGAGCTGGGTGAGATCCTCGGCTTCGGCGGTATGTCCGAGGTGCACCTCGCGCGGGATCTGCGGCTCGGCCGGGATGTGGCCATCAAGGTGTTGCGTGCCGATCTCGCACGCGACCCCACGTTCTACCTGCGCTTCCGGCGCGAGGCGCAGAACGCCGCTGCGCTGAATCATCCGGCGATCGTCGCCGTCTACGACACCGGTGAGGCCGAGACCGAGGCCGGGCCGCTCCCGTACATCGTCATGGAGTACGTCGAGGGCGACACGCTGCGCGACATCGTGCGCGCCGACGGGCCGATGACCCCCAAGCGGGCGATGGAGATCATCGCCGATGTGTGCGCGGCCCTGGACTTCAGCCACCGCAACATGATCGTGCACCGCGACGTGAAGCCGGCCAACGTCATGATCAACAAGGCCGGCGCGGTGAAGGTCATGGACTTCGGCATCGCCCGGGCCATCTCCGACGCCGCGAGCCCGATGACGCAGACCGCCGCGGTGATCGGCACCGCGCAGTACCTCTCCCCGGAGCAGGCGCGCGGTGAACAGGTCGACGCCCGGTCCGACGTGTACTCGGTGGGCTGCGTCCTGTTCGAGATCCTCACCGGCGAGCCCCCCTTCAAGGGCGACTCGCCCGTCGCGGTGGCCTACCAGCACGTGCGGGAGGATCCGCCGCTGCCGTCGTCGGTGAATTCGTCCGTGCCGCCCGAGCTCGACTCGGTGATCCTCAAGGCGATGGCGAAGAACCCCGCGAACCGCTACCAGTCGGCCGCGGAGATGCGCAGCGACCTGATCCGCGTGCTGAGCGGGCAGCGTCCGAGTGCGCCGATGGTGATGACCGACGAGGACCGCACGACGCTGATCGACTCCGTCGACAACAACACGGGCCGGCACAGCCGTGTCGCGGCCGCCGGCGCTGCCGGGGCACCCGCCGAGGATTCCGGCAGCGGCTCGGTTCTCAAGAAGGTGCTGCTCGGCATCGCCGCGGTCGCCGTGGTCGGTATCGTCGGCGTCTTCCTGTGGTCGCTCGGCCCCGGTTCGACGGCCGCCCAGGTCGCGGTGCCCGACGTCCGCAACATCTCCGCCGAGCTCGCCGAGAGCCAGCTGCAGAACGCCGGCTTCCGGGTCTCGATCCAGCAGAAGAGCGATCCGGTCGTCGCGAACGGCAACGTCATCAACACCCGTCCCGTGCCCGGGAGCCAGGCCGAGGAGGGTTCGACGGTCACCCTCGAGGTGTCGACAGGACCGGAACAGGTGCAGATCCCGCGGCTCGACGGCATGACCCAGGAACGCGCAGCCCAGGAGCTGTCCGCCGTCGGTCTCCGGCTCGACCCGAACGTCGGACGCGCTCCGTCGGATGCCGACGACGAGGACCTCGTCGTCGACCAGAACCCGGGTGCGGGAGCCAGCGTCGACCGCGACAGCCCCATCACCATCACGCTGGGATCCGGCCCCGAACTGGTGCGCGTCCCCAACGTCGTGGGCCAGACCGTCGAGGTGGCCAGCGACAACATCGAGGGCGCCGGTTTCGAGGTCGTCGTCGAGAACATCGACTCCAGCGAGACCGAGGGCACCGTCGTGTCGACGAGCCCGGCCGGTGGCGCCTCCACCGAACAGGGGTCGACGGTGACGGTGCGGGTGTCCAACGGCGACCGTATCGAGATGCCCGTCATCACCAACCGGTCGGTCTCGGACGCACTCGCTGCCCTGCGCGGCGCCGGCTGGACGGGCAACGCCTCCCAGCTCCAGCAGACGCGTGAGGCGACACTCGATGTCGATCTCGTCGGCACCGTGATCACGCAGGCCCAGCCGCCGGGTTCGGAGATCTCGAAGAACCAGCCCATCACCGTGGGCGTCGGTGTGCTCGGCATCCGCTGAGCGAGCTGATCAACGACGAAAGGCGCCGGTCCTCGAAGGACCGGCGCCTTTCTCGTCGGAAATGGGGTGTGTCAGGCCGCTCCGCCGTCGAGCGCGCGTGCCATCTGCGCCTCGAGGCGCGCGACGAGCGTCTCGTCCGGAGCCTCGCCGCAGGCCGCGAGCCAGTTCGCGAGCATCCGGTGACCTCCCTGGGTGAGCACCGACTCGGGATGGAACTGCACACCGTGGATCGGCAGCTCGGCGTGACGCAGGGCCATGACGATGCCGGTCTCCGTGTGGCCGGTGGGCTCGAGCTCGGCGGGCATGGTCTCGGGCAGCACGGTCAGCGAGTGGTAGCGGGTCGCGGTGAACGGATCGGGCAGGCCCGCGAGCACACCGGCACCGTTGTGGCGGACCAGGCTGGTCTTGCCGTGCAGCAGCTCGGGGGCGCGGTCGACGGTCGCGCCGAACGCGACACCGATGGACTGGTGGCCGAGGCACACACCGAGCAGCGGAGTGCTGCTGTCGGCACATGCCTTCACCAGGTCGATGCTCGCCCCGGCGCGTTCGGGTGTACCCGGGCCGGGGCTGAGGAGGATGCCGTCGTAGTCCTTCGCGACCCGCGCGAGAGCACCCGGCGCGGTGAGCCGCTCGTCGTCGTTGCGCCACACGTCGGCCGTCGTTCCGAGCTGCCCCAGATACTGGACCAGGTTGAAGACGAAGCTGTCGTAGTTGTCGACGACGAGAATGCGCATGAGACGAGGGTACTCAGTGGTCGCTACAGGGCGACCCGCCCGGTGCTCGGTAGAGGGCGACCCGCCCGGTGCTCGGTAGAGGGCGACCCGCCCGGTGTCCGAATCGGGCACGTCTCAGCGCGCGGACGAACTCCCGGTGTAGGCGGGGACCGACAGATCCTCCGACGCCTGCTGCGTGTATCCGAGTTGATAGCGGGCCGCGTACTGCTTGTAGATGCGGATACCGGGCTCGGCGTCGAGCGCGGCCTGCAGCCGTGCCGGGTCGCCGAGCGCGGTGACGACGTAGGGCGGCGAGTAGGTGCGCCCGTGCAGCAGCAGCGTGTTACCGATGCAGCGTGGCGCCGATGTCGCGACGATCCGCTGGTCCTGCATGGCCACGGCCTCGGCACCACCGGCCCACACCGCGTTGAGCACGCTCTGCACGTCCTGCTGGTGCACGACGAGATCGTCGGGTGAGGCACCGGACGGATAGCGCCCGTTGGCGTCGCGGGGTGCGTCGGTGAGGGTGACGGTCACGCCCGGACCGCGGCGGGCCACGAGGCCGGCCGGGTCCTCGATCGCGGACAGGTCGTCGAGCACTGCGGCGACGTCCTCGTCGTTCACCGCGGCACGGTCCTGTAGTTCGTCGATGCGCGCGGTGAGATCGTCTCGGGTGGCCGCCAGTTCGTCGGCCTTCTCCTGCGCGGCACGTACCAGATCGGACAGTCGCGGGGAGTCGCCGGCGCGCAGTTCGTCGCCCTCGGACACTCCGCGGGTGGTGCCCACGAGCAGACCGGCCACGAGGCACACGACGAGGGTCGCGACACCCCACACGGGCGCGCGCAGCCGTCGTTCCGACACGTCGTACCTCCGATCCTGGCCTTACGTTAGCGTGATCTCAACAGGTAGTTGACCGACCACTCCATCCGTGTACGACGGGTGGAGTCGTGAGAACGAGGACACCATGCCCAAGTCGAAGGTTCGCAAGAAGGACGTCTCCGCGACCCGGACGGTGAGCCGCACACCGGTGAAGGTCAAGGGCACGCCGTCGAGCACGTTGTACGTGACGGTGATGCTCGCCCTGATGGTCATCGGGCTGCTGTGGCTGATCGTCTACTACCTCGCGGCCGAGCAGATCACGTGGATGAACGATCTCGGTGCCTGGAACTTCCTGATCGGTTTCGGGTTCATGGTGGTCGGTCTGATCATGACGATGAACTGGCGCTGACCCCCGCCTCGCTCGGGTTACACCGATGTTATTCATCCCCACCTGGGGATAACACTGTGCACAACCCGGTGAGAGGTCTCCGGGGAACGGATCGGAAGAGGACGCAGATGCCCGACGAGACACCGCCGCGGTGGGCGACGCCGCCCGCCGCGATAGCGGCGTTGGCGGCCGCCGGTATCGCCCTTGCCGTGACGGCCGCCGTCGCGGTTCCCGACGCGGCCGGTCGCGTACTGGTGGGTTTCGCGGCGGTGCTCGTCCTCGTGATGGTCGCGCTCGCGCTGCGACAGCGTCCGCGTCTCGAAGTGCTCCCGGGGGGAACGGGGATCGCGACGATGCGGTTGACGGGTCGTCGCGAGTTCCCGCGCGCGGCTCTGCACCGCGTGCGGATCGTCGAGTACCCGCGCTTCGGGCGGCGCGTGCCGATGCTCGAGATCGACACGATCGACCCCGCGACCGGCACGGAGAACCTGATGATCTTCGGCCGGTGGGATCTGGGCACCGACCCGCGGAACGTGCACGCCGCGCTGGCGGTGCGCGATCTCGCGCCCGATCAGACGCCCAGTTGATCGCGTAGCCGCACGACGGCGAGCACGATCGCGACCAGCGTCACCACGACGACCGCGACCAGCGCGATCCACCCGGTGCGCACGATGCGGTCCCGGTCGGTGCCGGCACCGAGATACTGCGGGGCGTAGAGCAGGGCCGCGGTCGCGGCGGCACCGGCGACGAGACCGCCCAGGTGACCCCACAGGGAGATGCCCGGGATGGTGATGCTGATGATCACATTGAGGCCGACGATGGTCAGCACGGGTGCCGGGCTGCGACGCAGGCGCAGCAGGATGACGGCCTGCGCGCCGAGCAGACCGAAGACCGCTCCCGACGCTCCGGCGGTGACCGCACCGGTCTCCATGAACATCACCGCGGCGGATCCACCGAGGATCGACACGAGGTAGACCGAGAGGTACCGGGCGCGTCCGAGCACGAGTTCGGTGTCGCGGCCGATCACCCACAGCGCGAACATGTTGACGGCCAGGTGGAGCAGGCCGAAGTGCAGGAAGCCGCTGCCGAGGATCCGGATGTACTCGCCGTGCGCGGCGATGATGGGCGGCCACAGCGCCCAGTCGAGGAACAGTGCCGAGCCCTGCTCGTTGGTCATCACGCTGCCCGACTGCGCGGCGGTGATGCCGAAGACGAGCACGTTCAGCGCGATGAGCACGTACGTCACGATCGGCGAGGGCCGATCGGAGCGGACGGGTGCGCCGGCGATGGTGCGGGCCTGCGGTGTCGACCGTTCGGCCGCGGCGACGCAGTCGACGCAGTGCTGACCGACCGAGGCGGGACGCAGACACTCGGGGCACGCGGGCCGGCCGCAGCGGGAGCAGGCAAGAAGGGTCGGACGGTCGGGATGGCGAACGCACCGCGGCTGGGGCTGCGGGCCACCACCCTCGGCCGCGGAGCCCCAGCCGGGGTTCGTCATGGGAACTCTCTCAGGAGATGGTGATGCTGTTGATCACGACGTCGTCGACCGGACGATCGGCGCGGTCGGTGGCGGTGGTCGCGATCGCGTCGACGACCTTCTTCGACTCGGCGTCGACGACCTCACCGAAGATGGTGTGGCGACGGTTGAGGTGCGGGGTCGGGCCGACGGTGATGAAGAACTGCGAGCCGTTGGTGCCCGGGCCGGCGTTCGCCATCGCGAGCAGGTAGCCGCGGTCGAACTGCAGCTCGGGGTGGAACTCGTCGCCGAACTGGTAGCCCGGACCGCCACGGCCGGTGCCGGTGGGGTCGCCACCCTGGATCATGAAGCCGTCGATGACGCGGTGGAAGACCGCGCCGTCGTAGAACGGACCGCTGGTCTCGCCCTTGGCGTTCTGGGTCTTGTACTCCTTGGTGCCCTGAGCCAGGCCGACGAAGTTCTCGACCGTCTTCGGCGCGTGGTTGCCGAAAAGAGCAATCGCGATGTCGCCGCGGTTCGTGTGGAGCGTGGCCGTTGCTGTCTGATGCGGTGAAGTCACCCCACCATGGTGCCATTGCCCGCTGCCCGGGCAGGACAGGCGGCGCGGGACACGCTCTCCGGTCACGACTGCAGGTCCGGGCGGTATGGAAGAGTGGACGCATGAGCAAGCTGATTCATGCCGAGACCGACGCCGTGTGGCTTCCGGCATTCGTGCGACGCCACGACGAATCCGGCAATCTCGCGGGTGCTCTCCGCGTGGCCGGCGAGGGCGCGGTAGCGCTCGCGCAGGGCTCGAGTGCGGCCGGACTGTTCGCAGCACGCAAGGGTCTGGACGTCGCGGGCGGACTGTTCTCGGTGGCCCGGCGTGCCGCGGCCGAGCGGTGTGCCGCGAAGTCGTCCTCGCGTCCGGAGCGCACGGGCAGGCGGGTCGGTCTCGTCGTCGCCGGCGCGGTTGCCGTCGTGGCCGCAGGCGGGGTCGTGTTCTACCGGCGACGCCGTCCGGCTCACCCGCCGATCGCTCCGGAACCGCCGCGCGTGCGGCCGGCGGAATCCGCCGCGACGACGACCGGAGAGGCCGCGTCGACGCCGGTCTCCCCCGAGTCCACCGACACCTCGGAGGCCTGATCGCCGGTCGCGGTGCCGAATTCTCGTTCCGCGGATCGGATCTCATGGTCGACGATGAGGCACGCCGCGAAGTAGAGCGCGCCGAGGAAGGTGAGCAGGACGGGGACGAAGGCCAGGAATTCCATGGCCACCTCCGTTCCGATCCGCGGTGGGGATCGGCGAGTGACGGGCGGGGCGCGTCGTCGGTGACGATTCGAGCGTAGGCGTATCCGGGAGTACCGGCACGTCCCCGACAACCTCCGCGTCAGTGATCTCCTTCACATCTCGACCGCTTCATGATCGACATGTCCGAAGCTGTGATAAGCGACACATCCGGGTGCATACTCACCAGTAGGCACGCGACCCGGAGGCAGTCATGGCAGACAGCGCCGATGATCGAACCCCACAGGTCACCGAGCGGCAGGCTCACGAAGTAACCGAGCGGCAGGCTCGCGAAGTAGCGGAGCAGGCCCGCGAATCCGAGTGGAACAAGCCGTCCTTCGCGAAGGAACTGTTCCTCGGACGGCTCACCCTCGACCTCGTTCACCCCTTCCCGCGACCGACTCCCGACGAGGATTCCCGCACCGAGGAGTTCCTCGCGCGCTTGCGCGCGGCATGCAGTTCGATGGACGGCGGCCGCATCGAACGCGACGCGCGGATACCCGACGAATACGTCCGTGAACTGGCCGAGCTCGGCTGTTTCGGCATGAAGATCCCGCAGGAGTACGGCGGTCTCGGGCTGTCGCAGGTCGCCTACAACCGGGCCCTGACGGTCGTCGCCTGCGTGCACCCCAGCATCGGGGCGCTGTTGTCGGCCCATCAGTCGATCGGTGTGCCGGAACCGTTGAAGCTCGCCGGCACCCCCGAGCAGAAGCAGCGTTTCCTGCCGCGATGCGCGCGCGGCGCCATCTCGGCCTTCCTGCTCACCGAACCCGACGTCGGGTCCGACCCCGCGCGACTCGCGTCCACCGCCACCCCCGTCGAGGACAGCAGTGCCTACGAACTCGAGGGCGTCAAGCTGTGGACGACCAACGGGGTGGTGGCCGAACTGCTCGTCGTCATGGCCCGCGTACCGAAGAGCGAGGGCCATCGCGGCGGGATCTCCGCCTTCGTCGTGGAAGCGGATTCGCCCGGCATCACCGTCGAACGCCGGAACTCCTTCATGGGTCTGCGCGGCATCGAGAACGGCGTGACCCGGCTGCACAAGGTGCGGGTTCCGAAGGAGAACCTGATCGGGCGTGAGGGCGACGGGCTGAAGATCGCGTTGACGACGCTCAACGCCGGTCGCCTCGCCATCCCCGCGATGTGTTCGGGTGCCGGGAAGTGGGCGTTGAAGATCGCTCGCGAATGGTCGTCGGAGCGGGTGCAGTGGGGCAAGCCGGTCGGTGAGCACGAGGCCGTCGCCGCGAAGATCTCGTTCATCGCCGCGACCACCTACGCACTCGAGTCCGTCGTGGAGCTGTCGGGCCAGATGAACGACGAGCAGCGCAACGACATCCGCATCGAGGCGGCACTGGCGAAGTTGTGGGCGAGCGAGATGGGATGCCTCATCGCCGACGAGCTGGTGCAGATCCGCGGCGGGCGCGGCTACGAGACCGCCGAGTCGCTCGCGGCGCGCGGCGAACGGGCTGTTCCCGCAGAGCAACTCGTCCGCGACCTGCGGATCAACCGGATCTTCGAGGGGTCGAGCGAGATCATGCGTCTGCTCGTCGCCCGCGAGGCGGTCGACGCCCACCTGCGCGCAGCCGGCGAACTCGCCGACCCCGATTCGACCGGTAAGGAGAAGGCGCAGGCCGCGGTGCGGGCGAGCGGGTTCTACGCCCGGTGGCTCCCGAAGCTCGTCGCCGGCAAGGGGCAACTACCGCGGACTTACAACGAATTCGGTTCCCTGGCACCGCATCTGAGGTACATCGAACGCAGCTCGCGCAAGCTCGCCCGCTCGACCTTCTACGGGATGGCCCGCTGGCAGGCCGGACTCGAGAAGCGGGAGAACTTCCTCGGCCGGATCGTCGACATCGGAGGCGAACTGTTCGCCGCGACCGCCGTGTGCGTGCGCGCCGAACGGCAACGCGTGGACGGGCATCCGGGAGCCGACGCGGCCTTCGAACTGGCCGATACCTTCTGCAAGCAGTCGCGATTGCGTGTGGAGAGACTGTTCGATGCGTTGTGGACGAACACCGACGCCGAGGACCGGCACACTGCGGCCGGCGTTCTCGAGGGCAGATACGAGTGGCTCGAGCGCGGCGTGCTCGATCCGAGCGAGGGCACCGGTCCGTGGATCTCCCACTGGGAATCGGGCCCCTCGACCGAGACGAACGTCGCGCGCCGGATCATCGACACCCGCCACTCGGTGTAGTCCCCGCACACGGATCCGGCCCGCACCCCCGGAAGGGAGTGCGGGCCGGATCGATTGCGGATTCGAAGGAGCGTCAGAAGGCTCCGCAGTTCGACGGTGCGGGCTCACCGCGCAGTCGCGCCTCGATGTACGCGACGGATTCGGGCAGTCCGCCGATCATCGGCACCGCGTGGTTGACGATGAAGCCGGGCAGGATCGGCGGCGTCGTGTTGGGCAGGAACTGCACCGTCGCTCCCTTGTCGCACCAGTCCAACGCCAGTTGACGGCCCTGACCGTAGGGGACGGTGTCGTCCTGCGTGCCGTGCTGGAGCAGGACGGGCACGGCCGGGGTGCGGTTGCCGATGCGCTGCTCCGCGAGGATCTTCTGGACCTGGGGAAGGCGGTCGAGCACGACGTCGAGGGGCTCACCCGTGCGGGTGTAGTCGCCGGTGCGCTGGAACGCGAAGTTCGCGATCGTCTCCGGGACGCACTGGTCCGCCACCGCGGCGAGCATCTCGCGACCTCGATCGCTGACCTCGGCGTCGATCTCGTCGCGGATCTCCGGGTAGGCGTCGCCCAGGCCGTTGATCGTGTACCCGATGGCACCGGTGAGCAGCGTGCCGTCGATCTGCTTCAGCGTGGCCACCAGGTCGGCGGGCGGAGCGCCCACGTAGGCGCCGACGAGGTTCAGTTCGGGGGCGTACTCGGGAGCGAGCTCGGCCGCAGCGCCCGACGCGCCGCCGCCCTGCGAGTAACCGAACAGGCCGACCGGGCTGTTCTCGGTCACCGACGCGTTCTCGAGCTTCAGCGCCGCACGCACCGAGTCGAGCACCGCATGGGCTTCGGCGGCGCGGTTCACGTAGGTGTGGTGCCCCGGTGTACCGAGACCGTCGTAGTCGGTGACGACCACGGCGATGCCGCGCAGCAGCAGCGCGTTGATCGACAGCACCTCGTACTCGGTGAAGAAGTCGAGGGGTGGGTTGTAGTTGACGAGCGCCCCGAGATTGCGCGACGGCGCGCACTGGTCGCCCTGACCGTGGGTGCCGATGGCCAGCGCGACGAGCGGCCGGTCGCCGGGACCGCTCCACGGCGTCGACGGCTCGATGTAGGTGCCGCTCACCGCATTGGGCGCACCCTTGGCGTCGTTGCTGCGGTACAGCAGTGTGGTGCCCTGACCGGGGAAGACGCCGTCGGCGACCGGAGCGCGCAGCGCCAGATCGGACGGTGCCGTGCGCAGGACGTCGCCGGGGGCACCCGTCGGCAGCGGTTCGGGCGGGAGATAGAAGTCCGTTTCGGCTCCCGCTGTCGTCGCGGTTCCGAGAAGCCCGCCCACGAGGACCGTCGACGTCACCGCCGCGGCCATCCACTTCCGAGCACGCCCCACCATGTTGTTCCTCCACCTGGATCCACCGGAGCCGTGTGTTCCTCGTCACGGCGGTACGGACTGTAACACGTACTTACCGGAAAGTAAGATCGGCACTTCCCTTCCTGTCTGCCACAATCGTTCTTCGCGCCCGAAGCGGTGCATTTGTCCGGCGCACCCGGAGCGAGTCGGGTCCTCGGTAGCAAGACCGGACGAGCAGCCTCTCGAGGAAGGGAAGACATGGCAATCGGTGTCGGCCTCCGGATCGGGCGAGTCGTGTCCACGGCGGTCATCGCATCCAACGAACCCGGCACTCCCGACCCTGTCGTCCTCGCCCGCGACTCCGTCCTGCATGTCGACCACGACGGCAACACGTCGCTCGGCAGCGTGGCGCACGGGGACGAAGCGCGCACGATCGCGGGCTTCCTCACGCGGGTCGGCGACGCTTCGGGCATCACCGCGAGCGACGGTCGCATGTACCGCGCCGAGGACGCGATGGCCACCGCCATCCACTGCCTGCTGCGGGAGTGCCATCCGCTGCCGACCTTCGGCGGCATGGATCGGGACAGCGATCCCGGCTACGCCGCGACCTACCCGTCGCACTGGGATCCGCACACCATCGCGACATTGCGCGCGGCCCTGGACTACGCGGATCTGCGCCACGTCGACCTCGTGTCCGACGCGCAGGCGGCCGCCGCCTGGTACGCCTCCGAGATATCCGAGACCCCAGGACAGCTCGTGGGGGTCTTCCATCTCGACGACGGCGGCTCGACCGTCACCCTCGTACGTTCGGGCGTGCCCGCCGGCAAGGCCTACCGCACCCCCGCTCAGGGCGCTCCGTCCCCGGCGGCCCAACTCGCCACGGCCCTCGGATCGTTCGGCTGGATGCCGGACAATCTCGAGGCCGTCGTCGTCATGGGCGACGGTCTCGTCGCCCGCGACCGCACCCACATCCAGGAGATCGCGAACAGCCTCGCCACGAAGCTCACGGTGCGCAGCCTCGTCGGGCCGGGCCCGGAACAGACCGCGGCACTCGGCGCGGCAATCCTCGCGGCCGGGTTCACCCCGGCACGGGAGACCAACAAGACCCGGATCGGACTACCACCCTCCTACGACGAAACCGACGTTCTCACCGGTGGTCTCGCGCGACTGCGGGAACTCGAGGAGCGGCGTGTCGAGGCCGAGGGCGTCGCGGACGTGCGCGGCGCCGCGGAGGAGTCCGCGCCCGTTCCCGTTCTCACCGCCGACACCGAGGAAGAGAGCAGCAGCGGCGGCAACACGAGAACGGTGGTCGTCGGGGTCGTCGCCGTTCTCGTGTTGATCGCGCTCGTCGTCGGCGTGCTGCTCTGACTACTCCCCCGCTCGCTCCGCCGGGGCACGATCGGGAGTGGGTACCGCGGCGAGCGCGGCCGCGTCCTCGTCGCCGAAACGTTCCTCGAGCACCGCGGGAGCGAAATCGAGATCGATCTCCTCGAGCGGACGTCCGCGCGCGGATTCGATTGCGCCGAGCCGCCTCTGGGCCCGGTCCGCCGCGTAGGAGATGAACTCGTCGTTGTCGAGACCGTAGGGCTGTTCGTCGAACTGCTCGTTCTGCCACTGGATCATGCCGGTCGCGAGGGGAAGCAGTTCCTCCATCCGCTGCAGCACGACGTTCCAGTTCGAATCGTCCGCTGCCACATGCCGTCTGCAGGTGAACGTGCCCCAGGCCATGTGCCGGCGCTCGTCGGATCCGATGCGCCGGATGATCTCCTGCATGCCCGGCAGGATCCCGAACTTCGTGCACACCTTCTGCCACGCGTAGTACCCCGTCAGCGCGAGGCTGCCCTCGATGACGTGGTTGTAGGTGACGCTCGCGCGGACCTGGTTGGCCGGCGACGGATCGCGGTCGAGGATGCGCAGGCTGTGCGGGAGTTCCTCGTAGAACAGCTTCCGGTAGTAGGGATTCTCGGCGACGAAGGGATGCAGATCGGACGTCAGTCCCACAGTGTCCATCCAGCGACGGAACACCTGGACGTGCTTGGCCTCCTCGTAACAGAACTGCGTCAGGTACATCTCGTCGCCCAGCCGCCCTTCCGCCTCCATCGCGCGGAGGAATGGAAGGATGTCCTGCGTGACGGCCTCCTCGCCGGCGACGAACAACGCGACCAGATAGGTCGAACTGCGGCGCTGCTCGGAGTTGAGCGAGGACCAGTCGTCGGCGTCGTGGGAGAAGTCGATGTCCATCGGGTCCCAATGTGCTGCGTTGCCCTTCGCGAACAGACGCAGCGGGAAGGCGTCCCAGTTCAGACCGCCTTCCCGCAGCGACGCGAAGCCTTGACGTATCTGTGTAATCTCGGTCACACAATCGAGGCTAGACCTCGATTCCACATCCGTCGCGGACTTGTCTCAGACGCCCAGCAGGACGTCGCCGGGATAGCCGTCGGGCCCGAAACCCGGCGGGAGGAGGAAGACGGCCGACCCGATCGGGGTGATCCACGGATTCAGCGCGTCGTGTTCGGCGAGGCGCTGCTGCACCGGGACGAACTGACGCTCCACGTCCACCTGGTAGGCGGCGAACAACAGTCCGGCGCCGTCCTGGTCGTCGTAGTTGTAACCCCGTCGCAGGAACTGCTCGTCGCCCGTGCGGGGACGCGCCCGCGCGACGTGCGATTCCGGCGGGATCACCGGGATGCCGAACCGGTCGGTGGCCTCGAAGTCGGCATCGTCGTGCTCCTCCGAGCCCGTCAGCGGAGCACCGTTCGACAGTCGCCGGCCGACGGCGAGTTCCCGAGCGGGACGGTCCAGCTCATCCCAGGTGTCGAGTTCCATGCGGATCCGGCGTAACACGAGCGAGGTGCCACCGGCCATCCACGGCGGGTCGCCCGGATTCCACACCTGCCGGTCGAAGTCCGGGCTGTGCGGCGCGGGATTGACGGTGCCGTCGACCTGCCCCATGAGGTTGCGCATCGTCGTCCCGTCGGGTCGCGTGCCGGCCGCGCGCCGGAACCCTCGCTGGATCCAGCGGACCGTCGCCACCGATCGCACACTCTTGGTGAGTGTGCGGACCGCGTGCGAGACGGTCACCGGGTCGTCGGCGCAGACCTGCAACAGCAGGTCGCCGCCGGACCATCGTTCCTCGAGCCGGTCGATCGGGAAGGCCGGCAGCGGCTTCAGCCACGCGGGTCGCCGGTCGGTCAGGCCCGCGGCGTCGAAGACCGCGGGACCGTAGCCGACGGTGACCGTCAGCCGGGCCGGGTCGACGGCGAGTTCGGGTTCGGTGTCGCCCAACGCCGGTGTCCCGGTGGTGAGCCGCCGGGCGTCCTCGGCCCACACCCGCATGATCCCGACGAGCCCGTCACGATCGACACCCTCGGCGAGGTCCAGTGCCACGAACGACGCGAACGACTGCGCGGGGGTGTCGATACCGGCCTGATAGGTGCCGTGGATCTCCACGGTCCGCGCGCCGATCGGTTCGGAGATGCGGGACGCGACCGCCGTCCCACCTCCGACCGCGCCGAGTCCTGCTGCACCCAGCGCGGCGACACCGCCCCCGATCAGCGCGCGACGAGTGAACCTAGCCATCGTGCGCTGCTCCGTCGGCCGGCACGTATTCCTCCTGTGCTCCGGCGAAGTCGCGGACCTGGGCGGTGAACTCCTCGGTGGAACCGTCCGCGAACTCGAGCGTGAAGCTCACCGTGCTGCCGGGCCTCAGGGGTTCGGCGAGGTCCATGAGCATGAGGTGATCACCGCCGGGAGCGAGGGTGTGGGTGGCCCCGGCAGGGACGACGAGCCCGTCGCCCATCTCCTGCATGACCATCGAGGTGCCCTCCGCGGACACCATCTCGTGCAGTTCGGTGGAGGCGGACGAGGGGCTGGACGCGCCCACGATGTGCACGTCGTCGCTGCCGGTGTTCTCGATCTCGGCGAAAGCTCCGGTCATCCCGGTGTCGGAGGCCTTCACCCAGGCGTCGACGACGACGACGGCGTCCGCCGAGGTCGTGGCGGCATCGGAACCGCAGGCGGTCGCGAACAGTGCGGTGACCGCGACGCTCACGGTGCAGAGCAGGGTCTTCTTCATGATTCTCCGTGGATCGGTGGCGGCATACAGGCACGCCGAACGAACGGTCGTCGGGAGACGACCGAGTGAGGGACCTAGCGGAGAACTGCGGGTGGCCCGCGACTTCCCACCCCGCCGACGTGCCGGATCCCCGGACCCACGCGGGGCCGGTGGGTGATGCGGGTGGATTCCGCAGCGGCCACGGGCAGCGCGCGGAACAGTTCGGGGAGTATCCGGCACAGGGCCGCGAGCGCGACCTCGCAACCCTTCTCGGCGCCGTGCACGAGCAGGGCAGCCACGGCGACCGCAGCGGCGTGCGCGACGAGCATCTCCGGTGTCGGGGTGTGCAGGTGACCGTCGTGCAGTCCGAGCACGAGGTGCCCTGTCACCTGGCCGAGGACGAGGAGCAGCGGCACCGGCAGACGGGTCTCCGCGGCGAGCATCCCGGAGGCGACGGCGAGACCGGCGAGGAACACCAGCACGTCCTGGTGCGGCACGGCACCACCCGCGACAGCGTGCGCCGCGACGCTCAGAGTGGCCGAGATTCCGCACACGAAGACCGCGCGCATGCGCCTCACGGTCTCCACGTCGACGGCCATGGGATCAGAATACTTCTACCACCTGCGATTACTACCCGATGTAGTAACCGTCACGTAAAGATGACGACAGCATGTCGTTAAGATATCGACGTGCCGTCGAGAAGATCGGGGGTACCTGTCCGGTCCAGCCCACGAAGGACTCCGCATGTTTCTTGCCCTGCGCGAACTGTGGTTCGCGCGTACCCGCTTCCTGTTGATGGGCGCGGTCGTCGCGCTCATCTCGATCCTCATGGTCATCCTGTCCGGACTGTCGTCCGGTCTCGTCGTCGACGGTGTCTCCGCCCTGCAGCGCACACCGGTCCAGGCGTTCGCCTTCGCCGAGGGGACCAAGACCGACTCCGCGTTCTCCCGATCCGTGGTCACGGAGGACCAGGCCGACGCCTGGCGTGCCCGCCCGGACGTCGCCCGGGCCGAACTGTTCGGCAACGCCATCGTCAACGCGAAGACCGACAGTGGGGTCCCCGTCGACCTCACCCTCTTCGGTATCCGGCCGGGATCGTTCCTCGAACCCTCGGTCGCCGAGGGGACACCGATCGGCGGTGACACCGACGTCGTCCTCAGCGACAGCGCCCGCGACACCGGCGTCGAACTCGGCGACACCATCGTCGTCGATCGTCTCGGCACCCGGCTGACCGTCGTCGGCTTCACCTCCGACAAGCGCACCTTCGGACACGTCGACGTCGCCTACCTGCCCCTGAACACCTGGCAGGAGATCCATGCCGGCGTCCGTCTCGGTGAACAGGTCCCCCCGAGCGCGTACACCGAAGCCAGCGTGGTCGCGATCGAGGGCGTCGGCGGAACACTGCCCGACCTCGCCGCCGGCGACGCCGAGGCCGGTACGGCCGCGAAGACCCTCGAGGAATCGTTCGACGCCTCCCCCGGCTACAGCGCCGAGATGATGACGATGTCGATGATCATCGCGTTCCTCTACGCGATCTCCGCCCTCGTCGTCGGAGCGTTCTTCACGATCTGGACGGTGCAGCGCAGCCGGGAGATCGCCGTGCTCCGCGCGATGGGTGCCTCCACCGGCTTCCTCCTGCGCGACTCGCTCCTGCAGGCCGTGATCGTGCTCGTCGGCTCCGTGGCCGTCGGCGTGCTCATCGGCCTCGGTCTCGGATCGGGCCTCGAAGGCAGCGGCATGCCGTTCGTCCTCGAGACCGGGCCGATCGTGCAGGGCGCCGTCCTGCTCGTCGTTCTCGGCCTCGTCGGCGCCGCCCTCGCCGTGACCCGCATCGTCCGCGTCGACCCGCTCGCAGCACTGGGAGAGAACCGATGACCGTCACCACCACGGGTCTGGACCTGGCCGACGTCTGTCTGTCCTTCGGCGACGGTGACAGCACGGTCCACGCCCTCGACCACGTCGACCTGGATGTCGCGCCGGGCGAACTCGTCGCGATCGTCGGCCCGTCCGGCGCCGGCAAGTCGAGCCTGCTGGCGGTCGCGGGCGGCCTGAGCCGACCCACCTCCGGCACCGTGAAGGTCGACGGGATCGACCTGACCGAGCTCGACCGGAAGGCCACCACGAAGCTGCGGCGTGAACGCATCGGTTTCGTGTTCCAGTCCGGCAACCTCCTCCCCGCCCTCACGGCGCGCGATCAACTGCTCCTCGTCGAGAAGATCACCGGACGGCACGGGCGGAATCCCACCGAACTGCTCGCCTCGGTGGGCATGGAGCACCGCGCCGATCGTCGTCCGGGACAGCTCTCGGGCGGTGAGCGTCAGCGGGTCGGCATCGCACGTGCTCTGATGGCCGAACCGTCGCTGTTGCTCGTCGACGAACCCACCGCGGCCCTCGATCGCACACGCAGCCACGAGGTCGTCGAACTGCTGGCACGGGAAACCCACACCAGCGGAGTGGCTACGATCATGGTCACCCACGACCACGAAGTCCTGCGGCACTGCGACCGCGTGCTGGAGATGGTCGACGGAAGACTTCGACCACACGACTGAGTGATCGACAGCTGAACGAGGAGGGCCGGCGGTGCCGAAGATTTCCGCAGCGACGGTCGCGGAGCATCGCGCCGCGCAGCGCCGTGCCCTCCTCGACGCAGCGCTCGAACTCCTCGCCGAGAAGCCGGAACAGGCACCTTCCCTCGGCGACGTCGCCCGCCGTGCCGGTCTGGCACGGTCGAGCGTCTACAACTACTTCGATTCTCGCGACGACCTGCTGCACGCAGTCGTCGTCGACCTGTTCCCCCGCTGGAACGAGCGCGTGGTCGAGGCGATGGACAAGGTCTCCGATCCGACCGAGCGGGTGCTGACGTACATCGACGTCAACCTGCAACTGGTCGCCGAAGGAGAACACGCGATCGTCGGTGCTCTCGCCACCTTCACACCTCAGGCGTTCAGCGACGAGAGCATGCACGCGATGCACCAGGACCTGGTCCTCCCCCTCGTCGAGGCGCTGCGCGCCCGAGGAGTCGCGGATCCCGAACTCGACGCCGAACTCGTCACCGCCCTCGTGCACAAGGGCACGGAACTGATCGAATCCGGCCGCGAACTCGGCGAGGTGCGCTCCTCGATCCGTAGGGTTCTCACCACCGCGCTCTCCTGATGTTTCACGTGAAACGGACCGTCGATTCGGGACCGTTCACGATCACCTCGGGATGCCAAGCTCCCGGAGGGGGGCACCACCGTCGACGAACAGGCGCGCATCCGGCCGTGTCGCCGCTGCAATCCGCTCCAGAGCGATCCTGCCGGCTTCGGGATGCCGGCCGTCGAGTGCACCGACCCTGATCGCGAAGACGAGGTCGAACGGCTCCTCCCCCTCCCCTACGACGAAGTCCTCGATGGTGACGCAGCGCGCACTCAACCGCCCCGACGCTACGAGGTCGCCGGACGAGGAGATCAGTTGGTCGATCGCCGTGCGGGAACGGTCGATGGCGAGAATGTGTCCGGTGGTCAACCGTTCGGCGACGGCCCGTGCTGCGGCACCGGGACCGCACCCGATCTCCAGCACCCGCAGGTGCGGCTCCAGCGGCAGCGCGGCGACGATCTCGGCGAGTCGCGGAGAGAGGCGGGGTGTCACCCTTCGAGTGTGGAATGTGGGCACACGGGCCGGGGAAGCAACAGAGAAAGGGCGCTTCCGAAAGATCGGAAACGCCCTCTACCTGTATTCATGTGATTGTGGAGCCTAGGAGATTCGAACTCCTGACATCTGCCTTGCAAAGGCAGCGCTCTACCAACTGAGCTAAGGCCCCGTCCGCCGCGTCAGCGACTGGGAACCGCGTGCCATTCGTCTTCGCTCCGAAGCATGCGAGCGATTCCGAGAACGATCAGAATCCCGGTTCCCACGAGTGCGAGAACCCTCATTCCGATCATCCTTCCGGCACGGGAGTGGGCCTAGGAGGACTTGAACCTCCGACCTCTTCGTTATCAGCGAAGCGCTCTAACCGCCTGAGCTATAGGCCCTCGAACCGAGATGGAACACTACCCCACCGGGGCCGCCGGAAACAAATCGCCTCGGCGGGGCAGCGTTCCTGCAGGTCAATCCGGGTCTGCGAGGGTGGCCTGGACGCCGCCCACGAGATCGGTGCAGAGGTTGTAGATGAACGCACCGAGGGTCGCGAGAGCTGTCAGCAACACCGTGTTGGCGATGCCGATGATCGTCGCGTAGCCGAACACCTGGCCGGCCGAGACGAGCGCACCGCTACCGGCGTCGGAGACGATGTCGGTGAATGCACTGTTGAGGCGTTCCCACACCCCCATGCCGGCCAGCACGCCGTAGAGCAGGCCGACCGCGATCATCCACACGAAGAACAACGACACCGAGATCACCGACGAGATCTTCAACATCGACCAGGGGTCGATACGGCGGATCTGCACGGTGGCCCGCAGCGGTCCGGCGGCGGGGATCGCCGTGGGAACCGCGGTGGCGGTGGGAGCGTTCACCTGCGGGGTCTCCCCCGTGCTCGGCGAACCGGTCGACGGATGCTTCACCGCGGACAGATCCGGCAGGTCCTTGGCGAGATCCTTGCGTTCGATGTGCCGCGTCGGGCCGTCGATGACCGCGGACTTCGCCTTCGCCGCAGCAGCCCGGTCGCCCGCCCCGCGCGCGGCGTCTCCGCCACCGGCCGGGCGAGCTCCTCCGGCAGCCTTGGGAGCCGCTGTGCCGGTCACGACGGGACGCGTCGACGGCGCCGGACCTCCGGCCGCAGAGCCCTTGGCCGAGGCCGCAGCAGGGCGCTGAGGCGCTCCACCCTGCTTGGACAGACCCGGACCCACACCCGGAACGTTCGTCTGCGGAGCGTTCTGCGGAGAGCCCGACTGCGCCGACGCCGCTCCCCGCTGCCAGGGAGGGGTCGGGCCGCCGGAGCGGGGCATCTGTGCGGTGCGCTGCTGACCTGTGGCCGGCTGATCGGCCGCAGCCGACCCGTTCTTACCGTCCGAGGAGGCACCACCGGACTTCTGGGAGCCGCCCTGAGCAGGCGTGTCCTGCGCCGCCTTCGCCGTCTGCTCGGCGGCCTTCCGGCCTGCTGCCGGCTGCTGGTCGGCCGAACCCTGCACGGGTGCCGGGTCCACTGCTCCCGCTGCGGGAGCGGACGAACCCTGCGCCGGTGCCCCAGGAGCCTGCGAAGGCTGTGCCGGGGACGACTGCGACGACCGGTTCTCCGGTGCCGGTTTCTGCTCCGAGGCCGGGCCCTGCTGCGTGCCCGTGTTCTCGGGCTTCACCTCGTTCTCTGTACGGTCCTCCGGCTTCCGACCGGGTTGCCCGCGATCGGCCCCGTTCGGTCCCTGGGGAGTGCTCACTTACGACTCCTTAGCTCCGGCTGCGTCGGCTTCGTCCGGCTCGTCGGCGTTGCGCGCGATCGCGAGCAATGTATCGCCCTCGGCCAGGTTCATGAGCCGCACGCCCTTGGTCTGACGGCCTGCCTTGCGCACCTGCTTCGCCGCAGTGCGGATGACACCGCCGCTCGAGGTGATGGCGTACAACTCGTCGTCGTCCTCGACGATGCGCGCCCCGACCAGGTTGCCACGCTTGCGGTCGTACTGGATGGTCAGAACACCCTTACCGCCGCGACCCTGGACCGGGTAGTCCTCCATCGGGGTGCGCTTGGCGTAACCACCCGAGGTCGCGACCAGCAGGTAGGTGCCCTCCTTGACGACGTTGAGCGAGAGCAGCTTGTCCTCGCCGTTGAACCGCATGCCCTGCACACCGGAGGTCGCGCGGCCCATCGGACGCAGCGCCTCATCGGTGGCGGAGAAACGGATCGACTGGCCCTGCTGCGAGACGAGCAGCAGATCGTCCTCGGCGGAGCACAGCACCGCGCCGACGAGCTCGTCGTCGCCGCGCAGGTTGATCGCGACGATGCCACCCGAACGGTTGGAGTCGAAGTCGGACAGGCGCGACTTCTTGACCAGGCCGTTGCGGGTCGCGAGCACCAGGTAGGGAGCATCCTCGTAGGTCTTGAGGCGGATGACGCCCTGGATACGCTCATCGGGCTGGAAGGCCAGCAGGTTCGCGACGTGCTGACCACGCGCCGTGCGGTTCGCCTCGGGCAGCTCGTACGCCTTCGCGCGGTAGACGCGACCCTTCGTCGTGAAGAACAGCAGCCAGTCGTGCGTGGACGTCACGAAGAAGTGCTTGACGATGTCGTCCTGCTTGAGCTCGGCACCCTTGACGCCCTTGCCGCCGCGCTTCTGCGAGCGGTACAGGTCGGTGCGCGTGCGCTTGGCGTAACCGGTCTCGGTGATGGTGACGACGACGTCCTCGCGTGCGATGAGGTCCTCGTCGTTGACATCGCCGTCGGCCGCGACGAGCCGCGTGCGACGCTCGTCGCCGTACTTGTCGACGATCTCCTTCAGCTCGTCGCGGACGATGGCGCGCTGCCGCTCCGGACGGGCCAGGATGTCCTTGTAGTCCTCGATCTCGCGCTCGATCTCGGCGAGGTCGTCGACGATCTTCTGACGCTCGAGGGCAGCGAGGCGACGCAGCTGCATCGCCAGGATGGCGTCGGCCTGGATCTCGTCGACCGTGAGCAGCTCGATCAGGCCGGCGCGCGCGATGTCGACGGTCTGCGACGCGCGGATGAGCGCGATGACCTCGTCGAGCGCGTCGAGGGCCTTGACCAGGCCGCGCAGGATGTGGGCGCGTTCCTCGGCCTTGCGCAGCAGGTACCGCGTACGCCGGACGATGACCTCGATCTGGTGGTTGACGTACAACCGGATCATCTGGTCGAGGCGCAGCGTGCGCGGCACTCCGTCGACGATCGACAGCATGTTGCAGCCGAAGCTCGTCTGCAGCTGCGTGTGCTTGTAGAGGTTGTTGAGAACCACCTTGGCCACCGCGTCGCGGCGGACGGTGACGACGATGCGCATGCCCACGCGGTCGGACGACTCGTCGTGGATGTCGGAGATGCCCGCGATCTTGCCGTCGCGGACCTGCTCGGCGATCGACGTGATGAGGTTGTCCGGGTTGACCATGTAGGGCAGCTCGGTGATGACGATGCTGGTGCGGCCCTTGGAGTCCTCTTCGATCTCCACGACGCCGCGCATCTTCACCGATCCGCGACCGGTCGTGTAGGCATCGTGGATGCCCTGCGAGCCGGTGATCAGGCCGGCGGTCGGGAAGTCCGGTCCCTTGATCCGTTCCATGACCGCGGCGAGGGTGGTCTCCTCGTCGGCCTCGAAGTTCTCGAGCGCCCAGTAGATGGCTTCCGCCACCTCGCCGAGATTGTGCGGCGGGATGTTGGTGGCCATACCGACCGCGATACCGCCCGAACCGTTGATCAACAGGTTGGGGATACGGCTGGGGAGAACCGTCGGTTCCTGCGTGCGGCCGTCGTAGTTCGGCTGGAAATCGACCGTCTCGTGGTCGATCTCCCGCAGCATCTCCATCGCCAGCGGCGTGAGCCGGCACTCGGTGTACCGCATGGCGGCAGCGCCGTCGTTGCCGCGGGAACCGAAGTTGCCCTGGCCGTCGACGAGCGGATAACGCATCGACCACGGCTGCGCCAGACGCACGAGCGTGTCGTAGATCGACGCGTCGCCGTGCGGGTGGTAGTTGCCCATGGTCTCGGCGACCGCGCGCGCCGACTTCACGTACCCGCGATCGGGACGGAAGCCGTTGTCGAACATCGCGTAGAGCACGCGACGGTGCACCGGTTTGAGACCGTCACGCACGTCGGGCAGAGCACGGCCCACGATCACGCTCATCGCGTAATCGATGTAGCTGCTCTGCATCTCCTGCTGGATGTCGACGGGCTCGATGCGGTCGTGCCCCGGCCCCTCCGGAGGCAACGTGGTGTCGGTCATGAGCTCCTTCTTCTACTCGGCTCGCACGCCCGGCTCCGGCCTTCGGCCCGACGGACGTCTCGCAACCACACGAGTCTATAGGTGCAGGTCAGACAATGCCGAGAAGGACAGGCACTTCACATGCCGAGATCCGTCCGGAACCGAGCTCTCACATGTGGGATCCGGTGACCGGGTCGCGGTCCACCTGCCGTTCGACCTCCGACGCCCACTGTTCGAGCCGGGCGTCGCGCACGGCGTCCTCCGGGTCGGAGGCGAGCAGCAGTGCGGTGATCGGCACGGCCAGGACGATGATGCCGAGGACGAACGCCGGGAACAGCAGCGACATCACGGTCATGCCTTCGGGCGCGGGCATGCTCGGATCGAGGGTGACCCGCACGCCGGCCATGCCGGTGTAGTGCAGCGCCACGACCGCGCATCCCATGACGAAGGCCGCGACGACGCGGACCTCGAGACGCCGCGCGCGGCGGGCCAGCGCGAGCGCGGCGGTGGAGGCGACGACGCCGATGATCACCGACGCGATGACGTACCCCGTCTCGTGTTCGATCGTGCCGCGGATGTGGATGGCGAACATTCCGCTGTAGTGCATCATGCTCACGGCCGCGCCCATCAACAGACCGCCGATGAGCAACCGCACCGATTCGGGAATGCGGTGCTTGCTGACGTCGTGTACGTCGGCGATCCGCAGACCCACGAGGGTCGCGACGACGGCGAGCACGACGGAGAAGACCGTCGGGGCCAGTTCGTATCGAATGGTCGTACCCGGCACGGAGAAGCCCATCATGCCGATGAAGTGCATGAGCCAGATACCCACGCCGCCGATGGACAACGACGCCATGAGGAGCCACCAGTTGCCGCTGCGCCGCGGCTCGTCGAGCGACCGCCGGACGCAGGACAATCCGACGAAGGAGCCCATCACGGCGGTGGCGTAGGAGAGGAAGAAAACCCACATCCCCATGGAGAAATGGTGTACGTCGTGCGACACGTGAGGTCCTCACAGCGGCGCGCTGTCACCACCGCGCTCGGAGGGCGCGCGCCACGACCTACCCGATGCGAGCTGCACCCCGACTTTCCAGCAGCGTAAGCGACCTTATCGCACTGTGGGGGTTCACATCACATCACCGTTTCACATGTCGTCCGTGGGGACGGGAGACCGGATCGGGACGAGCCAGGTCGCCACCTCCCGATCCTGCTCGAGGTCCTGGATGCTCGCCGATGCCATCAGAGCCACGACCGGCACCGCGAGCAGCGCGACACCGATGATGAATCCGGGGAACAGCAAGGTCATGATGGTCATTCCCTCCGGATTCGGAGCGGAAGGATCGACGGTCACCGCGATCCCGGCCATGCCCGTGTAGTGCAGTGCCACGACTGCACATCCCATGACGGCGGCGGCCGGGATCCGCACGGCCGGCCGTTCCGCGACCCGCGACAGCCACAACGCGACGATCGACGCGACGACACCGATCCCCACGGACGCCGCGACGTACGACCGCCCCTGCTCGAGTTCGCCCTGGATCCGCACCGCGGCCATGCCGCTGTAATGCATTCCGGCGACGGCGAAGCCCATGATGACGCCGCCGACGAGGAGCCGGACGTCCGACGGCAAGGCGCGGATCCACTGCACGTCGGTGTCGACGATCCGCAATCCGAACAGTGTGGCCGTCACGGCGAGCGCGACCGACAGCAGCGTCAGCCCGAGGTCGTAACGGATCGCGGAACCGGGTACGTCGAAGCCCATCATCCCGATGAAGTGCATCAACCAGATTCCGACGCCCCCGATGGACAGGGCTGCCATGAGTGTCCATCGGGTCCGGGCGACCGACGTCCACGCGTTCGCAGCCTTGCGCGCGCAGGACAGACCGGCATAGCACCCGACCGCGGACGTGATGTAGGAGAGAGCGAAAAGCCAACCGCCCATGGAGAAATGGTGAACCTCGTGCGACATGTTGCCCCCAAGGAAGCGGCACGCACGGCGCATCGGTCCGTGTCGTGCCGAGTAGACCGACAGCGACCCCCGACGCTGCGCAGAAGGCTACTCCACTTCCGGGATTTCAACCAGATGTTTTGGGTGACAACAAATTAGGACGATCTTCAGAAGATCCGACCGTCGACGGGCTCTGCCTGGCCGTCCGCCGCCCACCGCTCGGATTCCGCTTCCAGTTCCGCCGCAAGACGATCCGGGGCCTGGAGCACCAGGACGATCGGGACGGCCAGCAACAGCAGGCCGACGACGAAGAGCGGGAAGAGAATCGAGAAGACCTCGATCCCACCGGAGACCACTACCGCGGGGTCGATCTCCACACGGACCGACGCGGCGGCGAGGAAGTGCACCGCGATCACTGCGGCACCGGCCAAGGCGCTGCTCAACAGGCGCTTGGGCCACGTGTCCGCGGTCTTCACCTGGGCCAGGAAGCCCACGGCGGTCGCGATCGCCAAGCCCGTCGCCGCGGCGACCCAGAGGGGATCGAAGGTCAGCGAGCCCTGGATCCGCACCGAGGCGAGGACCGAGAACGGCACGCCCGCCAGGCCGGCGCCCAGCACGAGAGCACCCGTGACCGTCCGGACGAGGGTGGCGGGAGCGTTGTTCGGAATCGCGACGAGCAACGCCACGTACACCGACACCAGGGCGACGAGCATCGAGAACACGATGGTGACGGTGTCGTACCGCACCACGCTGTCCTCGACGTTGAAGCCCGCCATCGGCAGGAACATGGCGAGCCAGACACCCACGCCGCCGCTCACCAGCGCCGCGAGAATCATCCAGTACGAACGCAATCGGTCACTGGAGGTGGTGCGGACCCGCCGAGCACCGGTGACCCCGACGAACACCCCGATCGCCGAGGTCAGATAGGCGAGGACCGTGACCCACGAGCCCATCGTGAAGAGTTCGAGGCCCTCCCCCATTACTGGGTCACCGGCTGGTGCAGCTTCCGCAAGGCGTATTCGGTGACGGTGACCAGCGCCTGCTTCGCCGACTCACGGGCGCGCGCATCGATGGACACGATCGGCACGTCCGCCGAGATCGCCATCGCCTGACGGATGTCCTCGAGCGGGTACCGGGGCGCATCGTCGAATTCGTTGATGGCGACGATGAACGGGAGATTGCGCGCTTCGAAGAAGTCGACGGCGGCGAAGCTCTCGTCCAGGCGACGCGTATCGATCAGCACGATCGCACCGATGGCGCCGCGGATCAGGTCGTCCCACATGAACCAGAAGCGGTGCTGTCCGGGCGTGCCGAACAGGTAGAGGACGAGGTCGTCGGCCAGACTGATACGACCGAAGTCCATGGCGACCGTGGTAGTCGCCTTCTGCGGTGTCGCAGAGAGGTTGTCGACGCCGTCGCTGGCGTTCGTCACGAGCGCCTCGGTACGAAGCGGCACGATTTCCGACACCGCCCCGACCAGAGTCGTCTTACCGACGCCGAAGCCTCCGGCGATCACGATCTTGGTCGAGGTCACGCGCTTCGTGGCGTTAGAGTTCGCGAAGTCCACTGAGGACCCTTTCAATCAGCTCACGACGCTCCGCGTCGCTCGAATCGTCTTTCAGCGTGGCCAGGATCTGTACGTGTCCGGCTTCGACGAGATCGGCGACGAGCACGCGTGCCACGCCGATCGGCACCCCCACGCGCGCAGCGATCTCCGCGACGGAGGGTGATTCCTTGCACAGCTCCAGGATCGTGGCGTTGATGTTGTCCAGATCCCGGGACCGATCGTCGGTTCCCGGAATGGCCTGGATGAGCGCCTCCAACGCCAGTTCGACCGCAGGACTCGTACGTCCCGAAGTCAGGGAGTAGGGCCGGACCAGACTGGGCTGGTCCGGCACCGACTCCGGCTTCCGCGATTCCATGGCCACCTCGACGTCAGGACCCTAGACCGACCCGCGGGGTGGCTTCGACCGAAGCACCCACTCGATCGACCAGGAGCGCCATCTCGTAACCGACCTGTCCGATATCGCACTCGGAGGCGGTCAGAGCCGCCAGGTGCGAGCCGTCGCCGACGCTCATCAGCAGCAGGTAGCCGTGCTGCATCTCCACGACGGACTGCAGCACACCACCACCGTCGAACAACTGCGACACACCGTTGGACAGGCTGGCCAGGCCCGAGGTCACCGCAGCGAGCTGCTCGGCACGATCCACCGGGAGGTGGGCGCTGGCGGCCATGAGCAGACCGTCGGCGGACACGAGCACGGCATGCGAGACACCCGGGACTTCGCGCGCGAAGTTGGAAACCAACCAGTCCAATGGACGAGCTGCGTCGGATCCATGATCAATATTCATCGAACTCCCTGTTCGTCGTTCTCGCGATTGCTGGAATTCGCCGAGGCGCGTCCGTTGCGGACACCCTGCTGATGGCGGCTCAAGTTGGCCCGGATGGCTTCCGGGTCTCGACGTCGAATGGTCCTCGGCAGCTCACCCGTTGCCGGTGCCCGAACGGCACCCGGCACCAGACGCTCGCCGGGAGCGCGCCGCGGAAGACCCGCGGTGGTGTGCTCCTCCACGGGGGCCTCGGTAGCACGCTGTGCGGCTTCCCAACCCGCGTCCGCCGCGGAGCGCCACTCCCGCTTCCTGCGGTCCTCCGGAAGGCTCGTCGGGTCGACGAGCCAGTCCGACATCATCGTGGTGAAGATCGGGGTGTTCGCCGGCTGCGGACGGGCCGACGCGAGGTCGGGCCGCGGCTGGAAGAACGATGCCGTCTTCGCCGAGTTGGTCCGGTAGCGATGGCGGGCCGCCTGCTGCGCGTCGCTGTGCGGCGAGACGGAGCCACCGTCGGCGATGCTCGGACCGGAGACCGCTGCAGCCGAATCGGGCTCGGAACCGTTGGTCGACGCAGCGGGCCGCTGAGGAAGCCCCGGCGTGCTGCCCGGCTGACGACGCGGCAGACCGGGTGTGCTGCCCGGACGGCGCTGCGGAAGACCCGACGAGGGTTCCTGCTGCCGGCGGTCCGCATCCTGCGCGGGTGCGCGCTGTGCATCCTGCGCGGGTGCGCGCTGCGGCAGGTCGGGACGGTTCGGTGCGTCCGGCCGGTTCTGCGGAACGGACGGGGACGATCCGGAAGCCCGTCCCGGCAGGCCGGGAGTCGCGCCCGGCCGACGCTGCGGAAGACCGGGGGACGCGGGTCGCTGCGGCGGGGCGGGTGCACGATGTGCCGAACCCTGCTGGGGCTCACGGACCGGCAAGGACTGCGACTGCTGGGAGTCCGTCGGCGACAGACCCGGTGTGGTACCGGGACGACGCTGAGGAAGACCCGAAAGCCCTTCCCGGCGAGGTTGATCGGCGTCGGGTCGCGGCCCGGCACCGTTGCGGCCGTCGCCGTTGCGCGCGTCGCCGTTGCGTCCGTCGAACGAGTGACCGTTGGTCTCGTCCGGCCCGCGCCGAGGACCGCGCGGAGGCAGCGACGACGCGAAGGCTGCTGCGGCATCCGGCTCGATCCGGCGCGGCTGCGGCGACCGGGGCGGCGTCGGGAGACCCGGCGTCTCGCCCGGCTGACGCGTGGGCAGACCCGGAGTTCCACCGGGGCGACGCTGCGGAAGACCAGACGGGCCGAACTCGCGGGATGCCTGTGGTGCCTGATTGTCGCGCGGCTGTCCCTGCGGCTCACGGGGCGGCGGTGCCTGGAACGACGCCGCGGACGGGGTGAACTCGTTCCGTCCCGCTTCGCGCTGCGGCTCGCCGCGTCGTTCGTCCTCGTAGGACGGCTCCGCATCCCGTGCAGCGGAAGCGGTCTCGTCGACATAGGTGGCGTAGCCGTTGTTCGCGTAGGCATCGTCGGAGTCGTCCGCACGGACATCGTCGGCGGAGTCGACCGGCTGCGACGACGCGTACTCGTGCCGGTCGTCGGCCGCGGGCAGACCCTGCTGGGCGACGGGCGCCGAGAGCGCCTGCGGTGCCGAGTATTCCTCCGCCTCGATCTCGATGCGGGACTGAGGACCGGTGTGCGACAACGCCAGCGGCGAGACCAGTAGGACGTCCGGGATGTGGACGCTCGCGGTGATACCCGGGTTGCGCGCGGTGTCGAAGGTCGGGCGCAGGCGCACGGTGAGACCGTGCCGCTCGGCCAGTCGCGAGACCACGAACAGGCCCATGTGACGTGCGGTATCGGGACCGACCTCGCCGCCCTTGGCGAGACGCTGGTTGATGGACTCGAGTTCGTCGGCCGGGATACCGATACCGCGGTCGGCGATCTCGACGAGCAGGCCGCCGTCGACGGCACGCGCGAAGCTGAAGGTGACGTTGCTGTCGGGCGGCGACGCGCGCAGCGAATTGTCGACCAGCTCGGCGAGGAGATGCACGATGTCGGTCGCGACCGCGCCGCTGAGGGCACCGTCGGGAGTCGAACCGATCTGCACGCGCTGGTAGTCCTCGACCTCCGACATCGCGGCGCGCAGGATGTCGCCGAGCTGCACGGGCGCGGAGTGACCGCGGCGCATGCGGGTACCGGAGAGAATCAGTAGGTTGTCGCCGTTTCGGCGCATGCGCGCGGCGAGGTGGTCGAGGCGGAACAGGCTCTCGAGTCGGGCCGGATCCTTCTCCTCGTACTCGAGTCGTTCGATGAGGCCGAGCTGCTGCTCGACGAGCGACTTGGAGCGACGTGCGAGGGTCTCGAACATATCGCTGATCTGCAGGCGCAGGTGCGCCTGCTCGCCGGCGAGGCGCAGTGCCTGCCCGTGCATGTCGTCGACGGCGCGGGCGAGCTGACCGATCTCCTCGGTGGTGTGCACCGGGACCCGGGTGAACTCGATGTCCTCGATGTTGTCGCCGACCTTGATGCGGTCGATGGCCTCGGGCAGCTCCTGCCGCGCAACCTTCAGCGTGCCGTAGCGCAGGCGGCGGATCGGGCCGACCAGCGAGCGGGACACGAGGAGTGCGAGCACGAGGGCCGCGAGCAGGGCCGCGAGCACGATCGCGGTGTCGCGAAGAGCGGCCGAGCGGGTTTCCGCGGCGCGGTCCTGAATCGTGGTGCTGACCTGCGTCGACGCCTCGTCGATGATCGTGCCGTAGATGTCGACACTGTTGAGCAGCGACGCGCGGATGTTGAGGATCGGGAGCGGACCGGAACCGGCCGCGTCGACCATGTCGGCACGCTCCTGGACGCCGGCTCGCAGTTCGGCGATCTGCTGATCGGCCATCGGGTAGGAGCGGGCGAGCAGGTCGAGCATCGCGAGCTCGGCGCCGGAGGCGGACACCAGCGCGGTGCCCGGCTGGGTCGGGTCGGCGAGGAGCTGGAGCACACCGAGCACCTGACCGAACAGATAGCGCTGCGAGTACCAGGCGTTGATCAGCTGGTCGCCGTAGATGAGGATCTCGCGGTCGTCGACCTCGTCGAGAATCGCTTCGACGACGCGGTTCAGGCTGTCACGGACCTCGTTGGTGACAGCACTGATCTCTTCGACCGGAACCGGCCCGGCCTGCAGTTTCGTGTAGAGCGACTGCGCGGAGGCAGCAGTACGGCTCAGGTCGGCGGTGACCGCCGGATCAAGCTCGGGGTTCTCCGTGACGGAGGCGATGGTGCCGAAGGCGTCGCCGAGCGCGGCCATCTCCTCGGGCGTCACCGTCCCGGCGGCGGCACTCGCGGTGGCGGTCGCGAACGCCGTCGAGAACTCGACGATGTCCGGCACGGCCGCGACCTGATCGGCCGCGGACGAGAAGTGGACGGCGTTGCTGAGCTCGTTCTCGACACGAAGACCACCGAGGACCATTGCCACGGTCACGGGGACAGCGAGAACGGCGGTGACCTTCCTGCGAAGACCCCACCCCTCGATGTTCCACCACCGCTGCTGGGGCGGCGACTTGTCACTCATGGATTACAGCTCTCCTTCCACCCCGTCCGCGCCGGGCGACGAGCACCAGTCGGCACTGCACTCCGATGAGCGCGTTTTCGATCGAGTGCAGTCGAACGAGACGTTTCGGGTGAGGGCACCATATCGGGACATACAGCGGATACGGAAGTGTGAGTCCTTCCCGCACCCTGCGCGGCCCCCGGCCCCCTCTTCGGCAGCCACACGTACAAATGGCCGACTGGAGTGTACTCACGAGTAACGAAGAAGGCTAACGGCCCTTCCATGTTTCCGGTGCACGACATGCAAACCCCCGCTGTGATTTACGGCACAGCGGGGGTTCGGATGAAAATTCGGTCTCCGAGTCGAGCGGAACCGATGACGATCAGACGTCGAGGAAGCGGACGTCCTTCGCGTTGCGTGTGATGAAGCTGCGTCGTGCCGCGACGTCCTCACCCATCAGGACGCTGAACAGCTCGTCGGCGGCAGCGGCGTCGTCGAGGGTCACCTGACGCAGGATGCGGACGCTCGGATCCATGGTGGTCTCCCACAGCTCCTTGGCGTTCATCTCACCGAGGCCCTTGTAACGCTGGATGCCGTCGTCCTTGTTGATCTTCTTGCCGGACTTCAGACCTGCCTCGAGCAGGGCGTCGCGTTCGCGGTCGGAGTACGCGAACTCCGGCTCGCTGCGCTGCCACTTGAGCTTGTACAGCGGCGGCTGCGCCAGGAAGACGTGGCCTTCCTCGACCAGCGGCCGCATGAAGCGGAAGAGCAGCGTGAGCAGCAGCGTCGCGATGTGCTGACCGTCGACGTCGGCGTCGGCCATCAGGACGATCTTG
This sequence comes from Rhodococcus shunpengi, assembly GCF_048381395.1. NCBI lineage: Bacteria > Bacillati > Actinomycetota > Actinomycetes > Mycobacteriales > Nocardiaceae > Rhodococcus > Rhodococcus shunpengi. The sequence continues at coordinate 310,421 of NZ_JBLWIU010000012.1, forward strand.
TGGTACCGCAGCTTCGAGATGTCGAATTCCTCGTGGATGCCGGTACCGAACGCCGTGATGATCGACTGGACCTCGGCGTTCTTGAGGACCTTGTCGATGCGGGCCTTCTCGACGTTGATGATCTTGCCGCGCAACGGAAGGATCGCCTGGTACATCGAGTCGCGACCCGACTTGGCGGAGCCACCTGCGGAGTCGCCCTCCACGATGTAGATCTCGCACTTGCTCGGATCCTTCGACCGGCAGTCGGCGAGCTTGCCGGGCAGACCACCGATGTCGGTCGCGCTCTTGCGGCGGACGAGCTCGCGCGCCTTACGGGCAGCGACACGCGCGTGCGCCGACGACACGGCCTTGGTGACGATCGTCTTCGCATCGGCCGGGTTCGCCTCGAACCAGTGCGAGATGTGCTCGTTGCACGCCTTCTGCACGAAGGATTTCACCTCGGTGTTGCCGAGCTTGGTCTTCGTCTGGCCCTCGAACTGCGGCTCGGCGACCTTGACGGAGATGATGGCCGCGAGACCCTCGCGGATGTCGTCGCCCGTGAGGTTCGGGTCCTTGTCCTTGAGGAGCTTCTTGTCCTTCGCGTACCGGTTGACGACCGTGGTCAGCGCCGCACGGAAGCCTTCCTCGTGCGTACCACCCTCGTGGGTGTTGATGGTGTTGGCGAAGGTGTGGACGGATTCGGAGTAACCCGAGTTCCACTGCATCGCGACCTCGAGTTCGTGGCCCGTGCCCTTGGCGGTGAACCCCACGACAGAGTTGTGGATGGGCGACTTCGTGCGGTTGATGTGACGCACGTAGTCCTCGAGACCACCGGGGTAGTGGTAGGTGCGGACCTTGACCTTGTGGACCTCGGGCTCGGCGGCCTCGACGGCCTCGTCCTCGGCGGTCTTGGGAGCCTCGGCGGTCTCCGGGACGTCCTCGTCGGTGACCTCCTCGGGCGCGACCCGCTCGTCGGTGAGGGTGATGGTCAGTCCCTTGTTGAGGAACGCCATCTCCTGCAATCGACGCGCAACGGTCTCGAAGTTGAACGTCGTGGTCTCGAAGATCTCCGGGTCCGGCCAGAACCGAACGGTGGTTCCGGTGCGCTTGGTCGGCTCACCCTTGACCAGTTCACCGGGCTTGGAGTTCGTGTACGTCTGTTCCCAGTGGTATCCGTCGCGGTCGATCGCGACCTCGAGAGTTGTGGACAGCGCGTTCACCACGGAGATACCGACACCGTGCAGACCGCCCGAGACGGCGTACGCATCGGAGTCGAACTTGCCACCGGCGTGGAGCTGGGTGAGGACGACCTCGACGGTGGGCACACCCGAGGCGTGCATGGCGACGGGGATACCGCGACCGTCGTCGACGACCTGGACACCGCCGTCGGCGAGGAGGGTGACCTCGACCTTCGACGCGTAACCGGCCATGGCCTCGTCGACGGAGTTGTCGACGACCTCCCAGATCAGGTGGTGCAGGCCACGTTCTCCGGTGGAACCGATGTACATACCGGGGCGCTTGCGCACCGCCTCGAGACCCTCGAGGACGGTGATGGACGACGCACCGTACTCGTTCTTGTTGTTGTTCGACTTCTGGGCAGCCACGGGTGGGTAGCTCTCCTTCTCCGATCGGCCCCGCGCACGCGCGCGACGCATTCCTGTCCATCCTACGTGCCCGCGAGCCTTGTGCCGGGGTGGACACGAAAGCGGGCGTTCCGCACCGCTGACGTCCCCGTAGCGGCCCCTTTGCGACCCGGACAGCGTGATTTCCTACGCGCTCCGATTTTCGCGCCTCGTACGGCCCGGGAGCGAGCTCGGGATCACCCGTAGGTGTCGCGCGGTCCGCGGCCGCGGATGTGGCGTTCGCCCTTCCGCCAGCTCGGAGCCGTCGGGCCGGTGATCCGCAGTTCCTTGACCACCCCGTGCCCCACGGCCGCGGCGATCTTGGCGAGGATCTGCGACTGCATCATCCGCAGCTGCGTCGCCCAGGCCGTCGACTCGGCCGAGACGTGCAGGATCCCGTCGCGCAGCGTGGTCGGCTGGGCATGACTCGCGATGTCGTCGCCGACGACCCGCGCCCAACTCCCCATGACGGTGCCCTCGGACACGTGCGCCAACCAGCCCCGCTGCTTGGACAGCGACTGCGCGAGCGAACCGAGTGTCTGGGGATCGCGGTCGTCCGGACCGGGCCCCGACCAGCCGCGACGTCGTCGTTTCGGACGCAGCGGGCCGCGCGACGCGCGTCCCTGGCCGACGGCCTTACCACTCGCCTTGGCGGCAGCTCGAGCCTCCTCGAGCGCGCGGCGGGCCAGATCGATGCCCTTCAGCTCCGGCTCGTCCGCGCTGCGCTCCGGCCCGGCACCGCGTTCGGGACCTGCGTGTTCGTCGTTCATCCGACCTCCCCGGTGATCGGGTCCGTCTCCCGTTGCACCGATCCCAGCACAGAGATACGACCTTCTTCGGTGTCCTCGGCATGCACGGGGAATCGGGCGCCGTTCAGTTCGGCCGGCACGTCCTCCGGCACGGCCGCCGTGATCAGCACCTGTTCGGCCGTCGTGGCGACCTCGGCGAGGGCGGAGCGGCGCCGTCGGTCGAGTTCGGCGAAGACGTCGTCGAGCATGAGAACGGGATCGGTGCCGTCGGTGCGCAACAGGGCGAACGCGCCGAGCCGCAGCGCGAGCGCGAACGACCACGACTCGCCGTGGCTCGCATAGCCTTTCGCGGGTTCGGCACCGAGCATCAGGTCGAGATCGTCACGGTGGGGTCCGACGAGGCAGACGCCGCGTTCGATCTCCTTCGACCGCACGTCCGCGAGGCGGTGGAGGAAGACGGTCTCGAGAAACTCCCGATCGTCCGGCGCCGGCGTCCGGGCCGGGTCGGAGAACTCGGGCGGCAGTGCGTCGGCCAGGCTGCTGCGATAGCGCAGGCTCGCCGGACGGGACTCGGGCGCGATCGACCGGTACGCCTCGGACACGTGCGGGGCCAGTTCGTGCAGCAACGCGATGCGCGCGGCGAGCAGCTCGGCTCCGTGGGCCGCGAGATGGCCGTCCCACACGTCGAGGGTCGCCAGAGCACTCGCCCCGTCGCTCGAGCGACTCCCGCGCCGCAGCGCTCCCCCCGCGGTCTTGAGCAGGGCGGATCGCTGGCGCAGCACCTTGTCGTAGTCGGCCCGAACCCCGCTCATCCGCGGGAAACGCGTGCTGAGCAGTTCGTCGAGGAACCGCCGGCGATCGCCCGGGTCGCCGCGCACGAGCGACAGATCCTCCGGGGCGAAGAGCACCGTGCGGAGGATGCCGAGGATCTCTCGAGGACGCCGGGCCGGCGACTGGTTGATCCGCGCCCGGTTCTGCTTGCCCTCGTTGATCTCGATGTCGATACCGAGCTCACGACCGTTGTTGACGACCAGCGCCCCGGCGAACGCCCGCGACGTGCCGGCCCGCAGCAGCGGGCCGTCGGAGGACACCCGGTGCGACGAGAGCGTCGACAGATATCCGAGGGCCTCGAGCAGGTTGGTCTTCCCGTGTCCGTTGCGCCCGACGAAGACCGTCGCCCCCGGAGTGAGGTCGGCGGAAACCGTTCTCCACGAACGGAAGTCGCGCAGCGAGAAGGTGCGAACGTACACGGCTTTCCAGTCTCGGGGCCGGTCAGCCCGGCAGGCGCACCGGCATCAGCAGATAGGTGTAATCGCTGTCCGGAGCGGCGAACGTACCCGAGGAATCCGGCACGGGCTCCTCGTCGAGCGCCGGCCGCAGCACGGCCGGACGACTCGAGGTGGTGAACCCGAACGAGACCTTGTCGGTGTGCAGCGACGTCAGGCCGTCGAGCAGGTAGCCGGGGTTGAACGCGATGATCAGCGGTTCACCGAAGAACTCCGCAGGATGCGATTCCTCGGCGCGGCCGGCGTCGTCGCCACCGGCCGACAGCATCACGCTGCCCTCGGTGAACTCGAGTCGGACCTGTGCACCGCGCTCGGCGACCAGCGCGACACGCTTGATCGCGTCGACCAGCGGTGCGATCTCGACGGTCGCCATCGCGGTGTGCTCGTTGGGGAGCAACTGGCGGAACTTGGGGAATTCGGCGTCGAGCAGGCGCGTGGTGGTGCGGCGACCTTCGGCGACGATGCCGAGCAGGCCCTCGGCGCCCACCGACGACCCGCTGCCGAGAGCGAGCTGGACCGGGGAGTTGGACGACCCGCCAACAGTTTTCGCGGCCTCGGAGAGGGTCTTTGCGGGCACGAGCACGGCCGAACTGGTGGACTCCGCGGTGGGCATCCACTCGAGCTTGCGCACTGCGAGACGGAAACGGTCGGTGGCCGCGAGCACCATGTCGGTGCCCTCGATCTCCACTCGGATACCCGTGAGCATGGGGAGCGTGTCGTCCTTGCCGGCAGCGACGGCGACCTGGCTGATGGCCTCGGCGAACAGATCGCCGGAGAGCGCACCGGTCTGCTGCGGGAGCGCGGGCAGCTGCGGGTAGTCCTCCACAGGCATGGTGGGGAGCGAGAACTTGGCGCTACCGCACGTGATGAGCACGCGGGTGCCGTCGAGCACGACATCCACAGGCTTGTGAGGCAACGCGCGAGTGATGTCGGCGAGCAGCTTGCCGGACACCAGCACCTGACCGGGGGTGATGACCTCGGCCGAGACGTGGACCTGCGCAGATACCTCGTAGTCGAAGCCCGAGACCGTCAGCCCGCGTTCGTCGGCTCCGAGCAGGACACCGCCCAGGACGGGAACGGGGGGTCGCGACGGAAGGCTTCGGGCAACCCATGCAACGGAATCAGCGAAGTCCTCGCGAGGCACACGAAACTTCATACTTCCCAGCTCCATCGCCCGGTGGATCCCTTCGATCGTGGTCTCGACAAGTCTACGAAGTCTGTCACAGAACCCCGACACCGATGAGGCGGAGCCGGGGGATGCGGGTCCACGTTATGCCTTCCCTCGCTGCTTGGAAAGCCGGGAGGCTCGAGGCGTGAGCCTCACTCGAAGGCCTGTGGACCGACGCTCTCCACACACCTGTTTTGAAAGAAGATTTCTGAAGAGAACTCACAGAAGTAGTAATAGGGCCTGTGGAATCTGTGGACGAACGACCGTCTAGGCTGGTGGGGCGACGTTCTCGAGGGGGTCAAACTCGAGGATGAACTCGAGGAGTTCTCGAGGACGAATGTGGATTCCTCGAGACTGTTCATTCTTTGTCCACCGTTCGTCCACAAAGATCCCACGTTCTGCACACCCTTGTCCACAGGTGTGGGGACCGGAAATTTCTCGAGATACGAGACAGGGAGCGCCCTGTGGACGCTCCCTGTGGATGAAAACTCGAGGCTCGAGGAATCAGCGCTTGGACCGCTGCTTGATACGCGCGGTGAGCTCCTGCACCTGGTCGTAGACCTTGCGACGCTCGGTCATCTCCTTGCGAATCTTCTTGTCCGCGTACATGACTGTGGTGTGGTCGCGACCGAAGGTCTGCCCGATCTTCGGCAGCGACAGGTCGGTGAGCTCGCGGCACAGATACATCGCGATCTGGCGGGCCTGGGCCAGCGGCCGTGCCTTTCCGGGCCCGCACAGGTCGTCGATCGACGTTCCGAAGTACTCCGCGGTCACGGCCATGATCGTGGCGGCATTGATCTCGAGAGCCGAGGAGTCCGGCATCAGATCACGCAGCACGACCTCGGCGAGGGTGAGATCGAGCGGCTGCCTGTTGAGCGACGCGAAGGCCGTCACACGGATCAGGGCACCCTCGAGTTCGCGGATGTTGCGTTCGATCCGGCTCGCGATCAGCTCGAGCACGTCGTGCGGCACGTTCAGGCCGTCCATGCGTGCCTTCTTCGACAGGATCGCGATGCGCGTCTCGAGTTCGGGAGGCTGGACGTCGGTGATCAGTCCCCACTCGAACCTGGTCCGCAGTCGTTCCTCGAGCGTCGCGAGCTGCTTGGGCGGCCGGTCGGACGAGACGACGATCTGCTTGTTGGCGTTGTGGAGAGTGTTGAACGTGTGGAAGAACTCCTCCTGGATACCTTCCTTGCCCTCGATGAACTGGATGTCGTCGACGAGGAGGATGTCGGTCTCGCGGTAACGCCGCTTGAACGCGACCTTGCGGTCGTCGCGGAGGCTGTTGATGAAGTCGTTCGTGAACTCCTCGGTGGAGACGTACTTCACCCGCATGCCCGGGAAGAGTCGCTGTGCATAGTGGCCGGCGGCGTGCAGCAGATGGGTCTTCCCCAGGCCCGAGGCACCCCAGATGAACAGCGGGTTGTAGGCCCGTGCCGGTGCCTCGGCGATCGCCACCGCCGCGGCGTGCGCGAACCGGTTCGACGCCCCGATCACGAAGGTGTCGAAGGTGTACTTCGCGTTGAGGCTGCTGCTGCCGATGGGCGGCGTCTCGGGCGGCGGGGGCTGGGTGAAATAGGACGGCCACGACTCGCGGACGGCGGTCATGGCCTCCCGGTCGTCGTCGACCTCCTCGAGTTCGCCGTGGTCGGCCTCGAGCATGTCGTGCTCGCGCGAGGAGATCAGGCGTCGCCGATAGGCCGCACCCTCACCGGGAAGCATGCCGTCCCGGGTGAATCCCCCGTCCATCGGCCCGACGCCGTCCCTGGCCACAGCCCCGTCCCGCGGGCCGGCGGCATCCCGGGGCATCGGAGGGTCGCGACGCAGATCGCGGCTGCGAGGCTCTACCGTGCGCGGGTCACGGCTGCGAGGCTCTACCGTGCGCGGGTCACGGCTGCGAGGCTCTGCCGTGCGCGGGTTCACAGGCTGTGCATCTTCCGGCAGACCCTCGAGAGGCAGCGTGTCGCGGGGTTCGGCGTAGGGATCCTCGGCGGGGTCGTCCACGCGTTCCCGCGGTTCGACGCGCACACCGAGACCCTCGACCCGGTGACCGAGGTGCCGGTTGAGGGTGCGAAGGATGGGTTCGCGCAGATCGCGTTCGATCGATTGCTGGGCGAGGGTGGACGGCACCGAGAGCAGGGCGAATCCCTGTGCGAGCGTGATCGGTTTGACCAGCGCGAGCCATGCTTTCTGGCTCTTCGTCAGCATTCCGTCGTCGATGGTCAGCTCGGATACGACGTCCGTCCACACATCGGCCAGCGCGTTCGGCTCGTCGCTCACGCAGCTTCCCTCCCTTTGATCACCGGTTTTCCACACGATTATCCACAGGTGTGGACAACCGGGGGAATCACCCGGTGGATGTGTGGATGGGAGGTCTGTATTCGCTCAGCGGGGCTCGTGGCCCGGGCGGTCTGCGCGGATCAGTGTGACACACGGTGCGACGCGATCCGACTCCGTGTTCGGTGAACGCGCCCGGAGAAGCTGCGCGACGACGCCCGAAGAGGCGCGGGGCAGCAGGCCGTCACCGGCCGGCACATCGTCGACGGACGGAGCGTGACGCGGGACTGCACAGGTAGTCGCGATGCGCCGTCGAAGACATGGCCAAAAGCGTACCCGAGCTGTGCCCTGGATCACATATCTTCTGGGCGAATAGTTTTCACCGAACATGTCCGGCGTGTCGCGTTGATCGCCGCTGTTCGTCGCGGTTTGATTTCGCGCCCGCGTCCGAGTAGCCTCGAACAGTCACTCATACCGAGGTGACGGGTTCGTCCTGCTCGAGTCGGGCAATACGAATCCTGCGAATTCACGTACACGTTGGACGACGGTGCTTGCCGCGCCGTCGCAGAATTATCGAGGAGTGTCGACCGTGGCCAAGGGCAAGCGGACGTTCCAGCCGAACAACCGACGCCGCGCGCGCGTTCACGGCTTCCGTCTCCGGATGCGCACCCGTGCGGGTCGCGCAATCGTTTCGGCGCGTCGCCGTAAGGGCCGCGCTTCTCTCACCGCCTGATTCCCTAACGGGAGCTCGGGGTGCTACCTGAGCCGTATCGACTGCGGCGCCACTCGGATTTCTCGGACACCGTCCGCCGAGGGCGTCGTCAGGGGCGGCGGGATCTGGTCGTTCACGTTCTCGAACGCGATCGCACCGAGTCCTTGGTGAGTGTCGGCGGTCCGCGTTTCGGACTGGTCGTGAGCAAGGCTGTCGGGCCGGCGGTGATTCGACATCGAGTCGCACGCCGGCTTCGTCATATCTGTGCAGGTCTCGTCGAGGCTCTGCCCTCCGAGACCGACATCGTGCTGCGCGCACTACCCGGCGCTGCCACCGCGGATTCCCGCGAGCTCGACAAGCAGGTGCGGTCGGGTCTCACCCGTCTCGGACTGCTCGACGCCGGTGCTCCCGCCTCGCGTGGGAGTGCTCGCGCATGAACGAGCCCGAGCGGAGGTCGTGGTGGCGGTCCCTGCGGTCCGCCCCGGCCCGGGCATTGATCTTCTGTATCGAGCTCTATCGCACCTATGTGTCGCCCACACGGATGCCGACCTGCCGATTCACTCCGACCTGTAGCGAGTACGCCGTGGAGGCGCTGCGCACGCGGGGTGTCGTCGTCGGTTCGGTCCTGGCATCGGTGAGACTGCTCAAGTGTGGCCCCTGGCACCCTGGTGGGTGGGATCCGGTACCCGAACGGAAACATCGGTCGTCCCCAGTGGGTACCTGACCGGAGCCGAGACCCGAGACCGACGCCTCTTCGTGGCGATCATGGACGACCAGAGGAGTACATAGAGCCGTGCTCGACTTCATCTATTATCCCGTGTCCTGGATCCTCTGGGTCTGGCACAAAGTCTTCGCCGCGATCCCGTTCCTGGGACCCGACAGCGGTTGGACCTGGGCACTGTCGGTGGTGTTCCTCGTGTTCACCCTCCGTGCGATTCTCTACAAGCCCTTCGTCAAGCAGGTCCGCACGACCCGCCAGATGCAGGAACTGCAGCCGCAGATCAAGGCGCTCCAGAAGAAGTACGCCAAGGACCGGCAGCGCCAAGCACTCGAGATGCAGAAGCTCCAGAAGGAGCACGGCTTCAACCCCCTGATGGGGTGCCTGCCGGTCCTCCTGCAGGTCCCGGTGTTCATCGGCCTGTTCCACGTGCTGCGCTCGTTCAACCGCACCGGCTCGGGCTTCGGTCAGCTCGGTCTCGATCCCTACGAGAACCGCGAGATCGGCAACTACGCGTTCAGCCCGGAGGACGTCCAGTCCTTCCTCGACGCGCGGCTGTTCGGTGCCCCCATCTCGGCGTGGATCACGCAGCCGATGGAATCGCTCCAGGCTTTCGCAGTCGGTGGCGCCGAACTCCCCACTCGCTGGGAGATCGCGGCCGTCGCCGTGCCGCTGATGATCATCGCCGGCGTTGCGACGCACTTCAACGCACGTGCATCCGTCGCCCGCCAGAGCGCGCAGGCCGCTGCCAACCCGCAGGCCGCGATCATGAACAAGCTGGCCCTGTACGTCTTCCCGCTCGGCGTCATCGTCGGTGGTCCGTTCCTGCCGATCGCCGTCATCATCTACTGGGTCAGCAACAACATCTGGACCTACGCACAGCAGCACCTCGTCTTCCGCCGTATCGACAAGGAGGAAGAGGAGAAGAAGGCTGCGGCTCTGGCCCGCCGGAACGAGAACGCACCGAAGCCGGGTGCTCGCCCCGACAAGTCCAAGAAGAAGGGCTCGGCCGCAGCGGCAGCGTCCGACGCCGTCGACGCCACGGTCGACGAGACCGGCGAGGTGTCGCTGCAGAAGGACGCCGCGGCCGGCGACGGCTCCCCCGCGGCTTCGAAGTCCGGTGCGTCCGCTCCCAAGCCGGGCAGCCGTCCCAAGAACTCCAAGCGCAAGCGGCGCTGACCGAAGTAGAAGAGAGCTGAACATGGCCAGTGACCTGGACAAGGTGGAAGAGGACCTCGCGGTGGCACCCGAGGAGAGCGACGCTGCGGCGGACACCGATCTCGATGACGACGACTACCTCATCGAAGAAGGCGAGATCGCCGGCGACTACCTGGAGCAGTTGCTCGACGTTCTCGATTTCGACGGCGACATCGACCTCGACGTCGAGGGCGACCGCGCAGTTGTGAGCATCGACGGTGGCAAGGATCTGACCAAGCTGGTGGGTCGCAACGGTGAAGTGCTCGACGCTCTGCAGGAGCTCACCCGCCTTGCCGTGCAGCAGGCGACCGGCGAGCGTAGCAAGCTCATGCTCGACATCGCCGGGTGGCGTGCGGGCAAGCGCGCCGAGCTCTCCTCGCTCGGCACGTCGGCCGCGAAGCGCGTGCTCGAGACCGGCAAGCGCGAAGAACTCGAGCCGATGACGCCGTTCGAGCGCAAGATCGTGCACGACGCCGTCGCGAAGATCGACGGTGTGTCCAGCGAGAGCGAGGGCGCGGAGCCGCACCGCCGTGTGGTGATCGTCAAGGATTGAGTCGGCCGTGCCGACCGAAGAGGGACTCTGCGTCGTCAGGGTCCCTCTTCGCCTTTTCGTAACTGATGCTGTGGGTCCCGATGTTGTTTCGGGTGAGCCGACAGGAAAGGATGTTTCACGTGGAACAGCACGAGGCGGAACTGTCGGCGGTCGCGCAGCGGGTATTCGGGGATCGGACCGAACTTGCCGAGCGGTACCACCATTCGTTGTCGACGGCAGGTGTCGAGCGGGGGCTCATCGGACCGCGTGAGGTGCCGCGCCTGTGGGAGCGACACATTCTCAATTGCGCCGTGGTGGGCGAACTCATCCAGGAGGGTGAGACGGTCGTCGACGTGGGCAGCGGCGCCGGTCTGCCGGGTATTCCTCTCGCACTTGCCCGCCCCGACCTCCAGGTCACGCTCGTCGAGCCGCTACTGCGCCGCACCGTCTATCTGGCGGAGTTCGTCGAATCCCACGGGATTGAGAACATTCTCGTGGTCCGGGGCCGTGCCGAGCAGCCGAGCGTCCTGCAGGAGGCGGGCGGCGCAGACGTCGTGACCTCCCGTGCCGTCGCACCTCTCGCCAAGCTCGCCAAGTGGTCGCTCCCCCTCGTCCACGAGGGAGGCCGGATGCTGGCGTTGAAGGGTACGTCCGCTCGAGAAGAGATCGACCGCGATCACGACGAACTCGCCCGCCTCGGTGCCGGCAATCTCGAGGTGCTCGAGTGCGGAGGCGATCTCCTTCCGACGCCCACGATCGTCGTGAAGGCCGAGCGGATTCCGCGGCCGGCACGGCGTCGCAAGAAGCGCTGACCGAATCGCCTGGCGCGACGATCGCCCTGACACCCTCCCCTCCCCCGCCGGGTCGGGAGGGTGTTGTCGTTTCCGAGACATCTTTTTCGACTCGAGGAATCTACTCGAGTACTTTTCCGGTTCGAAACGGTTGATTCGGGCGTTGTCACACCAGACCCAATCACCCCAGAGAGTTTCGTCACTGTGATGATTCAGGCGTCATGATATCTGGGTATCGTGAATTGCATTCCTGTGCAATGAAATTGGAAGCTCAACATGTGAATTCAATTGTGGTGCAGAGCATTTCTGTCTGAACATTTGCTGTCCTCGAGTGAACCCTCTTGCGGGTCGGCATTGTTTCACGTGAAACCGCTGAGATCTCTCATGTGCCTGTTTCACGTGAAACAACTTCGCGCGTCGTTTCACGTGAAACGTCACCCGGCCATGTCGCCGACGGAACCTAGAATGCGGATGGGATACTGAACCAACCGAGAATGCGTGCGCGTGGTCGGGAGACCGGGGACAACTCCGGGCCCGGGACTCGCATTCTCCCTTCGGCGCCTCGACCCGGTCTTCGAAGTCGCGACCGGGAAGCGACGAGGATGTAGCGTGCGAACCGAGCGGATCTACGTGTAAGGAGTGTTCTATGACGGGTGGATCTGAATCCGCTGTTTCACGTGAAACCGGAGGCGTCGAGGACGACTTCTCCCCCGTGCCCTTCGACGGTTTCTCCACTGTCGACACCCCGATCGGCGCGGCTGCTCATCGCGCCACCCAGGTTCTGCATCCGAGCGACGCCAACGCGCTGCCCAAGCCGCGCGAGCGCCGCGTCTTCACGATCGCCAACCAGAAGGGTGGGGTCGGTAAGACCACCACGGCGGTGAACATCGCCTCCGCGCTCGCCGTGCAGGGATTGTCGGTCCTCGTGGTCGACCTCGACCCGCAGGGCAACGCGAGCACCGCCCTGGGTGTGCCGCACTACTCCGGTGTGCCCTCGAGCTACGAGATCCTCCTCGGCGAGATCAACGCCGCCGAGGCCGTGCAGCAGAGCCCGCACAACGAGCGTCTCTTCTGCATCCCCGCCACGATCGATCTCGCGGGTGCCGAGATCGAACTCGTCTCGATGGTCGCGCGCGAGAACCGCCTCCGGAACGCCCTCACCAAGGAGGCGCTCGGCGACCGCGAGTTCGACTACGTGATCATCGACTGCCCGCCGTCGCTCGGTCTGCTCACGGTCAACGCCCTCGTCGCGGCGAAGGAAGTCCTCATCCCCATCCAGTGCGAGTACTACGCACTCGAAGGTGTCGGGCAGCTCCTGCGCAACATCGAGCTCGTCCAGTCGCATCTCAACCCCGAACTGCACGTCTCGACCGTCCTCCTGACGATGTACGACGGTCGCACCAAGCTGGCCGATCAGGTCGCCGCAGAAGTGCGTGCGCACTTCGGCAGCGCGGTGCTGCGTTCGGTCATCCCCCGCAGCGTGAAGGTTTCCGAAGCTCCCGGTTACGGGATGACGGTTCTCGACTACGATCCTGGATCGCGCGGCGCGATGAGCTATCTCGACGCGGGGCGCGAGTTGGCGGCACGCGGGGTACACGAGAATCAGGGGAACGGATGAGCGCGACACGTAAAGGCGGGCTCGGTCGAGGTCTGGCAGCACTCATCCCCACCGGCCCTCCGGTGGACGCAGAGCAGAAGCCTGCGACCGCCCCGAGTTCCACGGCCACCGCTCCCACAGCTACCGCTCCCACGGCCACCGCTCCTACGAAGTCCGCGGCTCCGGCCGCTCCTGCGCCGGCCAAGTCCGCACCGGCCGCGGGTGCACCGTCGAAGCCGGCTTCGGGCGGGCAGTCCAAGTCGGCCACGTCGCGTCGCCCGGGCTCGTCGGTCCTGAACCTCCCGTCCTCCGGTCTGGGCACGGCAGCCGCCGACCTCATCATCGGCGACGGCCGGACGCCGACGCCCGCGTCCCCGGCGGAGCCTGTCGAAGACGAAGCGGCACGGGCGTCCGGATCGACGCCCGAGAGCGAACCCCTCCCCTCCCCCACCGGAGCGGTGTACCTCGAGATCCCGATCGGCCGGATCGAGCCCAACCCGAAGCAGCCGCGTCAGGTCTTCGACGAGGAAGCGCTCGCCGAGCTCGTCCACTCCGTCCGCGAGTTCGGGCTCATGCAGCCGGTCGTGGTCCGCCGTCTCGACGGCGACCGCTTCCAGCTCGTGATGGGTGAGCGTCGCTGGCGTGCCGTCCAGGAGGCGGGCCTCGACACGATCCCCGCGATCGTTCGCGACACCGAGGACGAATCGCTGCTGCGCGACGCGCTGCTCGAGAACATCCACCGGGTGCAGCTCAACCCCCTCGAAGAGGCAGCGGCCTATCAGCAGTTGCTCGAAGAGTTCGAGGTCACCCACGAGGAACTCGCGAGTCGGCTCGGACGGTCGCGGCCGGTCATCACGAACATGATCCGGCTGCTCAAGTTGCCGGTCGCGGTGCAACGACGCGTGGCGGCCGGAGTGCTGTCGGCCGGGCACGCGCGTGCCCTGTTGGCGCTCGAGGCCGGTGCCGACGCTCAGGAGGCACTCGCCGCACGCATCGTCGCCGAGGGCCTGTCCGTGCGGGCGACGGAAGAAGCCGTCGTGCTCGCCAACCGCAACGACACGCCCGACGCTCCGCAGCAGAAGCGTCGGAAGCCCATCCAGATGCCCGGGCTGCAGGACGTCGCGGAGCGCCTGTCGAACTCCTTCGACACGCGCGTGACCGTGAGCCTCGGCAAGCGCAAGGGCAAGATCGTGGTGGAGTTCGGTTCGGTCGACGATCTCGAACGCATCGTGAAGATGATGGAGTCTCAGACGGACCTTTCTTGACTCCTCGTCGGAGCAGGACAACAGTCTGTAGACGAAAGACGTGGAGGCGAGCTATCCCGTGTCGACTCGAGTATCACCGCTCACGCTGAGTGGGATCGAGCAGTTGCCTGCTCATGCGCGACGGTGCGTGTTCTGGGAGTTGGATCCCACCGCGGCGCCCGACGTTCAGCAGTTCGCCGACCCCGAGTTCGAGAAGGAAGCATGGCTCTCCATGGTCCTTCTCGAATGGGGGTCGTGCGGCCAGATCGCGACGATCGGCGACAAGGCCGCCGGGTGCGCGCTCTACGCTCCCCCGGGCATGGTGCCCCGCGCGCTGGCCTTCCCCACCGCACCCGTCAGCGCCGACGCGATCCTGCTGACGTCCATGCGGACGGAACCCCACGCGGTCGATCTGGACGTCGGAGCGGACCTCATCCGCGGTGTCGTCGCCGACCTCGTCCGCCGCAACGTCCGTGCCATCGAGGCCTTCGGGATTCGGCGCACCGCCGAGTCGGAGGTGAGCGATGTGCCGCACGCGACGGCCGCACTCGGATGCTCCGACACGGAGTGCATGATCGACGCCGACTTCCTCGAGGACATGGGTTTCGAGGTCGTCGCACCGCACTACCGGTACCCGCGCCTGCGTCTCGAGCTCGACCGCGACCACGAGTGGAAGCTCGCCGTGGAGGCCGCACTCGACCGGCTTCTCGAGGAGTCCTCTCTCACCGTCGCGGACCTGACCGCGGGTTCGGCCGTCGGCGCTCACTGAACCGATACGTCCACCGGACACCGACGAAAAAGGACCGCCCCCGCAGACTCTGCGGGGGCGGTCCTTTTCTCGTCTACGGGCCGGTTAGCGGCTGTCGGAGATGGACAGCTCCTCGGCGAGCAACTCGGCGAAGGTGTACGTGCCGGTCGGCTGGTCGTCCTGGCCGAGCAGGTACAGCCGCTTCACCGCGATGAGGATCGCCTCGGCGATGATGTCGCGGCTGCGCGGATCGGCGAGCAGCGCGGCGTCCTGCTCGTTGGTGAGGTAACCGAGATCGATCTGCACCGTGGGCATGTTCGTCAGGCGCAGCAGGTCCCAGGTGCGGCCGTGGCTACGGCAGTCCTGCAGGTTCGTGCGGGCGACGATCTCGCGCTGGATGTAGCCGGAGAGCACTTGACCGATCATCGACTCGGAGCCGTGCGAGTTGCCGTAGTGGAAGCTCGCGATGCCGTTCGCGGCGGGGCTGCGGCTCGCGTCGCACCGCAGCGAGATCATGAGGTCGGCACCGAACGCGTTGGACGTACCCGCGCGTTCGACGTCGGTCGGATTCACGTGGTACGGCCGCGACAGGAAGGTCTCCATGCCCGTCGCCGCCATCCGGCCCTCGAGCCGGCGCGCGAGATCCCACAGGATGTCGGCCTCGGAGATCGGGCCGTGGGGGCTCGGCACGATGATGCCGTGGGTGTTGCCGCCGAGACCCGGGTCGATGACGATGCGCTTGCCGCTGAGCTGCGGACCGGAGCGGCGCACGATCTCCTCCTCGGAGATCGCGTGGGGCGACCCGCCCGACACACGCGTGCCGAGCAGTTCGAGCGAGCGCAGTGTCTCGGCACCGCAGATGCCGTCGGAGGCGAGTCCGATCTCGCGCTGGAAGGAGCACAGACCCTCGTGGGTCTTCGGACCGAAGTAGCCGTCCACGCGGTCGACGTAGAAGCCGAGATCCTGCAGACGGGTCTGCAGGGCCGCGACGTCGTCGCCGTAGAGCGGAGCGGAGAGCTGATACATCAGGGTGCGCGCACCGAGCTTGTACGACGCTTCCTTCAGGGAACGGTAGGTCGCGGGGCCTACGATCCCGTCGACGAGCAGACCGCGCTGCTGCTGGAAGGCGCGCACGGCTCCGTCGAGTTCACGATCGAAGGGGACGTCCGATCCCATCCAGTCGCCCGACTCCTCGGGCTCGTTGTGCAGGAAGCCCAGGCCGGCCAAGGTGCTCCGGATCTCGGCGACCGCCGGACCGTGGTCGCCGTGACGAAGAGGGCGCATGTATCGGGCCTTTCCGTGCTGACCGGATCGGTGCCCGGCGTGAGGGCTGGGCAGCATCGAACGGGGGTTGGATGAAGGATGTGCCCGTGAATACGGGCTCACGGGCACATCCGAGAGGTTGATCCTGGGACGGTACTACAGGACGTCCGCGAGATCCCGAAGCAACGCCGCCTTGCCCTTGGCCCCCACGATCGTCTTTGTCGGCTTGCCACCGGAGAAGAGGATCATCGTGGGAATCGACATGACCTGGTAGTCGCGTGCGGCCGACGGATTGGCGTCGATGTCGAGCTTGGCGACGGTCAGCTTGTCGCCGTGCTCGGCCGCGATCTCCTCGAGAACCGGAGCCACCATCTTGCACGGACCGCACCAGGTGGCCCAGAAGTCGACGAGGACGGGCTTCTCGGATTGCAGTACGTCCTCGACGAACGACGAGTCGGTGATGGTGACGGTGTTCTTGTCGGCCACGGATGTCTCCTGAATCTCGGGATGGAATGTGGAACGGGGTGGTGGATCAGGCCTCGGCGAGCGTGGGCGCCTCGACCTCGCGGTTCGCGACGAGCCACCGCTCCGCGTCGATGGACGCCGAGCATCCGGTGCCGGCGGCGGTGATCGCCTGGCGGTAGGTGTGGTCGACGAGGTCGCCCGCGGCGAAGACACCCGGCACGGAGGTCGCAGTGGACGGCGCCGAGACCTTCACGTAACCCTCGTCGTCGAGGTCGACCTGACCCTTGACGAGCGAGCTGCGCGGGTCGTGGCCGACGGCGACGAACAGGCCGGTGACCGGAAGGTCGCTGCGCTCGCCGGTGACGGTGTCCTCGAGGACGAGGTTGGTGACGCTGTTCTCGCCCTGCACCTCGGCGACCTTCGCGTTGGTGACGAAGCGGATCTTCTCGTTGGCACGGGCGCGCTCGAGCATGATCTTCGAGGCGCGGAACTCCTCGCGGCGGTGGATGAGAGTGACGCTGCGCGCGAAGCGCGTCAGGAAGGTCGCTTCCTCCATCGCGGAGTCGCCACCGCCGACGACGGCGATGTCCTGGTCGCGGAAGAAGAAGCCGTCGCAGGTCGCGCAGGCGGAGACGCCGCGGCCGAGAAGCTGCGACTCACCGGGCACACCGAGGTAACGCGGCTCGGCGCCCATCGCGAGGATGACGGCGTGGCTGCGGTAGGTCTCGCCGTTGGCGACGACCGTCTTGACCGCGCCCGTGAGGTCCATCTCGTCGACATCCTCGGTGCGCAGATCGGCGCCGAAACGCAGTGCCTGCTCGCGCATCTGATCCATGAGCTCCGGGCCCATGATCCCGTCCTTGAACCCCGGGAAGTTCTCGACCTCGGTGGTGGTCATGAGCTCGCCACCGAACTGCGTTCCCTCGAAGACGAGCGGTGTGAGTTCGGCGCGGGCCGCGTAGATCGCGGCGGTGTATCCGGCCGGTCCCGAACCGACGATGATGAGGTCGTGAATCGTGGGCGAGGTCGTCATGCGGCGGAGCCTTCCGGTTGGGTGATCGGGGGCGCGAGGACTGCGGGCGATCCGGCCGAAACCGGACGGCAGCCTACAGATACTGTCAACACCAGGGTAAACGGTGTTGTTCCCCTCCCGCCGTGCGTCCCGCCACAGACGCCCTGTACGGACCGGTCGGTCGCCCGGCCGGCCCGTCCCCGATGCGAACCGGAAGGGTCTCAGACCGCGCCGGGCACATCCCGCAGCGTCTCGCGGATCACACAACGCGTGCCCGTGTAGATGGTCGGCATGCACTTGTTGCAGTGGATGCACAGACCTTCGTGTGCGGTCTTCTCCTCGAACTTGCGCACGAGATACGGATCACGCAGCAGCGCGCGACCCATGGCGACGAACTCGAAGCCTTCGTCGAGCGCCGTCTCGATGGTGTCGAGCCGGTTGATGCCGCCGAGCAGGATCAGCGGGATCTTCAGTTCCTCCCGGAACTGCCGTGCCATGGGCAGGAAGAAAGCCTCCTCGAACGGGAGCTTCGGGAAGATCTTCGGCCCGTAGACCTTCAGTCCCCAGCCGACGACCTTCGGCTGCGACGCCTGGAACTCCTTCATCGGCACATCGCCGCGGAAGAAGTACATCCCGTTCAGCAGCGAGCTCCCGCCGGTGAGCTGCATGGCATGGATGGTGCCGTCGGACTCGATGAGCTTGGCCATGGGTAGCGACTCGTCGAGCCACAGACCTTGGGGCACGCCGTCGGTCATGTTGAACTTCGCGATGACGGCCACCCCCTCCCCCACTGCCGTGCGGACGGCCTCGAGCACGCGACGCGGGAAGGCGGTGCGGTTGGCGATGCTGCCGCCGTACTTGTCGGAGCGCTTGTTGAGATTCGGGCTCATGAAGGAGCTGAGCAGATAGTTGTGACCGAGGTGGACCTCGACGGCGTCGAATCCGGCCTCGACGGCGAAGCGCGCGGCGCGTGCGTAGTCCTCGACCACCCGATCGAGCTGCTCGAGTGTCGCGCCGCGGACGAGCCCCATGGCGGGGGCGCTGATGCGAGTGGACGGCGCGAGCGTCTTCATCTTGTTGGAGATCTGGTTGGCGACGAGTCCGGCGTGGCCGATCTGCGCGGATGCCAGACCACCGGCGGCGTGCACGGCGTCGGTGAGCCGGGTCAGGCCGGGGACGGAGTCGGCGTCGAGCACGAGGGTGTCGCGGTGGACGCGGCCGTCGTGTGAGACCGAGCAGTATGCGACGGTGGTGAGGGCGGTGCCGCCGCGGGCGACCTCGGCGTGGAATTCGACGAGTTCGTCGCTGACGGCTCCCCTTGGCATGACGCCTTCGAAGGTCGCCGCCTTGACGATGCGGTTGCGGAGGGTGAGCGGCCCGAGTCGGGCCGGTTCGAACACGGTGGGTCGCGGCGAAGACATGCCCCTACTTTCGATGCCAGTGGTACCGTAATTGCGCTTCGACTATAACGCTCGTCACACTCCACGCCAGATCGATTCCCACTCGGTCCCGACATCACGGATCCCATGCCCACCACCGCTCCGGGGCGCCCCCGCGACCCCCGAATAGACAACGACGTCCTCACCGCCACCCGCGAGATGCTCCGCTCCCACGGCTGGGACGGGCTGAGCCTGCGGTCGGTCGCCGCCCGCGCCGGCGTCGGCCGCGCCGCACTCACGCGTCGGTGGCCGACCAAGGCCCACCTGGTGCTCGACGCACTGCTCGGGTCCGCACCCGATCTGACGCCCTACGACGGCATCGATCGCAAGGGCTGGATCGAATGGGTGGTCACCGGGAGCATCGAGTTGTTCTCCCGGCCGGAGGTCCGCGCTGCGCTCCCGGGCCTCCTCGCGGCACTGCGGGACCACGACGACCTCCGCAACACGCTCTGGCGCACATTCAGCGGACCCAGTACCGCCCTGTTCGCCGACGGCGACGGTTCGGACGTCGAGATCGACGCCAAGGCGGTGCTCGTGATGGCAGCGGGGTCGGCGTTGTTCGCCGGCCTCATCGCCGCGGAGGACGACACACCCGCGCTGCGCGCACGGATCCTGGAACTGTTGTCGACCGTGGCGTAGCGACGAACCCCGAGCGACGGAGGGTCAGCCGATCGTCTTCCGGGCCAGTGTTGCGGGATCGTCTGCGTCGCAGTCTGTTCCGACCACCAGTGCGGTCAGCGCCGGTGTGTCCGGCCCGCTCATCAGGACGAGGACGGCATCGTCGTCGGCGTACCGTACGGCGCGTGAGCCGATCGGGGATCGTCCCTCGAAACCGTTCGCGTCCAGGCATTCCCGGAGACGATCTGCTCCGCCGAGGAGACCGGGATCGGTATCGCCGATCATCGCCCGCAGGGTGGAGGGTTCGAGCAGGGCCTCGTCCTCCGCTGCCGCGACGGGAACACCGGTCGGGTCGTCGCCACCGAAAGCCGTCCCACGCACGACCACCACAAGCATCACCGCCACTGCGGCCGCGACCGCGGCACCGGCCACCGCCCACCGGCGACGCCGTGCGATCGGGGACGGCACGGCCCGGACGTCGGACCGGTCGGACCGACCCTCCGCGAGTGCGGCTCCGATACGTGCGGCGATCTCGGGCGGAATCGATTCCTTCGGTGGAGCGTCGCGCAGGGCCGACAACCGCGCCTGCGTCGCATCGAGCCGCGCCAGATACGCGACGGCCTCGGGATCGCGGCGCACGCGCGGCCACAACCGGGCGGCGAGCTCCTCGTCGAGCGCCCCGGCATGCAGATCGGCGAGCAACTCCGCAGAGTACGGCGGACGCACCTCGTCCTCGTTCATGCGCGACTCTCCTCCGCGGCTCGGCATCCCTCACCAGAGTAAGACGGAGGAGGGTCACGATCGGTTCCCCTCGGAGCGAAGGTCGTCGAGAAGAACTGCGAGCCTGCTCCGCGCGCGGGCACAGCGGCTCTTCACCGTTCCCTCCGGAACACCGAGTCGTTGCGCCGCCTCCCGGACGGAGTAACCTTCCACATCCACCGCGACGACGGCCGCCCGCTGGCCGGGTGGCAGTGCGAACAGGGCGGATTCGATGTCGAGGGCGATCTCGGTGTCGTGGATGGGATCGCGCGGGGTACGCAGGTCGTGCGAATCGTCCTCGAACAGTGGGACGGTCACGCGGACACGATTGCGGCGGATGCGATCGAGGCACGCGTTGACGACGATCGAGTGCAACCAGCTGCGGACCGCGGCGTCCTCCCGGAAACCCGAGGCCCTGCGGTGCGCCGAGAGCAGTGCCTCCTGCAGCGCGTCGGCCGCGTCCTCGTTCGAGTAACTCGTCCGCCGCGCGACCTGCCACAGATGGTCGTGGTGGCGTGCCAGCAAGGCGGAGAAGGCATGCCGATCGCCTGCGACGTGTGCTGCGAGCAGCTCGGTATCCGACACCACCCCATCGGACGCCACCCCGTCCGACACACTCCCGCCGTCGTCGACACCCCCGTCGGGCACGGCGATTTTTGCGATCCCCCCGAAAATTCGCACGCGCGGATGGTAGCCGATCCGGACGATTCCGCCCGGCTGTCCGCGGTCAGCGTGCGGCTTCGAATTCCACTTCGGAGAGGGAACTCTTGTTGCTTCCGCCACTCGAGCTCAGATCGGTGATCCACACCAGCACGTGCGAGGTCTGGCCGTCCGCCTCGACCGGGATCGTGGTCTCGCCGGAAGCCAGTGTGCCCGAACCGATCACCTGCGTCTGATCGAGCGACGTCGACTCGGACGGTGCGCTGCGCACCTCGACGACCGTGCCAGGAGTGTCGGTGGTGACCTTCACCGCGGACAGCTCCGACGCGTCGGCGAGCGTGAACAGAAGCCCGACACCGTTCTTCAGCGACGGGAACGGATCGAAGTAGGCATCGGTGCTCCACGAGGTGGACGGATCACCGTCGATCGCCTGCGACGCGGTGGCGGGCGAATCGGGTGTGCCCTGAGGCGAGAACACCGACACGGAGGTCGCGGAGACCGGAGCGCTCGCCGCCGGTCGTGGCGGCGCGGCCTCGGCCTGCTCGTCGCCCGCCCCGTCCTCGGCGGGTGCCTCGGCAGTGGGGGTCAGGCCGAACTCCTGGCTCGTCAGCGGGGCATCGTTGGCGTCGCCGGCGAGCAGGTTCGCGATCCACCATCCGATGAGTGCGAGCAGCAGCACGGTCGTGGCACCGAGCGCGGCCAGGGCGATGAGCATCCGCTGCGAATGCTTCTTCTTCTGTTCCAGCGCTTCGGGATCCGCGAGTGCGTGCGTCTCCGCGGCAGCAGCGCGCTGCCCGATCCGCAGTGCTGGGATCATCTCGGTCTTCTGGTCGACGACCGACGCCTGGTCGAGGATGTGCTGCACGGTCGCGGCGGTCCGGATACCGCCGTCCTCGGACAGGGCACGCACCGCGACCGCCGAGATCTCGAACGGCACGTCGGGACGCAGGACGCGCGGCTCCACCGGCACACCGTCCTTGCGGTCGGGCTCCGGCATCCCGCCGACGGTGGCACCGCTGTGGTGCGGGACGGGAGCACCGCCCGGAGCCGACGGCTCGCCCAGCGGCCACCGTCCGGTGATGAGTCCGTACAGGCTCGCGCCGAGACCGCGCACGTCGGACATCGCATCGGAATCGGAGAACGTCGCGGGGAAGGCCAGCACGGCGTCGCCCGCCACACTGATGCGGATGCGATCGGGATGGTCGATCGACAGGGCACTGCCCGCACGGTGCGACGCCTCGGCCGCGGCCGCGAGCGCGCGGATCGCGCGTGCCGCACCGATCGGCGACGGCTCGGTGGTGGACATCTCCTTCAGCGACCGGCCGGGGGTCCACTCCGAGACGACGATGCCGCCCGAGCTACCGCGCACCACGTCGAGGACGCGGGCGAGTCCGGGCGAATTGATACGACCGAGGCGCAGGGTGCGCGAGAGCACGGCCTGCGGCGAGTCGGGGCCGGTGCCATCGGCCGCGCGCTGTTCCGCGTCGACGAAGGTCAGCGCGACCTCGCGATCGAGCTTGACGTCGAGCGCTTGCCAGAAACGCAGGCCGCGCGCGCCACCGTGCGGGGCGAGCAGACGGTAGCGACCACCGGCGACCGAGGCACCGGCGATGAGATCGGGGCCGCGCATCGGACGGCGCGGCTGGGAGGCCGGACCTGCGACACGCACCGGCGGGAGCTGCGGGGATCCGACCGGGATGACACCCGTGTCGAGGTTCGGATCGCGCGGCGGGCGCTTGCCGTCCTTGTCGGCAGACTTCTGCCGTGCGGCGGCATCGATGGTGGACTTGCCGGCAGCGTGGTCGTCGCTCACCCTCACTCCTTCGTTGTCGACTCGTCCACTTCCGGTGTGCAGACGCGGGTCGCCGCTGGGGGCCGCGAAGAACCGTGGTCGACGGCTCCCGGACCGTACCTGCTGCTGATCAGGGTACGGGAGTTGTCCGTGCGCATTGCTGCGACCGGGGACGTCCCTGATGGCGGGCATGACCTCCGTGATGGCGTCATAAGGTCCGACGCCGTAGTCGCCGTAGTCGATACGCGGCAGGATGACGGTCTTCTCGGCATCCGATTCGGCGTAGCGCGGACGTGGGACGGGGGCGGGAACCGGTGCCGCGGCGGAGGTGGTTCCGGTCTCGGGCTCGGAGGGGGCCTCCTCGACCGGGGCGGTGCCGCGCAGTGCCGCGACCTTCCGTCGCACGGCCGCCTCGATCGCGAGGATCTCGGGCACCTTGAGCAGGTACATCCCGACCAGCGCGACGAGCACCATCAGCACACCGTTGAGCCCGACCCGCACGAGCGATCCGATGCCCCCGAAGCGGTCGGCGAGGACGTCGAGTTGCAGGAGACGGTCGGTGACGAGCACGACGACCGCCGCGGCGAGCGACGCGAGCACGACGTGCCAGACGGTGCGTCCGACGTTCGCCATCTGCAGGTTGCCGAGCGTGCGGTGCAGCAGATAGCCGCCGATGAACGCTCCGACGGCGAACGCGACACCGGTGGCCGCGCCGAGGAGCAGCACCACCTGCTCGTCGTTCGCCGCGACGACGGGCGCCAGCGCGGACAGGCCGATCTTGACGGCGGTGATGCCGAGGATGATCCAGGTGGGCGTCCAGGCCTGTTCCCGGGCGTAGAACACGCGCAGGTGGATGAGCACCAGGGCGTACGGGATGAGCGTGAACGCCGACCAGCTCACCGCCTGGCCGAGGCGTTCGGCGTTGCTGCCGCCGAAGTTGCCGTAGCCGTACAGCGCGGCGCCGACCTGCGAACCCGCGATCGTCAGGAAGGTGACGATCGGGATGAGCGAGATCATGGTCAGGCGGGTTGCGACGGACAGGTCGTCGACGACGGCCGGGGTGTCGTCCGCGGCGGCGTTGCGGCTCAGGCGCGGCATGATCGCGGTGAGCACGGTGACACCGAGGACGCCGTAGGGCAGCTGCAGCAACAGCCATGCGTTGTTGTAGATCGCCGGTCCGGCCTCGTCGGCCCCCGACGACACGCGTGTGGCGAAGACCATGCCGGCCTGGCTGATCAGCACGTACAGCACGATCGCGGCGGCCATGCCACCGAACTGCCGGAGCCGGTCGTCGAGACCCCACAGCGGCCTGAGGTTGATGCCCTCGCGGCGCAGGGCCGGTACCAGGCACATCGCCTGCGTGATGACGCCGAGCAGCACACCGATGCCGAGGACGAGCAGTTTCGGATCGCTCATCCGCACCGGATCGAGGGTGATCTCGCCCGGCATCAGGTAGTAGATCACCAGCACGGTGAGGACCACGAGGTTGTTGCACACCGGGGCCCAGGCGCCCGGCTTGAACACCTGACGGGTGTTGAGGATGCCCGTGAACAGGCCCGACAGACCGTAGAACATGATCGCGGGCAGGAGCAGGTACGACAGCGCCGTGGTCAGCGACGTCGAGACCTTGCCGGACTCGTCGAGGAAGACGTGGGTGGTCAGGACCGGGGCCGCGGCGACCGCGAGAACGGTCGCGGTGCCGAGCAGCACCAGCGCCGCGGTGAACAGTCGCCGGACGAAGGCCTCACCGCCGTCGGGGTCCTCCCGCTCGGCTCGCACCAGCACCGGGACGACGATCGAGGTCAGGACGGCGCCGAGCACCAGCTCGGAGATCATGTTGGGGATCTGGTGCGCGACGGTGAACGACGATGCGACGCTCGCACCGAGCAGGGTCAGGATGAGCAGCTGCTTGAGGAAGCCGGTGATGCGGCTGACCAGGGTCGCCACGGCGATGGAGCCGGTCGCCGCGAGCAGGCTCTGCGGCTTCCTGCGGCCGGACGCGACGCCCGTGATGTCCGGCGAGGTGGTGGGAGAGTCCGACGGTCCCGGGTTCGGGTGTGTCTCCACGTCGTCCCGTGTGGAGTTCCCGGTCATTTCTCATACCCTTCGTCGGCTGGATCCGGCTCTCCCCGGAACCGGTGCAGAAGTCGTCTGCCCGCCAGGAACAGCAGGAGTGCTCCTGCACATCCCGTGACGACGGCGAGGATCTGGCCGTACGCATTGGAACGTACCGTCACCGTCGTCGAGCTGCCGAGAGGCAGGCCGGACTCGGTGGTGAGTGCGAACTCCAACCGGAGGTTCCGCGAGTCGCTGATCTGTGCCGGCACCGTGAGAGTGCGGCTGCCGCGCGGCGGGAGCTGGGTCGGTCCGATGTCGGTGATGTCCACCGTGTCGGGTGCGTCCACCTGCAGTCGCACGGTGATGCCCACGGGCAGGTCGTTGCGCGCGGTGAGCAGCAGCGGACTCTGTTCGGACGTCAGGGTGTAGACACCGCCGGTCGAGATGACCGTCACGGCGTCGTAGATGGCGTCGACGGCCTCGCGCACCTCGGCGGCGCGGTGTTCTCCGGTCGCGTAGGCACCGTCGGCGTCGGCACCGCGACGACCGGCCAGACTCATGGCGCGCAGCAGGTCCTCGCGCAGCGGGGCGGTGAACTGCTGCGGGGTGAGCTGGGCCTGCGGGTCCTCGACCAGCGCCGTCTGGATCGCGTCGAGGCGGCCGATCTGTTCCTCGGCCTCGGACACGACCGCGGCGGAGGCTCCGTCGGTGATCGCCTGTTCGGGATAGACCAGCAGCGACGCGGTCGGGTCGTTCGCGGTGTTCGCGGCCGCATCGACGAGCGCGGTGAGCGGTCGCGGCGTGGTCAGGCCCGAGCGGACGAGCGTGGAGAGCATCGACAGCACGGAGGCGGCGTCGTCGGGCGATGCCGACCAGTTCTGCGGCGGCGCGAACAGTACCGATCGGCCCGCCGCCGGCAGTGCCGACCCGGTGACCTCGCTGACCGTCGGCACCATGGCCGGCCAGGCCAGCGCGCCGAGGGCGTCCTGCAGGCGGGCCGTCGAGGAGTCGCGGGAGAGGTCGTAGCGCGCCGAGGAGGGGACGAAGGACGGCGTCTGCGGGTCGGTACCCATCCCGGCCAATGCCGCGGACGCGGACGAGTCGAACAGGGCGGCGGTGAGGCCGGACACCCCGGAGATCCGGAAGCCGTTGCCGCCCGGCGCGGTGGACGGCGTCGACGACGTGCCCGCGAGCAGGGCGCGTCCGCCCTCGACGGCGTTGTCGGACACCAGAGCGGTCACCGGGCCGTCGGCGGCGAGCATCGACCCGGTCTTCTCGGTGAGTACGCCGGAGTCGGGCCACATCACGCCCGGGGTGGAGGTGACGCCGAGGATGGAGTCGACGATGGCCGCCGGTGATTCCAGCGCGGAGTCGGTCAGGGACGAGTCGGCGAGGTCGCCGAGCGCGGTCAGGTCGACCTGCGCGAACGGCACGGCCATCGTGCAGGTCGTCGCCGCGAGGGCACGCAACCGCTCGAGCCAGGCGACCGCGGCATCGGTGCCCGAACCGGGCCGCGCGTCGCCGGTCGGTTCGTTCGGATCCTCGACGACGAGATAGTCGCGCGTCATGTTCGCGACGGTCACGAGCAGATCCGGGTCGATCGCCAGGCACAGTCCCTCGAGCACGCGGGGTTCGGTGCGGGCGGTGTCCTCGACGGCGCGCAGCAGACCGTCCAGCCTCCCGCCCTCGGCGAGCGAGACCGCGAGGTCGTCGTCGACCAGGCGGACCGGTTCGGTGCCGGAACCGGCCACGCCGGCGGCGAGCCTCGGCCGATCGGCCAGCGGCCACAGCATCGTGACCGCGGCGGGACGGGACACGTCGGGCGCTACGGCGGGGAACGCCTTCTCCTCGCTGTCGAGCAGGCCGTCGTCGGACGAGCGGGTCGTGCCCCGCGACCCGCCGCTGCCCGTCCCGCTTTCCTCGGTGAGCTCCGTGCCGTCGGTGACCTCGTCGCTCGCGGGAAGCGCGAGCACGGGCAGCAGGAAGCGTGCGTCGTCGAGACGGGCCGCGCCGCCGTACTCGGGGACACCGTTGACGTTCACCAGCAGCGGGTAGACGCCGGGAGTGTCGATGTCGAGCGACGGCACGAGATCGGAGCGCAGCGGCAGTTCGAGTTCGAAGTCGGCACGTTCGCCCTGCCCCAGCCGGTCGGCGACCTCCTCGAACTCACCGACCGTGTCGAATCCGGCCTGGTCGAGGGACAGCGAGGTGCGCAGCGCTGCGGAGTCGGAGACCACCGGCGCACGCTGCAGCCGCACCCAGACGTCCTCGACGTCCCGATCGCCGATGTTCGCCACCGTGCCGCGGACCGTGACGACGGACTCGCTCGTGAGGGTCACCGTCTGCGGCGTCACCTCGTCGATGCTCAGCTCGAGGAAGCGCGGCTCGTCGGGGTCGGTCTGGGCTGCGGCCGGGTTCGCCGAGGCCGTCTGGAGAAGAGTCGTCGGCAGAAGAGGCGTCACGCCTGCCGTTGTGAGGACGAGTACGAGCACGGCGAGCACCGCGGCGCCCGCCCGGGACACCACCACCGTCATCCGCGTGGGGCCCCCGGTTCGTCGGCATCGGGGAGTCGTGTGTGGTCCATCTCGGCGATGAGCTGATCGGCGATGTCGGCGAGCTTGCGTTCGTCGGCGTACGCCAGGCGGGTCCGCAGTTCGCGCAGCGGCACCCACGCCACCTCGGTGACCTCGACGTCCGCGTCGGAGAGTTCTCCGCCGAGATAACGCAGCAGATAGTGGTGCACGGTCTTGTGGACCCGGCGGCCCTCGGTGACGAACCAGTAGTCGATGCTGCCCAGCTCGGCGAGCACCGAGCTGCGCACTCCGGTCTCCTCGCGGACCTCGCGCATCGCGGTTTCCTCGGCGGTCTCACCCTGCTCGATGTGGCCCTTCGGCAACGACCACAGCAGGCGGCCCCGCCGATCGGTGCGGCCGATCAGGGCTGCGCAGAGCTTCTCGGGCGGACCACCGAGTCCGTCGACCACCAGACCTCCCGCGGAGGTCTCGCGGACGGTCCGCATGCGAGGTCCGGGCGAAGCGGACGATCCGGGCGAAGCGCCGTGCGCGGTCTTCTTTGCGCCCGCGCCACGCCGCCGCGAGCTGCGGCGGTTACGGTTGGCACGTTCGGCGGGCGACACCTCATAGATAGTAGATGGACCGAGGTCGGTCCCGGCTCAACCACACGAACGTGCTGCTCGGTAAGGTGCAAAGACGTGAACTCCCCCACCGCGGACACCGACCGTCGCACCCGGCTGCTCGCCGGAGCCGAGGCCACTCTGCGCGATCTGTCCGACATCCTCGCCCCGCTGGGGGCGCGATTCGCCGAAGCCGGACACGAGCTGTATCTCGTCGGGGGCAGCGTGCGCGACGCGGTGCTCGGTCGCCTCGGCACCGACCTCGACTTCACCACCGACGCGCGTCCGGAGGTCGTGCAGGAACTGCTGCGCGGATTCGTCGACCACCAGTGGGACACCGGCATCGACTTCGGGACGATCAGTGCGGTGAAGGGACTCGAGCAACTCGAGATCACCACCTTCCGCAGCGACGCCTACGACCGTGTCACGCGTCACCCCATCGTGAAGTACGGCACGAGTCTCGAGGACGATCTCGTGCGCCGCGACTTCACCGTCAACGCGATGGCCGTGCGGATCGGACCGGACGGTGCGGGCGAGTTCGTCGACCCGCTCGGCGGCATGGACTCCCTGCTCGCCGGCGTGCTCGACACCCCGGCCAAGCCCGAGGACTCCTTCCACGACGATCCGCTGCGCATGCTGCGCGCGGCGCGGTTCGTCTCCCAGCTCGGCTTCGCCCTCACCGAGCGCGTACACACCGCGATCGTCTCGATGGCCGACGAGATCCTGCGGATCAGCGCCGAGCGGGTGCAGGCCGAGCTCGACAAGCTGATCCTCGGCGACTATCCGATCGAGGGCATCGACACGATGGTCGAGACCGGTCTCGCGCAGCGGGTGATCCCCGAGATCCCCGCGATGAAGCTCGAGATCGACGAGCACCACCAGCACAAGGACGTGTACTGGCACTCGCTGACCGTCCTGAAGCAGGCCATCGACCTCGAGGACGGCGATCCCGATCTCGTCCTGCGGTGGGCCGCGCTGCTGCACGACATCGGCAAGCCCGACACCAAACGCAACGAGCCGCAGGGCGGCGTCAGCTTCCATCACCACGAGGTGGTCGGGGCGAAGCTCGTGCGCAAGCGCATGCGCGCGCTCAAGTACTCGAAGCAGATGATCGAGGACGTCAGCCGCCTGGTCTTCCTGCACCTGCGCTTCCACGGCTACGGCAAGGGACAGTGGACGGATTCGGCCGTGCGCCGTTACGTGCACGACGCCGGGCCGCTGCTGCCGAAACTCCACAAGCTGGTGCGCGCCGACTGCACGACCCGCAACAAGCGTCGTGCCGCCGCACTGCAGGCCACCTACGACGGTCTCGAGGAACGGATCGAGCGGATCGCCGCGGAGGAGGATCTCGCCAAGGTCCGGCCCGACCTCGACGGCAACGCGATCATGGAACTGCTGGGTATTCCCGCAGGTCCGTCGGTCGGCAAGGCGTGGAACTTCCTCAAGGAACTGCGGCTCGACCGTGGCCCGCTCGACCGCGACGAGGCCGAGGCCGCGTTGCTCGAATGGTGGGCGCAGCAGCAGAAGGCCTGACTCCGAACGTCCGATCTCACATCGCCGTGACGGCGGCGTGAGCCAGATGTCACCGCGTGCTCACCGCGGGTGACGCGACCGCAACACCGCTTCTCCAGCATGGACACCGGCGTAGTCGAGACGGTGTCTAGGAGTTGCGGGATGCAGGACGAGATCACCACGGTGAAATCCACCTGCTCCTACTGCGGTGTGGGATGCGGGATGCTCCTCGACGTCGCCGTCGACCCGGAGACGGGCGACCGACGCGTAGTGAGGGCATACGGAGACAAGGATCATCCGACCAACAGGGGTCGGTTGTGCACGAAGGGCGCGACGAGCGCCGAGATGCTCGCGGCCGGGGGCCGGCTCGATACGGCGTGGATGCGTTCCGAGCGGGCGGCCGAGGTCGCCCCGCTCCCCCTCGACGAGGCGATCGCCGAGACCGCGCGGCGCCTGAGCGACATCGTCGCGGCCCACGGCCCCGACGCGGTGGCCCTCTACGTCTCGGGACAGATGTCGCTCGAGGCCCAGTACGTCGCGACGAAACTCGCGAAGGGATATCTGCGCACCTCGCACATGGAGTCGAATTCGAGACTGTGCATGGCCGGCGCCGCGACCGGCTACAAGCAGTCGCTCGGCTCCGACGGCCCGCCCGGCTCGTACGAGGACTTCGACCACGCCGACGTCTTCTTCGTGTCGGGTTCCAACATGGCCGACTGCCATCCCATCCTGTTCCTGCGCATGATGGATCGGGTCAAGGCGGGAGCGCGGCTGATCGTCGTCGATCCGCGGCGCAGCGCGACGGCCGACAAGGCCGACCTGTTCCTGCAGATCACTCCGGGCACCGACCTGGCACTGCTCAACGGTCTGCTGCACCTGATCGTCGAGAACGGGCACGTCGACCGCGTCTTCGTCGAGGAGCACACCGACGGCTGGGACGCCATGGAGTCCTTCCTCGCCGACTACCCACCGCATGTCGTCGCCGAGGTCACCGGCCTGGCCGAGGCCGACATCCGCACCGCGGCGCAGTGGATCGGCGAGGCCGGCGAGTGGATGAGCTGCTGGACGATGGGGCTCAACCAGAGCACCCACGGCACGTGGAACACCAACGCGATCTGCAATCTGCACCTCGCGACCGGGGCGATCTCCCGCACCGGCAGCGGGCCGTTCTCCCTCACCGGCCAGCCCAACGCGATGGGTGGCCGTGAGATGGGATACATGGGACCGGGTCTGCCCGGTCAGCGCAGTGTCCTCTCCGACGACGACCGCGCGTTCGTCGAGGATCGCTGGTCGCTGCCGCGCGGCACGCTGCGTACCGAAGGTGGCGCCGGCACTGTCGACATGTTCGAGCGGATGGCCGCCGGAGAGATCAAGGCGTGCTGGATCATCTGCACCAATCCCGTCGCGTCGATCGCGAATCGGTCCACCGTTCTCGAGGCACTCGAGAAGGCCGAGCTGGTGATCGTGCAGGACGTCTACCGCGAGACCGAAACCGCTTCGTACGCAGACGTCCTTTTCCCCGCTGCCCTCTGGGCTGAATCCGAGTACGTCACCGTCGGATCCGACCGCACCGTCAACCTCCTGCAGCAGGCCGTCGACCCCGCCGGCGAGTCGCTGCCCGACTGGGAGATCATCGCGCGGGTCGCGCAGGGGATGGGTTTCGGCGACGCCTTCGACTATTCGAGTGCCCAGGAGATCTTCGAGGAGATCACCGGATTCGCGAATCCGCAGACCGGATACGACCTGCGCGGCATGACCTACGACCGACTGCGCGAAGGTCCGGTGCAGTGGCCGTGCCCGCCGGAGTCGGCCGAGACACGGCACCCCGTCCGCTATCTCAACGACGGGACGAGCCGGACCCCGGTGGCGCGCGAGGACGGTTCCCGTCCGCGACTGGCGTTCGCGACCCCCGACGGCCGCGCCCGCTTCTTCCCGCGCCCGCACATGCCTGCCGCGGAGATGCCGGACGACGACCACCCCTTCGTCCTGAACACCGGACGCGTCCAGCACCAGTGGCACACTCTCACCAAGACCGGGAAGGTCGAGAAACTCACCAAACTGAATCCCGGACCGTTCGTCGAGATCGATCCCGATGATGCACAGCGACTGTCGATCGTCGACGGCGACCGGGTGGAGATCGCATCGCGGCGCGGCCGGGCCGTGCTGCCGGCCGTCGTCACCGACCGGGTGCTGCCCGGGAACTGCTTCGCGCCCTTCCACTGGAACGACCTCTTCGGCGACGATCTCGCCATCAACGCCGTGACGAACGACGCCGTCGACCCGGCATCCCTGCAGCCCGAATTCAAGGTCTGCGCCGTGTCGGTGGAGAAGGTCGCGGGTGCGGTCGAACCGGTGCTCGAGAGCGGTTCGGTGCTCGACCGTCTCGAGTCCGCGCTGGGACTCGAGACGATTCCCGTACCCACCTTCGACGACATCGAACGCGGTTATCTCGCAGGCCTTCTCGCCGGACTCAGGACGGCGGACATCACTGCCGCGCCGACCCTTCCGCCGACCGCGCCGTTCCCGGCCGACAAGCGGTCATGGGTCGACGGCCTGCTCGCCGGGATGTACGCGCACTCGGCCCCGGTTCCCGGCGCGACGCCCACCGAGGCGGTGCCGGACGGGCCGGCCGTCGTCGTGGCCTGGGCATCGCAGACGGGTAATGCCGAATCCTTCGCGGCGAGTTGCGCACAACGGCTCCGCGATGCCGGTCGGGCCGTGCGACTGACGGGACTGAACGAACTCGACGTCACCGCCCTGACCGACATCGACGACCTCGTGGTCGTCACGAGCACCTTCGGCGACGGCGACCCACCCGACAACGGCGGGTCGTTCTGGCGGTCGCTCGCGGCGGACACCGCACCCGAACTGCACGGAACGCGTTACGCGGTACTGGCTTTCGGTGACTCGAGTTACGACGATTTCTGCGGCTTCGGGCGCCGTGTCGACGACCGTCTGAGCACTCTCGGCGCAACCCGCCTGACCGAACGTGTCGACTGCGAACCCGGAGAGGACGAGCGCGCGCAGAGCTGGCTCGACGCGCTCGTACCGCTGTTGGGAGGCTCGACGACCCCGGTCGCATCGGCCGCGCCGGCCCCCGCGGCCCCCGCCTACACCCGCAACTCGCCGCTCGTCACCCGGATCACCCGCAACATCGCGCTGAGCGGTGCGGGTTCGGCGAAGGACGTGCGCCAGTTCGGATTCGAGATCTTCGATCCCGCATTCGAATACGAGGCCGGCGACGCGCTCGGGGTGATGCCGACGAACGGCCCGGAGGCCGTCGACGAATGGTTGCAGGTCACCGCTCTCGACCCGGAGACCGCCGTCGAACTCGGCGACCGTCCCACCGTGCCGCTGCGCGAGGCCGCGACCCGGCACCTCGACATCACCCGAGTGACACCGGAATTGCTCCGGTTCGTGCAGAAGCAGAGCGGCAGTGCCGAACTCGCGAAGTTGCTGCGACCGGGAAACAAGATCGAGCTGCAGCAGTGGCTGTACGGGCGGCAGGCGATGGACGTCATCGCCGAGTACCCGTTCAAGGCGCCCTGGGACGAATGGAAGGACCTCCTCGGCCGTCTGCGTCCGCGTCTGTACTCGATCTCGTCGAGCCCGAAGACGAACCCGCGCGAGGTGCAGCTGACGGTGTCGGTGGTGCGCTACGAATTCGAGGGTCGCTCCCGGGCGGGTGTGTGCTCGTCGTTCCTCGCCGATCACAGCAAGGGCGTGGACATCCCGATCTTCGTGCAGCGCAACGAGCACTTCCGGCCACCGGCACCCGAGACCGACATGATCATGGTCGGCCCCGGTACGGGCATCGCACCGTTCCGCGGTTTCCTCCACGACCGTCGCGAGGCCGGGCACACGGGCCGCAACTGGTTGTTCTTCGGCGACCAGCGATCCGAGACCGACTATCTCTACCGCGACGAGATCGAGTCGATGCACGCCGACGGCTTCCTCACCGAACTGGGACTGGCCTTCTCGCGCGACCAGCGGCAGAAGATCTACGTGCAGGACCGGATGCGCGAGCACGGCGCACAGGTGTGGAAGTGGCTGCAGAACGGTGCCCATTTCTACGTGTGCGGTGACGCCGGACGTATGGCGAAGGACGTCGATGCAGCCCTGCGCGAGGTGGTGCAGGCGCACGGACGGCTCGACCGCGACGCCGCCGCGGCGTACGTCGAGCAGATGGCCGCCGACAAGCGATACGTTCGCGACGTCTACTGATCTGCTTGTCGGTCCGCAGATGCGGATATAGCGTGTCGTTCATGACGTATCTGCGGAGACACGCGTGACCTCGATCCGGATCCGCGACGCCGCGTCGTTGCTGGGGGTCAGCGACGACACGGTCCGTCGCTGGATCGACCAGGGGCTGCTGCGCGCCGGCAAGGACTCCGCCGGACGCAAGACCGTCGACGGTCGTGAGCTGGCGGAGTTCGCCCGCGCTCAGGCCGATGCCGGTCCTGATCCGCTCGGCGTGGGCAGCTCCGCCCGCAACCGCTTCGTCGGGCTGGTCACGCGCGTCGTCTCCGACACCGTCATGTCGCAGGTGGAGATGCAGTGCGGTCCCCACCGCATCGTCTCGCTCATGAGCACCGAGGCCGTGAACGAACTCGGTCTCGAGCCGGGCAGTGTCGGGGTGGCCGTCGTCAAGGCGACCACCGTCATCGTCGAGACACCCGGAGCGATCGAATGAGGCGCCGGGCGCTCGCCGCGCTCGCTGCCGGTCTCACCGCTGCGGCACTGACGTCGTGCGGCACCGGCGGTGGCGACTCGGATGTCCTCACCGTCTATGCGGCGGCCTCGCTCCGGGCGCCGTTCACCGAGATCGCCGAACGATTCGAGGAGGCGAACCCCGGAGTGTCGGTGGAATTCTCGTTCGCCGGTTCGTCCGATCTCGAGACCCAACTCGAGCAGGGTGCACCGGCCGACGTCTTCGCCTCCGCCGACACCCGGACGATGGACGCCGCTGTCGGCGCCGGACTCGTTGCCGGTGAGCCGATCCCGTTCGCGACCAACACGCTCACGATCGTCACCGAACCGGGGAACCCGAAGGACATCACCTCGTTCGACGATCTCACCGGCGACGGTCTCACTGTGGTCGTGTGCGCACCCCAGGTGCCGTGCGGGGCGGCCACCGAGCGGCTCGAGGAGACCGCCGGTGTCGAACTCGCGCCGGTGTCCGAGGAGTCGTCGGTGACCGACGTGCTCGGCAAGGTCACCTCCGGTCAGGCCGACGCCGGTCTGGTCTACGTCACGGACGCGATGGGGGCCGGTGCGAAGGTCGCCGTCGTCCCCGTCCCGGAAGCCGCGAAGATCGTCAACATCTATCCCGTTGCAGCATTGTCGAATTCCTACGATGCCGATCGCGCCGACGCCTTCGTGCGCTTCGTCACCGGTACGGACGGTCGTGCCGTCCTGGCCGACGCAGGATTCGGTGCACCGTGACCGCGACGGGACTGCCCCGGTGGTTGTTCGCCCCCGCGGCACTCGGGTTGCTGTTCGTCGTCGTGCCCCTGGTGTCGATGCTGCTCACCGTCGACTGGACGACCTTCCCCTCGCTCGTGACATCCCCGGCGTCCCTCGACGCGCTCGTCCTGAGCCTGCGCACCTCCGCGGCCGCCACGATCCTGTGCATCCTGCTCGGCGTACCGCTCGCAATGGTGCTGGCACGCAGTAGCTTCCGGTGGATATCGGTGGTCCGCGGGTTCGTCCTGCTGCCACTCGTGCTCCCCCCGGTCGTTGGTGGCATCGCCCTGCTCTACACCTTCGGCCGTCGCGGACTGATCGGAGAGCACCTCGACGCGCTCGGGATCCACATCGCCTTCACCACCACGGCGGTCGTGCTCGCGCAGACCTTCGTCGCACTGCCTTTCCTCGTCACGAGTCTCGAAGGCGCGCTGCGCAGTGCGGGTTCACGCTACGAGGACGTTGCGGCGACACTCGGTGCGCGCCCCACGACGGTCTTCCGGCGCATCACCCTGCCCCTCGTGCTGCCCGGCCTGGTCTCCGGATCGGTACTCGCATTCGCCCGTGCCCTGGGTGAATTCGGCGCGACCCTCACCTTCGCCGGCAGCCTGCAGGGGGTGACGCGCACGCTGCCGCTCGAGATCTACCTGCAGCGGGAAACCGATCCCGACGCGGCCGTCGCGCTGTCGCTCGTGCTGATCCTGGTGGCCGTCGTGATCGTCGTGGCCGTGTACTCGCGGCGGAAGGACCGGCCGCTGTGAGCCTGACGGTGCGGGCCCGGGTCGCCACACGCGACGTCGACGTCGATCTCGAGGTCGCGCGGGGTGAGATCGTCGCGGTGCTCGGCCCCAACGGAGCCGGCAAGTCGACGCTGCTGGGTGTGGTGTCCGGTCTGCTGCGCCCCGATGCGGGTCGCGTGGAACTCGCCGGTCGCGTCCTCACCGACACTGCGACGGGCGTCGCCGTGGCTCCGCACGATCGATCGGTGGTGCTGCTCGCCCAGCAGGCGCTGCTCTTCCCGCACCTGACGGTCGCGGGCAACGTCGAGTTCGCACCACGCAGTGCGGGTGCGGGCCGGCGTGAGGCCCGTGCGCGCGCCGACAGGTGGCTGCGGGAGGTCGATGCCGCAGAACTCGCCGATCGTCGTCCGCACGAATTATCGGGTGGACAGGCGCAGCGGGTCGCACTCGCGCGTGCCCTCGCGGCCGAACCGCACCTGCTGCTGCTCGACGAGCCGATGGCCGCGCTCGACGTCACCGCGACACCGGTGCTGCGGTCGTTGCTGCGACGCGTCCTGCGCGACAGCGGGCGCACGGCCCTGCTCGTCACCCACGACCCGCTGGA
Organism: Rhodococcus shunpengi; assembly: GCF_048381395.1. NCBI lineage: Bacteria > Bacillati > Actinomycetota > Actinomycetes > Mycobacteriales > Nocardiaceae > Rhodococcus > Rhodococcus shunpengi. The sequence continues at coordinate 346,562 of NZ_JBLWIU010000012.1, forward strand.
CGTGCTCGCACTCGCAGATCGGGTGATCGTGATCGAGGCCGGTCGGATCGTCGAGGACGGGCCGGTACGCCGGGTGCTGACGCGACCGCGCAGCGCCTTCGCCGCCCGTATCGCGGGGACCAATCTCGTCACCGGAACCGTGCGGCAGGAGGCGCTGGAATCCGCGGGCGGTCTCGTCCACGGCCGGGTCCACGACAACTGTGTCCCGGGCAGGGCCGCCGTCGCCGTCTTCGCGCCGTCGGCGGTCGCCGTCTACACCGAAGCCCCGCACGGGAGCCCGCGCAACGCCCTGCGGGTGCGGATCGCGGAACTCGAGGCGCAGGGGTCGACGGTGCTCGTGCGGTCGGATACGGGTATCGCCGCGGAGATCACGACGGCGGCACTCGCCGACCTCGACCTCCATCCGGGCGACTCCGTGTGGTTCGTCGTCAAGGCCACGGAGGTGGGGATCCACCCGGCCGCGCTGAGTGCGTGATCGCTACCGCGCTGAGCGCGTGATCGTTACTGCTGTGGGTGCGTGATCAGTACCGTGTGCGCCGCACGGCGAGCACGGCGACGAGACCGACCAGGTAGACGACCCCACCGGCGACGGCCAGTTCGGGCGTGCGTCCGTCCGGGTCGATGACGAAGGCTGCCACGACGATCGCGCCGAGGAAGGCGATGTTGAAGACGGTGTCCTGCAGTGCGAAGACCTGACCTCGGCGCGCGTCGTCGATATCGATCTGCATCGCGGCGTCGCCGGTGAGTTTGATGGTCTGACCGGCGAGGCCGAGCAGGAAGGCCGCGACGAGCAACGGTCCGGCCGACACGGTAGTGACGAACGCGAACTGCACGATCGCGGCGGCGATCAACCCGACGGTGACGGTGCGCGGCCGGCCCAGCCGCGGGATCAGGATCGGTGCGAGCACCGCTGCGAGGAGCATGCCGGCGGCGGTGCAGGCGACCGCGACACCGAATCCGGAGAATCCCGCGAGCAGGTCGGAGCCATTCTCCTCGGCACGCAGGACGAGCACCATGATGAGCGTGTCGATGCCGAACACGATGCGGTGCGCGCCGATTCCGAGCATCGCGATCGTCACGCCCGGCGCTTCGAGGACGGCTCCCGCACCGGTCCGCAGACCCGCCAGAACGGTGCGGATCACGGTCCGGGGGCGTATTCCCTCGGGGCCGAGCGCATTCGCGGCGAATCCCGCTGCGGCGAACGCGCCGACGAGCGAGCCGCTCACGCCGAGAAGGACGGCCGTCCCGGAACCGGTGTCGCCCGCGCCCACGAATCCGATGGTCGCGACCGCCGTGGCGGCCCCGACCGCCGAGACACCCGAACCGACCGTCGCCAGAACGGAATTGACCGGGACGAGCCACGACTGGGCCACCACGTGTGGGAGCGAGGCCGAGACGCCTGCCAGGACGAATCTGCTCACGCCGACGGCGGCGAGCGCGAGCAGCATGAGCGGGGTCTGCGGTCCCCCGAGGAGCAACACGGCCGCGGCTGCCGCGATGAACACTCCGCGGAGCACGTTGGCCCAGACGAGGACGAGGCGCCGGTCCCACCGGTCGAGCAGGGCGCCGGCGAACGGACCGATCACCGAGTACGGCAACAGCAGCACCGCGAAGCCTGCCGCGATCGTCACCGGGTCGGTGTGACGTTCGGGGTTGAACAGGATCGCCCCGCCGAGTGCGGCCTGGAACAGTCCGTCGCCGAACTGGCTCGCGAACCGCACCCCCGTCAGTCGTACGAGACCCGGCGAGTTCCGCAGGGCGGTCGCGGTCGATCGCCACGCCCGCTGCCTGGACTGCTGCCCGGAGTCTCGCACAAGCACGACACTATCGGCTCCGCCACCATTCGACCGTGCGGGCGGCCGCCTCGTCGAGCGGGGTGGGCGACAGGCCGAGTACCTGTTCGGTGCGGGTCGAGTCCATGACGAACGGGGCATCGAACTGGTAGAGCATCTCGGCGAGTTCCTTCATGTCCCGGTTCACGTGGCCGCCGGCCCGCACCAGCCAGGACGGGATCGTCCCCACCGCGGGCGCGGGCAGGCCGGCAGCCCGCGTGAAGGCGGTGGCGATCTCACGCTGTGTCACGGCCGGTCCGGTGGGTGCGTGGATCACGGTGTTCCACACGGCCGGCTCCCCCGCCGCCGCGATCATCGCCGCCGCCAGGTCGGGAACGTAGGTGAACGAATGCGGGAGGTCGGCCGAGCCGAGTACCCGCACCTTGTTGCCGGCGAGCACGGTGGGCACCATGCGTTCGCCGGCCATCGCGTTCAGTGCCCGTGGACCGAAGAAGTCCGATGCCACGACGCTCACCGTCGGGGCACGATGGGCGGCGCGGGCGGCGAGGAGCTGCCGCCGGATGCCGCGCTTGCCGGTGTCGGCCTCGCGGGGCGAGTCCTCGGTCATGGCCCGGTCGGGTTCGCTGTACGAGTAGAGGCTCTCGGGGAAGACGACGACCGTCTTCTCCGACAGGTTCGCGGCGGCGTCGAGAACGACCCGCTCGGCGATGGGGAGTTCGCGTGCCCATACGTCGGCGCGGTAGGCCGACCCGTGGACGCACATGTACACCGCGTCGGCAACTAGTCCGTCTTCGTCGACGAGTGCTGCGGCCACGGCCTCGGGGTCCGTGACGTCGACACGCAGGCGTTCGATGCCCGCACCTTCCGGTCCGCTGCCCGATCGGGTCAGGACACGCACGCGATGTCCTTGTGCGGCAAGTTGTTCGGCGACGGTCCAGCCGACGGGTCCGGCTCCTGCGACCACCTGGAGATGCGACATGATTCCTCGATTCGGAAAGAGTGAGCACTGCTCTCTGATGGCTTCGACGATCCTCCGCGCAGCCGGGATTGTCAAGAGCGGTGCTCTCGTTTGTTGACGGTGCTCTCTGTTCGACGGCAGAATGGCCCGGTGACGACACCACGGGCGCGCGCACGCGCACAGACGATGGCCGACATCCTCCGGATCGGCCGCGAGCATCTCGGCACCCACGGAGCGGCGGCGCTGTCGCTGCGTGCCGTCGCCCGCGATCTGGGCGTCGTCTCCTCCGCCGTCTACCGCTACGTTTCGAGCCGCGACGAGCTGCTCACCCTGCTCGTCGTCGACGCCTACGACGAACTCGGCGACAGTGTCGACCGTGCCGTCGACGCGGCCGACCCCTCCGACCACCGCGAACGGTTCCTCACCCTCGGCCGTGCCGTGCGCTCGTGGGCGCTGGCCGAACCGGCCCGCTACGGGCTGCTGTACGGCAGCCCGGTCCCCGGCTACGCCGCCCCCGCCGAGCGCACCACCGCACCCGGTATCCGCGTGGTCCTGCGGCTGGCCCGGATCGTGGACGAGGCCTACGCCGCGGGTGTATTGGACGACACGGCCGCTGCCTCACCTCCGGAGAGCCTGGGGGAACCGCTGGGCCGGATCCGGGACGAGTTCTCCCTCACCGCCCCGGATTCCGTACTGGCACGCGGTCTCTGGGTGTGGCCGTCGTTGTTCGGGTCCGTGAGCTTCGAGGTCTTCGGACAGTACGGCCCCGACACTTTTCCGGACCGCGAGGTCCTGTTCGAACATCATCTCGCCTTGTTGGCACAGACCGTCGGGTTCCACCCCACGCGCCGGTGACGGCGGTGACAGAATGGCTGATGTGGCGCAGCATCAGGACGAACCCGAGGACCGCACCGCACCCTCGACACCCAGGGTGCGGGCCGGCAGCCTGCTCGTCTCCGCCACTGATCTCACCGAGCCGACCTTCCGCCGCACCGTCGTCTACATCATCGAGCACACCGATGCGGGCAGCTTCGGTGTCGTCCTGAATCGCATCAGCGACACCTCCGTCGACGCGATGCTGCCGCAATGGTCGTGGCTCGCCGCCGAACCGAAGACCCTGTTCGTCGGCGGTCCCGTCCACCGCAGTTCGGCACTGTGCCTCGGCACGCTGCGGGTGGGGGCCGACATCACCGACGTCCCCGGCATCCGCCACGTCGACGGCCGAGTGGTGATGATCGACCTCGATGCCGATCCCGGGCACATCGCCCACTACGTCGAGGGTGTGCGGATCTTCGCGGGATACGCGGGGTGGAGCGCAGGTCAGCTCGACGGCGAACTACGCAATGACGACTGGATGGTGGTTTCGGCCCTGCCCACCGATGTGCTCGCCCCCGCGCACCTCGACGTGTGGGCGAGGGTGCTGCGCCGGCAACCACTGCCGATGGCGTTGCTCGCGACCCACCCCATCGAGGTCGAACGCAACTGAGCCCCCTCGGGCGACCGGGACCGGTCAGCGGGCGTCGGCGAGAGTGTTGAGCGCGCCGGCCATCTCCTCGGCCCTCGTTGCGGTCACGGTGAATTCGTGTCCCGAGGCGGTGGTCACCACGACGGCAGGTCCGGTGCGCGTGACCAGGCCGTACCGCTTGCCACCCTTGGCCCGCAGCCCCCAGCCACCCCAGTCCTGGAACGGGCGGGTCTCGGTGACCTTCGCGCCGACGATCTCGTCGAGGTCGTATCCGAGCGCGTCGGTGGCCAGATTCGACACCCGGATCCCGTCCGCGTCGACCACCACGGTGTAGCGCAGCAGACCCAGCACGAGCAGAGCGACGGGCGCGATCAAACCCAACGGCCACCAGCTCTGCGTCGCACCGCACACGACGAGCGCGGGGATCAGGACGAGCAGCGACAGTCCCGCCGTCGTGCCCGCACCGGTGCCCACCTGCTCGACGATGGGCAGCTCGGCGCGACCGCGCGGCAGCGCCGGATCCGGAGCAACTGTCGCTGTCTTCCGTTCCCGGCCGTCGCGCAGGAGCCGTCCCCCGAACCAGCCCACCGCGATACCCGCCCACATGCCGAGCACCGCCGGCCAACCCTCCAACGCGGCCTGCGTGGCGTCGGTCGTGTCGAGCTGCCCCGCGAGACCGGCCAGGAACAGCGCGGTGATCGTGCCGGTGACCCCGAGACCGATCGCGAGCATGTAGCGACGCATGAGCAGTTGCGCCTGCGCGAGCGCGGCGATCGCGCAGCATCCGCCCCCGACGAGCACGATCAGCAGGGCGGCGGTCCACGCCGAGGTCATAGGTGATCCGAACGCGTCGGGTGTCGTGCCCGACCAGTGCGTGGCGATCTCCCCGGGCAATCGTGGGATCCACGAGCGGGTGAGCACGAGTACGGCCACGGCACACAGCAACGGAACGACCAGTCCGAGCAGCGCACCCACGGGGTCGACCTGACGCGTCGTCATGGGGTCAGCCTAGGGTGCGGGCCTCCACCGGTGCCGTCCTCGTTCCGCTCTCGTCGAACCATCCGTCGGGTCGCAGGTCGCCACCGAACCGGGGCATGTACTCGGTACACGCGAGTCGCGAGACGAGGCTGCGCCGGCTGTTCACACCGGTCTTGGTGAAGATGTTCTTCAGGTGGTCCTGCACGGTGTACGGGCTGATGAACAACCGCCTCGCGATCTCGTTGCGCGACCGTCCGGAGAGCACTTCGACGAGTACCTCCGATTCGCGTGGCGTCAGACCGTAGGCGGCGGTGACCAACGTGACGATCTCGGGCAGGCGTGCCCGCTCGAAGGTCATGACGACGCGACCGGTCCCGTCGAAGATCGCGGCGCGCAGCACCACCCATTCGCCGTCGAGGGTGCGCAGGCGCACCGTCGCGGGGGTGGGTCGTGTCCTGCGGACCTGGCGGGCGACCACGTGCGCCGGCCCGAGACGGCCCCGGACGGGACTGCCCCAGCCGAGCCGCTCGAACCAGACCGCCGCAGCGGCGGTCACGGAATCGAAGTCGTCGTCCGCCCCGATCACGACCACGGCCGGACCCGGACACCCATTCGCGACCTCCGAGTGTCGCACCCGCGCCGATGCGTCCCGCATCAGTGCCTGCGCCGATGCGTCCCGCATCAGTGCCTGCGCCGATGCATCCCGGATGAGTGTGGTGCGGAAGCCGTTCGCGATGTCGCCGAGCACGTCGTCGAGCATCGCGAGTTCGGCGTCGGTGAAGCCACGTCCCGGTTCGCGCATCAGCTCTCCGACACCCCAGCACCGACGATCGCCGTCCCGGAAGACCAACTGCAGCTCGTGTCCCATGCCCAGTTGCGACACGAGTTCGAGATAGCGGCGGTTTCCCTGTCCTGTCCCGTCACCGTCCGGTTCCCCGACGCGGCGTATCCCGGATGGGCGATGGAGGAGCACATAGAGACTGTCCGGATCGGGGTCCGGGCCGTACTCGATCTCGATCGACAACCGGAGGACCTCGATCGGGTCGTCGAGACCACGGGTGGTGAAGCCGGTGGGGACCACGACGGCAGGGTCGACGGGCGCCAGGCAACCACCGTCGTACGGAACGAAGGCGCCGAGTACGTCCATCACGTTCTCGCGGAACTGCGTGCCGTCCGCAGCCGCGGATACTGCGTCGTGGATGCCTGCCCTCAATCGCTGCGCAGAGCGCATATTTCGCAGTATCCCCCTCGAATGTGGGATTGAGAACACTTCGCGCGGCGACGAGGCTCCATGGACACGGGGACATTCAAACGGAAGTCGAGGTACCCGCCATGACCACCACTCACGCCACGCCGTTGTCCGCCGAGGATCTGGAGGTCGTGCATCTGATCCACTCCGCTCTACGCCGGGACACCGAACGTCTCGCCGACTTCGCGCAGAAGTGGCGGACCGCCGACCCCGGCACGCACGATGCGCTGCTCCTCGGCTGGCACGGATTCAGCACCGAACTGCACACGCACCACTCCATCGAGGACGCCTACGTCTGGCCGTTCATGCGGCCACGCCTCGCACACGATGCGGGGGCGATGGAGGTGCTCGATGCGATGGAGGCCGAACACGCCGTGATCGATCCGGCGTTGGCGGAGATCGAGGCCGTGCTCGACGACCGGGAGACGGCGACCGAGCGGCTCGGCGGTCTGCTCGACGGTCTCGTGACGTCGCTGGGTGCTCATCTCGCGCACGAGGAGCGGGACGCTTTCCCCTTGATCGAACAATCCATCACCAAGGAGGAATGGCACGACATCTCGATGCGGGCGTTCGGGCAACTGGACAAACGCGAGGTCTCCGAAATGCTGCCCTATCTCTTCGAGGGAGCACCGAAGGACAGCGTGGCCACAGTGCTGAAGAGTCTCCCGGTACCGGTGCGGGTGCTCAACCGGTTCTGGTGGACACCGCGCTACGCACGGGAGCGCCGCTGGGCGTGAGGACTGCCGGTGGGAGGACCGTCAGGCGGTCGGCTCGCATGCCCCGCGCAGGCTGCACGCGCCGCACGAGGTACCGCAGCCGGCCGTCTCCTCCGGCTTGGTCGCCGCAGCGACGCGCGCTGCGACGGATCCGCCGGCTCCGGCGGTGATCAGGGCGGCCACCACGGTGACGACGACCGCGATGATCCCGGCGACGGTGGGCAGCGTCAGCGACGCGACTCCACCGAGGGCGAGGAGCACCGCGGACCCGAGCATGCTGGGTGCGGCGACCTTGTTGGCGAGGGCGAACGCCTCGTCGTCACGCAGTGCGTCGGGGGTGCGCACACCGGCCCAGCGGTTGCGCGGGAGCTTGCCGGTCAGTGCCGCGACACCCACCGCGCCGACGACGAGAGCGAGCACGAAGAGCAGGACAGCGACGATGAGCACCCGACCAGGATACGCGGCCGGTGGTGCCACCGGTCTGCGCGGGTGCGGGCACGTTCTACCCTGGTGGGAGCACTCACACGCCCGGCCGAGTAGATAGTGATCACCGTGACCCGTCCCGAACAGACCTCCCAGCACGAACCCGGCAGCACTCCGCAGCATCGGTACACCGCCGAGCTCGCGGGGCGGATCGAGCAGCGCTGGCAGGAGCTCTGGCGCGAGCGCGGCACCTTCCACGCTCCCAATCCGGTGGGCGATCTCGCGGGCGAGGTGCCCTCCGACAAGCTGTTCGTGCAGGACATGTTCCCGTACCCCTCGGGTTCGGGCCTGCACGTGGGGCACCCGCTCGGGTACATCGCCACCGACGTGTACGCGCGCTTCAACCGCATGCAGGGCCGCAACGTGCTGCACACCCTCGGTTACGACGCCTTCGGCCTGCCGGCCGAGCAGTACGCCGTGCAGACGGGCACGCACCCGCGCACGACCACCGAGGCCAACATCGGGAACATGAAGCGGCAGCTCTCCCGGCTCGGTCTCGGGCACGACGAGCGTCGCTCGGTCGCGACGACCGACGTCGACTTCTACCGCTGGACGCAGTGGATCTTCCTGACGATCTACAACGCCTGGTACGACCGCGAGGCCGGCCGGGCACGTCGCATCTCCGAACTCGAGGCCGAATTCGCCGACGGCACGCGTCGGCTCGAGGACGGACGCGACTGGGCGTCGCTGTCGGAGGGTGAGCGCGCCGACGTCATCGACTCGTACCGCCTGGTCTACCGGTCGGATTCGCTCGTCAACTGGTGCCCGGGCCTGGGCACGGTGCTCGCCAACGAGGAGGTCACGGCCGACGGCCGCTCCGAGCGCGGCAACTTCCCGGTCTTCCGGAAGAACCTGCGCCAGTGGATGATGCGGATCACCGCCTACTCCGACCGCCTGATCGACGATCTCGAGCACCTGGACTGGACCGACAAGGTCAAGTCCATGCAGCGCAACTGGATCGGGCGCTCGCACGGCGCTCAGGTGAAGTTCGCCGTCGCCGACCACGATTCGGCGATCGAGGTGTTCACGACCCGGCCCGACACCCTGTTCGGTGCCAGCTACGTGACCCTCGCTCCCGAGCACGAACTCGTCGACCGGATCGTCGGTGCGTCCTGGCCCGAGGGTGTCGACGAGCGCTGGACCGGCGGCGCCGCCGATCCGGCTGCCGCGGTCGCGGCCTACCGCGCGTCGATCGCCGCGAAGTCCGATCTCGAGCGGCAGGAGTCGAAGGAGAAGACCGGTGTGTTCCTCGGCGCCTACGCCGTGAACCCGGTCAACGGTGAGCGACTGCCGATCTTCATCGCCGACTACGTCCTCACCGGCTACGGTACCGGCGCGATCATGGCCGTTCCCGGCCACGACCAGCGCGACTGGGAGTTCGCGACCGCCTTCGGCCTGCCCGTCCGCGAGGTCATCTCCGGCGGCGACGTCACCGCCGAGGCGTACACCGGCGACGGCGTGCTGGTGAACTCCGGCCTGCTCGACGGTCTCGACGTCGCCGAGGCGAAGAAGACGATCGTCGCGAAACTCGAAGAGGACGGCGCCGGACGCGGCACCATCCAGTACAAGCTGCGCGACTGGCTGTTCGCGCGGCAGCGGTACTGGGGCGAGCCCTTCCCGATCGTCTACGACGAGCAGGGACGCGCCCATGCGCTGCCCGAATCCGCTCTGCCCGTGGAACTTCCGGAGGTCGAGGACTACGCGCCGGTCTCGTTCGATCCGGACGATGCCGATTCCGAACCGTCCCCGCCGCTCGCGAAGGCGGTCGACTGGATGAACGTCGAACTCGATCTCGGCGACGGCCTGAAGCGCTACACGCGCGACACCAACGTGATGCCGCAATGGGCCGGCAGCTCGTGGTACCAGCTGCGCTACATCGACCCCACCAATTCGGAAGCCTTCTGCGACAAGGAGAACGAGGCGTACTGGACCGGCCCGCGGCCGGAACTGCACGGTCCGAACGACCCGGGTGGCGTCGATCTCTACGTCGGCGGTGTCGAGCATGCGGTGCTGCACCTGCTGTACGCGCGGTTCTGGCACAAGGTGCTCTTCGACCTCGGCTACGTCACCTCCTCGGAGCCGTACCGTCGCCTGTTCAACCAGGGCTACATCCAGGCCTACGCCTACACCGACTCGCGCGGTGTGTACGTGCCGGCCGAGGAGGTCGTCGAGCGCGACGGCACGTTCTACTGGACCGGCCCGGACGGTGAGCAGGAGGTCGCTCGCGAGTACGGGAAGATGGGCAAGTCGCTCAAGAACTCCGTCAGCCCCGACCAGATCTTCGACGAGTACGGCGCCGACACCCTGCGCGTCTACGAGATGTCGATGGGTCCGCTCGATCAGTCGCGTCCGTGGGCGACCAAGGACGTCGTCGGCGCGCACCGCTTCCTGCAGCGCGTGTGGCGTCTGGTCGTCGAGGAGGAGAGCGGCGCGCTGCGCGTCACCGACGACACCCCCGGCGACGACACGCTGCGGGCGCTCAACAAGACGGTCGCGGGTGTGTCCGACGACTTCACCCATCTGCGCGACAACACGGCGATCGCCAAGCTCATCGAGTACACGAACCACCTGACGAAGCAGTACCCGTCGGGTGCGCCGCGCAGCGCCGTCGAACCGCTCGTGCTCATGCTCGGCCCGGTCGCCCCGCACCTCGCCGAGGAGATGTGGTCGCGTCTCGGACACACCGAATCGCTTGCACACGGCCCGTTCCCGGTCGCCGACGAGAAGTGGCTCGTCGAGGACAGCGTCGAGTACCCGATCCAGGTCAACGGCAAGGTGCGCAGCCGCATCACCGTCCCGGCCGACGCCACGCCCGACGCGATCGAGGCCGCTGTGCTCGCGGACGAGAAGATCGCCGACCTGCTCGGCGGTGCCGCACCACGCAAGGTGATCGTGGTTCCCGGCAAGATGGTCAATGTCGTGAAGTAGCAACACTTCCGACGGCCGAGACCCCGGTGCACCGGATGCACCGGGGTCTCGTCGTCTGTGCTGTGCGCTCGGATTTCACCGAGAGTGCTTCTCGCTCAGGGGTTCTTGTGTTCGATCTTCTCGAACTCGGCGACCTCGCCCGCATCGTGTGCGCGCTCCTCCGCCTCCTTCGCCTCGAGCTGCTTGGCGACGGCATCCTTGAGGGAGATCTTGGCGGGCTCGGCGGCCTCCTCCTCGGCCTTGCGGATGCGCTCCTCGTCCTTCTTCTTCGCCGTCTCGGCGGCACGGCGCTTCGCGGCGGCCTCCTGATCGGCCTTCGCGGTCTCGGCGGCCTTCTTCTGCTCGGCTTCCTTCTCCGCCTGCTTCGCGCGTTCCTGCGCGCGTTCGCGGGCCTGCTGGACCTCCTTCTCGCGGTCGCGTCGTGCGGCTTCCTGCTCGGCCTCGGCCCGCTCACGCGTCCGGCGGAGTTCGGCGTCCGCCGCCCGCTTCTCGGCCGCGGCCTGAGCGTCGAGCTTCTCCGCGCGCTTCACCGCGTCGGCACGTTCGGTGGCGAGTGCCCCGCGCGTGGCGATCTCCTGGTCGTCGAGCACGCTGCCGACGATGCCGTCCAGCATGCCCAGCCCCCGCTCGTACATCAGGCGCGGCGGGGCGTCGGTAGGCAGGAACCGCAACTGCTGCTCGATCAATCCCAGCGGGAAGCGGGCGATCTTGTACTGCAGTCGCAGAACGCTCTTGGGCAGAGTGGCGAGGTTCATGGGCGCATCTCCAACTTCGATGGGGGTACAGCTCCGGTAGGGAATGTCGGTGGTGTTCGTCAGTGATCCGGCTCGTCGGTCAGCGTGCGTTCGAGGGCTTCGGCCTTGCGACGTTCCTCTTCGGCCTGGAGGCGTGCACGTTCGGCGTCGTGGGAGGCGCGTCGGTGGTCCTCGTCGGCGGCCGCGACCTCTGCGGCGGCATCCGTGACCTGCTCCTTCTCCTCACGGCGTGCCCGCTGTTCCGCGGCCGTGGCCTCGCGGGCGGCGTCGGATCGCCCTCGGACGATGTTCTCCTCTTGTTCGAGCTCGGCGGCCTGTTTGCGGACCCGTGCCTCCCGCTCGGCCTGCGACTCGACGGCGTCGGTCCGCTGCTGCACGGCCTCGCGTTCCTGCTGTCCGGCCTCGCGGACGGCGTCGAGCTGCTCGACCGCCTCGTCGCTCTCGGCCTCGGCCATGTGCGAGAGGGTGTCGGCCTTCCTGGTCTGCCGGGCCTGCTCCTGCTCGAGACGGCCTTCCGTGGTGAGGGAGTCGTTGCCGGTCAGAGCGCCGGCGACCTCCTTCGCCTTGCCGAACACGGTCTGCTTCAACCCGAGGCGTGCCTTGTCGGCCGGACCAGGGCGAGCCCTGTCGGATGGGCTGTCTTCGACCACGGTCATCTCCTTCCGTACGGGACACGAAGGGGACGGCCCCATGGCTTGGGGTAGCCAGACGCGGTCGGCTTCAATCCTCGGGAGTCTCGAGAGGGCGGATGTGCGCGCCGACGAAGTCGACGACATCGCCCAGGACCTCGTCCCGGTTCGTCTCGTTGAAGATCTCGTGCCGTGCCTCGGGATAGGTCTTCGACGACGACCCGCGACCTGCCAGCGACGACCATCCGGTGGCGGTGCCGTCGAGGGGAACCAGTCGATCGTCCTCGCCGTGCAACCACAGCACGGGCACGTCGTCGATGGCACCTGCGGCGGTGATCGTGTCGATGCAGGTCTTCAGTGCCTGCACGGTGGTGCGCTTGAACGGGCCGTGCCAGACGAGCGGGTCGGCCACATAGGCGCGACCCACCTCGGGATCGCGGGAGAGGGTGGACGGATCGATGGGGGTATCGGGGATCTCTTCGGCCGTGAGCAGGGCGTCGACGGCCGCCCACCTGCCGAGGACCGGGCCGGACAGAACCACCGCGGCCAGTTCCGAGCCGTATCGCTGCGCGTACCGGGCGGCGATCATGCCGCCCATCGAGTGTCCGACGAGCACGACCGGCAGGTCGGGATGCTCGCGGCGCGCCGTGAGATCGAGCAGACGGAAGTCGTCGACCACCTTCTCGAAGTCGTCGATGAGGACGCGCTCGCCGTCGCTGAGACCGTGACCGATGTGGTCCACCGCGTAGACGGCGGCGCCGTCGGCGACGAGGCGCGCGGCCACGTACTCGTAGCGTCCGCAGTGCTCGCCGTAGCCGTGGCACAGCAGCACCACGTAGCGGGGGGTCTCACCGACCCACGTGCGGGCAGCGAGGGCGCCGGCGTGTCCGTCGAGGGTGAAGGCGACAGCGTCGATCATCGGGTCTCCGATCGTTCTGGGTGATGGCGATGTCATCGTCCTCCGGCGCGGGGTCTTCCGAGTGGGAATCGCGAGTGCATCCGCGGATCCGGCCCACTACCGTCGAATTGAAACGTGTTCCAGATTCGAACGAAGGAGATCTCATGGCACCGAGTCGGGACGCGATCCGCGCCACCGTCGAGAACTATGTGAAGTCCGTGGCCTCGGGCACCGTCGACGATGTCCTCGCCCTGTACGCGCCGGGCGCGACGGTCGAGGATCCGGTCGGCACGCCGGTCCGCGCCACCGAGGCCGAGATCCGCGAGTTCTACGGCGTGGTCGAACCGCTCGCGCAGACCGGTGAGCTGATCACCCTCAAGATTGCGGCGAGCAACGCCGCTTTCGTGTTCCGTCTGGTCACGCACCTGGGTGAGCAGGATCTGATCATGGAGGTCGTCGACGTGATGACCTTCGACGACGACGCGAGGATCACGAGCATGAGGGCGTTCTGGAGCCAGGAGGACATGCAGACCGTCCCCGCCTCCTGATGGACGGCCGCATCGTCGAGGTCGATGGTTTCACGTGGAACATCGACGATCGGGGCGACGGACCCGCGGTCGTCATGTGCCACGGATTCCCCGGCCTGGGGTACAGCTACCGGCACCAGTTCGCGCCGCTCGTCGACGCCGGCTACCGTGCCGTCGCCCCCGACATGCCAGGCTACGGCCGGACCGACCGGCCGCGGAAGGTCGAGGAGTACACGAACGTCGCGGTCGCCGATCGCCTCGTCCGACTGCTCGACGTCCTCGGGATCGACAGCGCGGTCGTCGTCGGTCACGACTTCGGTGCGCCCGTCGCGTGGACGACGGCGCTGCGACATCCGGATCGCGTCGCCGGTCTCGTCCTGCTCGCCGTGCCCTACTCGCCGGACCGGATGCCCGCGCGACCCAGCGAGATCTTCCGCGGTCTCGCCGACAAGCACTTCCTCCACCTCCACTACTTCCAGGAACCGGGAGTCGCGGAGGCGGAACTCGATCCCCGCCCGCGCGAATTCCTGCAGCGGTTGTTCTTCGCGCTGTCGGGCGGATACCGTTATCTCGACGTGTGGTCGCATCCGTCCGAGGGACGCGGATATCTCGACGTGCTGCCCACCGCTCCCGTGCTGCCGTGGGACTGGCTCGGCGACGACGAACTCGCGTACTACGCGGCCGAGTTCGCCCGCACCGGATTCGGTGGAGGTCTGTCCTGGTACCGCGCCTACGACGCCAACTGGGAGGCGTCGCGTCCCTACGAGGGCGCGAAGGTGCAGGTACCGACGCTGTTCGTGGCGGGCGACCGGGATCCCGTCGTCGCGATGTCGGGGTCGTCGGCGCTCGAACGGATGCGTGCCTTCGTCCCCGATCTGCGCGGTGTCCACCTGCTCGAGGACGCGGGGCATTTCGTGCAGATGGAACGTCGCGACGAGGTGAACGACCTTCTCCTGCGTTTCCTCTCCGGGATCCGGATACCGACGAGAACCGTCGAACAGCACTTTCACCGGCGATCATCGACCTAGCATGGCGGCGTGGCCAGCGACACGGTTCGTGGATTCGGTCTGGCACTCGCCCTGACGGCACTGGTGGCGGGTGCCTGCTCGTCGGGCGGTTCGGTCGAGACGACGACGCCCGTGCAACTGCATGTCGCGACCGCGCAGGACGACCCGTGGACGCCGCGTCTGGTGCCGCCGCAGGTGCCGGTCGCGGTGCCGCCCCCACCCCCCGAAGTCGTCGAGGACGGCGGCGACCCGGTCACCGCCACCGCCGGGGCTCCGGCCGTTCCCGGCGATCGGCCCGCCCTCTACGGGGGCAGTCTCGACCGGCCCCTGTGCGACCGCGAAGCACTCGTCCTTCATCTGGAGGAGGATCCGGCCAAGGCCGAAGCGTGGCGCGGTGTCCTCGGCGTGCCCGACATCCGTGGCTACACCGACACCCTCACGGCGGTCCTGTTGCGCGCCGACACCCGGGTGACCATGCACGAGTACCGCGACGGTGCGGCACGGCCCGTGCAGTCGCTGCTCGAGCGCGGCACGATCGTCCTCGTCGACGAACTCGGTGTTCCGCGCGTGCGGTGCGTGCGCGGCAATCCCCTGTCCGCGCCGGTGCTCACCGGCAACGACGAACTCGAAGGCCCGAAATGGCCCGGTCTGAACGCCGAGCGGATGTTCGTCGTCCAGCCCGCCGCGACTGCCGTGCGGGAGCTGGAGGTCGTCGACATCACGACCGGCGCGATGGTCCCCGTGCCGGTGGGTGAGGCTCTGCCGAAGACCACGGCTCCGGCCGCACCGGAGACCACGGAGGAAACCCTCCCGGAGACCGAGGCACTGCAGGCACCCGTTCCCGCACCGCGGCGTGCTCCGGTGCCGGAAGCCGCGGCACCACCACCGCCTCCTCCCCCGGAACCGCCGCCTCCGCCTCCGCCCGCTCCGGAGCCACCGCCACCGCCGCCGGCTCCGGAACCCGCTCCGGCTCCGGCTCCGGCTCCGGCACCGGCACCTCCGCCGGCGCCGCGAGCTCCTGCGCCGCCGCCTCCGCAGATCCAGATCCAGATCCCGGGCGCTCCCCCGGTGGTGATTCCGCTGCCCTTCTGAGCCGTCGGCCGTTCCGAGCCGTCAGCTCTTTCGAGTTGTCAGCGAGGACGCAGAACGACCTCGGTGGGGTGGGCGTCGACCGGCGCCTCGACGACCTGCCGCACCGCACGCGCCACTGTGCCGGGGCTGAGGAACTGCGACGGGTCGTACTCACGACCTTCCGACGCGACGATCGCGCGCTGCATGTCGGTGTCGATCCGGCCCGGGTGGATCGAGGTGACCCGCAGCGCGGGTTCCTCCTCGCGCAGCGCGTCGCCGAACGCCCGCAGTGCGAACTTGCTCGCGGCATAGGCACCCCAGCCGGGGCGAACACGCAGACCCGCCCCCGAGTTGATGAGCACCACGTGGCCGTTCGCGGCCCGTAGGGCCGGCAGCAACACCTGCGTCAGGGCGACGACGGCGACGACGTTCGCCTCGAACGTCTCGCGCCACTGCCGGGGCTCGCTGTCGGCGATCGTGCCCAGTTCGGCGACACCGGCGTTGTGGACGAGGACGTCGAGCCGGTCGATGTCGGCGGCGGCCGCGGCGACGGCGTCGTGATCGAGCAGGTCCACGGGCCACGGTGTGGCGTCGGGCAGTTCCTCGAGGATCGCATCGAGCGACTCGCGACGTCGGCCGCCGAGGAGCAGATCGTGGGTGGGAGCGAGTTCGTGGGCGATCGCGGCGCCGAGACCGCGACCCCCTCCGGTGACGAGAGCTGTGGGGCGCATGATCACGAGCCTAGGAAGCAGACGGTGGGGCGGCCACCGCACCGTGCTCGAGACCGGCCAGGATCTCGGCGAGCCGGTCGTCCGGTGGGGTCTCCACCGCCGGGTCGCGCGGGAACCGGAGTTCGAGGAACGCCTTGGGTCGCGACAGCACGTACTCGCGCGCCAGATTCCTCAGCCGCGTGCGCAGCCGCACGTCGTTCGCGGCGCGGACTCCGGCGATGTCGATGCCCGCCCGCCGGCACAACGCCACCGCGCGCGGAAGGTGGAAGCCCTGGGTCGTGATCAGTGCCTGCCGCACGCCGTAGGTGGCCACGGCGCGCCGGGCGGTGTCGTAGGTGTCGAGACCGTACGGATCGGCGACGATCCGTTCCCGGTTCACACCCTGCTCGACGAGATACGCGATCATCGCCTCGATCTCGTCGCCCGAGGTTCCGGCCCCGTCGCCCGAGACGAGCACGGCCTGCACCCGTCCCCGTTCCATCAACGCGACCGCGATGTCGAGGCGGCTACGGAGCACCCGCATCGGACGGCCCTCGTGCACCCGCGCGCCCGGCACGATCACCACCGGGGCGGGCGGCGCGTCGTCCACCTCGTACATGAGGTCCTTCGCCTCCGACGCAACGCGGGCGGAGACGAGTGTCAGCGCGGACACCGCACCGACGACCAGTGCGGAGACCGCACCGAGGGGGGACGACGACCGGACGGATTCGAGCATGCGTCCCAGATTACGGACGCCCGGCGGCCACAATGGAGGGGTGGACCCCGTCGACGCACTCCGCGAAGTCGCCTTCTGGCTCGAACGTGAACACGCCGACACCTACCGTGTGCAGGCCTATCGACGCGCGGCGGAGGTGCTCGCCGAGGTGAGCGACCCCAAGCGGGAGGTGCTGCGGAAGACCGACTCGTGGACCGATCTGCCGGGCGTCGGGAAGAAGACCGCGACCGTCATCCGCGAGTCGTTCGACGGAGTACCCGCCTATCTCGAGCAGTTGCGCGAGGAGGCCGACCCGATCGGACGCGGCGGCCGCGATCTGCTCGAGTCCCTGCGCGGCGACCTGCACACCCACTCGAACTGGTCCGACGGCGGCAGCCCCATCGACGAGATGCACCGTGTCGCGTCGACGATGATCGGGCACGAGTACTTCGCCCTCACCGACCACTCCCCTCGCCTGAAGGTCGCGAACGGCCTCACCGCGGAGCGGCTGCGCTCGCAGCTCGCCATCGTCGCGGAGATCAACGAGAACAGCAGTGGTGCACGGATTCTCGCGGGTATCGAGGTCGACATCCTCGATGACGGGTCGCTCGACCAGGACGAAGGGCTGCTCGCCGAACTCGATGTCGTCGTCGCGAGCGTGCACTCGAACCTGCGGGCCGACCGGTCGGCGATGACGAAACGCATGCTGCGTGCGGCGGCGAATCCCCACGTCGACGTCCTCGGGCACTGCACCGGCCGGCTCGTCGCCGGAGGTCGCGGAAGCCGTGCCGAGTCGAAGTTCGACGCCGAAAAAGTCTTCGCCGCGTGTCGCGACCACGACACCGCCGTCGAGATCAACTGCCGGCCCGAACGCCGCGACCCGCCGTCGCGTCTCATCGACCTCGCGCTCGAGACGGACTGCCTGTTCTCCATCGACACCGATGCGCACGCACCCGGGCAGCTCGACTGGCTCGGGTACGGTTGCGAACGTGCCGTCGAGCGGGGTGTCGAACCCGAACAGGTGATCAACACCTGGGAGGTCGACGACCTGCTGGCGTGGACCGACAGGTAGGGGATGCGCGTGGAACACGTCGACGTACTGATCGTGGGAGCCGGACTGTCCGGCATCGATGCCGGTTACCGGTTGCAGACACAGTGCCCGGATCTCGGGTACGCCATCCTCGAGAGTCGCGACGCGATCGGTGGTACGTGGGATCTGTTCCGCTATCCGGGGATCCGGTCGGACAGCGACATGTACACGCTCGGCTTCCCGTTCCGCCCGTGGCGGGGCGAGAAATCCATCGCCGACGGTCCCGACATCCTGCAGTACATCCGAGACACCGCCGCCGAATTCGGTATCGACCAGCGTATCCGATTCGGCCACAAGGTGATCGACGCATCCTGGTCGTCCGCGGACGCACGGTGGACGGTGCGTGCCTCGACCGGGCAGGGCACGGTCGAGATGTCCTGCTCCTTCCTCTATCTCTGCAGCGGCTACTACAGCTACGAGTCCGGTTACCTCCCCGACATCCCCGGCCTGCAGGACTTCGCGGGCACGGTCGTGCATCCGCAGTTCTGGCCCGAGAACCTCGACTACGAGGGGAAGAAGATCGTGGTGATCGGCAGCGGCGCCACGGCCGTCACGCTCGTGCCCGCCCTGGCGGAGAAGGCCGAGCACGTGACGATGCTGCAGCGCTCCCCCACCTACGTGATGTCACTGCCCGCGCGCGACCCGATCGCGACGCGGATACGACGCCTGTTGCCGGACAAGGTGGCCCATCGCGCGGTGCGGACGAAGAACGTCGTGGTCAATCTCGGCTTCTACCAGTTCTGTCAGCGGTTCCCTTCGGCCGCGAAAGGCGTGCTGCGCACCCTCACCGAACGTCGCCTGCGCGGCAGGATCCCGGTCGATCCCCACTTCTCACCGCGCTACGACCCGTGGGATCAGCGACTGTGCGTGGTCCCCGACTCCGACCTGTTCCGCACCCTGCGTGCGGAGAAGGCCGAGATCGTCACCGACCGGATCGACACCGTCACCGAGAAGAGCGTCCGCCTCGAGTCCGGTCGCGAACTCGAGGCCGAGATCCTGATCCCCGCAACGGGTCTGCAACTGGTTCCTGCCGGCGGAATCGAGTTCGTCGTCGACGGGGAGAAGATCGACCTCTCGACCCGGTTCATCTACCGCGGCATGATGCTCGACGGTCTGCCCAATGCCGCGATGTGCCTCGGCTACACCAACGCCTCGTGGACCCTGCGTGCCGATCTCGCGTCCCTCTACGTGTGCCGGTTACTGCGGTACATGCGCCGCAACGGCTACCGCTCGGCGGTGCCGAGATATTCGGGCGACGGTCGCACCCGTCCGCTGCTCGGTCTCGACGCCGGGTACATCCACCGGGCGGAAAGTGCTCTTCCCAAGCAGGGTTCGCGCAGCCCGTGGCTGATGCGGCAGAACTATCTCCTCGACCTGCCCACCATGCGGTTCGGGCGTATCGACGAATCGATGCAGTTCACGCCCTGACCGTCAGCGTCGGCGCGCCGCCAGGTGGACGTCGGGGAAGCGATGGTCGGCGTCGGGACGGCTGACCGTCCGCCACACCTCGTCGAAACCGGCGTCGGACAACACCGCGGCGAGACGATCAGGGTGCCACTGCCACGCCGGCGCCACCGCGTGATCGAACTCGATCACTTCGCCGGGGGTGTCGGTGGTCTGGCCCGCGACGAGCGCCACGCCCCCGGACGGAATCCTCTCCGCCCACCCGTCGAGGATCCCGGGGATCTCGGACGGCGGAACATGGATGAGGCTGCACCGCGCGATGATCGCGCTCGGAACCACTTCGCGGAGTTCGTCGGACCCGAGTCGTGCATCGTCCCGGACGAATCGCAGCGCGGAGTGTGCGCCTCGCGCGATGCGCAGCATCTCGGTGCTGGGATCGAGGCCGATCACGTCGAGTCCGCGTTCGGCGAGGTCCGCGGCCACGTATCCGGGTCCGCAGCCCACATCCAGCACGACACCCTGCACCGGGCTCTGCCGCACCATCTCGGCGAAGGCGGCGACGGTGTGGCGTTCGAGGGGCGTCAGGTACGGATCGGGGAACAGCTCGACGTACAGATCCGCGAGGGCATCGTATCCGGGCTGGGTCACTTCGGCATGGTACGACGGTGTCGCGATGAGTTCGACCCCGTTCGCAGGTCCTACCCACCACGAGGCAGTGACCACGGGAGGGGATTCATGATCATCGTCGCAGGACATCTCACCGTCGACGCCGACAGGCGTGAGTTCTATCTGGCGACCTGCAGGTCCGTCGTCGAGGCCGCCCGCAGAGCGCCGGGCTGCCTCGACTTCGCCGTCACTGCAGACCTGATCGAACCCGACCGCGTCTGCATCTACGAACGGTGGGAGTCACGGGCACAGCTCGACGACTTCCGCGGTAGCGGACCCGGCGACGATCAGACCCGGGAGATTCGGTCGATGGAGGTCTCCGAATACCTCGTCCCGGATGTGCTGCCGTCGAACGAGTAGTTCTCGTCGCAGATCCCGCCGGAGCTCGACAGGATCTGCGCACGCGGTCAGCGTTGCTCGAGCTTCTCGTCGGGATACCGCGCGAACCGGCCGGCGTCGCGCTCGTGCACGGGACCGTCGCTGTCCCAGGGCCATCCACCGAATCCGGTGCGGCGGTAGTCCTCGAACGCCTGCCGGACGCCCGCCTCGTCGTTGAGCACGAACGGGCCGTACGAGACGACGGGTTCGCCGATCGGGCGACCCTGCAGCATCAGGATCTGCGTGCCCTCGTCGCCGCCGGTGAGGTGCACCGGTACCGACGCGTCGACGACGACCCCGTGCCCGGACTCGATCGTCCGATCGCCGATCCGCACGGGGGAACCGTTGTACACGTAGAGGACCCGCTGCGTCTGCTCACCGCGCGCGACCGGCAGTTCCCAGCGCGCACCGGACGACAGGTCGATGTTCCAGATCGCCACGTCGGTGCCGGGTCGGGACGCCCACGAATTCGGCGGGGGCGGCGGCGGAGTCGCGTCGTCGAGTTCACCGGCGATGACGCGGACGGAGGCGGTGTGCCCGTCCTCGTCCGCGACCGTCACGGTGGGGGTGTCCTCGTTCCACAGCATCGAGAAGTGCGGGTCGACGGTCTTCGACTCGGCGGGCAGGTTCAGCCAGATCTGGAACAGTTCGAGGGGATTGTCCGAATCCTCGTTCAGCAGAGGGAACATCTCGCTGTGGACAATTCCGTTGCCGGCGGTGAGCCACTGCGTGTCGCCCTCACCGAAACGCGCCGCCGCACCCACCGAATCGGAGTGGTCGACGAACCCCGAGCGGACGAAGGTGACCGTCTCGAAGCCGCGGTGCGGGTGGCCGGGGAATCCCGGGACGGTGGTGCCGTGGTACATGCTCCAGCCCGCAGGGTTGCCGAAGTCCTGGCCGAGCGGGCGGCCGTCGAGCGACGCGTCGGGTCCGAGTTCGTCGTTGCCCGCCGGATACGCGTCGACGTGGTGTGCGACGAACAGGAAGGGATCGATCGTCTGCCAGGGCATACCGAGCCGGAAGACCTGGAGTACCGGAGTAGGGGCTGCTGACGTCATGACCCGTGCAACTCCGTGCCCGTGCTCTTTGTTCCGGGCGGTGTGATGGCCTCGCTGTCGTCGAGCACGCGCGCCCCGGCGGCGAACTTCTCGACCTGGTCACCCAGTCGGATCTGCGCGGGGACGGCCCCGCCGAGCAGGTCGCGGGCCAGGGCCGGGGAGTCACCGAGCGGCAGGTCGCTGCCGGCGATGACGACGTTGCCGTAGCGACGTCCCTTGAGCATCGCGGGGTCGGCGATGATCACGGTGTGTTCGAAGACCTCACCGATCGTCGCGGCCTCGCGTTTCGCGACGGTCAGGTCGCGGAAGTCGCCGCAGTTGACGACGTAGACACCACCGGGTGCGAGCACGCGCCGGGCGTGCTGAGTGAACTGGAGGGTCGTGAGTGCGACGGGAGTGCGGTTGTAGGCGAAGACATCCCGCACGATCACGTCGCGGCTCGCGTCGGAGAGCGAGGTGAGGACCTGGCGGGCCTCCCCCACCCGGATGCGCAGCAACGGGGCGCGGGGCAGATCGAACCAGTGGCGGACGAGTTCGGCGAGGCGGCCGTCGATCTCGACGACGACCTGCCGAGCGTCGGGGTAGACCGCGGCGAAGTAGCGCGCCATCGTGCACGCACCCCCACCGAGGTGCAGCACGCGCAATCTCGAGTCGCGTTCGAACCTGCTCTCGACGAGCATCGCGATCCACCGCATGTACTCGAACTCGAGCAGGGCCGGATCGCTCAGGTCGATGTGCGAACTGGGCACCCCGTTGATCTCGAGTACCCATCCGTCGGCGAGATAGCGGTCCTTGACGAGCTCGCACGTACCCGTGTCGATGTCGTACAACCCCTCGACCGGGCCGCCCGGTGCACCCGTCTTCTCCTTGCGCGGCGACGATGCGGCGCGGCCACCTCGTTGCCTGCTCATACGACGAGCCTAGTACCGGCCACCCGGTGTCCGATCAGAGGCGGAGGTCCTCCTTGCGCATCATCGAGGTGGCCACGACGCTGATCACGGAGGTGAGGACGAGATAACCGCAGGCGAGCCAGGGACCGCCGGCCACGGCGATGAGCGCGGTGAGGATCATCGGGGTGATGCCCGACGCGTAGACGCCGGAGAACTGGTAGACGACCGACAGGCCCGTGTAGCGGATCTCCGCCGGGTACAGGCTCGCGTACAACGTTCCCTGCGCGCCGTAGAACAGGGCGTGGACGACGCCGAACACGAGGATCATCGCGGCGGCGAACCAGAACAGGTTGTTCGTGCCGAACAGGGCGAAGGTCGGGAACACCGCGATGCCGTAGGCGGCGATGCCGACGGTGTAGATCTGCTTCGCGCCGAACCGGTCGACCAGCGTGCCCGACACCGGGAGCAGCGCGGCCATGACCAGCGCGGCGAGGGTGACGACGAGGAGCACCGGCACCTTGGCGAAGTCGAGGTCGTTGGTGGCGTAGGTGATGGCGAAGACACCCCACGTGTTGAACGCCGCGCCCTCACCCCACCGCGACAGCAGACCGAGGACGGTGCTGCGACGCACGCCGGGTCGGAAGACGTCCACGAGCGGAGCCGACGACTTCTTCGCGAGTTCCTGCACCTCGCGGAAGGCAGGGGTCTCGTCGACCTTCAGACGCACGACGAAACCGACGGCGACGAGGACCAGGCTGAGCAGGAATGCGATCCGCCAGCCGTACGACAGGAACTGCTGCTCGTCGAAGATCACCTGCAGGGCCGCGAAGACCGCGGTGCCCAACGCGAGACCGAGCGCGAGGCCCACCTGCGGGATGCTGCCGAACAGGCCGCGCTTCTTCTCCGGGCTGTGCTCGACGGCGAGCAGGACGGCCCCGGCCCATTCACCACCGAGAGCGAAGCCCTGCAGGATGCGCAGCAGGAGCAGCAGGATCGGTGCGACCACACCCACCTGCGCATACGTGGGCAGGATGCCCATCAGCGCGGTGGCGGCGCCCATGATGAACATCGTCAGCGCGAGGGTCTTCTTGCGTCCGATCCGGTCACCGATGTGGCCGAAGACGACACCGCCGATGGGGCGGACCACGAAACCCACGGCGAAGGTCGCGAAGGCCAGCATCGTGCCGACGAACGAACTCTGGTCGGGGAAGAACAGCTGGTTGAACACCAGGCTCGCGGCCGTCGCGTACAGGAAGAAGTCGTACCACTCGACCGTCGTACCGAGCAGACTCGCCGCGACCACAGTGCGTAGTCTCTTGCGGCGATCGAGATCGGACTCGGGTGCGGAACTGGGCTGTGACAGCGTGGTCATGGACTCGATTCCCGGTGGTGGACAGCGTGCAACCCGGCGACGCTAACCACGCCCGCCGCCTTCACGCACGGGTTCCGATCATGCTGATCGCAAATGTTGCCGGGCACCCTCCGGGGCTGTTCTCCTGGACATCACGCTTGCCTGTCGTCGACTCGAGGACTTCGTCTTGTCTCTGCATATGCACTGGTTCCTGCCTACTTACGGCGACTCGCGAAACCTCATGGCAGGAGGCCACGGCAGTTCGATGTCGGGCGATCGTCCGGCGACGCTGCGCTACCTGAACCAGATCGCCGCCGCTGCGGAGTCGAGCGGCTTCGAATCGGTCCTCACCCCCACCGGCGCGTGGTGCGAGGATGCGTGGCTGACGACGGCGATGCTCATCGACACCACCGAGACCCTCAAGTTCCTCGTCGCACTGCGCCCCGGGCTCATCAGCCCCACGCTGGCCGCGCAGATGGCCGCGACCTTCCAGTGGCAGTCGCAGGGACGCCTGCTCCTCAACGTCGTCACCGGCGGAGAGGACCACGAACAGCGCACCTTCGGCGACTTCCTCGACAAGAATCAGCGCTACGCGCGCTGCGGCGAATACCTCGACGTGATCAAGCGCCTGTGGGCGGGCAACGGCCCGGTCGACTTCGAGGGCGAGTACATCCAGGTTCGGAACGCCCAACTCCAGCGCATCCCCGATCCGGTGCCGCCGCTCTTCTTCGGCGGGTCCTCTCCCGCCGCGGGCACCGTCGCGTCGCAGTTCTGCGACACCTACCTCACGTGGGGTGAGCCGCCGGCTGCCGTCGCCGACAAGATCGCGTGGATCCGCGGCCTCGCCGACATCCAGGGCCGCACCCTGGACTACGGCATCCGCCTGCACGTCATCAGCCGCGACACCTCCGA
Source organism: Rhodococcus shunpengi (assembly GCF_048381395.1). Lineage (NCBI taxonomy): Bacteria > Bacillati > Actinomycetota > Actinomycetes > Mycobacteriales > Nocardiaceae > Rhodococcus > Rhodococcus shunpengi. Next base: position 371,193 of record NZ_JBLWIU010000012.1, read on the forward strand.
GGAGGCCTGGGCCGAGGCCGATCGCCTGCTCTCCGCGCTCGACCCCGCGACGATCGAGAAGGCCCAGCAGAGTCTGGCCCGTTCCGGTTCCGAAGGTCAGCGACGGATGGTCGAGTTGCACGGTGGCGGCAGCGCCTACGCCGCGAGCAAGGACGCCCGCAGCCTCGAGGTCGCCCCCAACCTGTGGGCGGGTGTCGGTCTGGTCCGTGGTGGCGCGGGCACCGCGCTCGTGGGTTCCCACGAGGAGGTCGCCGACCGTATCGCCGAGTACGCCGAGATCGGTCTCGACCACTTCGTGCTGTCGGGCCACCCGCATCTCGAGGAGGCCTACCGCTTCGGTGAGGGCGTGCGCCCGATCCTCGAGCGTCGTGGCCTGCTCGCACCGGCCTCCCGTCGAGCGGGCGACCTGTCGGGTTCGACGGCCTTCCTGCCCTCGGCTCACTGACCACCATCCGTCAGCTCGGTACAGCGCCGGCACGAAATGTGTCGGCGCTGTTACAGCTGCGGCCCTCGTCGTGCGGATCCGTCCGCAGCGCAGAGAATGGGGGCCATGCCGGACCGAGGATTCACGTCCACACAGCTCGCCGCACGCGCGGCGTACCTGTTGCGTGGGAACGACCTGGGCACCATGACGAGTGCCGCTCCCAAGCTTTATCCACACATGTGGAGTTGGGATGCGGCGTTCGTCGCCGTGGGGCTCGCGCCGCTCAGTGTCGAACGGGCGGTGGTCGAACTCGACACCCTGCTCTCGGCGCAGTGGAAGAACGGGATGATCCCGCACATCGTCTTCGCCAACGGTGTCGACGGCTACTTCCCCGGCCCGGCGCGCTGGGCGGTCTCCGAGCTGGCCGCGCACGCACCCGCCCAGGTGCAGACCTCGGGCATTACCCAGCCTCCCGTGCACGCCATCGCCGTGCAGCGCATCCTCGAGCATTCGCGACGGCACGGCCGCTCGACACGTGCTGTCGCCGAGGAGTTCCTGGATCGCCGGTGGGCGGATCTGGTGCGCTGGCACCGCTGGCTCGCGCACGCGCGCGATCTCGACGGCAACGGCCGTATCGCGCTGTACCACGGGTGGGAGTCGGGCATGGACAACTCCCCGCGCTGGGATACGGCGTACGCCAACGTCATCGCCGGTCCGGTGCCGCCCTTCCATCGCGAGGATCTCGAGCACGTCGCCGACGCCACCCAGCGACCCACCGACCGTGAATACGCGCGTTATCTGTGGTTGCTCGAGGAGATGAAGACGGCGCGCTACGAGGACGGCGTGCTCGCGAAGGCCATGAGCTTCGCGGTCGAGGACGTCTTCGTCAGCGCGGTGTTCTCGCTGTCGTGCGAGGTGCTCGCGACCATCGGTGAGGAGCATTCCCGTCCCAACGCGGATGTGCGCGAGCTGCATTCGTGGGCCGAACGGTTCCGGAAGGGCGTGATCGCCACGACCGATCCGCGGACGGGCGCGGCGAAGGATTTCGACCTGCGCAGCGGGAAGTGGGTCGCCACCGACACTCTCGCGATGTTCGCTCCGCTGCTGTGCGGTGGCCTCGACCGGCAGACCGAGCGGGCACTGCTGCGCACCTTCGAAGGGCCGAAATTCTGCGGGCATCCGGATCTTCGCTATGCGGTACCGCCGTCGACGTCTCCCGTCTCGGGCGACTTCCGTCCCCGCGAGTACTGGCGCGGACCGGTGTGGCCCGTGATGACGTGGCTGTTCTCGTGGGCGTTCGCCCGTCGCGGCTGGGCCGAACGCGCGAACGTGCTTCGTGCGGAAGGACTCCGGCAAGCGAGCGACGGCACCTTCGCCGAGTACTACGAGCCGTTCACCGGCGACCCGCTCGGCAGCATGCAGCAGTCGTGGACCGCCGCAGCGGTATTGGACTGGCTCGGATGACCTGTGCGTGGTTCCGGTAGCGAGCGCCGTAGCGAGCGCCACCGAAACCACGCACGAGGTGTCAGACCCCGATACGTCCGCCGTCGGACTTCCACGCCGCGACCACGGCAGGACGCGGCTGGGAGTCGCCGCCGTCGGGCCAGTGCGAGGCCGGCGATGCCCACGACGCGTCGTCCGTCTCCCCGGGATGCTGCACGCACACCACGACCCGGCCGTCCTGCACGATCGGCCCGCACGTCTCGGCGCCGATCGGCACGGTGAGGAACTGCTTCGTCTCACCGCGGCGCGGTCCGTCGAGGACGACGCTGAACAATCCGTCGTTGGAGCCGAGTGCATTGCCGTCGGTGGAGATCCACAGGTTGCCGTACGAATCGAAGGCCAGGTTGTCGGGGCACGAGATCGGACTGACCTGCGACTTGTCGAAGCCGCCGAAATAGGTGTCGGCCTCGTTCGGGTCCCCGCACACGAGCAGCAGCGTCCACGTGAAGGACGTACCCGCATGGTCGTCGTCGATCTCGAGGACCTGACCGTTCTTGTTGTTCTCGCGTGGATTCGCCTCGTCGGCCGGGGCGGCGCCGTCGACGCCGCGCTTGGTGTTGTTGGTGAGTGCGACGTAGACCTTGCCGGTGACCGGATTCGGTTCGAAGTCCTCGGGGCGATCCATCTTCGTCGCCCCCACCCGGTCGCCCGCGAGGCGGGTGAACACCGCGACCTCCTCGGCGCTCATGCCGTCGACCAGCGACTCGGCGCTGCCGTCCTCGTTCGCGCGCAGCAGCGGGATCCACTCGCCGCTGCCGCGGAACTCGCCGGACTCGGGAAGCGTTCCGGATCCGTCGATCTCGTCCGGATGGTCGCCACTGAGCTTCGCGACATAGAGCGTGCCGGCGTCGAGCAGGGTCATGTTGTGCCGCATCGCCGCTCGCGAGTTCCCGGGTTGCATCTTCCGCGACGAGACGAACTTGTACATGTAGTCGAAGCGTTCGTCGTCACCGCTGTACGACACGACAGTGCCGTCGTCGGTGATGTGGACGGTGGCCGCCTCGTGCTTGAACCGTCCCAGTGCGGTGTGCTTGACGGGCACCGAATTCGGGTCCCACGGATCGATCTCGACGATCCACCCGAACCGGTTGACCTCGTTGGGTTCCGCGGCGATGTCGAAGCGCCGGTCGAATCGTTCCCACTTCCGTTCGGTTTCCGCGCCCTCGAGTCCGTACCGGGCGAGACGTTCGGCGACGACGGGGTCGGTCACACTCTCGGCGTTGGCGAAGTACTGGTTGAAGTTCTCCTCGCCCGACAGCACGGTGCCCCACGGCGTGAGCCCGCCGGCGCAGTTGTTGAACGTCCCCGCGACCCGCGTGCCCGTCGGGTCGGCGGTGGTCTTCAGCAGGTCGCTGCCCGCGGCCGGACCGGTGAGGAGGAACTCGGTGGTTCCGGTGATACGACGGTTGTACTCGCCGAATTCCGGTGTCAGGCGGCCGGTCCCGGTCTCGCCCTTCACCTGGACGACCGACAGTCCGTGACCGGCGATGCCGGTGCGTATCTGCTCCTCGGTGGGGTCGTCCGCGTCGTAGTCGGCGAACATGAAGGGCTCGGTGGTGTATTCGTGATTGACGACGAGCAGGTAGGTGTCGGGTCGGCCGTCCACCGGGAGCAGACCGGCGAAGTCGTTGTTGAACCCGAACTGCTTCTCCTGCGCGGTCGCCGTCTGGTTGCCGATGTCGAAGGCCGGTGCATCGGGCAGCACCGGATCGCCCCACCGGATGACGACGTCGTTCTCGTATCCTTCCGGAACCGTCACCGCGTCATCGGTGTTCGGCGCGACCGCTGTGAAGTTCGTGCCGTCGGGCACCGGCCCGAGGTCGCCTGCCGCCCCCGCGTCACTACCGGCGGCCGCGGCGGAATCGTCCGCACAGGCCGTCAGAACGCCACCGGCGCCGACGGCGAGCACGGCCATGGCACCGCCCCGCAGGACCCCGCGACGCGAGACGGCCGCGCGCACGATGTCGCCGAAATATTCACCGCGGGAGGTGTTCGGGACGGCGTGCGAACAGGCATCCCCGCACTTGTACTTGCACGTGATGTTCGAGCGCGACGATATGCCGTCGTGCGTGACGAACAAGGGCAGGACTCTACGGGCCACAACGTTCTCCTCGGAAATCGGTTCGACGCCGGAACCGTAGGAGCGTCAGGCGAGTCGGACGGAACGAGAAGGTGAACACCCGATGAGCATTCGGCGGCCGTGAGACGGCGGTCACAGAACGGGCCGAGGTCAGCCCGGAGCGATGCGGTCGAGATCCACGATCGGCCGGACCTCGGGACGGTCGTCATCGAAGAACTCGTCGTCCGGTGGCGCCTCCTCGTCGTCCTCGACCCGGCCGGGCCTGCCGTCGACGAAGGGCACCACCCGGTTCGTGATCGCCGTGTTGTATTCCGCAGGGGCCTGGATGGGATTGGCGTGTCCGGTGCGATCGAGTTTCGACACCAGCAGCGTGCCGTCGACACCGCCGGACTGGTCGATCAGGATGCGGTGGCTGTACTCGACGTCGACGACGTTGTCGGCCATGGCATTCCGTGGCCGGAGGAACGCTATGGCGGGACGGATCTTGTCGTCGCGTTCGTCGGCGAGCGCCCGCAGGTTGTCGATCGCACCGGAGGCGACGATCGCCCGGAACTGCGACTCGATCAGCCCGTTGCTCGCGGCGTCGGTGGAGAAGATCTTGTCGTTGAGCACCTCGACCGCGACGTCGCGCAACTCTTCGGTGTCGATACGGCGGTACCACCGGTCCGAAGGGAGCACGAAACGGTCCATGCGGGCGACGACCTCGACGAGCATGCGCATGCTGCGGCTCTCCCGCGCGCCGGGCAGCCAGCCGATCCAACGCAACAGGTCCTCGCCGGCGTCACGTGCGTCGGCCCGGACAGCGTGCAGGTCCAGCGGAGTGCAGTCCAGAATGACGCCGGTGACCTCGAGTGGGGTGTCCTGATACAGGTGCTGGGCGACCTCGAGAGCGATGATCCCACCCATACTGTGCCCGGTGAGCACGATGTTCTCGATCCCGGACCATACCGCACGTTCGTGGATCAGGCGGCTGACGACGGCGGTGTCGAGACCGCTGTTGTCGTACTCGACCGCCCACACCTGCCCGAGTTCGCTCAGTGCGGGCAGTGCCGTGGCGGTCTCGGTCGCGTCGAGATTGCCCAGGCCCACGAGGTCGACGACCGCCGTGTCGCGGTCCTCCCGCGCCGCCGCGTCGTGGATCGGATGTAGTTGCGGCTGCGTGAGAGCGAGTCGCTCACGGACCGGCGCGACGTCCCACGCCCAGTACTGGGTGAACAGGGCGACGAGCGGGAGCGCCGCGACGGCCGTGCGCGCGAGGACTCGTCGGAACCGGCCGAACCGCACCCAGTGATGACCGGTGCGGGTGTCGCGGAGACGTCGCCGCCGACGACCGTCGTCCCAGTCGTCGGCGGTGCAGGGCGGTAACCATGGTGCGTTCGACATGCACCACCGATGATACTGACGATGATCAGCTGAGCCCTGTCAGCGGCGGTGCGGAGTTCTCGTCGCGCCATGCGATCGCTTCACGCAGTTCGGTGAGGTCGTAGTCGGGACCACCGACACCCACAGTGAACTGCGTGATACCGAGATCGACATAGGACGGTGCGGCCTCGGCACCGGGCCACGAGGTGGAGCGTTCGATGTCCTCGGGGCGACGACCGGTCTCGGCGCAGCGCTGCGCGAGGATCCCGGACTTCTCGGCGTGGGTCTCCAGCTCACCGAAGCTGTGCCAGATGTCGGCGTACTTCGCGACCATCGGCAGTGTCTTCTTCGGGCCGCCGCCACCGATGAGGATGGGAATGTGCCGGGTGGGCTGCGGGTTCAGCTTGCCCAGTCGGTTGACGATGCGAGGCATGTACTCGGCAAGCAGGGCGAGCCGGGAGCCCTTGGTGCCGAATTCGTAACCGTACTCGTCGTAGTCCCGCTCGAACCAGCCCGCGCCGATGCCGAGGATGAGCCGCCCGCCGCTGATGTGGTCGACGGTGCGGGCCATGTCGGCGAGCAGATCGGGGTTTCGGTACCCGCCGCCGGTGACGAGTGCGCCGATCTCCACCTGTTCGGTCTGTTCGGCCCATGCGCCGAGCATCGTCCAGCATTCGAAGTGCGCGCCGTCGGGATCGCCGTAGAGGGGGTAGAAGTGGTCCCAGTTGAACACGATGTCGGCGCCGGCATCCTCGGCGCGGAGCACGGTGTCGCGGATGACCCCGTAATCGGGTTGCTGCTGGGGCTGTAGTTGGAGTCCGATGCGAAGGGGGCGCGTCATGGGATCCACGTTAAGGCAACATCTCGTATCGTCGCCCGAGTTCCCGCAGGAAGGACTCGAGAACGAGGTCGAAGCTCTCGGCGTCGATCTCGGCCGCGTACTCACGGAGCCGATGCGCCTGCGACAGATGCGGATACCGCTCGTTGTAGGTGTCGATGTGATCGTCGAATCCGCCCGCGAACGAGGTGATCGCGGAGCCGATGACGATGTACTTGATCGAGGCACCGATCATCGTCGCGAAGCGGGGCGGCCAGCCGGCGCGGGTGAGGCCGCCGTGGATGGCATCGGACGCCTGGAGGGAGACGGGCCGAGTGCCGGGGCTCGCGGCGAGGAAGGGCACCATGTTCGGGTGCGCGGCGAGCGCGTCCCGGTAGGTGCGGGCCCAACGTCGGAGCGCTTCCTGCCAGTCGTCCTCGGCGAACCCGCTGACGTCGACCGATTCGCCGATGGCGTCGGCGATGTCGTCGAGGAGCTCCTCCTTGGTGGCGTAGTGGCTGTACAGCGACGGGGCGCGAACACCCAGTTCGGCGGCGATCCGACGCATCGAGACGGCGTCGAGGCCGTGCTCGTCGACGAGTCGCAGCGTGACGTCGCGGATGAGTTCACGGCTGAGCAGAGGCGTGCGCGGGCGCGCCATCCATCGTCCTCCTTCCGGCCCGGCCTGGACGAGCTAACAATGTAAGGTTAGTTTGGAATCGCGAGAAGCGCTACGGCGCCGGCATCCCTGGAAGGCCCCTCCATGAACCTGAAGCTCACCGAGGAGGAGCGTGCGTTCCGCGACGAACTGCGCACCTTCTTCACCACCGAGATCCCCGCCGAAGTGCGTGCGAAGACCGCCTCCGGCACCCCGCTGGGCAAGGACGACTACGTCGCTGTCCAGCGCATCCTGCATTCGCGCGGCCTCGCCGTTCCCAACTGGCCCGTCGAATGGGGCGGTCAGGACTGGACGCCGATGCAGCGCAACATCTGGCTCAGCGAGCTGCAGCTCGCGTCGGTGCCCGACCCGCTGCCGTTCAACGCCTCCATGATCGGCCCGGTCATCGCGCAGTTCGGTTCGCAGGAGATGAAGGAACGCTTCCTCCCCGCCACCGCGAACCTCGACATCTGGTGGTGCCAGGGATTCTCCGAGCCCGAGGCCGGCTCCGACCTCGCGTCCCTCAAGACCCGTGCCGTCCGCGACGGTGACGACTACATCGTCAACGGGCAGAAGACGTGGACGACGCTCGCGCAGCACGCCGACTGGATCTTCTGCCTCGTCCGCACCGATCCGAACGCGAAGAAGCAGGCCGGCATCTCGATGCTGCTCTTCCCGATGGACACCCCGGGCGTCACCCGCCGTCCGATCAAGCTGATCGACGGTGGCTACGAGGTCAACGAGGTCTTCTTCGAGGACGTGCGCGTTCCCGCCGAGAACCTCGTCGGTGAGGAGAACACCGGCTGGACTCAGGCGAAGTTCCTGCTCGGCAACGAGCGCACCGGCATCGCCCGGGTCGGCGCCACCAAGGTCAAGCTCGCGCGGGCGAAGTCCCTCGCGGCCGAGACCCGCTACGGCAGCGGCTCGCTGCTCGACGACCCGATCTTCGCGGCACGCCTGGCCGAACTCGAGAACGAGTTGCTCGCTCTCGAGCTCACCCAGCTGCGCGTCGTCGCCGGCTCGGCCGACGGCAAGCCCAACCCGGCATCGTCGCTGCTCAAGATGCGCGGCTCCGAGCTGCAGCAGGCCGCGACCGAACTGCTCGTCGACATCGCCGGCCCCGATTCGCTGCCCGCTGGCGAGGTCGGTATCGACTCGCCCGACTGGGCGCAGCTGACGATGCCGACCTACCTCAACAACCGCAAGGTCACCATCTACGGCGGGTCGAACGAGGTACAGCGTTCGATCATCGCTTCCTCGATTCTCGGACTGTGAGGCCCCGGACATGAATTTCGAACTCGACACCGAACAGGACATGCTCCGCGCGACCGTCCGCGACCTGCTCTCCGGCGCGTACGACGTCGAGTCGCGCAACCGGGTGGCCGAAAGTGACCTGGGTTGGAATCGCGACGTGTGGAAGCAGCTTGCCGAACTCGGCGTGCTCGGCCTGCCCTTCGCGGAGGAACACGGCGGCATGGGAGCCGGGCCCGTGGAGGTCATGGCCGTCATGACCGAGATCGGCCGCGCCCTTGCACCCGAGCCCGTGCTCGACTGCGTCTACCTGCCCGGCCGGCTCGTCGCAGAGGTCGGTACCGACGCGCAGCGCTCCGACATCCTGCCGCGGCTGTCCGAGGGCACCGTGCTCCTCGCGTTCGCGCACGACGAGCCGGGCAGCCGCTGGCCGCACACCGAGGTGGCCACCACCGCGGCGCGCGACGGCGACTCCTGGACCGTCTCCGGCCGCAAGAACCCTGTGCTGCACGGTGATTGTGCCGACACTTTCATCGTCTCCGCGAAGCTCCCGGAGGGTGGCGTCGGACTGTTCGTCGTCGACGCATCGGCCGATGGTCTGGTCCGCACGCCGTACCGCACCCACGACGAGCGTCGCGGTGCGCAGCTCGTGCTCGACGACGTCGCGGCCACCCCGCTCGGTGAGGCGGCCGACGCGTCCGCCGCCATCACCGCGGCGCAGGTGCACGCGCAGGCGGCACTGTGCGCCGAGGCGGTCGGTGCCCTCGACTCCTCGGTGCAGCTGACGACGGGCTATCTCAAGCAGCGCAAGCAGTTCGGTGTGCCGCTGTCGATGTTCCAGGCACTCACCCACCGTGCGGCCGACATGTACGTGCTGTACGAGCTGGCGTCGAGCATGAGCCTGTACGCGACCATGGCCCTCGCCGACGGCATCGTCGACCCGACCATCGCCTCGCGCGCCAAGCTGCAGGTAGGCCGGTCCGCTCGGAAGATCGGCCAGGAGTCCGTGCAGATGCACGGCGGTATCGGTGTCACCGCCGAGCACTCCATCGGCCACTACCTGAGCCGCCTGACCGCGATCGAGCACACCCTCGGTACCATGGACGACCACCTGCGGGTGCTCGCCGGTGGCGTGAAGGACTACGAGCTCGTGGAGATCGCCGGAATGTGACCGATCGGGCTCACTCCCGGGGCAGCAGTGTCCCCAGCGGACCGAGATCGATGTTGAGATCCTCGGGGGTGAGCCCGAAATGGTCGCGCAGTTCGCCCATGCGCTGCTCGAGCAGCATCAGTGTCGTGCCGAGCCGTTCGATCTGCTCGTCGCTGAGATCCCCTGCATCCATGCGGTGCAGGGCCTGACGCTCCATCAGCTGCCGGAGCAGTTCGACGAGCGTGAGCACCAGCGTCACCAGACCCCGCTCCACGGATTCGGGATCGGCGTCGATACGCGACGGGAAGTTCACCGGCTCGCTCACGAACCCTCCCGGGCCCCAAGCGGAACGGGAACGTCGACCCCGGGCAGCGACAGGGTACTGATCGACGAGATCAACGCGCGCAACGAGATCCGCACCAGATCGATCTCCGCGATCGACAGCGTGATGTCGCCGGTGATGACCACGCCGCCGGACAGCACCCGATCCAGCAGATCGATCAGAGCGATCCGCCGTTCCTCGTCCACCGATCCGTCGGCGTACCTCACGGCGAGATCCGTTCTGCTCCGGCGAACGAGTAGGGCGGCCACGGACCGCTCGTCTCGAGCCTGATCCCCTGATTGAGCGACCCGAGTTCCTCGACCTCGGAGCGGAATTCGTCCGTCCGGTCGTCATCGACGAGATACGTCCCGTTGAGCAGCATCCACTCGTGGCTGCCGCTCAGTGCCGGATCGGTCGGCGCGCTCCGGCGACCCGCGGCCGACACGCGCAGCAACCGCTCGTGGATATCGGCGGCGCGTTCGGCCGCATCGCGTTCGACACTCTCCTGTGCTGCCAGTTGCGCACGCCGGCGCAGTAGATAGGCCGTGCCCGTGCCGGAACCCGCTCCCTCCGCTTGCGCTTCGGCGGCGGCCGCGGTCAGCGCCTTGCGATCGGCGAACGCCTTGACCCCCCATTCGGTTCGACCCGTCACGAGCGCGAGTGCAGACGAGAACTGCTCCCGGTGCTCGGTGAGCAGGGCCCGGACCCGTTCGTCGTCGAGGCAGACGGTCGCGAGTCGCAGGGGTACCACGGAGACGTGACGTGCCAATCCGGCGACGACCGAATCATGGGCGCGGGCCACTCTTTCCAGCCAGTCCAGGTCCTCGAGATTGCGTGCCAGCGCGGCCTCGCCGAAATCGTCCAGGGGCACCGTTCCGACCACGGCGGTCAGTCCGCCCTCCTGCACCGTGCGGACCTGCTCACCAGCGACACCGGAGGCGCCCTCGGTCTCGTGGCCGACGAGCGTCCCGTCGGTCACGGCGTACATCCAGATCCCGGTCGTGTCAGTCACGGTCCTCCTCGTCCACGATCTCCGCCGTTTCCGGCTCCAGTTCCTCCGCTCGGGCCTCGAGTGCAGCCAACCGCTCGCGCAGCTGCCGATTCTCCAGCTCGAGTTCTGCCCGGCTCGAATCGACCTCGGGTGCGCGAGCCTTGCTCGTCAACCACGGATCGCTCTCCCACCAGTCGATCCCGACGGCCTTGGCCGTCTCGAGCGATGCGATGACGAGGCGGAGCTTGATCGTGAGCAGTTCGATGTCGAGCAGATTCACCTGGATGTCGCCGGCGATGACCAAACCCTTGTCCAGGACACGCTCGAGGATGTCGCCGAGATTGGTCGACCGTCCTCCACCCCCGTAGGGCTGCGGCGACGACGTGCCGCCACCCCCACCGACCACCGTCATGACCCGGTCCTCGCACCGATGTCGCTGCTGCCGCGTCCGTAACGCCGGGTCCTCCGGTACGCGAGCAGATTCCCGTCCAGATCGACCTCCACCTCGTAGAGCGCGAGCATGTCGGCCGACGACGGAATCCGTCTGTCCTCCACGACCTCCACCTCGACGACCCATCCGTCCTCGGTGGGTTCGACGGAGGTGACCCCCTGAACTTCCTTCGAGGTCAGTTCCTTCAGATGTGTGAGAGCCGCCGATGCGGCCTCGGCCGCCGAGATCGCGGGCGGACCGGTGTCCTGCGCCACGGGATCACTCCTTTCCCTCGGCGGGGCCGGATCCACCCCGGGAGATCATCCGGTTCAGCACGGCCTGCTGCGCCTCGTCCTTCTCCTCGGGCGTCAGCTCGCCCGCCTCCGCCGCTTCCTCGATCTGCTCGAGTTCGCGCCGCACGTTGGCGGGATCGTGCAGTTGCTGTTCGACCTGCTCCTGGATGATCTCTCCGAGCCACATCACTCCCTTGACGGGAGCGAGGGGCAGCGTGAGCAGGGAGGTCAGCAGACCCATCGTCAACCTCCTTCGCCGGGATCGGATTTCGCCACGAAGTCGTAGGCCGCCATCGGGCCGAGCAACGAGATCTCGACCCGGTCCTCCCATTCCCGACCCAGTTCCTGCAGGGCCTGTTCGAGTTCGTCCTGCCGCTCGAGTTCGACGAGGACGGCGATGTGCACGGCATCCTGCTCGTGCGTGGGTTGCCGCTCGTTGACCATCGGGTCGAGAGAGGACAGAGCCTCGACCGTGCGGCGCGTGTCCTCGTTCCGTTTGGCCTCGATCGTCGCGTTGATGATCTCCCCGAGCGCCATCCGGGCCTCGCGGGTCGCGTCCTCGGACTGGCCGCGGATCTGCTCCCGCAACTGCGCCGCCTCGGAGTTCTCCTCGAGGATCTCCTGCAGGATCGCCCTCTCGTCGTACCGTCCCTTCACGACGAACTGTGCGAGACCGTCGAGTTGGTCGAGGGCCGAGGCGAGTTCGTCCTCGTTCCCCTCGAGCAACTCCGCGGCCACCGCATCCCGGTCGGTGAGGACGGCACCGAATCTCAGCGGGAGCACGGGGGCGACCGCCACGGTCCCGTCGAGCAACGCGGCGTGCGCCTTGAGATCGTCCGGTGTGCCGAGAGCGCGATCGGTCGGGATCTCGCTCACCAGCGCAGCAATGCGACCGGACTTGACCACCGACACCTCGGCCGGCGGATTGCCCACCCCTTCCGCATGCTCCTCCGGTTCCACATCCGACGGGACGATGCCGTAGACGTAGACCGCAGTGGTCGTGGCGGTTTCGTCGCTGTCGCCCTGCTCGGGTCGTTCGGTCTGTTCGGTGGACATCAGTCCTCACCCCTGCGTGATCGTCGAGCGGGCTGCCGCTGCTCCTGGACGTCCCCGAGGAACTCACTGACCTTCTCCCCCGCAGCCTCGAGCGCGCCCTTCGTCTTGTGCTTGGAACCACCGGAGGTGATGTCGCCGACGAGATCCGGAAGGCCCTTCGGCTCGTTGTCGGAGATCTCGAGCCGGTTCACCGCTTCCGCGAAACGCAGATAGGTGTCGACACTGGCCACGACGACGCGGGCGTCGATGGTGAGCAGTTCGATACCGACGAGCGAGACACGCACGAACGCGTCGATGACGAGGCCCTTGTCGAGGATGGTGTCGATGACGTCGGCGAGGCCGGACGAGTTGGGACGGGCCATACCGCCCCCGCCGCCGCCCCCGCCGCCCCCTGCAGGTTGGATGGTCATGACCGGGATCCTCTCGAGCGGGACGAGCGCGTACCGGTGCTCTTCGTCGCCCGGGTCCGCTTGGCGGGCGCACGTTTCCGAGGCGGTTCGGGCTCGTCCTCTTCGTCGTCGGGTTCTTCGTCGGAGGACTCGTCCTCCTCGGTCTCGTCCTCCTCTTCGGGATACTCGTCCTCGAGATCCTCCTCATCCTCGGGCGACTCCTCGTCGCCTGTGTCCTCGGCCGACTCCTCGTCGCCTTCGTCCTCCTCCCGCAGATCCTCCTCCTCGGGCGACTCCTCTTCGTATTCGTCCTCGGACGGTTCACCCTCCTCGAAATCCTCGTCCTCGTCGCGGATCTCGTCCTCGTCACCGGAGGTGTCGGTCTCCCCCTCGTCCCCCTCCTCGCCGTTCTCGCGGGCGTCCTCCTGCTCCCGCTCCTCTTCCTCCTGACGCGCGGTCTCGTCGTCCTTGACGACCTCGCTCTCACGGATCTCGCCGTGCCAGCCGACGATGTCGTCGGGATGCAGTACGGCCTCGGTCATGGCGTAGCGCCGGAAATGTTTGAGTTCCAGGCGGGACCGGCGACCGACCGCCCGCCACAGATTCGCGGTGCGCTCGAACAGGCCCCGGGGGTGGTACTCGAGGACCATGAGGATCCGGGTGAGATCGGGTGTGAGCTCGTGGAAGGTCACCGCGCCGTCGATGTAACCCTTGCCGCCCTTGGAACGCCACACGATCCGTTCGAACGGCACCTGTTCGAGGATCGTGGACTCCCAGTTCCGGCGCGACCAGAACACCTTGCCGGTCCAATTGAGCTTCTCGTCCTCGACCTGTTCGACCTGTTCGACCTTCTTCATGAACTTCGGCCAGTCGGCGAACTGAGTCCACAGGTCGTAGGCGAGGTCGATCGGCACGCCCACGTCGATGCTCTCGACGATGTTGGTGAGCTTGAGCTTCTTGCCACCCCCGCCCTTGCCTCCGCCGCCGCCGGTGACGGCCTCCTTGACGTCCTGGAACTTGTCCTTGGCGGTGTTCTTCAGATTCTCGAAGCCTGAGCTCGCCGCTGCTTTCAACGGCGACTCGCCCTCGGCAAGCTTGTCGACACCGGTCAGTGCACTGGCCAGGTTCCCGCCCTTGCCCTCGGAGTAATCCTGTAATCGTCCAGTTGTGCCGGTGACCCTGTCGGACAGGCTCGACAACGCGTTCTGGGCGACCGTTCCCGCGAGACCCTGCAACGACTGTTGCAACCCGCCGGTCAATCCTCCCGTGGCCTTCCCCGCCGTGTCCGTGGCGGTGCGGCCGGCCTTACCGGCGGTATCGGTCGCGGTCTTCCCGGCCTTGCCCACCGCGTCGGCGACTCCGCCCGATACATCGCTCAACCTGGCCATCGTTCTCACCGCTTCGTTCGACGTACGGGCGCACGACCGGAGGAGGAGGACGACGCAGTGCTACGCGCTGCGCGCTTGCGCGGCTTCGGAGGTGCCTCCTCCGAGTCGTCCGAGTCTTCGCTGTCGGCCGTCTTCTTGCTGCGGGAAGTCCGCGGACGGGATGTGGCCCGAGCTGCGCGGCGCCGCGGTGTGGGACGCTCGGGCTCCGGCTCCTCTTCGTCGCCCGAATCCTCCTCGTCGGAACCCTCTTCGTCCGTCTCGTCGTAATCCGGCTCCTCGTTGCGACTCCGGTTGCCGCGACGCTTGCTGCCGCGACCTTCCTGCTCGTCGCGTGGTTCGTCGTATTCGTCCTCGTATTCGGCGTCCTCGGGTTCCTCCGACCCTCCGCCGCCACCGCTCGCACGGGATTGCAGACGTTCGTTGAGGGCGTCGATCCGGTTGCTGGCCGCGGTCACGGCAGCGGCACGAGCCGCATGCATGAGTTCTCCGCGAACGGATTCGGTGATCTTGTTGATCTCGGGAGACGAGCCGAGCATCGAGGCGCTGCGCTGCAGGAGTTCCTGCGGATTGCTGGGCAGTTTGCCGGTCATTCCGGCACCGGCGAGCATCATGGCCACCCGCATCTTCTTGGTACGGCCGAGGAAATATCCGATGCCCACACCGAGGGCGACTCGTGCTCCGGGTTTCATCACCGTTCTCCTTCGTATGCCGCGCGTCGTGTGGCGTGCTCGGAAGGGGCCGGGGAAGTCTCGGTACGGTACGCAGCCGACGCGCGTCTTTGTGTGATGCAAACCACAGTACGTCACTCGAGACCGTGATTCGCATGCTTCGTCGGCATGCGGATCCCGGAGTGAACGACGGGCTCGGAAAGTACCAATCAGTATGTTATGCAGCAGGATACGAAATTTGCTACAGATCTCACCCGGCCGTCCGCGGGCATGCCAAAGAAAGGTTCTCGAGCCGGTAAGGGTTTCGGAAACCGGAGGCTATCGACGCGGATGCACCGGGGCGGCGATCCCTGTCGCCTGCAACGCGAATGCTGCTTCCGGACCGATGATTTCGCCCACGAGGGCAAGGAAACGTTCGACGAAGGCCGGCCCGTGGGCGCCCTCGGTGGCGTCGTCGGGATCCTGCGGATCGAGATGGTGCGCGAGTTCGTGCAACACCACCATCTCGCGGAACGCCCACGCGGTGTTCGCCCGGTGCTCGGGAAGAGCGATCGTCGCGCAGTCGCGTTCGTAGTGTGCGGCCGCGTTGCCCGCACGGGCCCGCACGCGCACCGGCACGGCGGCGCGCTCCCACCGGGCGCGTACCCAGTCGAGGGCGAGCACGGCGTCGATGTAGTCCTGGACCGAGGCGATGGAGGCGAACCGTCTCTCCACCGGGAGTGTGACGTGGGAACCGGCGACCTCGACGGTCCGCAGACCGCGCTCGTCGGCGCGGTCGAGCATCTTCCGTACGATCGACTCCGCTTCGTACACAGCGGTTCTGCGGGTATCGCGCACCTTGGTCACCGTTCCAGCCTCCTCGGAGCCGACGGCAGTTCGGGTGCCGTTCCCAGTCGTGCCGCACGTCCGGCGCGGTCGCCCGCGCGCCGGGCATCGGCCGAGCGCGCCGACGGTGCCCGGTTTCCCCGCCAACTGCCCCGTGCCTGCGACGTACTGCGGTAGAAGTCCTGGAGTTCCAGACTCTTCCCACGCAACACCAACGCCGTACCGGGCGCGGATGTTTCCACCTCGCGTTCGATCTCCTGCTTCGCCTCGGCCAGCCGGGCACCGATGCGCGCGGCGAACGCCGACTGGAAGTTCAGCCGGGCCGTCACCGCGGCAACGGGCTTGCGCACACGTGTGCGCACCCGGCGACCGCCGCGTTCCTCGACGACGGTGCGCACCGTGGTCTCGTTCCGGTAGGTGCCCTCGCGCAGATACGCGTCGGACGCCCGCACCATCTGCACGAGCAGAGAGGAATACAGCGCCTCGCACACGTCGATGTCGTCGGCGAAGCCGTAGGCGTAGATGACGGTGGAGTTCGCGGTGATGTCGCACTGCACGTCGTTGGCTCCCGCGATCGCGATGAACAACTGGGCGTAGGTGCGCAGTCCCTTCTTGCCCGTCTCGCCGATGGTGATCAGTCGCTGCACGGGAGTCGCGCGGCGTTCCTTCGCCGCCGTGTGGCTGCGCGCGACCGCCAGATCGATCGAGGAGGACGTCGCGAGCCGCTGCGCCGCGGCGAGGAAGGCGTCGGCCTCGTGAGGGTTGTCGGTGGACTCCGCCTGGCGGAGCAACCCGCCGATACGACTCAACATCTTGTCCGAACTCACCCAGCGAGCGTAGAGCCCGGCACCGACTCCGCCCACGAGACCGGGAACACGCACGAAATTCCTGCGAAACCGCCCGCGACCCACCAAGATCGTGCAGATGGACACTGCGGTCGATTTCGTCACCGATATCAACGACACGTTCTGGTACGCGGTGATCGCACTGCTCATCGGTTCGGGCCTGTACTACACGATCCGCTCCCGGTTCATCCAGATCCGGCTCCTGCCCGACATGCTGCGTTCCATCGTGGAGAAACCCGAGAGACAACCCAACGGAGAACCGGGCCTGTCCGCCTTCCGGGCCTTCTCCGTCTCGGCCGCCTCCCGCGTGGGAACGGGCAACGTCGCCGGTGTCGCGATCGCGATCAGCCTCGGTGGTCCCGGCGCGGTGTTCTGGATGTGGGCGATGGCCTTGGTCGGTGCGGCGACCGCCTTCCTCGAGTCCACCCTCGCCCAGCTGTACAAGGTGCGCGACGAGGACGGCACCTTCCGCGGCGGCCCCGCCTACTACATGCAGTACGGGCTACGGAAACGCTGGATGGGCATGATCTTCGCGGTCATCATCACCATCACCTACGGATTCGTGTTCAACGCGGTGCAGACCAACTCGATCGTCGACGCCGTCTCGAGTTCCGTCGGCGAGAAGACCATGACCCTCCAGGTGATCGTGGGCCTGGTCGTCGCCCTCATCGTCGGCGTGGTGATCTTCGGCGGTATCCGCCGCATCTCCGGTGTCTCCCAGATCGTCGTGCCGGTCCTGGCGTTCGTCTACCTGGTCATCGGCATCATCGTCGTGGTCCTCAACATCGGCGAGGTTCCCACCATGTTCCGCCTCATCGTCGAGAACGCCTTCGGTCTCGAGGAGGTCGTCGGTGGTGGTTTCGGTGCCGCCTTCATGAACGGCATCCGCCGAGGTCTCTTCTCGAACGAGGCCGGCATGGGCTCGGCACCCAACGCCGGCGCCGCCGCCGCGGTCTCCCACCCGGTCAAGCAGGGCCTGGTCCAGAGCCTCGGCGTCTACTTCGACACCCTGCTGGTCTGCTCGATCACGGCCTTCATCATCCTGTTGTCCGAGCCCGAATTCGGCAGCGGTCTCGAGGGCGCCGCTCTGACGCAGAACGCGCTCGCGCTGCAGCTCGGCGACTGGACGGTGCACTTCCTCGCCGTGCTGATCTTCTTCCTCGCGTTCACCTCGGTGATCGGCAACTACTACTACAGCGAATCCAACATGGAGTTCCTCACCGGATCGCGCCGCATCCTGCCCTATCTGCGCTCGGCGGTCGTGCTGTGCGTCTTCCTCGGGGCGATCGGCTCGCTGCCGCTGGTGTGGGCGCTGGCCGACCTCGCCATGGGGATCATGGCCACCGTCAACCTCATCGCCCTGATCCCGCTGTCGGGTATCGCCTACGCGTTGTTCCATCACTACAGCGCGCAACGCAAGCAGGGTCGCGACCCCGTCTTCCGCGCCGGTGACGTCCCGGGCGTCCGCGGAATCCAGGTGTGGAACGACGACGACGTCACGCCGGTCGAGAGCCGATCGAGCGACGCACGGTAGATTCCCCTACCGCACGAGCGTGTACCGCTTCGGAAAGGATCTTCGAGATGGCGTCGGTGACCTTCGACAAGGCCACGTGCCTGTTCCCCGGCTCGAGTACGCCCGCGGTCGACGCGCTCGACCTCGAGATCGAGGACGGCGAGTTCCTGGTCCTGGTCGGACCGTCGGGCTGCGGCAAGTCGACCTCGCTGCGCATGCTCGCCGGTCTCGAGGAGGTGCACAGCGGGCGCATCCTCATCGGCGACCAGGACGTCACCGGGCAGGATCCGAAGGAACGCGACATCGCGATGGTGTTCCAGAACTACGCCCTCTACCCGCACATGTCGGTCGCGGAGAACATGGGCTTCGCGCTGAAGCTGGCCAAGACACCGAAGAACGAGATCCGCGAGCGGGTCGTCGAGGTCGCGAAGATGCTCGACCTCGAGCAGTTCCTCGACCGCAAGCCCAAGGCGCTGTCCGGCGGTCAGCGTCAGCGCGTCGCGATGGGCCGCGCCATCGTCCGCCAGCCGCAGGTCTTCCTCATGGACGAGCCGCTGTCGAACCTCGACGCCAAGCTCCGCGTGCAGACCCGTACGCAGATCGCGCAGCTGCAGCGCCGCCTCGGCACCACCACCGTCTACGTCACCCACGACCAGGTCGAGGCCATGACGATGGGTGACCGCGTCGCGGTGCTCGAGAAGGGCATCCTGCAGCAGTGCGCGTCGCCGCGCGTGCTCTACAACAAGCCGGCGAACGTCTTCGTCGCCGGTTTCATGGGCTCGCCCGCGATGAACCTGTTCCGCCTCCCGGTCTTCGACCGCGGCGCGATGATCGGCGACACCCACGTACCGGTGCCGCGCGACGTGGTCGGTCAGGTCACCGAGAAGGAGGTCGTGCTCGGGATCCGGCCCGAACACCTCGAGATCTCGAACGAGGGTCTGGCCATGGATGTCGACGTGGTCGAGGAGCTCGGCTCGGAGGCCTACGTCTACGGCCGGGCCGACGTCGGCGGGATCGTCCAGCAGATCGTCGCCCGCAGCGACTGGCGCAACCCTCCGCAGAAGGGCGACCGGCTGTACCTGCGCTTCGACCCCGAACACGTGCACGTCTTCGGAACGTCCGACGGGAAGCGGATCGGCTGATCATCGCTCCGGGATCGGTCTGCGGAGTCGACACTCGACCGATTCAGGATGGGCGGAATGCCGACTTTTACCGGTGCTGCGTGCCACAGTAGTGGCCGGTGTCGGTGCACCTGGGTCACCGACGTGTGTTTTCCGACCTCGAAATGGGGAGTTGTTGATGGTTCTGAATACGAAGGCGATGCGGAGGGCTGCGATCGCCGCGACGGCCGCGACCGCGCTCGTTCTCGCGGGCTGCTCGTCGGACAACGGTGGCGACGACACCTCGACCGGCGGCGAGGGTACCGCTGCTTCCGGTGAGGGCCGTGGCCCGATCACGATCGTCGAGGGGCAGGATCCCCTGAACGCGGCGCTCGAGAGCATCATCGCCGACTGGAACGCCGAGCATCCCGACGAGCAGGTGACGTTCAAGCCGCTGGCCAAGGAGGCCAACGACCAGTACGACGACATCGCCCAGCGGATGCAGGCCCGCAGCGACGAGTACGACCTCATCGCCGTGGACGTCACCAACACGGCGGAGTTCGCCGCGAACGGCTGGCTGCTCCCCCTCGAGGACGACCTGGCGATCGACACCGAGGGCCTGCTGCCCGCGACCGTCGAGTCGGGCACCTACAACGGCACCCTGTACGCCGCCCCGAAGAACACCAACGGCGCGTTCCTCTACTACCGCACCGATCTCGTCGACGAGGCCCCCGCGACCTGGGACGACCTGAAGGCCGAGTGCCCGAAGGCCGAGGAGGCGGGTATCGCCTGCTACATCGGTCAGTTCAAGAACTACGAGGGCTTGACGGTCAACGTCACCGAGATCGTCAACGCCTTCGGTGGCTCCTTCGTCGCCGAGGACGGCCTGACCCCGGCAGTCGACGACAAGACGGCCGAAGGCCTGCAGTTCATCGTCGACAACTTCGAGGACGGCATCATCCCGGCCGCCGCGCAGACCTACACCGAGGGCGAGTCGCAGACCGCTTTCGGCAACGGCGAGGCACTGTTCCTGCGCACGTGGCCCGGCTTCTACACCGACGGTGAGAGCTCATCGGTCGCCGGCAACTACGGCATCGCCGTCCTGCCCGGCGTCGACGGCCCCGGCGTCTCGACGCTCGGCGGCTACAACGTCGGCATCAGCGCGTTCTCGGATGCTCCCGCCACCGCGCGCGACTTCCTCGAGTTCATGCAGACCCGCCAGGCACAGATGTACTACGCGGAAGCGGGCGGCGCCCCGGTTCTCGCCGAGGTCTACGACGACGCCTCGATCCTCGAGCAGTACCCCTACTTCTCGACGCTGAAGGAGGCCCTCGAGGCAGCCGAGCCGCGTCCGGCGTCGCCCTACTACTCGGCCGTGTCCAAGGCGATCGCCGACAACGCCTACGCTGCGATCCGTGGCGAGAAGACCGTCCAGCAGGCGCTGGACGACACCCAGGCCGGCATCGAGACCGCCGGCAACTGATGCTCTAGGAGCAGTACATGGCTGACCCGCAGGTCGACAATCCCGCGGATCCGCCACACGCCCCCGCGGT
>NZ_JBLWIU010000012.1:391830-473713 GCF_048381395.1 Rhodococcus shunpengi
GCCCGGTCCCGACCGCGGACGTGTCGGCGGACGTCACCGCGTGCCCGCACCTCCCGTCACGGCGGTGAAGACGCGGCGCAAGGTCCCGGTATGGATGTTCGTCGCCCCGTCGATGCTCGTCCTGGCCGTGATCATCCTGTACCCGCTCGGACGAGCGGTGTGGATGTCGCTGCACGGTGACTCGAAGCGACTCGACCCCGAGACGGGCCGGTTCGTCACCGGCGGTTTCGTAGGGATCGAGAACTACACGCGCTGGATCACCCAGACCTGCAACACCGCCACCGGTTCGATCCCGTGCCCTCCTGGCACCCTCGGCTCCCAGTTCTGGCAGTCGATCTTCAACACCTTCTTCTTCACCGTCGTCACGGTCTCGCTCGAGACGGTGATCGGTTTCGCGATGGCGGTCGTGATGGCCAAGTCGTTCCGGGGTCGCGGCCTGCTGCGCGCCTCCGTGCTCGTGCCGTGGGCGATCCCCACCGCCGTCACCGCCAAGCTGTGGTTCTTCATCTTCGCCAACGACGGTGCCGCCAACAAACTGCTCGGCACCGACTATCTGTGGACCGCGGACCCGTGGCCCGCGCGCTTCGCGATCATCGTCGCCGACGTGTGGAAGACGGCGCCGTTCATGGCGCTGCTCATCCTCGCCGGCCTGCAGATGATCCCGCAGGACGTCTACGAGGCCGCGAAGGTCGACGGCGCGAACGCCTGGCAGCGGTTCAAGATGATCACGCTGCCGCTGGTGAAGCCCGCTCTCATGGTGGCGATCCTGTTCCGCACCATGGACGCGCTGCGCATGTACGACCTGCCCGCGATCATGATGGGGTCCAATCCCGCGACGTCCACGATCTCGGTGCTCGTCGTCGACCAGATGCGGCAGGGTTCGAACTCCGCGTCCGCCCTGTCGACGATCACCTTCCTGCTCATCTTCGCCGTCGCCTTCGTGCTGGTGCGGTTCCTCGGCGCCAACGCGGTGAGTACGCAGGAGAAGCAGCGTAAGGGGGAGGTCGTATGACCGTCACCACCGAGATTCCCCGGAGTCGGCCGGAGCCGGAGCCCACGCCGGTGCAGACCCGCAAGGTGCCGTTCAAGCGCAGGATGAGCACCGTCGGCACCTATCTGGGTGTCGCGCTGATCGTCGTGTGGGGCCTGGCCCCCTGCTACTGGATGATCGTCACGGCCCTGCGCGACCCGTCGGAGACGTTCAGCACGACCCTGTGGCCGTCGAACCCGACACTGCAGAACTTCGCCGACGCGCTCGACCCCGACGCCAAGGTCAACTTCTCGCGGGCGCTGCTCAACAGCGTCATCATCGCCGGCGCCACCACGGCGGTCGCGCTGCTGCTCGGCGTGTTCACCGCCTACGCGCTGTCGCGCTTCGAGTTCCGCGGCAAGTACTTCGTCACCGGCATCATCCTCGGCGCGTCGATGTTCCCGGTCGTCGCGCTCGTGACGCCGCTGTTCCAGCTGTTCACCGACATCGGCTGGATCGGCAAGTACCAGGCGCTGATCATCCCGAACATCTCGTTCGTGCTGCCGCTGACGGTCTACACGCTCACCTCGTTCTTCTCCGAACTGCCGTGGGAACTCGAGGAGGCCGCCCGCATGGACGGCGCGACGCGCGGGCAGGCGTTCCGCCTGGTCATGCTGCCGCTCGCGGCACCCGCGCTGTTCACCACGGCGATCCTCGCCTTCATCGCGACCGTCAACGAGTACCTGCTGATGTCGCAGCTGTCGAGCGAGAGCACGGCCCCGGTGACGGTCGCGATGGCACGGTTCACCGGCACCGACCCGTATGTCACCCCGTACGCGTCGATCATGGCCGGCGGCACGCTCGTCATGGTGCCGCTCGTGGTGATGGTGCTGCTCTTCCAGCGCCGCATCATCTCGGGTCTGACCGCGGGCGGCGTCAAGTCGTGAGGAAGGTTCCACGCCGGAACCGACTCGAGATGCTGCTCGGCCTGCTCACGGTGTTCACGGTGATGGCGGTGATCTCCGCGGTCGCCGAGCTGACGTCGCCGCAACCCGGCATCGTGCCGTCCCTCGTGCTGCTCGCATTCGTCGTGATGTGGGGGTTCGCGTTCCGCGCGTGGCGCCGATCCGGCTGACCCTCCCGTGACGTGAGAAGGAGCACCGTACCGGTGTTCCGGACGCGTCCCGTGGTCGTTTCCGTACCATACGGTGGGCGGGAGACCCTCCCGTCCGGATTTCCGGTACCGAGAAAGTGGAACGAGTGACGAGCCCCAAAAGGTCGACATCCTCGCGCGCCGCCGCGGCCGCAGCGAAGAAGCGCAGGGGACGCATCGTTCGCTACGCCGTACTCGTCGCGTTCGTTCTCGCCGTGCTCGTCCCGCTCGGGATCTTCGCCACCGCCTACTACTCGGCGGACGTGCCGACCCCGGCGGACATGAAGACGAACCAGCTCGCGCGCGTCTACGCGTCCGACGACGCCACCGAGATCACCCGGGTGGTCCCGCCGGAGGGCAACCGTGTCGAGGTCGGGATCGCGCAGATCCCCGAGCACGTCCGCAACGCCGTGCTGTCGGCGGAGGACCGCAACTTCTACAGCAACCCGGGTTTCTCGATCACCGGTTTCGCGCGCGCGGCCCGCGACAACGTCATGGGCAAGGACACCGCCGGCGGTGGTTCCACGATCACCCAGCAGTACGTCAAGAACGTGCTTGTCGGTTCCGATCGCACGCTCGAACGCAAGATGCGCGAGCTCGTCATCTCCACCAAGATGGCGCGGCAGTGGTCGAAGGACGAGATTCTCGAGGCGTATCTCAACACCATCTACTTCGGTCGCGGCGCCTACGGCATCGGCGCGGCGTCCCAGGCCTACTTCGGCAAGCCCGTCGAGGAGCTGTCGGTCTCCGAGGGCGCCGTCCTGGCCGGGGTGATCCGGACGCCGTCGTCGCTCGACCCCGAGTACAACCTGCCGGCCATCGAGGAACGCTGGAATTACGTGCTCGACGGCATGGTCGAGATGAAGGTCCTCGACCCGGCCGAGCGGTCGGACCAGGTGTTCCCTCCGACGGTGCCGTCGGACACCCTCGTGCTGGCCACCGAGGCGACCGGACCGGAAGGCCACATCCGTACCCAGGTGTTGCGCGAGCTGTCCGCGGCGGGGATCAGCGAACAGGCCCTCAACACCGAAGGTCTGCGCATCACCACCACCATCGACCTGAAGGCCCAGCAGGCGGCGATCGACGCGGCCCGGTCCACGCTGTCCGGCGAACCCGGAGAACTGCGCACCGCGGTGGTCTCGGTCGACCCTCGCTCCGGTGCCGTGCGCGCCTACTACGGCGGTGAGGACGGCGCCGGATTCGACTTCGCGCAGGCCCCTGTCCAGACCGGTTCGGCGTTCAAGGTGTTCGGCCTGCTCGCCGCGCTCGACGACGGGATCGGCCTCAATGCGCGCTTCGACAGCTCCCCGCTCACGGTGGGCAACATCCGCATCGGCAACGTCGAGGGCGAGTCGTGCGGACGCTGCACGATCGCCGAGGCGCTCAAGCGGTCGCTGAACACGAGCTTCTACCGGCTCATGATGTCCATGTCGAACGGCCCGCAGAAGATCGCCGACGCCGCGCACGCAGCGGGGATCCCGCTAACGATCCCCGGGGTCGAGGGGCAGACGCTGAGCGAGAACGGTGGTCCGCCGGAGGGTGGGATCGTCCTCGGCCAGTACCAGGCACGGGTCATCGACATGGCCTCCGCCTACGCGACGATCGCCGCGTCCGGTGTCTTCCACGAGCCGTACTTCGTGCAGAAGGTCGTCACGGCCGACGGTGTCGTGCTCCTCGATCGTCCGCCGTCACCCGGCGAGCAGCGCTTCGACGCCGCGGTCGCCGACAACGCGACCCAGGCCATGATGCCGATCGCCGCCTATTCGCGCGGGCACGCGCTCGCCGGTGGGCGGCCGTCGGCGTCGAAGACCGGCACCACGCAGCTCGGCGACACCGGGTTGAACAAGGACGCCTGGATGGTCGGGTACACGCCGTCGCTGTCGACGGCCGTGTGGATGGGCACTCCCGATGCCGGGGCGATCACCAACAGCTGGGGCGGGTCGATCTACGGTTCCGGACTGCCGTCGGACATCTGGAAGGGAACGATGGACGGCGCGCTCGAGGGCACGCCCGTCGAGAGCTTCCCGTGGCCGGCGCCGATCGGTGGTCAGGCAGGTGTCCCGAAGGACGCCGGTATCGAGACCACCACCGCTCCCCCGGCGCCGACCTTCCAGCTGCCCGACCTGTCGAACCTGCCGCCGATCACGATTCCCGCGCCGCCGGTCGATCTGCCCGTCCCGGTGCCCTCGCAGATCGAGGTGTTCCCCGGCGTGACGATCCAGATCCCCGGCTTGTAGATCCGTACCTCCCCTTCGTTGTCGAGGCGGTTCGGGTCTACGGCCCGGCCAGCACCGTCGGCAGCAGCGCGGCCGAATAATCGACGACCTCGTCGACGCTCGGTGTGCCTTCGCGGAACCGGTCGATCGCCAGCGACTCCACGAGCGCCCACCACCCCCGCAGCCGCATACGGGTGACGGGGGTGTCGTCGCAGCCCAGCGCCGCGACGACCCGCTCGACCATGGTGTCGCGCATCGAGTCGTGGATGTCGCGGATCTGGGGGTCCGAACCGACGCCGCTGTGGAAGAACGCCTGATAGTTGTCGCCGTGACGATCGATGAACGACACGAACGGGTGCAGCACCGCCCGGAGGGGATCCTGCTCGTCCGGATCGGGGTCCGCCGCGCGGAGCAACCGGCGTGACGCGGCGCCGACGACGGCGACGTAGAAGTCCTGCTTCGTGGGGAAGTAGCGGAACAGCAGACCGCGGGAGATGCCGGCGATCTCGGCGACGCGGTCGATCGACAGGGCGTGGATCGGGCGCGTCGACAGCTCCTGCAGCCCGATCGCCACGAGTTGCCGTCGACGTTCCTCGGGCGGCAGACGACGCCGTCCCTTGGACGCCTCTTGTCGCGGGGTGCTCACGCCGATAGTCTAACTGAGCATCGCTCAGTTACGACCGCCCGACCGGGCAGATTCCCGGTCGAACTCGACGGAAGGCACCCGATGGATTTCGCACAGTCCGAGCGCAGTCGCGACTATCTCGAACGCCTCCGAGCGTTCATCGCCGCCGAGGTCACGCCCGTCGAACAGCGACTGCGGGCCGAGCGACGCACCGCGGGCGAGGGACGACGCGACATCGACGCTGCCGAGAGGTGGGCCGTCTCCCCCGAATTCCGCGAGCTGCAGCGCAAGGCCCGTGCCGAGGGGCTGTGGAACCTCTTCCTGCCCGACGCCGAACTCGGTGCCGGACTGTCGAACGTCGAATACGCCCCGCTCGCCGAGGAGATGGGCCGCTCGCAGTTCGCCTCCGCAGTGTTCAACTGCGACGCCCCCGACACCGGCAACATGGAGGTCCTCTACCACTACGGCAGCGAGGCGCAGAAGGAACAGTGGCTGCGCCCGCTCCTCGACGGTGAGATCCGTTCGGCCTTCTGCATGACCGAACCCGAGGTCGCGTCGTCGGACGCGACGAACATGGCCGCGACCGCCGTGGTCGAGGGCGACGAGATCGTGCTCAACGGCCGCAAGTGGTGGAGCACCGGCGTCGGCCATCCCGACTGCAAGGTGCTCATCTTCATGGGCCTGACCGACCCGGAAGCCCACAAGTACCAGCGACATTCGATGGTCCTCGTGCCCTTCGACACCCCCGGTGTGAAGGTCGAGCGCATGCTCCCGACGATGGGCTTCTTCGACGAGCCCAGTGGCCACGGCGAGGTATCCTTCACCGACGCGCGACTGCCGCTCGATGCCGTCATCGCCGGTCCCGGACGAGGATTCGAGATCGCCCAGGGTCGGCTCGGTCCCGGCCGCATCCACCACTGCATGCGCCTCGTCGGGCTGGCCGAGCACACCCTCGAACTCGCGTGTCGCCGCGGTCTCGAGCGCACCGCCTTCGGCAAGCCGATCATCAACCTCGGCGGCAACCGTGAACGCATCGCCGACGCCCGCATCGCGATCAACCAACTGCGGCTGCTCGTCCTGCACGCGGCCTGGCTGCTCGACACGCAGGGACTCGCCGGAGCGCGCTCGGCGGTCTCGGAGATCAAGGTCGTCGCACCGCGCGTCACCCAGCAGATCGTCGACTTCGCCATCCAGATCCACGGTGGTGGCGGGCTTTCCGACGACTTCCCCCTCGCCGGTGCGTGGACGGCCGCGCGAGCACTGCGTCTCGCCGACGGACCCGACGAGGTGCACCAGGGGCTCGTCGCCCGGTTCGAACTCGGCAAGTACGCGTGAGAGGGAGTGTCCGACGATGACCACACTTCCCGACAACGCCCGCACCGTTCGTGAGGAGGACGCCTTCGACGTCGACGCGGTCGCGGCCTGGCTCGCCGAGAACGCCGGCATCACCGGAGTGCCGGATGTGCGCCAGTTCTCCGGCGGCGCATCCAATCTCACCTACCTGCTGCGCTATCCGGATCGCGATCTCGTGCTGCGCCGTCCGCCGGCCGGGGCGAAGCCGTCGTCGGGCCACGACATGGCACGTGAGTACCGCATCCAGTCGATGCTCGCACCGGTCTACCCCTACGTGCCCACCATGGTCGGCCTGTGCACCGATCACAGCGTGCTCGGCAGCGACTTCTACGTCATGAACCGCGTTCCCGGCACCATCCTGCGCACGAATCCGCCCACGCAACTCGACCTCTCCGAAACGAACACCCGCACCCTGTGCCTGCGCATCGTCGACCTGCTCGTCGAACTGCACGGCATCGATCCGGAGTCCGCGGGACTGTCCGAACTGGGGCGCGGATCCGGTTACGTCGCACGGCAGGTCGCGGGCTGGACGTCGCGCTACGCCAAGGCCCGCACCGACAACGTCCCCGACTTCGCCCGCGTCACCGAGTGGCTGGCGGCGCGGCAGCCGCAGGACGTCGCGCAGATCGTGATCCACGGCGACTTCCGGCTCGACAACATCGTCCTCGACGAGAACGATCCGCTGAAGCCGGTCGCGGTGCTCGACTGGGAGCTGGCCACCATCGGCGACCCCCTGATGGACCTCGGCTCGTCGCTCGCCTACTGGGTCCAGGCGGACGACGACGACATGCTGCTGCTGACGAAGCGGCAGCCGTCCGATCTCCCCGGCATGCTCACCCGGCGGGAGATCGTCGAATACTATTCCGAGCGGACCGGACTGCCGGTGGACGGCTGGGGATTCTACGAGGTGTTCGGACTGTTCCGCCTCGCCGTGATCGCCCAGCAGATCTACTACCGCTACCACCACGGCCACACCACCAACCCGGCCTTCAAGGACTTCTGGGTCGTGGTCGGCTACCTCGAATCCCGTTGCAGTGCATTGATCGATCGATACGAGAAGGAGAACCGATGAGCCGCCCGCAGCGACGGAACATCCTCATCACCGGTGCGAGTTCCGGGCTCGGTGCCGGTATGGCGCGTGAATTCGCCGCGCGAGGAAGGAATCTCGCGCTCGCTGCCCGTCGCGTCGAACGGCTCGAGGAGCTGCGGGACGAATTGCTCGCCGCGCATCCGGGCATCACCGTGAGCGTGCGCGCCCTCGACGTGAACCGGCACGACGACGTGTTCACCGTCTTCCGCGAGTTCGACGAGGAGCTCGGCGGTCTCGACCGGGTGATCGTCAACGCCGGCCTCGGCAAGGGACAACCCCTCGGTACCGGATACTTCCGCGCGAACGCCCAGACCGCGAACACCAACTTCCTCGGTGCGCTGGCGCAGAGCGAAGCGGCCCTCGAGCTCATGCGACCCCGTGGGCGCGGGCACGTCGTCCTCATCTCGTCCATGAGCGCGGTGCGGGGCATGCCGCGCAACCTGACGACCTACGCCGCGTCGAAGGCCGCCGTCGCCTCGCTCGGTGAGGGGATGCGGGCCGACCTGGCGGACACCGACATCTCGGTGAGCACGATCTTCCCCGGATACATCCGGTCGGAGATCAACGAGAAGGTGAAGAAGGTCCCGTTCATCGTCGACACCGAAACAGGTTGTCGTGCACTGGCGGCTGCGATCGAGAAGGAACCCGCCAAGGCGTACGTGCCGGGCTGGCCGTGGATTCCGCTCGGCTACGCGATGAAGGTGCTGCCGCTGTCTGTGATCCGGAAGATGGCATAGGCCGGTCCGTCACCCGCAACAGCAACGACGAAGGCCGCATCCCACGTGAGGGATGCGGCCTTTGTCGGAAATCCTGCCGGAGAACGACTTACGCGTCGGCTCCGATGATGAACGCCTCGAGCTGGGCGCGGGCGGAATCGTCGGCCATCTGGACCGGCGGGGACTTCATCAGGTATGCCGAAGCCGGGAGGATCGGGCCGCCGATGCCGCGGTCCTTGGCGATCTTCGCCGCGCGGATGGCGTCGATGATGATGCCGGCCGAGTTCGGGGAGTCCCACACCTCGAGCTTGTACTCGAGGTTCAGCGGGGCGTCACCGAAGGCGCGACCCTCGAGGCGGACGTACGCCCACTTGCGGTCGTCGAGCCACTGCACGTAGTCGGAGGGGCCGATGTGCACGTCGCGGTCGTGGACCTTGCCGGCGAGGGGGCCGTTCAGGTTCGACGTGACGGCCTGGGTCTTGGAGACCTTCTTCGACTCCAGACGCTCGCGCTCGAGCATGTTCTTGAAGTCCATGTTGCCGCCGACGTTGAGCTGGTACGTGCGGTCGAGCACGACACCGCGGTCCTCGAACAGCTTCGCCATCACGCGGTGGGTGATGGTGGCGCCGACCTGCGACTTGATGTCGTCGCCGACGATCGGGACACCGGCGTCGGTGAACTTCTGCGCCCACTCGGGGTCGGAGGCGATGAACACGGGGAGAGCGTTGACGAAGGCGACGCCCGCGTCGATGGCGCACTGCGCGTAGAACTTGTCGGCCTCTTCGGAACCCACGGGGAGGTAGGAGACGAGAACGTCGACCTGGGCATCCTCGAGCGCCTGAACCACGTCGACGGGCTCGGCGTCGGACAGCTCGATGGTCTCGGAGTAGTACTTGCCGATGCCGTCGAGCGTGTGGCCGCGCTGCACGGGCACGCCGAGCGGCGGCACGTCGGCGATCTTGATGGTGTTGTTCTCGCTCGCGAGGATCGCCTCGGACAGGTCGAAGCCGACCTTCTTGGCATCCACGTCGAACGCGGCGACGAACTGGACGTCGCGCACGTGGTAGGGACCGAATTCGACGTGCATCAGGCCGGGGACGGTGGTCTCGGCGTCCGCATCCTTGTAGTACTCGACGCCCTGGACCAGGGAAGAGGCACAGTTCCCCACGCCCACAATGGCCACGCGCACCGCGGTGCTGTTCTCACCCATGGTCGGGTTCTCCTTCTTTGTTGCGTGCTGCTGACGACTGCTCGGCGGCGATGAGTTCGTTGAGCCAGCGCACTTCGCGCTCGCTGGACTCAAGGCCGAGCTGATGGAGCTGACGGGTGTAACGATCGAGTGTGCCGCTGGCCCGTCCGATCGCATCGCGGAGCGCTTCTCTGCGCTCCTCGACCTGGCGGCGCCTGCCTTCGAGAATTCGCATCCGCGCTTCGGCGGGAGTGCGACCGAAGAAGGCGAGGTGCACGCCGAATCCGTCATCGGTGTAGTTCTGCGGTCCCGTGTCGGCGACCAGCTCGGTGAAGCGTTCTCGACCCTTCGGGGTGAGCTGGTAGACGCGGCGGGCACGTCGTTTCACGGGACCGGGAGTTCCCGGATCCTCTTCGATGAGGCCGTCCGCCTGCATTCTCCGCAGAGTCGGATAGAGCGACCCGTAGGAGAAGGCGCGGAAGGCTCCGAGAAGCCCGGTCAGACGCTTGCGCAGCTCGTAGCCGTGCATGGGCGATTCGAGGAGGAGCCCGAGTATCGCCAGTTCCAGCACGGGTCACCTCCTGTTTCCGTTCGAACCAACCGATTGATACGACACGGAACTATATCGCGCCGATATATACGACGATACGCCCCACACGGTTCGTGTCACGTCCGGTTGCGGGCAGGCACCCGTCTCCGGACCCGATCGGAAATGCATCGGTGCCGCCACGACCACCCGTCTTCGATGTCCGGTGGGCCACTCCTCGCCCATCGCCGCATCGCCCGCACGTACTCTGGAAGCCGTGCGAATTCAGCGGCAGGTGGTGGACTACGCGTTGCAGCGGCGCTCGCTGCTCGCCGAGGTCTACTCGGGGCGACGCGGAGTCAGCGAGGTCTGCGACGCGAGCCCCTATCTGCTGCGGGCGGCGAAGTTTCACGGACGGGGCAGCGATGTGATGTGCCCCATCTGCCGTAAGGAGCAGTTGACCCTCGTCTCGTGGGTCTTCGGCGACAAACTCGGTCCGGTGTCCGGGTCGGCGCGCACCCCCGAAGAGTTGGTGCGTCTGGCCGCCAGCCAGGAGGAATTCTCGGTTCACGTGGTCGAGGTGTGCCGTACCTGCAGCTGGAATCACCTGGTGCAGTCGTACGTCCTGGGATCGCAACCCGCCCCCAAGAGCCCGCGTCGCCGGTCGACGGGATCGAGCCGTCGTACCGCCAGCGAGTGAAGGGGTACCGGCAACGTGCCCGTACGCTTTCTCGTGGAGTTCGCTCCTGGGTCCGACCCGCACGACCTGATCGTCGCGTCGTCCGCTGCGCACATCGTCGATCGGCTGCCGTCCGCCGGCATCGCCGATCGGCTCTTCGTGGAGCAGTGTCGAGGCCGCGGCGTGATGCGTCGCGAGAACAGTTGGAGATGAGTACGTGAGTTCCCCCGACAACGAACCCGAGGACAACAAGGCCGTCCCGCCCCAGCGCAGCGGTCCCGCAGGACCGCAGCCCGGGCAGCAACGTCCCGGTCCTCCTGCCGGTGCCGGTCAGGGACAGCCCGGTCCGGGACAGCAGCGCCCTGTCCAGGGACCGGTGCAGGGTCGTCCGTTGCCGCCGCAACCGCGCCCGCAGGGTCAGCCGGGAGCACAGGGTCAGCCGGGTGTTCAGGGACAGCCGGGCCGACCGGGCGGACAGCCCGGTGGTCCCGCAGGTCAGCAACCGCCGCGCCCCGGCGGCCGGCCGCCGTACCCGCCCCAGGCTCCCGGTCAGGGGCAGCATCCTCAAGCCCCCGGGCAGGGGCAACGTCCTCAAGCCCCCGGCCAGGGGCAGCGCCCTCAGGGTCCCGTCCAGGGACAACGTCCCCCGGCTCCCGGTCAGGGGCAGGGACCGGCCCCCCAGCAGGGCCGGCCGGGACAGCCGTACCCGCCGCGCGGACCGGTGCCCGCCCCGGGCGCGAACCAGCCGCGCAATCCCAACCAGCCGATGCCGCCGCGTCCCGGCACGTTGCCGCCCGGCGCGGTGCCTCCCGTCCAGCGCACGCCGCAGGCCGATCCGACCGTCGCCATGCGTCCCGGAGCGGACGCGGCTGCGCAGCGTCCCGGAGCGGACGCGCCAGGTGCACAGCGTCCCGGAGCGGACGCGCCGACGCAGCGGGTCTCCGCTGCGATGGGTGCGAGCGCTGCAGCGGGTGCTGCAGTAGGTGCGAGTGCTGCGAACGATGCACCCACGACACGCGTCGCCGGCGGCCCGCCCGCAGGCGGACCTCCCACCGTTCCGCCCGGTGGCGGTTCGGGTGGCGGCGCCGGGGGTGGAAAGGGCGACGGCAAGAACAACCGCTGGCGCACGATCCGCCGGATCGGTTACGGCGTGGTCGCCGCCGGCATCCTCGTCCCGATCCTCATGTTCATGCTGGCGTACATCGTCCAGGACGTGCCGCGCCCCGGTGAGCTGCAGACGAACCAGGCCGCGACCATCTTCAACTCCGACGGCCAGGGTGTCATCACGAAGGTGATCCCGCCGGAGGGCAACCGCACCGAGGTCGAACTCGACGCGATCCCCGTGCACGTCCGCAATGCCGTGCTCGCCGCCGAGGACCGCGACTTCTACAGCAATCCCGGCTTCTCGGTCACCGGCTTCGCGCGTGCCGCCCGCGACAACGTGCTCGGCCGCGACAGCGCCGGTGGTGGTTCGACCATCACCCAGCAGTACGTGAAGGTCGCCGTCGTCGGTTCCGAGCGGACGTTGACGCGAAAGCTCAAGGAGCTGGTGCTGTCGACGAAGATGGCGAACCAGTGGGCCAAGGACGACATCCTCGCGGCCTACCTCAACACCATCTACTTCGGTCGTGGTGCCTACGGCATCGCCGCGGCGTCGAACGCGTATTTCGGCAAGCCCGTCGGTGAGCTCACCGTCGAGGAGGGCGCCGTGCTCGCGTCGTCGATCCAGTTGCCGTCGCTGCTCGATCCCGAGCAGAACCCCGAGGGTGCGGAGGCGCGCTGGAACTACGTGCTCGACGGCATGGTCTCCGCGGGCACGCTCGATGCCGCCGAACGGTCGGGTATGAAGTACCCGGCCTACGTGCCGATTGCTGAGCTCGACAACGGCGACCAGTCGTCCGGCCCCGAAGGTCTGATCAAGAACCAGGTGCTCGCCGAGCTGTCCCGCGAGGGCATCGACGAGAACCTTCTCAACACAGCCGGTCTCCAGATCACCACGACGATCGACCCCCAGGCCCAGCAGTCGGCGGTCGAGGCGGCGCAGAGCAATCTCGAGGGCGAACCCGAGGAGTTGCGTACCGCGGTGGTGTCGGTCGATCCCCGGTCCGGGGCGATCCGCGCCTACTACGGCGGTGAGAGCGGTGTCGGTTACGACTTCGCCCAGTCCGGTTTGCAGACGGGTTCGTCGTTCAAGGTGTTCGGCCTGGCCGCCAACCTCGACCAGGGCGTGCCGTTGTCGCAGACCTACGACAGCGGTCCGCTGACGGTCAACGGCATCAAGATCGGTAACGTCGAGGGTGAGTCGTGCGGGCAGTGCACCATCGCAGAAGCGCTCAAGCGGTCGTTGAACACGAGCTTCTACCGGATGATGCTCGAGATGGACAACGGCCCGCAGGCCATCGCCGACATGGCGCACAAGCTGGGTGTCGCGAAGGAGCTGCCGGGCATCGGTGAGACGCTCACCGAGCCGGGCGGCATCGGCCCCAACTACGGCATCGTGCTGGGCCAGTACCAGTCGCGCGTGCTCGACATGGCGTCGGCGTACGCCACGCTCGCGGCGTCCGGCCGTTATCACGAGCCGTATTTCGTGCAGAAGGTCGTGACGTCCGACGGCGAGGTGCTCCTCGACCGTGGCACCCCTGCCGGTGAGCAGGTCGTCGACGCGGCGGTGGCCGACAACACCACTTCCGCGATGACCCCGATCGCCGCGTACTCGAACGGCCACGCCCTGGCCGGTGGCCGTCCGTCCGCGTCGAAGACCGGTACCGCTCAGCTCGGCGACACCGGCTCCAACAAGGACGCGTGGATGGTCGGTTACACCCCGTCGCTGTCGACCGCTGTGTGGGTCGGCACCGAGGAGGGCCTGCCCCTCGAGAACAGCTGGGGCGGCATGATCTACGGCTCGGGTATCCCGTCGGACATCTGGAAGGACACGATGGACGGCGCTCTCGAGGGCACCGAGGTCGAGTCGTTCCCGAAGCCGGAACCGATCGCCGGTGTCTCCGGCGTGCCGGCGTGGACCGCGTCGACGACGGCTCCGGCCACCCGTGAGCAGACCACCACCTCGCGTGTCGTGCCGAGCCTTCCGGAGGTTCCGGAGATCACCACGCAGAACGTGGAGATCTTCCCCGGCGTCACGATTCCCGTTCCGGGTGTCGCCCCGCAGACGACCACCCAGAACGCGCCCTCCCGTCCCGGCACCGGCGGTCAGCAGGAGGAGAGCGAGGACACCGGCGGCGGAACCGGCGGCGGTGGTACCGGCGACGACTCCGACGAGGGTGGATCGCCTCCGCAGAACCGCATCCCGGGACTCGAGAGCCCCGCGATCCCGGGCGCGCAGGGAGGCGGATTCCAGGGCGCGCAGGGCGGTAGCCCCCAGGACGCGTTCGAATACGCTCCGGCCGGGTAGCCTCGCCGCGTGAGCGACGACCGGGGATCCGACGCCCGGCCGGTGGTGTCCGCTGCACCACCGGCCGAGGATCGTCGTTCCCTGGACTGGCGCGACACCCCCGGGCGTACCGACCCGACGGTGTCGCGCCTGACCGCCGTCATCGGCGGTCCGGTGGGCCGGCACGCCGTGCTCGGGCGCACCCGCTTCTTCACTCCCCTGCGGGCGATGTTGCTGCTCGCGGTCGTCTTCCTCGCCTTCGGCTGGTTCACGAAGGCGGCCTGTGTCCAGCAGGGACCCGTCGGTCCCGATGGCGCGCTCGGCCTGGACTGGAGCGGCAACCGGCAGTACGTGGCGATGTGTTATTCCGACATCGTTCCGCTCTACGGTGCCGAACGGCTCGCCGAGGGCGCCTTCCCGTACCGGACGTCGTGGGAGGAACCCGGCCCCGACGGGCAGATGCAGACCCGGTACATGGAGTATCCGGTGCTCGCGGGGCTCTACCAGTACGGCTCGATGCGCATCGCGAAGGCGTGGGACGCCACACCGTGGCTCCCCGATGCGCTGCAGGTCGCGATCTATTTCGCCGTCGTCGCACTCGGTCTCGCGCTCGCCTGGCTCGTCACGGTATGGGCCACCGCGATGTCGGCGGGTCGCAGGATCTGGGACGCTGCACTCGTCGCGGCGTCACCGCTGGTCGTGGTGCACGCCTTCACGAACTTCGATGCCCTGGCCACGGCCTTCGCCGCCGGTGGCCTGCTGGCGTGGGCACGTCGTCGACCGGTTCTCGCCGGTGTCCTGCTCGGCCTCGGTGCCGCGACGAAGTTGTATCCCTTGCTGTTGCTCGGTCCGCTGCTGGTGCTGTGCCTGCGGACCGGCCACCTGCGGTCGTTCGCCCGCACCGCGGGAGCGGCCGCCGCGGCATGGCTGGTCGTGAATCTGCCGATCATGGTGCTGTACCCGCGCGGATGGGCGGAGTTCTTCCGGCTCAACTCCGATCGCGGAGCGGATCCGGATTCGATCTACAACGTGCTGCACTCGTTCGTGGGCTGGCCGGCCTGGTCGGCCTCGACCTTCAACGGGGTCTCGCTCGTGTTGTTCGCCGCGGCCTGCGCCGCGATCGGGTGGATCGGGCTCACCGCGCCGCGCCGCCCCCGCCTCGCGCAGCTGTGTTTCCTCCTCGTCGCGGCCTTCCTGCTCACGAACAAGGTGTGGAGTCCGCAGTATTCGCTGTGGCTCGTGCCGCTCGCCGTGCTGGCCGTGCCCCACCGGCGCGCGCTGGTCGCCTGGATGACGATCGATGCGCTGGTGTGGGTTCCGCGCATGTACTACTACCTCGGTCCCGATCGGAAGGGGCTGCCGGAGCAGTGGTTCACCGCCACGGTCTTCCTGCGCGATGTCGCCGTCGTGGCACTGTGCGCGGTCGTGCTGTGGCAGATCCGGCGTCCGGTGCGGGATCCCGTGCGGTACGGCTTCGTCGACGATCCCGTCGGTGGTGTGCTCGATCAGGCTCCCGACCGTCCGCCGCGATGGCTGCCCGCCAGGTTGCGACCTGCTCACCATCGGGTCACGAGAGAAGAATCATCCGAACGATGGATGTCGGAGACTTCGTCGGCCCCCTAGGCTCGGGAACGAGCACGAGGGGGGAGAATGGCGAGCGGCGGACGGGGATTCGGAGCGGGGACGGATGTCACCGCATCACAGTTCACGACGTGTGAGTTGGCGTGGACGGTCGCGGCCGGCGACGCCACCGCGATCCCACGACTCCTGCGCGACCTGCATCCGCTCGTGATCGCCTACTTCCGGGCCCGTGCGAAAGCCGCCGGAGGTACCTTCGCCGACGCCGATCGTCTCGCCCTGGCCGCCTGCCGTGCCATTCTCGCCGAGCTCACCGCGCCGTCCGGAGCCGACCGGCCTTTCCTGCGGTTGGCCTACACGCTGGTCGCCGACGCGGCCGATGCCGAGTTCGCGAGCCCGCGAGCCTTCCCGCTGACCCGACTCCAGCAGGAGATTCTCATCCTGCGCACCATCGTGGGCCTCGACTCGCGGCAGACCGCGGTGGCTCTCGCCGTGGCGCCGGGGCGGGTCGGTATCGAGCAGCACGCGGCGCTGAGTTCCCTGCGCGCGGCCTGAACCTGCGTGGACGGAGTCCACATCGACGGGTAAATGGACGAACCCCGCATCTTCGGGCGTTTTGTCGCTAATATCCGATTCGTCAACTTCGTTGCTACGGGACTGTCGGGGACCTGTCGACCGCGCCTTGGAGGTTCGCCGTGCCCTGCACTTCCGACGATCCCTGACCTCACGCGCGCCGGCGCGTCACCGTGCGCGCGGCGTCACCTTCGTGCGGTGTCACCATTCGTCCAGCGTCGTCAGACCGTCCTGGAGCGCGCGTGCCAGCAGACTCGCCTTCGTCGAGGCATCTCGTCCGGCTGCCGCGTACTTGAGGCGGATCCGCTGCAGATGAGTGTTCAGCGTGCCCACCGAGATGAACAGCCGCCTCGCCGCTTCGGTCTTCGAGTCCGCTGCCAGCCAGGTGAGCAGAACTTCCTTCTCGCGGGCGCTGAGCAGAGGCCGCACGAGGCCGCCGACACGCGTGTCGTGGAACGAGGACGAACGGTGCTGAGCGTTCACGGCGAACCGCCTCTCGGCTGACGAAGAGTCTGGGGAGCCGGCGCGAATGCGCCACCTCGAATCCTCGTCGCCGTCGGTGCGAAGACCTACGCCCGCGCGTGATCCCGTACGAAATCCGTACAGCCATACATCGTTGACCTGCGGAAACGCAGATTCTTCCCGAGGGAACCGTAGATGACGGAAACAACCGTGGAGGCGGCCGATCCGACCTCCATCACCTCCCGGGCCGAGTTCGGCCGGGCCCTGACCGCCTTGCGAACCCGAGCAGGACTGTCGATCCGCGATGTCGTCGACGCGTCCGGCGCATTGCACGGCACGGTCGCCGGATGGTTCTCCGGACAGCACCTGCCGACCCGCGCCAGCGAGCCCGCCTTCCGCGCGGTGCTCGCGGCGTGCGGGGTCGCCGACGAGATCGAGGCGGACACCTGGATCGCGGCTGCGCGTCGCGCCCGGCAGGCACGGACCAAGCGCCGGGACACCGGCCCGATCCCCTATCGCGGTCTGTCCTCTTTCGAGGCGGAGGACGCCGAGTGGTTCTTCGGCCGCGACGACATCACCGAGGACGTTCTCCGCCGGATCCGCGCCGCGGTCGCCGGGCAGGGTCCGAGGGTGATCCTCGTCGTCGGTCCCTCCGGTGCGGGCAAGTCGTCTCTGCTGCGGGCCGGTGTCGCGGCCGCCGTCGGTTCCGACGAGACCGATCTCCGCGACTGGAAACCTGTCGTCCTGACCCCCGCGTCGGCAGGACCGGACAAACTCGCCGGCATTCTCGACGTCGATCACCCGACCGTTCTCGTCGTCGACCAGTTCGAGGAATTGTGGACCTCCGGGGAGGAAGAAGACCGCCACGACTTTCTCGAACACCTCGCGCAGCCGTCCGACGACATCGTCGTCGTCCTCGGGCTCCGGGCCGACTTCTACGGGCTCGCCGCTCGGGAACCGCACCTCGTACCGATCCTGGAGTCCGGGCCCGTCGTCGTCGGTCCCATGTCGGCTGCCGAACTCGAATCCGTCATCGTGCAACCGGCGGCCAAGGCGGGGGTGACCGTTCCACCGGAGCTGGTGAAGGTGCTGTTGACCGATCTCTCTCCCCGCGCGTCGCGGACGAAGGACGAGCCCGGCACACTCCCCTTGCTGTCCCACGCGTTGCTGCGGCTGTGGCAGCGGGCCGAGCGCCGGACGCTCACCGTCGCCGATTACACCGCGGTCGGCGGTATCTCCGGCGCGGTCCAGCAGACCGCCGAGGAGTTGTACTCGGAATTGACCCCCGAACAGCAGCGACTCACGCGCCGGGTGTTCCTGCGTCTCGTCAACGTCGACGACGACACCCAGACACGACGACGCACTCCCCGCAGCGAACTGGCGTTCGGGGACGTCGACGCCGTGGACGAGATCGTCGACCGTTTCGCCGACGCCCGGCTCCTGACGGTCGACGAGGATTCCGTCCAGCTGAGCCACGAGGTCCTCCTCACCGCGTGGGACCGGCTGCGCGGATGGATCGACGCCGACCGGGCGGGCCTCGCGGTCCATCGCGAACTCACCCGCGCCGCGCAGGTGTGGGAGGACAGCGACCGCGACGACACCACCCTGCTCGGCGGTGGCAGGCTCGTCCTCCACGACGACTGGAGTCGCGTCGACGACAACGCCGACGCGCTCAACGACACCGAACGGGAGTTCCTCGCCCGGAGCCTCGCGCACCGGGACGCCGAAGTCGAGGCGGAGCGCCGCCGGACCAGGATGCTCCGGCGGCTCGTCGGCGCCCTCACCGTGACGGCGGTGATCGCCCTCGTACTGGTGGTCGTCGCCACCACAGCCGGAATCAGCGCGCGCACCGAACGCGCCGACGCCCAGCGCGCACGCGACGACGCGATGTCGCGCCAGATCGCGACCGTCTCGTCGCAGTTGTCGGCCACCGAACCCGCCCTTGCCGCCCAGTTCGCGCTGGCCGGCTACCGCGTCGCCGACACCGTGGAAGCGCGCTCGGCGCTGTTGGACACCACCGGTGTGCGTACCCCCGTGCGTCTGACGGGACCGGCAGGCCCCCTCCAGGCACGCAGCACACCCGACGGGAGCACTGTGGTCAGTGCCGCATCCGACGGCACGGTGCGGTTGTGGGCGGTGGGTGAGACCGGACCGTCGATCACCCCGACCGCGGAATTCGGTGCGGGGGACGGCGCCGGCGAACTCTATGCGCTCGCCGTGTCGCCGGACGGCGACTCCGTCGCGGTGGGCGGGCAGGGCGGAATCTGGCTCTGGGACATCCGCAATCGCACCTCGCCGCAGCAGCGGGCGGTGCTCGCGAACTCCGACCACACGGCATATTCCCTCGAATTCTCTCCGGACGGAAGGCAACTCGTGGCAGGGACGGGCTCCGGCACAGTGCTGCGATGGAACACGAATGCCGACGAGGTGAGAGAACTGTCCTCACTCGACCATCCGGCCGAAGGTGCTGTGTACCCGGCCTTCTCGCCCGACAGCCGATGGCTCGTCGTGGCCGGCAGGCAGATGTCGCTGCGGGTGTGGGACGCGCAAACGCAGGATGCCGGCACCCGACCGGTGTTCGAGACACCGCCGGACGGCGGCACCGAACATCTTCTGTCGGTGGCGTTCTCGCCCGACGGTCGCACGGTCGCGGCCGGCACCACCGGTCGCCACGTACTGCGTTGGGACATGGCCGATCCCGCGGTACCCGTGCCCCTGGCCGCCCTCGAAGGATTCACCAGCTATGTCAACACCGTCGCGTTCGCTCCGGACGGTCGTCGCCTGGTCGCGGGCAGCTCCGACAACACCGTCCGCATCTGGGCGGACGGAACGACTCCCGACGCCGCCGAATCGACCACGACACTGCCCGGTTCGAATCCCGTGACCTCGGTCGTCTTCACCGACGAGGGTCGCGCAGTGCTCACCGCGGCACTGGACGGTTCGGTGGGATGGTGGCCGGTGCCCGGCCCGGTCCTGCCCGCGGACGAAGCCGTCTACGTCACTCCCGTCGATGCGGACGGCACCCTCGCCCTCTTCGGTCAGGGACGGTCGAATGCCCTGCCGCTGTGGAACATCGCCGATCCCGGTGCGGCGGCGGAACAACCGTCCCTGAGTCCGCCCGTCGAGGACCGGTTCAGTGGTGCCGCAGCGCTGTCGAAGACCGGATCGCTCGCTGCAGCGGGAACATCCGGCGGATCCGTGCACCTGTGGGATCTGACGGACCCCGCGGCGCCGCAGTTCGTCGGGACCGCCGAGGGCGTCGTCGCGGGCGTCGTCGGAGTGGTCGAGTTCGCTCCCGACCGACCCGTCGTCGCGGTAACGGCGACGGAGGACGCGAAGGTCGCGATCGTCGACGCCTCCGATCCGGTTGCTCCGCGCGTCGTCGGCACCTTCGAGGCCGACGACTATCCGTACATGCTGTCGTGGCATCCCACTGCCGACATCGTGGCCGCGGCGAGCGCCGGTGGCCTCGTCGAACTGTGGGATCTCTCCGATCCCGCCGACCCGACGCGGATCTCCGAGCTCTCCGGGTTCGAGAGTCAGGCGCAGACGGTCGCGTTCGGTGGCGATGGAACGGTCCTCGCCGCCGCGAGCGCCGACCGCAGTGTGCGCCTGTGGGATGTCGCGGACCCTGCCGCCCCGCGCGAACTGGCGCGGATCACCGGGCCTGCGGACGCGGTGTATTCGCTGCACTTCTCCCCCGACGGGAATCGTCTCGCGGCCGGCGTCGGCGACGGGTCGGCGTGGATCTGGGACGTCACCCGGCCGGACTCCCCCACCACCCACGCGGTGCTCGCCGCCTACGGAAGCCGGGTCTACGACGCCACCTTCGCGCACAACGGAGCGGTGCTCGTCGGAGGCGGTCCGGACCGTTCCGTGCGACTGTGGCAACTCGACCCCGAGACCGTCGAGGCGACACTGTGTTCCACCGTCGGCACTCCGGTGACCGAGGACGAATGGGAACGGCATCTGCCGGGTGTTCCCTTCCGGCCGCCGTGCGGCGACACGGCGTGAATCGGAAGGGACGGAAGATGTTCCGACCGAGCCGGATTCATCCGATTGCAGGATACGCCCAGGCCGCGCGGTGTGGGAACGTCCCTCATGGGGGATTCAACGCATCGATCATCGGAGGAAGCATGTCTCGTATTCGCAGGTCGGGTCTGCGCGCGGTTCTGACGGCGGTCACGGTGGCGGCGGTCGCATTCGGTGCGCCCGTTGCCGCTTCGGCCGCTCCCACCGGCAGCGCCGGCAGCAACGATCTGCCGGGCAGTGTCGCCGATCTGCCCGGCAGTGTGTCCGAACTGCCCGGCAGCGTGATGGATCTGGGGGCCCGTGCGATCGATCTGGGCAGCGTGATCCTGGAGAACGGATCGTCGCTGCCGACGACACAGCAGTGCAACCAGTCGCGGCAGTCGGGAGGGGAAGGCGTCACCAGCACCTACCACGAGTTGGGTCGCAGCGGTCCCACGTCGTTCCTGCTCGACTGGGAGACCTACGACGTTCCCGACCGGATCCAGGTGTTCTACGGGGGTTCCCAGATCTACGACACCGGTCGTATCGGTGACAGCATCAACGAAGGCACCGGATCGGCAGTGGTGAACGTGCCGGCCGGGAGCGCGACCTCGGTTCTCGTCCGAGTGACCGGTGATCCCGGGACGGACTGGGACTACCTGGTCAACTGCCCGATCCTCTGACGGTCAGATCCGTAGGGCGGTGAACGGCGCGACCGGGATGTTGCGCACGACGAACCACACCGCCGTCAGGGCCAGCACGAGGTGCGGGGTCCACCGGTATCGCGTCCATCGCGGCATCGGTGTGCCCCGCACCCGGCCCCACGTCCACAGACCGAAGACCACGGTGAGCACGGCCAGCGCGACGAGACCGAGGGCGTTGTAGTGCAACGCTGCCGGTACGTCGAGATGGACGAGTGAGTACAACATCCGTGACGAACCGCAACCGGGACACAGGATTCCGAACAGTGAATAGGTGGGGCACGGCGGGATGACCCCACCCGGCGTGGTCGGGTCGGCCCACGCCACCGCTGCGCACACCGCGACCGCACCCACGGCGATCGCCATGGGGGCTGCGAGCGCGCGCCTCGTCCTCATCGCACCGGGCGCTCCTCGAGCCGGGCGCGCACCCCGGGCCATTCGTCGTCCGTGAGGGAGAACAGGGCGGTGGTCCGCCAGCTGCCGTCACGGCGCCTGCGGTGCTTGCGGAGCAGACCCTCCTCGGTGGCGCCGAGCCGGCGCAGAGCGTCGCGCGAACGGGTGTTGCGTTCGTCGGCGTGCCACGTCACGCGTACGGCCCCGAGGTCGTCGAATGCGCGCTGCAGCAGAAGCAGTTTCGACTCGCTGTTCACGTGGGTGCGCTGCACTCGCGTCGACAACCAGGTGTACCCGATCACCAATGTGCGGTGGGCCGGTTCGAGCAGGTAGTAGGACGTCGATCCCAGCACCTCACCGGTCGTCCTGTCGACGATCGCGTAGGGCAACCGGGACGGATCGGCCACCGCCTCGCGCACGAAGGTGCGCGCGTCGTCGAGGTCGCGGATCACGAGGTGCGCCCAGGCGAAAATCGTGTCGGGATCGTCGGCGGCTTCCAGCAACCCTTCGGCGTACGCGTCGGTGAGGGGCTCGAGCCGGATACGGGGACCCTCGAGGACGGGATGTTCCGTCCAACTGTCGTTCATCACGTTCTCCCGGTCGTCGTCGGACGGCGAGCGTAGTCCGTTCGTTCCGTCTGCTGCCACGGAGTTCGGGGCGCGACGCGCAGGAAGACGAAGAACAGCACGACCAGCAGGACCGCGCGTCCCCACACTCCGATGTGGACG
This sequence comes from Rhodococcus shunpengi, assembly GCF_048381395.1. Classification (NCBI taxonomy): domain Bacteria; kingdom Bacillati; phylum Actinomycetota; class Actinomycetes; order Mycobacteriales; family Nocardiaceae; genus Rhodococcus; species Rhodococcus shunpengi. The sequence continues at coordinate 414,182 of NZ_JBLWIU010000012.1, forward strand.
AGCGTGAGCGGCAGGGCCATGTCCGTTTCGCCGGCGGTCGCGGCGAACCACCGGAAGATGCCGATGCCGATGGCGAGGTCGGCGAGGAGATAAGCGGCGACGAGACCCCACGGCACGCGCAGCAGGATCAGCAGTGGCAGCAGCCACAGCGTGTACTGCGGTGAGTGCACCTTGTGGAAGAGCATGAACCCGCACAGCATCGCGGCCCCGGTCCCGAGCCACGGATAGACGCCGTCGCGGAGGTATCGGCGCCATCCGAACCACAGAGCGAGCGCGAACGACAGCGCGACCAGCGTCGGCGACAACTGGGCCACCAGCTCGTTGTACTGGGGAGTGTTCTCGTATTCCTGGTAGCCGCCCATCAACGGCCGCAGACCCCAGTACCAGATGGAGTTGCTGGTCCCGTCCGCTTCCCGGTTCTGCTGGAAGGCGAACGACGCGCGCCAGCCCTCGTAGCCGAGGATCGCGAAGGGCAGGTTGATCGCGGCGACCGTCGCTGCCGCCGTGCCCGCGACGGCGAGGGCGCCGGGGACGTCCCGCTTCCGGTCGGGTGAGCTCCCGCCGGTGAGGACATAGGCGATGAGCGGCAGCACGAAGATGCCCGGATAGAGCTTGAGACAGAAGCCCACGCCCAGCAGCACCGCCGCGACCACTCCGCGAGTCCGCAGCGACCAGCGTTCGATCGTCAGCACCGCGACGGCGGCGACGGTGACCGCCACGACCGGCAGGTCCCAGTTGAGGAAGGCGTAGAGCACGAGCGGCGGCGTGAGCGACCACGTCAGCGCTGCCCACCCCGCCATCCGAGCGAGCAACCACGCGGTGATCAGCCCGAAGGGGGCGAGCAACCACGCCGACTGCAGGAGGAACTCCGCATCGGTGTGGGCACCGATCGCCCCGATCCACATGAGCACCCCGCTGAGCACGGGGTACTCGACGGTGCCCCCGGTCAGCGCTCCCGACGAGGTGATGCCCCCGTCGACGAAGGGGAAGAGGTGGAGGTTGATGCCGCGGCCGATCCACAACTGCTGGATATCGGAATAACAGACGTCCGCGTCCTTGATGTCCTCGAACCGCAGCGTGCGGCCCTCGGCGTCGAAGGTGGGGCCGGCGCACCGGGCCTTGTTCAGGTAGCCGAACCACATCATCACCGCGCACGTCAGGACGGCGACGAGCGAGACGGTCCCGGAGCTCGTGCGCATGTCCTCACCCTAGGACAAAACCCCTGACCGCGACGGTCGGCGATTTCGCTGGTCGCCGGGCCGTCGTGTACCCTTCATGGGTTGCTGACGCAACGACCCTCCTGTCACGGAACGTCCGTGACCGTTCACAGTCCATAGGAGGTGATGAGGTCTTATGCGTCATTACGAATTGATGATCATCCTGGACCCCAGCCTGGACGAGCGCACCGTCGCTCCCTCGCTGGAGACGTTCCTCAACGTCATTCGCCAGGAAGGCGGCAAGGTCGACAAGGTCGACGTGTGGGGTAAGCGCCGTCTCGCCTACGAGATCGCCAAGAACAGCGAAGGCATCTACGCGGTGATCGACATCAGCGCGACGCCTGCTGCCGTTGCAGAGCTGGATCGCCAGCTCGGCCTGAACGAGTCGGTGCTCCGCACCAAGGTTCTGCGCCACGGCAAGTGAGCCTGTCGGCGCCGGGCCGTAGGCTCTGGCGCATCAGGACTCCCCACACTGCAGGAGGAACCACATGGCAGGCGACACCGTCATCACCGTGGTCGGCAATCTGACCGCCGACCCCGAACTGCGTTTCACCCCCGCGGGTGCTGCGGTTGCGAACTTCACCGTTGCATCCACGCCCCGCGTGTTCGACCGTCAGTCCAACGAATGGAAGGACGGCGAGGCTCTGTTCCTGCGCTGCAACATCTGGCGTGAGGCAGCGGAGAACGTGGCCGAGAGCTTGACTCGCGGCTCGCGTGTGATCGTGCAGGGCCGGCTCAAGCAGCGCAGCTACGAGACGCGTGAAGGTGAGAAGCGCACTGTCGTGGAGCTCGAGGTCGACGAGATCGGCCCCTCGCTCCGTTACGCCACGGCCAAGGTCACCAAGGCCGGTCGCGGTGGCGGTGGCGGAGGCTTCGGTGGTTCCTCCGGTGGATCGGGCGGTGGCCGTCCCGCTCAGAACGCGAACGTCGGCGGAGACGACCCGTGGGGCGACGCCCCGCAGTCGGGCTCCTTCGGTGGTTCCGGGGACGACGAGCCTCCGTTCTGATCCGACCTCGATCGGAACATCCAAAATTACGGAGAACGACCATGCCTAAGTCGCCCGCGCGCGAGAAGGTTTTGAAGAAGAAGGTCTGCACCTTCTGCAAGGAAAAGAACGTGCAGATCGATTACAAGGACACGACGCTGCTGCGCAAGTACGTCAGCGATCGCGGCAAGATCCGCGCTCGCCGTGTCACCGGCAACTGCGTGCAGCACCAGCGCGACGTCGCTGTTGCTGTCAAGAACTCTCGTGAGGTGGCTCTGCTCCCTTACGTCTCGACGACTCGCTGAGGAAAGGGAGGGACACGATGAAGCTCATCCTTACTGCTGACGTGGACAACCTCGGTGCGCCTGGCGACACCGTTGAGGTCAAGGACGGCTACGGCCGCAACTACCTGCTGCCCCGCGGCCTGGCGATCGTCGCCACCCGTGGTGCCCAGAAGCAGGTCGAGGGCATCCGCCGTGCTCAGGAGGCTCGCGCCGTGCGTGGCCTCGAGCACGCCCAGGAGCTCAAGGCCGCCATCGAGGGCCTCGAGGACGTCTCGCTGAGCGTCAAGACCTCGAGCGACTCGGGCAAGCTGTTCGGCTCGGTCACCGCTGCCGATGTCGCCGGTGCTCTCAAGGCTGCCGGTGGCCCGGTTGTCGACAAGCGCATCGTCGAGCTGCCCAAGGCTCACATCAAGGCGACCGGTAAGCACCAGATCGTCGTGAAGCTGCACCCGGATGTCACCGCGAAGTTCACGCTGAACGTCGTGGCTGCCTGATTCCGGCCCCCCGAGGAGCCCCGCGCCTGGTCGGCGTGGGGCTCCTCGTCGTCTGTGCACAGCCTGTGGATAAACCGGGGGGTAAACCACACCGTTGTGACTCCTCGGAATGTCGTTCGGGGAACGAATGGGTGAACACGCCCGGCCCTCCGACACGCCGAAATTCTTTTTCTCCACAGGTGTGAACAGGCGTTTTTCCGCTCCTACCTGCAGTTATGGGAGATGTGAGATGTGTTGTCCCCAGGTTGTGCACATCCGGTGCACAAGGCTGTCCTCCTCTTTCCACAATTCATCCCCAACTGTGTGCACAACCCGAGTTGTGGAGGGTCATCCCGATCCCTAACGTCGGGCGCACGACTCCACACACAGGATGTCGGTAGGGGCGAGTAGAACCGGACACGAAACCCCGGGTACCGACACCGGGAGTGCGTGCAGGTATCCGCCGGAGCACAGCGCGCCGGACGGGGACATGTGGAGGAAGGCAGGCACTGCAGTGGCCGTCGTTGACGATCGTGGAAATCCCGAATATTCGGGACCTCCCGAGGAACCGAGTGGAGACTTCGGTCGACAGCCCCCTCAGGATCTCGTAGCCGAGCAGTCCGTGCTCGGCGGCATGCTGCTGAGCAAGGACGCCATCGCCGACGTCCTCGAAGTGCTGAGGCCCGGCGACTTCTACCGCCCGGCCCACCAGGCCGTGTACGACGCGATCCTCGATCTCTACAGCCGCGGCGAACCCGCCGACCCGGTCACCGTGTCGGCCGAACTCGACCGGCGCGGCGAACTCAAGCGTCTCGGCGGAGCCGCCTACCTCGTCACGCTCACCCAGACCGTCCCCACCGCGGCCAACGCCGGCTACTACGCCGAGATCGTCGCCGAGAAGGCCGTCCTGCGCCGTCTCGTCGAGGCGGGCACCCGCATCGTCCAGTACGGCTACGCCGGCGCCGACGGCCAGGACGTCGCCGAGATCGTCGACCGCGCGCAGGCCGAGGTCTTCGAGGTCGCCGAACGACGCACCACCGAAGACTTCGTGCCGCTCGAAGAGCTCCTGCAGCCCACGATGGACGAGATCGACTCCATCGCCAGCCGCGGCGGTATCTCCCTCGGCGTGCCCACCGGCTTCGCCGAACTCGACGAGCTCACCAACGGGCTGCACGCCGGCCAGATGATCATCGTCGCCGCGCGTCCCGGTGTGGGTAAGGCGCTCGCCCTCGACACTCCCCTGCCCACGCCCACCGGCTGGACCACGATGGGCGAGGTCGGTGTGGGCGACGAACTCCTCGGTGCCGACGGCCGTCCCACCCGCGTCCTCGCCGCCACCGAGGTCATGCACGGCCGTCCGTGCTTCGACGTCGTGTTCTCCGACGGCACCGTGATCGTCGCCGACGAGCAGCACCAGTGGCGCACCGGCGACGGCGCGATCCGCACCACGGGCGAACTCGCCGCCTCCGCCGACGCCGGGCACACCGTCGCGAACACCGAGGCACTGTCGTTCCCGGCAGCCGAGCTGCCCGTCTCCCCCTTCACGCTCGGTGCGTGGCTGGGCGGACCGTCGTCCGATCCCGAACTGCACATGCGTATCGACGGCGAAGGTGGTTTCACGAGCGCCCTCGTCGCGCTCGGCGCACACATCCCCGCCGAGTACCAGCGGGCATCCGAACCGCAGCGTCGCGAACTCCTCGCGGGCCTGCTCGACGCCGGTGGAGAGATCGACGACGACGGCACCATCCGGTTCGTCGGCTCGTCCGAGCGTCTGGCGCAGGGCGTCGCCGAACTCCTGTCGGGCCTCGGTTACGCACCGGTGCTCGACGGCACCGAGATCTCCTTCGCCACCGACGACGATGTCTTCGTCCTGCCCAGTAAGGCCGTGCGGCACAAGGAATGCCGTGCCGCAGCGTCGCGGGAGCGCCGTATCGTCGCCGTCCGCCCGGTTCCCTCGGTCCCGGTGCGGTGCGTCGAGGTCGACGGCGACCACATGTACCTCGCGGGTCGCGCGATGGTGCCCACGCACAACTCCACGCTGAGCATGGACTTCATGCGGTCGTGCTCCATCAAGCACGGCATGGCCTCGGTCATCTTCTCGCTCGAGATGGGCAAGACCGAGATCGTCATGCGTCTGCTGTCCGCGGAGGCGAAGATCAAGCTCGGCGACATGCGATCCGGACGCATGACCGACGACGACTGGACGCGTCTCGCCCGTCGCATGAGTGAGATCAGCGAGGCGCCGTTGTTCATCGACGACTCGCCGAACCTCACGATGATGGAGATCCGTGCAAAAGCGCGGCGGCTCAAGCAGAAGCACGACATCCGTCTCATCGTCATCGACTACCTGCAGCTCATGTCGTCCGGCAAGAAGGTCGAGTCGCGTCAGCAGGAGGTCTCTGAATTCTCGCGTAGCCTCAAGCTTCTCGCGAAGGAACTCGAGGTTCCGGTCGTCGCGGTGTGTCAGCTCAACCGTGGTCCCGAGCAGCGCACCGACAAGCGGCCGCAGGTCTCCGACCTCCGTGAGTCGGGCTGCCTGCCGGCGTCCACGCGCATCATGCGCGCCGACACCGGTGCCGAGGTCACGCTCGGCGAGCTGCTCGAGTCGGGCGAACAGCCCCTCGTGTGGTCGCTCGACGAACGCATGCGGATGGTCGTCCGGCCGATGGTGAAGGTCTTCCCCAGCGGCCGTAAGGAAGTCTTCCGGTTGGAGCTGGCCTCGGGGCGTCGTGTCGAAGCCACCGCGAACCATCCCTTCCTCACCATCGACGGCTGGATGCCGTTGGGCGAGTTGGTCGCCGGTGAGCGTGTCGCAGTGCCGCGTGCGGTGCCCGCACCCCTGGACGTGATACCCGCATCCGACGACGAGGTGGCCGCTCTCGCGGACACTGCCGTGGCCGGCCGGCTGATCCCCACCCGCGCGTTCTCGCTCCCCAAGGAACAGGTCGCCGAACTCGTCTGCCACATCTGGGAAGACAGCGGTGAGGTCGCATGGGACGCAGGCGCTGCCCGCGCCGTCGTCCGCTACCGGTCGGCGGATCGTCGTCTCGCCGACGACCTCGCGCGCCTGCTCCTGCGCATCGGCGTGTTCGCGCGGATCACCGATGCCGGCGAGGGCTGGGACCTCACGGTCACCGGAGCGGAGAACCAGGCGGTCTTCCTCCACGACGTGGGCAAGCACGGAACCGCGGCGCAGTGGGTCCTGGCGCAACTGGGACCGAAGCTCGTCAAGCACAGCCCCGACACCGTCACCCCCGAGATCGAAGCCGAGCTCGGCGAACTTCTCGCCGTCGAACAACTCGCCCCGATCGGGCCGGTCGCGTCCGCCATCCCGCGGACCACCGAGGGTGCACGCTCGCGGCTCGCCCGGGTTGCCGATGTCCTCGACACGGCCGACATCGACATGGTCGCCACCAACAACGTGTTCTGGGACGAGATCGTCTCCGTCACGAGTCTCGGCGAGCAGGACGTCTACGACGGAACAGTGCCCGGCACACACAATTTCGTCGCCGACGGCATCGCGGTGCACAACAGCCTCGAGCAGGACGCCGACATGGTCATCCTGCTGCACCGCCCCGACGCGTTCGAGCGCGACGACCCGCGTGGTGGCGAGGCCGACCTCATCGTCGGCAAGCACCGTAACGGCCCGACCGCGACCATCACCGTTGCGCACCAGCTGCACCTGTCGCGGTTCGTGGACATGGCGCGAGGCTGATACGAGTTGTCGCCCCGCCCGGCGGCCGGGGCGACAGATCGTGTCCCGAGGACGTGAACCTTCGGCGAAAGACGTTCAGCAGCAGGTAGGTGCGGCTCCTGTCGTCGAAGGCTGGTTCTGGCGCTCGTCTGCCGTGTTCGCGGTGCAGCACGCCACGTCGTCGGTCTCTCGCGGGCCGTCGAGATGCTGCGGGCTCGACCCGAAGGTCTCCGAATCGGCCAGGACGGTGTACACCTCCCACTTCTCCCCTGCCGGACCCGTCACCCACGCCTTGTCCTGCGTGGCGTAGCAACAGGTCGTGCCCATCTCCTCGTCGGCGAACAGACCCGCTTCGGTCAATCGGGCGATCTCGGTGTGCACCTTCTCGGACGAGTCGACCTCGACCCCGAGATGGTTGATCGTGCCGCCCTTGCCCGGGTTCTCGAACAGCACCAGCTTCAACGGTGGATCGGCGATCGCGAAGTTGGCGTAGCCCGGTTCGAGCTTGGCCGGTTCGGTACCGAACAGTGTCGAGTAGAAGGCGACCGCTTCGGGCAGGTCGTCGACGTTGAGAGCGAACTGGATGCGTGACATGACTTCCTCCACCTGTGTGACATATATCGAATTACCGCTCACAGGATGCTCCTGTATTTCGACATATGTCAAGAAGGTGGTTAGGCTCGAATCATGCCGAAAGCTCTACCCGTGATCGATGTCCGCGCCCCGATCTGCTGTGCGCCGGTATCGGCTGCGCCGATGAGTGACGATGCCGCCCTCGAAGTCGCGTTGAGGTTGAAGGCCCTGGCCGACCCGGTGCGCATCAAGCTCATGTCGATCCTGCTCACTGCAGACGAAGGTGCGGTGTGCACATGTGATCTTGCAGCCGGTGTCGATCTCGCGGAATCCACGGTGAGCCATCACCTCGGACAACTGCGCAAGGCGGGCATGGTCGAATCCGAGCGGCGCGGGATGAACGTCTATCACCGTGCCCGCTCCGAGTCCCTCGAGGCGCTCAGGGTCGTCCTGGATCCGAACTGCTGCCGCTGACGGTCGCAGACATATCCTCGAGGTGGAGAAACGGCGAGGAAGGTAGTGATGACGTTCATCAAGATGTGCGGGCTGCAGGACGAGGCGACGGTCGATCTCGCCGTCGAACTGGGCGTCGACGCGGTCGGTTTCGTCCTTGCCGAGAGTCCTCGTCGCATCTCCCCCGACCGGGCCGCGACGCTCCGCCCCCGCGTGCCGGCGGAAACACTCGCCGTCGGCGTCTACGTGAAGATGCCCCTCGACGAGATCATCGCGACGGCGCGGGCCGCGAATCTCGATCACGTCCAGGTGCACGACCTTCGGTCGGCCGACGACGTGCGCGTGCTGCACGACGCTGGATTCACGGTGATCCGTGCCGTCAACACCGGAGGAGCCGAGGCGCTGTCGGAGGACTACGGGGCCGACCTGCTGCTCGTCGACGGTGCCGTCGCCGGTGCCGGGAAGACGTGGGACTGGCAGGACCGCAGTGCCCTGCCGTCCGGTCGGTGGGTCCTCGCGGGCGGGCTGAACCCCGACAATGTCGAGAGGGCGCTTGCCGCGTCCGGGGCGTGGGGTGTCGACGTCTCCAGCGGCATCGAGGCCGAACGCGGCGTCAAGGATCCCGGTCTCATGCGGGCGTTCGCGCAGGCGGTCCGGAGAAGCGCCCCGGAGTGACCCGTCCGGGGATCCGGCGGCGTCAGTGCGCGGCGTCGGCCTTCTTCCGCCGCGGAATCAGGTGCATGATCAGCACGACGATCGCGCCCACGATCAGGCCCACCAGAGCGGATGCCACGGTCCCCGCGGTCCACGACAGCACGCCGCCGAATCCGCCGTGTACGAGCTCGCCGAACCAGTGCTCGAGATCGTGGAGGCGATCGGCAGGCCAATGGAATCCGGCCTCGCCGACGTTGACGAGCAGGATGTGCCCACCGACCCACAGCATGGCGGCGATCCCGACCACGGTGAGAACGGTCATCAGCTTCGGCATCGCCGTCACGAGACCGCGACCGACGCGCTGAGCGAAGGTCGATTTCCGTTTCGCGAGCGCCAGGCCGACATCGTCCATCTTCACGATCAGGGCGACCACGCCGTACACCAGGACGGTGATGAGGACGGCGACGACGAGGAGGACGAGCAGTCGGGTCAGGAAGGGTTCGTCCTCGACCGTGGCCAGCGAGATCACCATGATCTCGGCCGACAGGATCAGGTCGGTGCGGATCGCGCCGCCGATCATGGCCTTCTCGAACTCGGGGCCCTTCTCCGCCGCGGTGGCCTCTTCTTCGTGGTGGCCGCCGGTGAGCGCTTCGTAGACCTTCTCGGCACCTTCGTAGCAGAGGAACAGACCACCGGCGATGAGCAGATACGGCAGGGCCTGCGGGAGGAACTGACTCAGGATCATCGCGACCGGCAGGATGATCAGGAGCTTGTTGCGGATCGACCCGATCGCGATCTTGCGGATGATCGGCAGTTCGCGATCGGGGGTGAACCCGTGCACGTAGCGAGGGGTGACGGCCGTGTCGTCGACGACCACGCCCGCTGCCTTGACGCTCGCCCTGCCGGCTGCGGCGCCGATGTCGTCTATGGATGCCGCGGCTGCCTTCGCAAGTACCGCGACGTCGTCCAGAAGGGCGACGAGACCACCAGCCACGGGAACCTCCCACAGTTCGGCTGCACCGAGCCGATCGACCGACACGCGATTACGAGTCGTCTCAGAACGCTACCGGACCTGCGATGACGTGCAACGCGGTGTCCGGAGCATGTCGGGGACGACTTCGTCCACACCGGGCGCCCTACGCGGACGCCCGGCGTGACAGATCTGTGGGTACCCGATGGATGCGGTTGCCGAACTCGATCATGCCGGCGACGTCAGTTCGGCGATCAGCGCCTCGACCTTCGTCCGTATCTCGTCACGGATCGGACGCACGGCGTCGATTCCTCGTCCGGCCGGGTCGTCGAGCACCCAGTCCCGGTAGGACGTACCGGGGAACACCGGGCAGGTGTCGCCGCAGCCCATCGTGATCACGACGTCGGAGGCCTGCACGGCGTCGGCGGTGAGGATCTTCGGGTTCTCGCCGGAGATGTCGATGCCGACCTCGGCCATCGCTGCGACCGCAGCAGGGTTCACCTCGGGGGCGGGTGCGGACCCGGCGGAACGGACTGTGATGCGGTCCCCCGCGAGATGACTCAGGAACCCGGCGGCCATCTGGGACCGACCGGCATTGTGCACGCACACGAACAACACCGACGGGACCGTGGTCACGACGCACCTCCGGCGCGTGCGGCGAAACGTGTACGCAGAGCCAGAGCCACGTACACGAGTGCGACGAGGACGGGCACTTCGATGAGTGGTCCGACGACTCCAGCCAGGGCCTGCCCGGACGCGACGCCGAACGTGCCGATCGCGACGGCGATGGCGAGTTCGAAATTGTTGCCCGCGGCGGTGAAGGCGAGGGTGGTGGTGCGTTCGTAGCCGAGTCCTACTGCAGCGCCGAACAGATACCCGCTCCCCCACATGATCGCGAAGTACGCCAGCAGGGGCAGCGCGATGCGTACGACGTCGAGTGGTCGCGAGGTGATCTGTTCGCCTTGCAGCGCGAACAGGATCACGATGGTGAACAGCAGTCCGTACAGCGCCCACGGTCCGATGCGCGGCAGGAAGGTCTGCTCGTACCAGCTGCGGCCCTTGGCCTTCTCGCCGAATCGACGAGTGAGGAAACCGGCGACGAGCGGGATTCCGAGGAAGATCAGCACGGATTTCGCGATTTCCCACGGGGAGACGTCGAGACCGGTCTGCTCGAGGCCGAGCCATCCGGGCAGCACCGACAGGTAGAACCAGCCGAGAGCGGCGAACATGATCACCTGGAAGACCGAGTTGATCGCGACCAGCACGGCTGCGGCTTCCCGGTCGCCGCACGCCAGGTCGTTCCAGATGATAACCATCGCGATGCAGCGCGCGAGGCCGACGATGATCAGACCGGTGCGGTATTCGGGCAGATCCGGCAACATCAGCCACGCGAGCGCGAACATCAGTGCGGGACCGACGATCCAGTTGAGGATCAGCGACGAGATCAACAGGGTGCGGTCGCCGGTGACCGTGTCGAGACGGTCGTAGCGCACCTTCGCCAGCACGGGGTACATCATGATCAGCAGACCGAGGGCGATCGGCAGCGAGATTCCGTCGATCTCGATGAAACTCAGGGCTTCCCCGAGTCCGGGAATCATGCGGCCGAGCAGCAGGCCCACGACGATGGCGGTGCCGATCCACACGGGAAGGAAGCGGTCGAGTGTCGACATCCTGCCCATCACGGGAGTGTCCACCGCGGTGCGCTCACTCATGCGGGTACCTCGGTCGACTCGATCCCGAGCACCTCGGAGAGTTGCCGTAATGCAGCCGGAACCACCCAGTAGTACACCCACGTTCCGCGACGCTCGCACTCGAGCAGGCCTGCCTCGCGCAGAACTCTGAGGTGGTGCGAGATCGTCGGTTGGGACAGATCGAACGATCCCGAGATGTCGCACACGCACGCCTCACCGCCGGCATGGCTCGCGACGAGCGACAGCAACCGCAGACGCACCGGATCGCCGAGGGCTTTGAACATCCGGGCGAGGTCGACGGCGCGATCGCCCGTCAGGGGTTGGCGCACGAGCGGAGAGCAGCAGGCGTCGTCGCCCGCGAGATCTTGATTCGACACACGTCTATATTGACAGATGTCGAATCTACGGACGGATCCGGATGGTGAAGCTGCCCGGATCGGACACGGAACAATGGCGACATGGCCAACTCGCCGTCCGGTGACTCGATGCTCGACCGCGTCGTCCGCATCCTCGAGTCGTTCGACGACACTCAACCCCGCCTGACGGTCGGGAGTCTCGCCCGCAGGTCCGGTATCCCGCAGGCCACGACCTATCGGCTCGTCGGCGAGCTGGTGCAACACGGTCTGCTCACCCGGGACGACGACGGCCGGGTACGGCTCGGTCTGCGCCTGTGGGAACTCGTCGCGCGCAGTGCACCCGCGCGGGATCTGCGGGAGGCGGCACTGCCCTTCCTGCAGGACGTGCAGTCGGTGGTGCACCAGCACACCCAGCTCGCGGTCCTGCAGGACGACGAGGTCCTCGTCCTCGAGCGGCTGTCGGCGTCCGATTCGGTGGTCAACCAGGCCTCGGTCGCGCGTCGGCTCCCCGTCCACGACACGTCGCTGGGCATGTCGATGCTCGCGTTCTCACCTGCGGAGGTGCAGGAAACCTATCGGCGACGACATCCCGAGGTGGAGAAGCGGTTCGCTGCGACGACGAGGGATTTCCGTCGCGCGCTCGCGGAGGTCCGCCGACGGGGTTATGCGCGCTTCGACGGTGTGCTCGACGAGGGCACCACGGGCATCGCGGTGCCCGTCCTCGCACGGTCGGGTCATGCCATGGCGGCGCTCGGCGTGGTGGTGCCCACCGGTGCGTCCCGGCAGCAGGCCGTCGTGCCCGTCCTCATGGCCGCTGCCCGCGGAATCGCGCGCGGAGTCGGCGAGCGTCCCCCGGACTGACCCGATCGTTTTCTCATTGAACGAGAAGTTGGCGTGTGCGGTGGGTGAGGCGCACGACACTCGACGGGACGCGAATCGGATACGCGCAGCGAAGGACGAACACATGAACGCAACCCGTACGGTCGTCAGCACCGAGGTCGGCATCGTCGGCGGCGGCCCGGCAGGTCTCATGCTCTCCCACCTCCTCGCGAAGGCGGGGATCGACAATATCGTCGTCGAGAAGCGTGATCACGAGACCATCCGGACCACCCACCGTGCGGGCATCCTCGAGCACGGCTCGGTGTCGCTGCTCACCGAGAGCGGAGTCGACACCCGTGTCCTGAACGAAGGGCACCGCCACGACGGCATCGATCTGCGCTTCGGAGGCGAGAGCCACCGCATCGATTTCCGGGACCTCGTGGGTGAGTCGGTGTGGTTGTATCCGCAGAACGAGGTTTTCGTCGACCTGGCCGCCTCGCGCGAACGCGACGGTGGCGATGTGCGCTACAGCGTTTGCGACACAGAGGTTCTCGACATCACCACCGACACACCCAAGATCCGGTTCACCGAATCCGACGGCACGCCGGTCGAGATCCGGTGCCGATTCCTCGTCGGAGCCGACGGATCACAGAGCATCTGCCGCAAGGCGATTCCGGGGGACGTCCGTACCGATCACTTCATCGAGTACCCCTTCGCATGGTTCGGGATCCTCACCGAGGCTCCGCCGAGTGCGCCAGAGTTGATCTATGCGCGTTCGGATCACGGATTCGCCCTCATCAGCCAGCGCAACGAGTCGGTGCAGCGGATGTACTTCCAGTGCGATCCGTCCGAGGACGCGTCGGCGTGGAGCGAGGACCGGATCTGGGACGAACTGCAGCGGCGTGTCGACGGCCCCGACGGTTTCGAACTGAAGCGCGGCCGGATCTTCGAGCAGATGGTCCTGCCCTTCCGTTCGTACGTGTGCGAACCGATGCGGCACGGAAACCTCTTCCTGGCAGGCGATGCCGGCCACACCGTTCCGCCGACCGGTGCCAAGGGACTCAACCTCGCCCTGGCCGACGTCCGGGTGCTCTTCCGCGCGCTCGACTCGTTCTTCTCCACCGGCTCGTCCGACCTGCTCGACGCCTACAGCGACACGGCGCTGCAGCGCGTGTGGAAGGCGCAGAACTTCTCGTACTGGATGACCTCGATGCTCCACACCCGTGAGGACGCAACGTCGTTCGAGAACAAGCGGGCGCTGGGTGAACTCGCCGGGGTCGTCGGTTCCCGGTACGGGCAGCAGTATCTCGCGGAGGCGTACACGGGCTGGCCCGACCGCTGATCGTCAGGGCGTGCGGGCCAGGAGTTCGTCGAGCCGATCGAGAACCCGCCTGTTGAGGAGGGTGCGGTTGCCCATCTCGCAATGCCCACCCGCACCCTCGGCGTCGGTGAACGGGATGAGAGTCACCGTGTCGCCGAGCCGATCTCCGAATGTTCCCGCACCGCGTGCGAGGGCATCGCTCTCGGCCGCCGTCACCACGACCGGGCACGAGATGCGTTCCCCGACCTCGTCGAGCGTGTACTCGTTCAGTGCCGCGAACAGTTCCCGGATGTCCGAGACTCCGTTGACCCAGAATCCGCGCGAGACGAGTTTCCAGCGCAGCGACGGATCCGCCTGCACCGCAGCCATGATCGCGTCGGCGTCCTGCGTGTGCATCGAGAGAGGATCGTCCAGGACCTCGGGGGACAGGCCGAATGCTGCCCCGAGGGCCCGGGTGCCGGCCGCGACGCTCCACTGACCGGGATCGGCGACCACCGCTGCCAGGCGATGCTCACCGGACGCTGCGCGCGGCGCGAGATACCCCCCGAGACTCCATCCGCTCAGGACGATGCGTTCGGGGTCCACGATGGGGGAGGCCGTCGCATGATCGATCACCGCGCGCACGACCACTTCCCAGTCCGGGCGCATCGGCATGTTCTGCTTGTAGAGCATCTCGCCCTGACCCGGTCCGTCGAACAGGAGACAGTGGTAGCCGCGTCGCAGTGCCGCCACCGCCGACGCGAAGAACATGTCGGTGATCGTGGCGTCGTATCCGTTGGTGAAGACGATGAGCGGCCGCACGTTGCTCTCGTGACCGGGTGCGGGGATCAGGTAGCCCGGCAACGTGGTGTCCTCGAACGGAATCCTGGCGGCCTTCACGGGTGTGTCCCCGATCGCCAGCCCGGCATCGAATGCTGCGACCTGCTTGTCGAAGGCAGCGATCAGACGCGGGTCGACCGGGGATCCGTACAGCGGGTGATAGGCGGTCGCGTAGTAGGCGCTCGCCCGCAGGAACAACTCGCGAGCCGAGTCGTCGTGCCCGGCGGCCGCACAGGTCTCCGCTTCGGCGACGAGACGATCCCCGGCCTCGACCCATGCCCCGTAGAAGTCCGCATCGTCACCGTCCCCCACCTGCCGGGCCACTGCGGCGATCTCACCGAAGTCGGCACCACCGTAGGGGATGTAGGCCAATGGCCAGGTTCCGAACTCGTCGTGCAGATGATCGTGGAAGAGCAGACCCATGCCGGTGCTCCTTCGAGCCGAGGTTCGCGAATCGGGGTTCTCCCTGCACGGTGACGGCACGACGACGTCACCGCTACCGGAATCAGCGGATTTCACCCTCGATCTCGTCGAACAGGAGCTTCCGCTTCGCTCTCCTACACGGCTACGAGCCCGTCCGGTGCCTTCTTCGCCAGGCGTCCGGCGAGGGCCGCGCACACCAGGAGCTGCATCTGGTGGAACAGCATGAGCGGCAGCACGATCAGGCCGATGGGCTGGCCGGGGAAGAGCACGATCGCCATGGGAAGGCCGGTGGCCAGGGACTTCGTGGAGCCGCAGAAGAGGATCGCGACACGGTCCTGGTATTCGAAACCGAGTCCGCGCGACGAGTACCAGGTGAGTGCGAGCACGATCGCGAGCAGCACCGCGCACACACCGACGAGGGCGAGCAGGCGACCGACCGACATCATCGACCAGATGCCCTCGTTCATGCCGCGGCTGAACGCCACGTACACGACCAGCATGATCGATCCGCGGTCGACGAGCTTGAGCGGCTTGCCGTGGGCCTTCACCCAGCCACCGATCCAGCGCCGCAGGAGCTGACCTACGACGAACGGCACGAGCAACATCAGCACGATGTCGAGCACGGCCGACCCGCTGAAGGTGACGCCCTGGGTGGACATCGTCAGCGCGACCAGCAGCGGCGTCGCGAAGATTCCGATGAGACTCGAGGCGCTGGCCGAGACGATCGAACCGGGGATGTTGCCGCGCGCCACCGAGACGAGCGCGATGGCGGACTGCACCGTGGACGGCAGCAGGCACAGGTACAGGACGCCGAGATAGAGCGGGTCGCTCAGGATCGACGGCACGAGCACCTTCGCGGCCAGGCCGAGCAGCGGGAAGACGACGAAGGTCGTGGCGAGGATCGTCAGGTGCAGACGCCAGTGCTTGAGACCCTCGATGGCCTCCTGCGTGGACAGGCGCGCGCCGTACAGGAAGAACAGCAACCCGATGGCGATCTTGGCGGCCCAGTTCACGCCGTCGAGTACGACCCCGTCGGCGGGCAGCAGAGCAGCGACGGCGACGGTGGCGAGGATGGCGAGCAGGAACGGGTCGAGTCGTCCGAGCACGGGGATCTTGGAGAGCACGAATCGACGGTACGGCAGCCTGAGGCCATTACAGAAGACGGTCACCACGTTTTCTGTTATCGCGATTCATGATGAAATGGAGGTCGTGTTCGATCCGGTACATCTACGGAGCTTCCTCGCCGTCGAGCGGGAGCGCGGCTTCACCGCGGCCGCCCAGCGGCTCGGCCTGCGGCAGTCGACGGTCAGTCAGCACGTCGCGCGACTCGAGAAGGAGATCGGGCGGCGCCTGTTCGTACGCGACACGCACAACGTCGAGCTCACGGCGGACGGCGCCGATATGGTCGCCTTCGCCCGCGAGATCCTCGATCGCCACGATGCCGCCCGCAGGCACTTCTCGGAGTCACCGCTCAGCGGCCGGCTGCGTTTCGGGGTCTCCGAGGACCTGGTGCTCTACGAGCTGCCGTCGATCCTCGCCGAGTTCCGGCGCAGTCATCCCCGCATCGATCTCGAACTCACCGTGGATCTGAGCGAGGATCTGCAGCGCCGGCTCGACGACAACGAACTCGATCTGGTCTTCGGCAAGCGCCGACCGGGCAGCCGCCACGGCGAGATGATCTTCCGCGAGCGCCTCGTCTTCCTCTCCGCCCCCGACTACATCCTCGACCCGGACGAGCCGACACCGCTGGTGTCCTATCCATCGCCGGCCCTGACCCGCGACATCGCGCTCGAGGTCCTCCAGCGCAGCGGGCGCGGTGTGCGCGTCGCGTGCACGACCGACAGTCTCAACGGCCTGCGCGCCGCGGCGCTCGCCGGACTGGGCGTGGTGCTGCACGCCGAGCGGCTTCCACCACCCGGTCTCGTCCCGGTGCGCGATCCCCGACGATTGCTTCCCGATGCGGGTGAGATCGAGTTCGTGCTCATGGCGCGCCGTTCCGTACTCAGCGGTCCGGAGGCGGCACTGCGGGCGGCTATCCTCGCGAATGCGGATCGCGTGCGCGTGTGACGGTGTCGCGGATGGGTATTCCTGTGTCACGCCCGCTGGGGGCGGCATTTCTCACGCCGCAGGAGGAACCGTGTCCACAGACGCGATCGTGTTGCTGAAGGAAGACCACAAGGAGATCAAGAAACTCTTCCGCGACTTCCGGAAGGCCGAGGGGGAGAAGGAGAAGGGCAAGATCGTCGACAGGATCATCGAAGCCCTCACCGTGCACACCTATCTCGAGAACGAGTGCATGTACCCCGAGATACGCTCCCTGCTTCCCGATCTCGAGGACGACATCCTCGAGTCGTACGAGGAACACCACGTCGCCGATGTGCTCGTCGTCGAACTGGCCGGGATGAAGCCCGACGCAGAGCGTTTCGACGCGAAGACGACGGTCCTGATCGAGAACGTCGAGCATCACATCGACGAGGAGGAGGACGAGTGGTTCCCCAAGGTGCGCGAGGCGCTCGGCCGTAAGCAATTGCAGGACATCGGTGCTCGTATGCTCGAGATGAAGAAGGACGCCCCGCGGTCACCGGCACAGCCGTCCGCGCTGAAGAAGACGATCGACGCGGTGATCAGCTGACGGTGTGCTGCGGCCGGGCGAGGGAGGCGCCTCGTCCGGCCCGGCTCGCCCGGTAGGCGTCGCGCCGTGTCTCGACGAGCCAGCCCGGCCACGGATCGACGAATCCGGGGCAGTGGACGGTCGGATCGAAGGACGGCTGCTCCGAATCCTTTTCGGGCAGGCGGCGACTCAGCGTCAGGCGTCCCGCCGCTTCGAGAGGGCCGCGGGCGGAACCCACCAGGAGGGAGAACTCGAGCGGCACCTCGAGCGCCTGCACCGAGGTCGTCGAGGACGGATGCCGCCCGCGCGGAACGGCAGTGATCCACCGCGGCGTGGGATCGCTGTCGGTCCGATAGGCCATGAGTGTGCTGTAGCGGGCAGTCGACCACGAGCGGGCCGGCACCAACGTCACCCGGCCCGGCAGGTAGGCCGATGCGAGCAGGACGTCCCACGGGCCGGTCTTCGAGGCGAAGCGCACCGCGAGACCGAGCACGTCCGGCATCCCGTCCGGCGTGCCGATGCCTCGCGACACCCGGGCGATCACCGGGGTGGGGCGGGGGATCTGCTGCGGCCACCAGGACGACTCGAGTTCGGCCATCCCTTCGAAGGTCTCGCCGCGGGGATGGAACACGCGTGCTCCGCGCAGCGCGGATCCCACTCGGAACGGCACGGACAGCGCCGACGACAGAGCAGTCATGGGGATGGCATACCCGTCGGTCTGTCGGTTCAATCGCGTTCGTCACTCCCTACCCCGGCAGCGTCCGAGTCGGTCACGATGGAATGCATGCGTTCACCGTTGCCGGACTATCTGACCGAAGTCCTCCGAGGATGTGCCGACAGTTCGGGCACACTCGCCGACTACATCCCCGAACTGGCGAGGGCCGACCCGGACCGGTTCGCACTCACCCTCGTGACCGCCGAGGGCGCGATGTACTCCGTGGGCGACGACGACACCGAGTTCACGATCCAGTCGATCTCGAAGCCCTTCGTCTACGGTCTCGCACTGCAACAGAGAGGCTTCGGCGCCGTACTCGACGTGATCGACGTCGAACCTTCCGGGGAGGCGTTCAACGAGGTCTCCCTCGAACGCAACACGGGCCGTCCGCTGAACCCGATGATCAATGCCGGTGCGCTCGCCGCACACGCCCTGGTGCTCGACGACAGGCCGGTCGAGGACTCGGTGGAGGACATCCGCTCCCTGCTGTCGTCCCTGGCCGGTCGCGACCTGGCGATCGACGAGAAGGTCGCGGCCTCGGAACTCGAGAACTCCTATCGCAATGTCGCCATCGCCAATCTCCTTCGGGGATACGAGGTTTTCGAGGACGATCCCGACGAGATCGTCGAGGGGTACATCCGGCAGTGCTCGGTGACGGTCACGACCAAGGACCTCGCGATGATGGCCGCGACACTCGCGGCGGGCGGTGTGCAACCCGTGACGTGCGAGGAGATCTTCTCGCGCGACGTGGTGCGTCAGGTGTTGTCGGTGATGGCGACCTGTGGGATGTACGACGCGGCGGGGGACTGGCTCTCCACCGTCGGTATCCCCGCCAAGAGCGGCGTATCCGGAGGAATCATAGGAATCCTACCGGGACAGTTGGGTATTGCGGCGTACTCACCGCGCCTCGACGAGCACGGCACCAGCGTCCAGGGCGTCGCGGCCTTCGGTCGTCTCTCCCGTGACATGAGCCTGCATCTGATGGACGCGCCGATGGTCGCGCACTCGGTGTTGCGCAGACGACATGTCATCGGTGAGGGTGACGAGTCTCTCACTCTTCTGGAGCTGCAGGGCGACCTCCAGTTCACCAGTGCCGAGGGTCTCGTGACGGCCGTGGTCGACGATCCGGTGAAGACGAAACGCCTGGTCTTCGACCTTTCCCTCGTCCGCACGGTCCTGCCTGTGGGCCGAAGGATGTTGCTGGAGATGATCGGTCGGCTCCATCGGGACGGTGTGGAGGTCGTCGTGATCGACCCCGAAGGGCATCTGCCCGATCCCGACACCGGCTACGGCTTCCGGCCGCAGGTCCACGCCTCGTGGGAAGACCTGGAGGCGCAGAGGTGAAAGGGCATTCGGCACGAAAGTGACGTGAGGGACGGCTGTGAAACTTTCCGGCACCACGGGTGGCGTTCACGCCGAGCACTGGGCTACGGTGTCGTGCGGTGTGCCTGAGGCCGGCGGCGAAAGACGCTCGTACCCCACGAAAGAAGATCCATTCATGCCGTTCCGTGAATCCCTCGTCGTCCCCGGAACCGTCCGGGTAGGAGGATGATGGCGTTGCTCACACGTTCGCCCTATCGCTGCCCCGGAGACGGCAGTGTGATCCATCAGGCGTGCGCAGGACTGCTGACCTACTGGAAGCGTCCCGTCGAGGAGCACGTCGCCCGCACTTCGCTGGGCGACACCTATGTGCTCACTACAGGTCCTGCCACCGCACCGCCGATCGTGGTGCTCGCGGGTGGCGACCTCCCTGCGGCGGGGCTGCGTCTGCTCGCCGAGCAGTTCGGCGAGCACCACCGGGTGGTGCTCGTGGACGTCCCGGGCCTTCCCGGTGCGAGCGCGGGCAGCCGGCCCGACAGCCGGATCCACGCCGTCTACGGCCACTGGCTGGTCGAGGTGCTCGATGCGCTGGGCGTCGAGCGGGTTCCCGTGATCGGGCTCGGCTGGTCGGCATCGGTAGCTGCTGCGGTGGAGGATCCCGACCGGATCGAGAAGCTGGTGATCGCCGCCCCGCTGGGGCTCGTCCCGCGCGTCCGGTGGAACCGCGCCCTCATCCCCGGCCTGCAGTGGCGCAACGAGCCCAACCTCGAGAACACCGAGCGGTACCTCCGGGCACTCGCCGGATGCGACTACCGGCCCGACGAACAGACCCTGCGGTGGTCCTGCCGCGTCGGCGCGTATTGCACGTCGCTGACGAACATGCCCCGCATCGATCGGGCCGTGCTGCGCCGCTGGCGTGGGCGTCCGGTCGAGGTCGTCGTGGGTAGCAAGGATCCCCTCGTGCAGGTCGACGCGCTGAACAAGCTGGCAGACGACATGGGCGCGCATTTCGTGACGCTTCCCGAGGCGGGTCATCTCCTCGCGGTCGAGACGCCGGCAGCTCTGGCGTCCATGGCCGCTGCTGCATCGGTAACGGAGGGCTGAGGCCCGGGACTCGGAAGAACCGGGTCACGAAGAACTGGGTCGAAAGTGGCGATGTCGGGCTGCCCCCGACGGGCGTAGCTATCAGTCCGGCATCGCCACTTCCGGTCACCCTCCCAGTGGAACCCGAGCGGTCGGATACCCACCTGAGGGCTGCGATAATCCCCGGATTATTACGGTTTGGTCACGGGGACACCTACGACCGTACCACCTGAACGCCGAGTCGTTGCAGATGTGTGTGTCGGCGCGTCACACATCCGCGATCACGGGGCTCGGTCACATCACGCCACGGCGCTGTCGGATCACGCCACAGCGGGACTCCAGTCGACGACGACCGACCGTGCGCCGATGTATTCCAGCAGGTCGCGGACCGGTCCGCCGAAGCGGAGCTGCCGGGCGACCTCCAGCTCGTCGAGGTCGTCGTCCTCCGTGCCGACGAGGATCCCGTTGATCACGTTGCGGGCCGCGGACACGACGAGTGTCTCCTCCTCGGCCACCCGGACCGGTACATCGTTCTCGCCCGCCACCGCGCCGACCGCCACGGCCACGTAGTCCCTGTCCTCGTCCGCGTCGTGATACGCGACCAGACGGCCGTGCAGCACGGACTCGGGCAGGATGCGGTCGAGCGTCACACCCGAGGGAACGCTCTCGTCCTCGGGACGGATGCTCGGACCGGATGCGGCCGGTGTGGCCGGGGATGCCGTGGGCTGCGCGGCTGCGTACAGGGGTACACGCCGAGACGTCCAGCCGAAGTAGGTTTCGCGTTGCGCATACATCGCACCTGCGCCTCCTCGATAGGACTTCGTCTCTACCTCCAGTGTGCTCCGGGCCACCGACACGTTCTGCAGCCCCGAAGGAGGCGTTCCGAGGGGTCGTACGAGCTAGTCGCGCGAGGCCCGAACGCCGGGTGAGACGAGCAGTCGGCCGAGGACCGCGAAGAGCGCGAGGATCACCAGCGAGCAGATCCCGGCGAGGGCGGCACCGCCCACGACCAGGGCGTAGTCGCTGCGCGCGAGACCGTCCACGATGGGCCTTCCCACCCCGCCGAAGCTCACCGCGGCGGCGATGGTCGCGGTCGCGACGATCTGCACTGCGGCGGTGCGCAGGCCGACGAGGATCAGCGGCAGAGCCACCGGGAGCTGGGCCCGCAGCAGGATCTGGGACGAGGTCATCCCCATCCCGCGGGCGGCGTCGGTCAGCGCCGGGTCGACCCCGCGGATCCCTTCGTAGGAGTTCAACAGGATGGGTGGGATCGCGAGTGCCACCAGCGGCACCATCACCGGAACCAGCCCGATCCCGTACAGCACGACCAGCAACACGAGCAGGCCGTAGGTGGGAAGGGCGCGTGCGGCGTTCGCCGTGAGGGACACGAACACGCCGCCGCGGCCCGTGTGACCCGTCCACAGACCGAGCGGCAACGCGAGGAGCACGGAGATCACGAACGCGAGCAGGGTGTAGCCGAAGTGCTGGGCCAGTCGCGTCGGGATCCCGGACGCGCCCGACCAGTTCGCGGAGTCGCCGAAGTACTCGGCCAGATAGTTCAGCAGCGTCGTCATCGGCGCACCTTCGAGGTGCGGCGCATCCACGGCGTGGTGAGACGCTGGACGAGCACGAGCACCGCGTCGACGACCAGTGCCATCACGACGGTCGCGATGATGCCGATGATCGCCAGATCGAGCCGGTCGAGTTGCACCGACGCGGTGAACAATGCCCCGAAGGCACCCATGCCGATGAGCGCTCCGACGCTCACCATGCTGATGTTCGCGACGGTCGCGACGCGCAACCCCGCGACGACCGCGGGGATCGCCAGCGGCAGGTCGACGGTGAGCAACCGGCGCGGCGTCGAGAATCCCATCGCCACCGCCGACTGGCGGACACTGTCGGGCACGGCACGCAATCCGTCGACGACGTTCGGGACGAGGCCCGCCAGGGCGTAGACGGCCAGCGGAAGAATCACCGTGGTCCGGCTGATCCCGGTGAACGCGATGAGCAGGACGAAGAAGGCAAGCGACGGAATCGAGTACAGGACGCTGCAGACCGCGAGCACCGGGGCGTACACCCGCGGCCACCGCACGCACGCGAGGCCCAGCGGCAGGGCGAGGACGAGGCCGAGCAGCGACGCGCCGAGCGCCATGACGAGATGATCGCCGAGCAGTTCCCAGAACGTCCCGAGATAGCCGGGAATCCGCAGGCTCACCGCGACTTCCGCATCTCGAGCGGAGACGGGGTGCCGGCCTCTCTGTGGTTGTGCGCTGCGCGGACCGCCGCGGCCACCTCTTCGCTGCTGATCACCCCGAGCGCACGTCCGTCGTCGTCCACCGCCACGGCATGACCCGACGGTGAGAGCACGGCCGCGTCGAGCACGGCGCGCAGCGGATCCCGCCCGGGAACGAACGGCCTTCCGGCCGGCAGGAATTCCGTATCGGCACTGCCGTCGTGCCACCCCGTCGGGCGTCCGTCGTCGTCGACGACGAGAAGCCAGCCGTCGCCGACGGCGAGTTCGGCGGCATCGCGGGTGACGATCGGGTCGGTGCGCAGCGGCAGGTCGGCGGACGAGAAGAACGACATGAGCCGCACACCGCGATCGACGCCGAGGAATCCGGCGACGAAATCGTCGGCGGGGGAGGTGAGAAGCTCCTCCGGTGTCGCGTACTGGGCGAGCACCCCGCCCGGTCGCAGGACGGCCACGCGGTCGCCCAGTTTGATCGCCTCGTCGATGTCGTGGGTGACGAGCACGATCGTCTTGGCCAGCACCGATTGCAGGCGCAGGAGTTCGTCCTGCAGATCCTTGCGGACCACGGGATCGACCGCGGAGAACGGCTCGTCCATCAACAGGATCGGAGGATCGGCCGCCAGCGCGCGGGCCACACCGACACGCTGCTGCTGCCCGCCGGACAGCTGAGACGGATAGCGTTGCGCCAGTTCCTTTCCGAGTCCGACCCGGGTGAGCACGTCCATCGCGGTCGCGCGGGCCTCCTTACGGCTCGCGCCGAGCAGTCGGGGCACGGTGGCGACATTGTCGACCACCGTGCGATGGGGGAACAGTCCGGCGTGCTGGATCACGTATCCGATGCCGCGGCGCAGGATCCGGGGATCCTCGTCCCGGACGTCGCGGCCCCCGACGAGCACACGCCCGCCCGAGGGTTCGACCATCCGGTTGATCATGCGCAACGAGGTGGTCTTCCCGCAGCCCGACGGTCCGACGAACACCGTCAGGGTGCCCGTCGGGACCTCCAGCGAGAGTCCGTCGACGGCGACGGTCCCGTCGGGATATCGCTTCTCGACGTTGTCGAATATGATCACGCGGCACCGACTTCCGTCAGTTCAGATCGTTCTGCTGCAGCCACTCCTCGGCGACGACGTCGATGTCGCGGCCGTCGGTGACCACCTGTCCGACCAGGACGACGAGGGTGTCGGTGGTGAGCTTGTCGGACACGGCGTCGATCTTCGCGACGTCGTCGTCGTCGAGATCGGCGCGGTGCACCAGTGGGGTGACGTTCTGGGCTCCGAAGATCGATTCCGGGTCCTCCAGCGCCACAAATGGTTCGGTGCTCAGCGACGGATCGGTGGTGAAGATGTTCGCGGCCTGCACGGTGCCGTCCGAGAGCGCGCGGATGGTGATGGGGCCACCGGTGTCGGTGGGGACGAATTCGCGGAACTCGACCCCGTACACCTCGCGCAGACCCACGACACCCTGCCGGCGCGTCTCGAATTCCGGCGGTCCGCCGAGGGCGAGTTCGCCGGCGACCGGCGCGAGATCGGCGATGCTCACCAGGTTGTAGCGCTGCGCGGTCTCCTCGGTGACGACGAGGGCGTCCTTGTTCTCGCCGGGTGCGGAGGCCAGGATCTCGAGTCCGTCCGGAAGGGCTTCGGACAGGGCCTCATTGACGTCCTCGGTCGTCGAGGCGGTGCTGTCGGGATCGACCCGGGCGAGCAGTGCGCCGTTGTACTCCGGGACGAGTGTGATGGCACCCGAGGCGACCTGGTCGTAGTAGATCTCGCGGCTGCCGATGTTGAACTGGCGGGTGACCTCGGAGCCTGCGCTCTCGAGTGCCTGCGAGTAGATTTCCGCGAGCAGGACGTTCTCCGGGAAGTTCGCCGAACCGACGACGATCGCGCCTCCGTCCGCTGTATCCCCGGCGAGGGGATCCTCGTCTCCACCGCCGGAACAGGCGGCCAGGGCGAATGCGTACACGGCGAGAAGTGCGGTGGTGCGTGCGAAGCGTTTCACGGGTTGCTCCCTCGGATGCGGCACGGTCGGTTTTCGACTCTATCCCGGCGGATACCCACTGTGCCGGATTTGTCACGAGTGGATCACCAGTCGTCGCCGGCACGCTCCGAGGTCGCGAGGGTGAGGATGCCGCTCTCGAGGCGGTATCGGCTCATCGAGTCCAGTGCGGGGGCATAGGCGTGCACGGTCACCGCCGGGACGGGACCGTCGTTGACGACCTCGTGCACGTGCCGACCGTCGAATCGACGCGTGGCACCCGTCGACAGACGGGTGCGGGAGAGTGTCACGCGTTGCCCGGGAAGGTCTTCCGACCACGGCTGGTCGACGGTGTCCTCCCGGACCCGTCCCTGTGCCACGGCGAACGCACCGGCGCTCCCACCGTGATCGTGAATCCCGGTGCGCTGCCCGGGAAGCCAGCTCAGCAACCACACTTCGTAGTCGTCGGCAACGGCGAGCCGGGTGTACCAGCGTTCGGTCTCGTCGAAACGGACGAGCGGCCGCCGGCGGGAGACGTCCGCGGCGATGTCACGGACGATCTCGGTGAGATCGACGCGCACGGAGGTGGACAGAAGAGCAGCAGGCATCGTGGTTCCTCGAAACGGGAGCCGGACGGGGCCGAAGGGTCGTCCGGGCAGAAGAAGTGGGGTCGGGCCGGGATCAACGACAGGCGCGACAACCACAGAAACCACCGGCGATGCGGACGTAGTCCACATGTAGCCTGCGATGCCGCAGGGTCGCCGGAAGATGCATGCCGATCACTTCAGCGGCCGGATGCGGCGCTGTCAAGGTTTTCACTCGTGTGACGTTCGGAACCACCGGGCCGGATTGCGTCGCCGTACGGGCTCGTCGCGCTCGTCGCCGAACAGCAACGGTGCAGCGTACGGACGGTCCGACCCGAGCACGACGCGGTCGCGGCCGAGCCCGGCCGCCACGGCCTCGACGATCTCGGGACCGTACGACGAGGTGTCGACGAACACTCCGGCCGACGGGATCGTCGCCGGTCCGCCGCGCGCGGCCATCCGGTCGGCGTGCAGCGGAGCGAGCCCGGCGAGCATCGCGAACCCCACGCGCAGTCCGGGGAGGCGAGGGGCCCCGTACTCGTGCCAGGCGAACCACGCGGTGTGCATCTGCGCCACGTACGACACCATCGCCGGCCACCACGGCGGAGCCGACGGGTCGGCCGCGGCGGGCCCAGGATGCACGAAGAGGGGAGCGCCGACGCGGTCGAGTTCGTCGAGGAGTGGGGCGCACCGCGCGTAGCCGTCGGCATCCGCCAACTCGGTGGCGGGAAGTTGGAGGCCGACGCAGCCCGCCCCGAGCACCGCGCGCAGCGCCGCGGGATCGGGATCGTCGATCGACGCCGCCGCCCATGCCCCGAACGGGTGCGGCAGCGCGAGCACTCCCTCGTGGTAGGCGTCGAGCAGGCCGGCGGCGTCGGCCGCGGGAAGCGTTTCGATCCCCAGCGGGCTCGACAACGACACCAGCGCCAGGTCGATGCCGTCCTGCGCCGCGAGCTCGGCCCGCCGGGCGATCGAATGATCCTCGGGTCGCACCTCGTACGGGGGCTCACCGTCGAGGTACAACGTCCATCCGACGAGCCGCGGCGCACGGGTGCGTGCCCGCAATGCCGCGACGAACGGTGCCGGCCAGACGTGCTGGTGGACGTCGACGCGGGGAGCGGTCATGCCGTCAGGATGACAGACCGCCCCGCCCACGGCCTGCGTCGCCTACTGTCCCGCGCCGCGGGGGACCCATCGTTCGTGCAGCTGTCCGCGTCGGATGCCCGGACTCGTCCCGGGCGTCGCGAGAGCGGGGGTGGGTGCCGAGTGACGGCTTCCGACCGCCGGCTGCGATCCGGATGCCGGGTCGGCGTGGAACTGCTCGCCGTACTCCGAAGGGGGATCGGGCAGGCGGCGCGGCCGATCGATCCGGTACGGATCGTCGTGGTTCCTGCCGGTTCCCTTGAGCAGGCTGGTCGGCAGGTAGATGCTCGCGGTGATGCCGGCGTTGGTGGACGAGTCGAAGGTCGGACGCAGACGCACCGTGATGCCGTGACGATCGGCGAGGCGCGCGACCACGAACAGACCCATTCGCCGTGCGGCACCGGATCCGGCTTCGCCGTCCGAACCCAGCCGCATGTTGATGTCGGCGAGTTCGTCTGCGGGAATACCGATTCCGCGGTCGGCGATCTCGAGGAGGAGGCCGCCGTCGACGGCGCGGGAGAACGCGAACGCCACGGTGCTCTCGGGCGGTGAGGCGCGCAGCGAGTTGTCGAGGAGCTCGGCGATCATGTGGACGACGTCGGTGACGGCGCTGCCGACCAGATTGCCGTCCGGCGCATTTCCGATGTTCACGCGCTGGTAGTTCTCGACCTGCGAGACGGATGCGCGCAGGACGTCGACGAGCGGTGTGTCGGGGACGCGGCCGAGGCGCTGGCGGGTACCGGCGAGGACGAGCAGCGAGTCGCCCGTGCGCCGCATGCGGGCGGCGAGGTGGTCGAGCGCGAACAGGTTCTGCAGACGCGTCGGGTCGCGCTCTTCGTGTTCGAGCGAATCGATCAGCGCCAGTTGCTGTTCCACGAGCGTTTTGTTGCGGCGGGCGAGCGTTTCGAGCATCTCGTTGACCTGGCGGCGCAGCTGGGCCTGTTCGCCGGCCAGGCGTAGGGCACCTTCGTTCATGCTGTCGACGGCGCGCGCCACCTCGCCGATCTCCTCGCGGGTGTGGACGCGGATCGGATCCAGTGTGACGGATTCGATCTCGGCGCCGTCCTTGATCGCAGCGAGTGCGGCGGGCAGATCCTGTTCGGCGGTGCGCAGGGTGTCGTCGCGCAGTCGGCGCAACGGCCGGACGAGCGACATCGCGATCACGATCGCCAGGGTGAGGGCGAGCAGGAGGATGATCGCGACACCGATGGCGTTCTTGAGGGCTTCGGTGCGTGCTTCGGCCGCGAGGTCGTCGAGGGCGGTCACGGCTCGGGTCGCGGAACCGGCGACCTCCTCCTGGTAGATCATGAGGCTCTCGAAGATCGACCCGCGCAGGGCGGCGACGTTGCCCGCTTCGTTGTCGAGGTTGGCCGTGATGCTGCGGCGGTTCTCGAGCTGGGTCATCAGACCGTCGACCCGGGAGGCGTCGGCGGCCTCGTTCTCGACGAAGGTGTCGCGGAGGACGGCCAGTCGCGCGGACTCGACACCGAGGGCGTTGTTCCACATCAGCAGGGCACCGTCGGTTCCGGCGCTCAGCGCGGAGTATGCGAGGACCTGGTCGAGCAGGGACCACTGGGTGTCCCACAGGTCGAGAAGTGTCGCGCTCTCGCGCTGGACGGTGGGGTCGTCCGTGGTGGTGGTGATGGCGCGGTAGGCAGCCTGGGCGCGGCTGACGAATCCTTCGGCGCGCTCGCTGGCCACGGTCGGCGCCAGGGTTCCCGACGACGCGCTGTCGAGCAGGCTCTCGCCCTCGGCGAGCATGCGGTTGATCATCGCCGCGATCTGCGGATCGAGATCCTTGGCGTCGATGTGGTCGCGCAGCGTCGCGGCGGATTCGCGGGCGACCTGGGCACCGTTGTCGACGGGCAGTGACAGGATCGTCGCTGCGGCGGCGCCGGTGACACTGGTGGCGTAGTCGGCGAGGGTCGGCAGGATGGAGACGTTCTCGGCGGCGGCGCTGTAGGTGTCGTTCTCCTGGTAGAGGTCGTAGACGCGGAGCGAGCCGTACAGGGTAGCGGCGACGAGGGGGACGGCGACGACCGCGGTCATCCTGCGCCACAGACGCCAGTTGTCCGGCGTGTGCTGCCGGAATTTCTTTATGAGACTCACAACGTTTCGCCCCCGAACCTCTCTACCTGCCTGAGTCGGCGGCCGGCCGAAACTGGACTTCGGCAAGTAAAGAATTTCGCCTTCGAAATTCGGGCCAGGGCGAATCACGGTTCGCTGCCGTCAGGACGTGGGTCAGAGTAGGTAGTACTTCGTTGCGCTCACAAGATCGCCGTCCAAGTCCGATAGCTGGTATTCGGCCTTGCGTATACATCACGGTCGTGCGCTACGATGCCGCCGGAATTTTCCGTTCCGCCGGGTTTCGATGTCAGGGGGGCGCATGGATCTGCGACGGGTCGATCTCAACCTGCTCGTCGTCCTCGATGTCCTGCTCTCCGAACGCAATGTCACGCGGGCGGCGCGGCGACTGAACATGTCGCAGCCGGCCACGAGTACGGCTCTCGCCCGGTTGCGCAAGCAATTCGACGATCCGCTTCTGGTGAAGAGCGGCCGCACACTGCGTCCCACCGCGCGGGCGCAGGCGATCGTCGAACCGCTCCGTGAGGTGCTGCGGACCCTCGAGCGTTCGGTGCTGGCCGCACCCGGTTTCGACCCCGCGACGGATTCGCGCACCTTCACGATCATGACCGGCGACTACGCGGAGATCACCCTTCTGCGCATGCTGGTGCGGGGGAGCACCCCGGCCAACATCCGTTTCGATCTGCTGCCGTTCAACGGTGCCGGTCTCGATGCCTTCCGCCGGTTCGAGATCGACCTCGCGGTGCTGCCGGGATACGTCCTCGAATCCCCGGAGTTCGAGACCTGCCGGAGGCAGGTCGTGCTGACCGACAGATTCGTCGGGGCGGTCTGGTCCGGCCACCCGTACACCGGCACCAAGCTCACGCGCGAAGTGCTCGGCCGCTACCCGCTGCTGTCCTACGCGCAGTATTCCGACGACACCAACCTCGGCCGCGCGCTGCTGCGTGCAGGAGTGGTGGCCCGGATCGGCGCAACCAGCGGCAACCTCGCGGTTCTCCCGTATGCCCTGGAGAACACCCGCATGATCACCTTCCTGCCCGAGCGCATGGCCCGGCACGTCGCCGAGGCGGCGTCCCTGCGCATCCTGGAACCGACCTTCCAGCTGCCGCCCCTGCGCGAATTCGCGGTGTGGCACGCCGAGCGCGATGCGGATCCCGCGCACGCCTGGCTCCGCGCGCAGCTCGATCCGGTCGGGCGTCGCCGCGTCGCAGCACAGGCGGGCTGACAGCGACGAACGCTGCGAACCGGCCCGTTCGACGGGTCCGATCCGCAGCGTTCGAGTGGATCCGGCGTGGGTCAGCGTCCCGATCGACGCTGGAGGATCACCGCGATGACCACGACGAGAATCGCGATCACTCCCACCGGCGCGACCCGCGTCGCGACCGATCCCTTCGCGTACTGCATGAGGTCGAGCGGTTCGGCCTCGGGCTGCGGGGGCGCGGCCGGGGAGGGAGTCGTCGACGGCGTGGGAGGCGTCGAGGTCATTGTCGGTGCCGGTGAGGCGCTCACCGGGCTGGGCGGCACCGACTCGTTCGGCCGCGCCTGCGCGGAGTCGTCGTCCCCGGCGCCGGGCCCGACGAATGCTCCACCGGCAGGCTCGTCGCCCGAACCTGCAGCGGTGAGCGGCGGGCTCGCCGGCACGGATTCGTTGGGCTGCGACTCGGCTGCCTCAGCGGTCGCCGCGGAGGAGGAGGACGTGGAGGAGGCCGCCGCTTCGGGTCCGAGCTTCTTCGACAGGCAGTCCGCGAACTGTTCGAGGATCTTCCCACCGACATCCGAGATCATCCCTCGTCCGAACTGGGCGGGCTTGCCGGTGATCTTCATGTCGGTGTTCACGATGCCGTCGGTGCGGTCGCCGTCGCCGGTGAGGGTGACGGTGATGGTCGCGGCCACCGTGCCGTTGCCCCGGGTGTCCTTCGCATTGGCTTCGATGACCGCCCGGCGGGCGCTCTCGTCCTTCTCGACGTACACGCCGGTGCCCTTGAACGTGAGCGCCACCGGTCCGAGCTTCACCTTGACGGTCCCGGTGAACGTGTCGCCGTCGACCCCGGTGAGCGTCGCGCCCGGCATGCACGGCGCAACCTTCTCCGGATTCAGCAGGGCGGTCCACACCTCGTCGACCGGGGCGGGAACGGACAGTGTGTGTTCGAGTTGCATGAGGTCCTTTCCGAACAAGTGGTCCGGGATCTCGGTGTTCGGCGTGGAAACGCCTAGACCCCGGAGGCAGTGGTGACCGCTCGGCGGGTGAGTACCCGGGCGAGGTGGCTCCGATACTCGGCGTCGGCATTCCCGTCGGTCATGGGAGCCGTGCCGTCGGTGGCGAGCTCGGCGGCCTCGCGGATCGTCTCTGCCGTCGCGGGTTTGCCGACCAGCGATTCCTCGACGCCGCGTGCCCGGACCGGAACGGCCGCCATGTTCGTGAGCGCGATCCTCGCCCGCTCGATGGTGCCGCCGGACGCCTGCAGGGTCGCCGCGACTCCGACGATCGACCACTGCTGGGCCGCGCGATGGAACTTCTGGTAGCGCGCCGACCAGCCCGTGTGCTTGGGAATCCGGACCTCGACGAGGATCTCTCCGGGTTCGACCGCGGTCGTGAAGTAGTCCTGGAAGAAGTCGTCCGTCGCGATGGTGCGACGCCCTGACGGACCCGCCACGGTGAAGGTCGCCTCGAGCGCCACGGCCGGCGCGGCGAGATCTCCGGCCGGATCGGCGTGCACGAGCGCCCCGCCGAACGTGCCGCGGTGCCGGATCTGAGGATCGGCGACGGTCGCCGTCGCCTCGGCCAGCAACCGTGCGTGCTCCGCGACGAGCGGGTCGTGCAGCACGTCGTGGTGGGTGGTGGTCGCGCCGATCACCAGGGCGTCGCCGTCGTCGCGGATGCCCCGCAGTTCGGGGATCCTGCCGAGGTCGACGAGCACGGTCGGTGCCGCCATCCGCAGTCGCAGGACGGGCATGAGGCTCTGCCCACCGGCGATGACCTTCGCGTCCTCACCTGCCTCCGTCAACGCGGCGACCGCTTCGTCGACGCTCGAGGGGGCGACGTAGTCGAACGGAGCCGGAATCATTTCGTGCCTCCTCGGGCGTCGCGGAGCGCGTGCCAGATCCGCATCGGTGTACAGGGCATCTCGACGTCGGTGACGCCGAACGGCCGGACCGCATCGAGTACGGCATTGACGACGGCCGGGGTGGAGGCGATGGTTCCTGCCTCGCCGACACCCTTGACACCCAGCGGATTACCGGGTGCCGGGGTGTCGGTGCGATCGGTGACGAAGGGCGGCAGATCCACCGCGGTGGGCAGCAGATACTCCGCGAACGACGAACTCAGCAACGTGCCCGACTCGTCGTGCACCGCCTCCTCGTACAGGGCCTGGGCAATGCCCTGGGCGAGTCCGCCGTGCACCTGACCCTCGACGATGAGCGGGTTCACGACGTGGCCGACGTCGTCGACGCACACGTACTTGCGGATTCGCGCGTGCCCCGTCTCGGTGTCGACCTCGATCGCGCACAGGTGGGTGCCGTGCGGGAACGAGAAGTTGTCGGGATCGTAGGTCGCCTCGGAGTCGAGGTTCGGTTCGACACCGTCGGGCAGGTCGTGCGCGGCGAACACCGCGAGCGCGACGTCGGTGAGCCCGACGGACTTCGAGGTGCCCTTCACACGGAACTGTCCTGCCTCGAAATCCAGATCGTCCTCGGAACATTCGAGCAGGTGTGCGGCGATCGGCCGGGCCTTGGCGACCACCTTCCCGGCGGCCTTCACGACAGCGATGCCGCCGACGGCGAGTGAGCGGGAACCGTAGGTGTCGAGACCGCGCGGTGAACTCTGCGTGTCGCCGTGCAGGATCTCGATGTCCTCGAACGGGATTCCGAGCCGGTCGGCGACGATCTGACTCCACGCCGTTTCGTGGCCCTGACCGTGGGCGGACGAACCGGTGACGACCTCCACCTTGCCGGTCGGGAGCATGCGGATCGCGGCGTGCTCCCAGCCGCCGGCGCCGTAGGAGAGCGAACCGAGCACCCGCGACGGGGCCAGGCCGCACATCTCCGTGAACGTGGAGACCCCGAGACCGAGCTGCACCGGGTCGTTGCGCTCGCGTCGTTCGGCCTGTTCGCGTCGTAATGCGTCGTAGTCGAACAACTCTCGTGCCTTGGCGGTCGCGGCCTCGTAGTTGCCCGAGTCGTAGGTCAGACCCGCGACGGTGTCGAACGGGAACTCCTCGTGCTTGATCCAGTTCTTCTCGCGGAGCTCGAGGGGATCCATGGACAGTTCGACGGCGAGCTCGTCCATGATGCGTTCGATCGCGAAGGTGGCTTCGGGGCGTCCGGCGCCGCGGTAGGCGTCGGTGGGCACCTTGTTGGTGAACACGTTGGTGCACGCGAACCGGTACGAGTCGAACTTGTAGATGCCGTTGAACATGAATGCGCCGAGGATCGGCACACCCGGGGTGACGAGACGCAGATAGGCGCCCATGTCGGCGAGCAGTTCCACTTTCAGGCCGGTGACGGTGCCGTCGCGGCGCGCGGCGAGGGTCAGCTTCTGGACCTGGTCGCGGCCGTGGTGCGCGGCGAGCATCGACTCGCTGCGCGTCTCGGTGTACTTGACGGGCTTGTGCAGGCGACGCGCGATGAGGAGCGTGAGCACCTCCTCCGGGGTGACCTGCAGCTTGCCACCGAAACCGCCGCCCACGTCGGGAGCGATGACGCGCAGTTTGTGCTCGGGGAGACCGAGTGTCATCGCGAGCATCAGCTTCAGCACGTGTGGGACCTGGGTGGCCGACCACATGGTGATCTGCGAGGCGGTGGGGTCGACGACGACCGACCGCGGTTCCATGAAAGCGGGGATGAGCCGCTGCTGCCGGAAGGTCCGTTCGACGATCACCTCCGCGTCGCGGATCGCGTCCTCGACGTTGCCACCGCTACCGGCCTCGGCGGAGTCGAACACCCACGTCGCGCTGACGTTGGTGCCGAGATCGGGGTGGACGAGATCGCCGTCCTGCGCCGCGCTCTCGAGATCGAGCACGACCGGCAGGTCCTCGTAGTCCACATCGATCGCATCGAGGGCGTCGTGGGCCTCGTATGCGCTGCGGGCCACCACGACTGCGACGGCTTCACCCGCGAAGTGCACGGTGTCGACTGCGAGGGCCGGGGCGTTCGGGGTCTTCATGTCCTCGGTGATCGGCCACGCGCACGGCAGGCTGCCCTGCTCCTCGGCGAGGTCGGCACCCGTGTAGACGGCGACGACCCCCGGCTTGCCCCGGGCCTCGGAGACGTCGAGGCCGGTGATGCGGGCGTGCGCGACCGGGCTGCGCAGGATCGCGGCGTGCAGCATCCCGGGGAGCACGATGTTGTCGGTCCAGCGTGTGCGGCCGGTGATGAGGTGTTCGTCCTCCTTGCGGCGGCGTGCCCGGCCGAGTTCGGATTCGCCGGTTCCCTCGTCGGTGGTGGGATCCACGGTGCTCGTCATCGTCATACCTCCTGCGTGGCGGCCGGGTTCTCGCGCAGTCGCTGGGCGGCGTCACGCGCAGCGGCCACGATGTTCTGGTATCCGGTGCAGCGGCACAGATTTCCTTCGAGGCCGTGCCGGACGTCCTCGTCGCTCGGATCGGAGTTCTCGGAGAGCAGGTCGATGGTCGCCATGATCATCCCGGGCGTACAGAAGCCGCACTGCAGGGCGTGCTTCTCGCGGAACGCCTCCTGGACCGGATGCAGGCTGCCGTTCGTGGAGAGCCCTTCGACGGTGGTGACCGCGTGTCCGTCGGCCTGTACCGCGAGCACCGAGCACGACTTGACGCTGTGGTCGTCGAGCAACACGGTGCAGGCGCCGCAGTTGCTCGTGTCGCAGCCGACCACCGTGCCCACCTTCCCGAGTCGATCTCTGAGGTAGTGGACGAGAAGCAGTCGCGGTTCCACGTCGTCCGTGTACTGCGTTCCGTCTACGGTGACAGTGATGCGCATCGGTCCTCCAAGTACCTCGCGTAGCGCAGTGATACAGATCACTGACACTCTGCTGCATATCGCGCGTAGAAAGGACCCGAATCGCCGAAATCGCCTTCGTGCTCGCGTCGATCGGAGGCGGAAGCCGCCACGAGAGGAACCGCATGACCCGTCGCCTCGAGGACAAGGTCGCCTTCATCACCGGAGTCGCGCGTGGTCAGGGCCGCGCCCACGCGGTCCGGCTCGCGCAGGAGGGTGCGCAGATCGTCGGTATCGATCTCGCCGGTCCGCTGCCGGGTGTTCCCTACGATTCCCCCACGGTCGGGGACCTCGACGAGACGCGCCGGCTGGTCGAGGCGGAGGGCGCGAAGGCGCATCTGGTGCAGTGCGACGTCCGCGATCTCGACGGTACGAAGGCGGTGCTCGAAGAGGGTGTCGCGCAGTTCGGCGGTCTCGACGTCGTGGTCGCCAACGCGGGGATCTGCATCCCGCAGACGTGGGACGAGATCACCTCCGAGAGCTTCCGCGACACCCTCGACATCAACGTCACCGGTGTGTGGAACACGATCACCGCGGCCGCCCCGTACCTCATCGCCCGCGGCGGCGGTTCGATCGTCGTGACCAGCTCGCTCGCCGGCGTGAAGCTGCAGCCGTTCATGGTGCACTACACGACCAGCAAGCACGCCCTCGTCGGGATGGCGCGGGCCTTCGCCGCCGAACTCGGACAGCACGACATCCGGGTCAACAGCATTCATCCGGGCGCGGTGAACACGCCCATGGGATCGGGTTCGATGCGCGAACGCATCGCGCAGACGGCCGAGAGCAACCCCCGGCTCGGCGGCATGACCATGCCCTTCCTGAACAAGTACATGGCCGAGGCGGACGAGATCGCGAACATGGTCGCCTTCCTCGCGTCCGACGAGTCCGCCTTCGTCACCGCCCAGAGCTTCGCGATCGACGGTGGTGCTCAGTACTTCTGAGCGCCGATGTGCTCCTCGTGGGCATGGATCGGTCCGCGTGTCTCCGCGAGGCGGCCGCCGCCTCCACCCCAGCGCAGCGCGATGATCTCGGCGGCGATCGACACCGCCGTCTCCTCCGGGGTGCGGGCCCCGAGGTCCAGGCCGATCGGCGACGACAGGCGTGCCAGTTCCTCCTCGGTCAGTCCCGTCTCCCGCAGACGCTCCATCCGGTCGTCGTGCGTGCGGCGCGACCCCATCGCTCCCACGTAGGCCACGTCGAGCCGTAGCGCGACCTCGAGGAGCGGTACGTCGAACTTCGGGTCGTGGGTGAGCACCGTGATGACGGTGCGGGCGTCCACGCGTCCGGCCTCGGCCTCGGCGGCGAGATAGCGGTGCGGCCAGTCGACGATCACCTCGTGGGCGCCGGGGAAGCGGGCCTCGGTGGCGAACACTCCACGCGCGTCGCACACGGTCACCGTGTAACCCAGGAACGAGCCGAGCCGGGCCATCGCCGACGCGAAGTCGATCGCCCCGAACACGATCAGCCGCGGTGGGGGCTGGAAGACGTTGACGAACACCGACATCCCCTCGCCGCGACGCTCACCGTCGGTGCCGTAGCGGAGGGTGCCCGAGCGTCCAACCTCGAGCAGGCCGCGCGCGTCGTCGACGACGGCGTCGTGCATGCGGGACGAGGCGAGCCGGCCGTCGGCGCGGTCGCGCCACACGACCATCCGTCGTCCCCGTACCGCCGGGTCGGGATGGGCGGTGACGGTCGCGAGCGCGACGGGTTCGCCCGCGCGGACGGAGCCGAGCAGGTCGGTGAAGGCGGGGAAGGACGCGGCGTCGATCCGTTCGACGAAGA
Organism: Rhodococcus shunpengi; assembly: GCF_048381395.1. Lineage (NCBI taxonomy): Bacteria > Bacillati > Actinomycetota > Actinomycetes > Mycobacteriales > Nocardiaceae > Rhodococcus > Rhodococcus shunpengi. Next base: position 450,433 of record NZ_JBLWIU010000012.1, read on the forward strand.
CGTCGATGATGCCGCCGCAGGTCAGGCCGACGGAGAACGCGTCGTCGTCGGAGACCCCGTAACGCTGCAGCACCGGCTGCCCGCTGTCGATGACGGACCGGCCGAGTTCGTAGACGTCGCCTTCGACGCATCCGCCCGAGACGCTGCCGGTGACGGTGCCGTCCTGCGCGACCAGCATCGATGCACCCGGTCCCCGGGGCGCCGAACGGAAGGTCGAGACCACGGTGCCCACCGCGACGGCCTCCCCGTCCCGGTACCGCCGGTCGAGCTCGTCCAGAATTTCACGCACGCCGAACCTCCTCGAGAAGTTCTTCCAGTGTCGCGAGGCTGTGTCCCGCGAGCAGACGATCGATGTGCGGCAGGGCCGCGGAGATACCCGACTGGATCGGTTCGTATCCGGCGCTGCCGGCGTGCGGGTTCACCCACAGCACGCGGTGCGCGAGGCGATGCAGCTGCGCCATGCGTTCCCCGAGCAGCGAGGCGTCGCCGCGCTCCCAGCCGTCGGAGAAGATCACCACCACCGCGCCGCGCGCGAAACCCCTTCGCCCCCAACGGTCCAGGAACGCACCGAGCGTGTCGCCGAGACGTGTCCCACCCGCCCAGTCGGGAACCGCACGCGAGGCCCCGGCGAGCGCGATCTGCGGGTCGCGGGCACGCAGCGCCCGCGACAGGCGGGTCAGCCGCGTGCCGAGGGAGAACACCTCGGTGGACGACGGTGCGGCACGCGTGACGACGTGCGCGAACCGCAGGAGCGCGTCGGCGTAGGGACTCATCGAACCGGACACGTCGATCAGCAGCACCACCCGGCGCGGTCTCGTCGCCCGTGCACGGTGCCGCGGCCGGACGGGTTCGCCTCCGCTCGCCAGCATGTCGCGCAGGGTGTGCCGCGGGTCCACCGGCCCGCGGCGGGAGGACTTCGACCGCAGTCCCCGGCGCGTCGGGGGACGGGGCTGCAGCCGCGCGAGCAGTTCGGCGAGGTGAGCGCGTTCGGCGGTCGTCAGTTCGGCCACGTCGCGGTGCCGGAGGACGTCGGTGTCGTCCGCCGCGACCTGCAGTCGTGGCGCGTCGTCGCCGGAGTCGCCGTCGGCGCCCTCGCCGCGGGACAGCGCCGCGATCCGTGCGGTGCGGGTGCGTTGCCCGTGGGTGCGCGAGCCGGTGGGGACGGTGTCGCCGAACCAGTGGACGAAGGTCGCGTCGTAGCGGGCCGTGTCGTCCGGGGTGCGGCACAGCGTCGCGCGGCCCGCCCAGTAGACCTGGACGGGATCCCCGACGTCGACGTGTGCGAGGGCGTCGAGATAGGTAGCGGTGGCATCGAGGGCGACGGGCAGACCGGCGGCAGCGAGGGCGCGGCAGAAGCCGGCCAGCCCGACGACCGGACCGGGGGCGGTCGTCATCCGGCGCTCGAGAGGTCGAGTCCGGCGCGGGTGACCCGGTCGATGTCCTCGCGGTACTTCAGTACGGCACCGAGTGTCGCCGCGGCGGTCGCCGCGTCGAGGACGTCGCGGTCGAGGGCGATCAGTGCGCGCGCCCAGTCGAGGGATTCGGCGATCCCCGGGGGCTTCAGGAGGTCCTGTTCGCGGAGCGAGCGCACCGCGTGGGCGATCTGCTCGGCGAGCGGGTGCCCCAGACCGGGCAATCGCCGCTGCAGGATCGCGACTTCGCGTTCGAGATCGGGATGCTCCACCCAGTGGTACAGACAGCGGCGCTTGAGCGCGTCGTGCACCTCACGGGTCCGGTTGGAGGTGAGCACCACCAGCGGTGGGACCTCCGCGCGGATCTCGCCCAGTTCGGGGATCGTCACCGCGTTCTCGTCGAGTAGCTGGAGCAGGAAGGCCTCGAACTCGTCGTCGGCGCGGTCTATCTCGTCGACGAGCAGCACGCACGGCGAGTCGGTGAGCGCCTGCAGCAACGGGCGGACGAGGAGGTAACGCTCCGTGTAGAGGGAACGCTCGGCGGTATCCGCATCGAGCACACCGTCGCTCGCCGCTTCGAGCGAGCGCAGATGGAGCAACTGCCGGGGAAAATCCCAGTCGTAGAGGGCTTGCGAGGCGTCGATGCCCTCGTGGCACTGCAACCGGACCATCGGCAGATCCAGGGACTGAGCGAGAGCCGCTGCGAGCGAAGTCTTCCCGGTTCCGGGTTCGCCTTCGCAGAAGAGCGGCCGGCCCATACGCATCGCAAGGAAGACGACGGTCGCCAGTCCATCGTCGGCGAGATATCCCGTGGTCTCGAGAGCAGCCGAGAGTTTCTCGGGTGAATCGATACGCGTCGCGTCGCCGGTCATGAAGCGAGCCTAGATGCTCCCCCGCCTCCCGACCGGCGACTGCGACAACTATCGGCTCAACCGTCGGCGTGCGCGAGCGGCGCGAACTCGCCGGTGAACAGTGTTGCGCATCCGGGGCACAACGTCGTCGGATGGGTGGCCCAGCCGTTCATCTGGGCATAGAGCTCTGCCTGCAGTTTGCTCTGTGCGGCAGTGCGGTAGCAGTGATCGCAATGGTCGCAACGGAAGACCCACCGGCCACCGGAGAGCGGGTCGCGGTGCGGCATCATGTCCACCTCGATATCAATAACTCGATCAATAACTCGGTATCCGCGAATCGATGTCGTGGAATGGTCGGATCGTGCCGGTTCCTCTCAGGGAACCGACTTGCCCATGACGCGGGCCCACCATCCGTCCAGCGGGCTCGGATCGGGCCAGCGGATCGTGTCGTCTGCGATGTGATTAGGCCGGAATACCGTGTCCTGCTGTCCCTGTCCGATATTCGGTGAATCGTGCTGTGCATTGCGCACTGAGGTCACCCCTTATTGCTATCGGTGCGTCACTTGGCGGACGCACTCCTACGCACCTCTGAGGCGTTCTTGAATCTTAGCCCGGTTCTCCTGAACCGGCCCGGTCTTTCTGCTGTTTGCGCAGGTAGAGGAGGTCTAGGAAGTATGCGGCGGGGGAGGGGGTCTGCTGTCCAGAGTGGAGCGCAGACGGTCGTTGTCCTCCCTGAGGGCCGCGTTGTTCGCCTCGAGTTCGAGGATCCGGGCGATTCCGGCGATATTGATTCCGGAGCCCACCAGTTCGACGATCCGTTGGACGATCTCGAGATCGTTGTCGCTGTAGCGGCGCGTTCCGCCTGCCGTGCGTTCGGGGTTCAGCAGCCCTCGGCGTTCGTACAGGCGCAGGGTCTGCGGGTCGAGTCCCGACAGTTCGGCGGCCACCGAGATGCCGTAGACCCCGCGCCGGGCGCGTAACGGATCTGGCGTCATCGTTTCCTCCGGAGTCGGGGTTCTCGGGTCGCGCCGCGGTCACCCGCAGCCTTGACCGAACCTTATCACAGGGCCATAATAAATCTGTGTCTACAGACACAGATAATCAAACAGAGTGTGGCCGTCACGAACGGCCGGACAGTCGGAGGTGACAGACCGATGTTGATGCGCACCGACCCCTTCCGCGATATCGATCGTTTCACGCAGCAGGTGCTCGGCACCATGGCACGGCCCGCGGTGATGCCGCTCGATGCATGGCGAGAAGGCGACCGTTTCGTCGCCGAGTTCGACCTTCCGGGCGTCGACGCCGACTCGATCGACCTCGATGTCGAACGCAACGTGCTCACCGTGCGCGCGGAACGTCCGGAAGTCGACCGGGACAAGGAATTCGTCTCCACCGAGAGGCCGCGAGGCGTCTTCACTCGTCGGCTGTTCCTCGGTGACACTCTCGACACCGATCGGATCGAAGCACAGTATCGCGGTGGTGTTCTGCGCCTGACGATTCCGGTCGCAGAGAAGGCGAAGCCCCGCAAGATCTCCGTGATCGACGCGGAGACGAACGGCCAGGCCGCGATCGAGAAGTGAACCGCTACGACGAACCGGGTCCGGGATGATTCCCGGGCCCGGTTCGGCTGCGTCCACTACGGTTTCAGACAGATCTTGATGGCGCCGTCCTGCTTCTTCTGGAAGATCTCGTACGCGTGCGGTGCGTCGTCGAGCGGGAGGCGGTGGGTCGCGAAGTCGTCGACCCCCAGCGGATCCTCGTCGGTCAGGAGCGGCAGGATCTCCGGGACCCAGTTCAACACGTTGGCCTGACCCATGTGGAGACGGATCTGCTTGTCGAACAGGGTGAGCATCGGCATCGGATCTGCCGCCCCGCCGTACACGCCGCTCAGCGAGACCGCACCACCACGCCGCACGACGTCGATCGCGGTGTACAGCGCGTGGAGACGGTCCACTCCGGCCTTCTCCATGAACGGCTCGGCGATTGCCGACGGCAGGAAACCGGCGGCACTCTGGGCGAGCTTCGCGACGGGTGAGCCGTGCGCCTCCATACCCACGGCGTCGATCACCGAATCGGTACCGCGCCCGTTCGTCATGTCACGAATCATGTCGCCGGGGTTGTTGTCGACCTCGCGCAGATCGACGACCTCGATGCCGCGGGAGGCCGCGCGGGCCAGTCGCTCGGGGACCATGTCCACGCCGATCACGCGGGCACCCTTGTGCGCCGCGATGCGCGCGGCCATCTCACCGATGGGGCCGAGGCCGAGCACCGTGACACTCCCACCGTCGGGGATCTCCGCGTATTCGACGGCCTGCCACGCGGTGGGCAACACGTCGGAGAGGTAGACGAAACGGTCGTCGGCCGGCCCTTCCGGGACCTTGATGTGGGTGGCGTCGGCATGGGGGACGCGCAGGTATTCGGCCTGCCCGCCGGGCACGCTGCCGTAGAGCTTCGAATAGCCGAACAGCGCGGCACCGGTGCCCTCCTCACGGACCTGCGTGGTCTCGCACTGCGAATGCAGGCCGTGGGAACACATGAAGCACTGGCCGCAACACACCTGGAAGGGGATCACCACCCGGTCGCCGGGCTTCAGTTTCGTGACGCCGGAGCCGACCTCCTCGACGATGCCCATCGGTTCGTGACCGAGGATGTCGCCAGGAGTCATGAAGGCTCCCAACACCTCGTACAGGTGCAGGTCGGAGCCGCAGATGTTGGTGGTGGTGACGCGGATGACGGCGTCACCGGCCTCCTGGATCGTCGGATCGGGCACCGTATCGACGCTCACGTTGCGGCGCCCCTGCCATGTCACTGCCTTCATGTCGCTCCTCGGCTCCTCGGGTGCAGGAATGTCGGGTCGTACCCGGCACGTGTCCCTCGATGCCTACCCGCGCTCGGAGCGGGCAAACGCCGGACCGGAAGAGGTCGCCTGCCGCAGAAGGCAGGTTTGCGGAGTGCGGGGTTTGCGGAGTGCGGGGGAGAGGTATGTCGCCGTAGAACCGAATTCACCGCGACACACGTCTGCGGCCGCTCCACGGGAGCGCAGCCGCACAGAAGGAGGTCAGGTGACCACGTCGGACCCCGAACATCATGGAAACCAGGATCCCGACCCTGCACGTACCCCGGATCTGGAACCCGGCGGTGGCGTAGCGCCCGGATCGACGCCCCCCGATTCGGGGACGACGTCCGGGCTGTCCGCCCCGGAACCCGACACGAGGAAGCGGTTCCCCATCAGCGGGTGGCTCACGCTGCTCGCCGTCGCGGTGATCGTGATCATCTTCGTGGTCGCGATCTTCGGCATCCTGTCCTGACGGTTCGGCCGGAGCCGCGCCGCGGAGCTTCTCGTCAGCGTCCGCGACGCGGTAGCCGCACGACCTGCACGAAGAATTCGTCGATCTGCTTCACGGCACCGATGAACTGGTCGAGATCGACCGGCTTGGTGACGTACGCGTTGGCGTGCAGCTTGTAGCTGCGGAGAATGTCCTCCTCGGCCGACGAGGTCGTGAGCACCACGATCGGGATGTCGGACAGTTCCGGATCGGACTTGATCTTCGTCAGCACCTGCCGGCCGTCGTACTTCGGCAGGTTCAGATCGAGCAGGATCAGATCCGGGCGCGGCGCGCCCTCGTGGTCGCCCCGGCGGTACAGGAAGTCGAGTGCTTCCGCCCCGTCGCGGACGACGTGGAGGGCGTTGCCGATCTTGTTGTCCTCGAATGCTTCACGGGTCATCAGCTCGTCGCCGGGATCGTCCTCGACCAACAGGACGTCCACCGGTCGGGCAGGGGGATATGTCACGATCGTGCTCCTCAGGCCGTGGTCCCCTGCTTCTGCTCGACGGGGCGTGATGCGGTTCCGAGGGTGAAGCAGATTCGAGTGCCCTCGGTATGAGTATCGCCGTACTCGGTGTCGATCCAGATTCTTCCCGCGTGATACTCGACGATTTTCTTGCACAGCGCCAGTCCGATACCGGTGCCCTGGTAATCGTCGCGAGGATGCAGCCGCTGGAAGATGACGAACACCTTCTCGGCGTACTCGCTGTCGATCCCGATGCCGTTGTCGGTGACGCAGAAGTGCCACTGCGGACCGTCCGACTCGTCCTCGACTTTTTCGCACTCGATCCTGATCACCGGGGTGCGATCGGGATGTTGGAACTTGATGGCGTTGCCGACCAGGTTCTGCCACAGCATCGTCAGCAGAGTGGGGTCGCCGGTGAGCTCGGGGAGGTCGTCGGGGCGTTCGATCTGCGCCTGTGACTCCTCGATGGAGGCAGAGAGGTTGAACAACGCCTTCTCGAGCGGTCGGCCGAGGTCGACCCGGACGTAGGCGTCGTGAACGCGTCCGACCCGGGAGAAGGCGAGCAGATCGCTGATCAGCACCTGCATCCGCTTCGCGCCGTCGACGGCATACTCCACGTACTGCCGTCCCCGATCATCGAGGACGTCGCCGTACCGCTTCTCGAGCAACTGGCAGAAGGACGCGACCTTCCGCAGCGGTTCCTGCAGGTCGTGCGATGCGACGTAGGCGAACTGCTCGAGTTCGGTGTTCGAGCGGCGGAGTTCCTCGGCCTGGGAATCGAGATCCTCGGTCTGTTTCGCGAGCAGGGTCTGCTGCTTCCGGGAGTCCGCCAACGCGTCCGCGATACGACCGCGCATCGTCTCGACATCGAGGGCGAGTGCCCGGATGTCCTTCGGTCCCTGGGGGTAGATGTGCTGGTAGAAGTTCTCCTCCAGCGCGACCCGGCGGCTGGCCCGGCGAAGCCTTGCGAGCGGCACGGCGACGAGGTTGTGGACGAGAACCACCGTGGCGAGACCGGTGAGGATGAACGTGATCACCATCGCGATCAACACCGAATTGCGGATGGTGCGGGACTCCGCGAGTTCGTCGAGGTCCTCCGCCAGGACATCGGAGAGAGCGTTGTTCTCCTGGGCGAACATCGACCGGATCTCACCGAAGGCCAGCCGGTCCTGCTCGGCCAGGGCCGGATCGACGGGACGCGGCTCCCCGGGAACGACGGTCTCGATGATCGGCTCTGCGTACTGCGTCCGCCACTGCGCAGCGGCGGCCTCGATCGTGTCGATGTCGGCGAGCAGATCCGGATGCCCGGCGAGGAGCACGCGAAGACGATCGAGCGCGACCTGCTGGTTCTCCTGACCCGCACGGTACGGCCCGAGGAAGACGGGTTCGGTCGTGAGCGCGTACCCGCGGACCGCGGTCTGTTGATCGAGCAGAGCGGTCTGCAAGTTGAAGGCCTGCGTCATCGCCGGCTGGATCCGCTCGGTCACCTCGTCGGTGATCTGCACGGTGCGCTGGATGAAGATCCCGCCGACGATCGAACCGACGACGGCGAACACCGCGAGGAGCGCGAACGCCAACTGGAACCAGCTCTGCACGGCCAGCCGCGAGGAGATGCGCTCGATACGCGGTTCGGGAACCGAAGGATCCCTCATCGCTGCACCGTCGCTCCGACTTCGGCGGAACGCACGAAACCGATCACATCCACCCCAGCTTCCCGGTCCGTGCCCGATTCGCGCCTACGGGCGACGAATCCCGACGGCGGTGCGGTCCCGGACCTGTCGGTCTGCGAACACACGTATGGACGGGCTGTCTGTTGAACCCGAATGCGAACTGTAGCCGACCGGTGGAGCCGTCCCGATCCGGCCACGGGCCGAAGCGGCTGCACCGAGTGCCGGAACGCGACTAGGGTCGGTCGCATGACACGACGAGTGAGTGTGTGGGGTGGCGCGTTCTGGCTCGGTCGGAAGGTTCGCGAGCAGGCGCTCGGCGCTGCCCGCGAACTGGAGGAGCTCGGGTACTCCCGGTTGTGGACGTCCGGCGGATTCCGGGACGGTTTCCCCTCCGTCTACGGGGAACTGCTCGCGGCGACGACGACGCTCGAACTGGCGAGCGGCATCATCAGCATCTGGCACGCCGACCCGGAGACCACGGCCGCTGCGGTCGCCGATCTGGAGTCGCGGTATCCTGGTCGTTTCCTGCTGGGAGTCGGAACGAGTCACGCTCCCGTCGTCGACGCGCGGGAGAACACCAGCTACACCAAGCCCTACAGCCGGATGGTCGAGTACCTCGACGGTCTCGATGCGGCGTCGACGCCGGTGCCCACCGATCGCAGGGTCCTCGCGGCGCTCGGCCCGCGCATGCTGAAGCTGTCCGCCGAGCGCGCGGCAGGAGCCCATCCGTACTTCGTTCCGCCCGAGCACACGGCGGTCGCGCGTGAGGCCCTCGGCTCGGAGCCGTTGCTCGCGCCCGAGGTGGCCGTCGTCCTCGAAACCGACGAGACCGTCGCGCGCGGCATCGCCCGCGAGTACATGCGCGGTTATCTCGCGCTGCCGAACTACTCGAACAACCTGCGTCGTCTCGGGTACACCGACGAGGACCTCGCCGACGGTGGCAGCGACGCCTTGATGGACGTGCTCATCCCGTGGGGTGATCTCGACAGCGTCGTCGCCGGCATCGAGAAGCACTACGCCGCCGGTGCCGACGAGGTGGCCATCCAGGTGCTCACCGCGGATCCGTTCACCTTCCCGAGCGAGGGCTACCGGCAGCTCGCGTCCGCGCTGCTGAGCTGAGGCCACCGAACCCCGAGGGCGCCGCACCCCGAGGTCACCGAACCTCGAGGTCACCGGACTCCGAGACCTCCGGACCGGTGCGGCCGCTCAGATCGGCCGCACCGTGAGGATCTGGGACATCGTGCCGATCGGGCCGGTCGCATCGTGCAGCACCGTGCTCGTCAGGCCGATGCCGTCGGCGCCGAACGAGACCGACGTATCGAAGCCGACCCATTCACCGCGGGGTTCGGCGAACAGGTGCACGGTCAGATCGAGGTTGGGGAAGGCGACCGTCCTCGGATCGGCACGCACCGCCATGCCGTTGGCGATGTCGAACAGGCCGGCCGTGGCGGCGAGATCGCTGACCTTCTCGCCCTCCACGAGCGGAAGATCGGTACGCACCCAGAACGAGGCCCGTCCGGGTGCGGTCGAGACGCGACGCACCTCCACCGAGTCGATGAATCCTCCCGGCCACAGCGTCGTCGGGTCCCAGGGTTCGCAGTCCTCGGGCGACGGGATCGGCTGCAGCGTGGTGCCGGCGATCTCCGCGGTGGGGCCGGTCTGCATCAGCCACGCGCGCGCACGCACGATCGCGCGCCCGTCGTAGGCGAGTGTCGCTTCCACCAGTTCGATGGTGCGTCCGGGCCGCAGGACCTCGACGGTCGTGACGACGGGACCGACGGGCACGGTGCCGAGGATGTCGTACGACAGGCGTCCGATCGCGAGGTCGTCGTCGCGCCGCGCGTCGCGGTCGCATTCGACGACGTGGGCGATCAGCCCGAGGGCGGGCGCGATGTGCTGCTCCGCCTCGTTCCACGCCCCACCGACGTGTTCGGTGGCGCGGAAGGAGGTCGGGCCGAGTCGTTCGAAGTAGCTCATGCGGTCTCCGTTCGTGCCGGCTCTGCCGCGAGAGCCGAGGGGGTCGTGGCGAGAGCTGCCAGTGCCATGCGTCGCAGCACCGCGCGGGTGCCTTCGGGGGAACGCGGGTCGGCACTGTGCGGTGTCGAGTTGATGAGTCCGAAGGTCGCGTGCGCCATCGTGCGCGCGTCGGATTCGGGCAGTGCGGGGTCGATGCGGCGCAGGACGTCGACCCAGATCTCGACGTAGCGCCGCTGGGTCACCCTCACCTCCCGCTGCCCCTCGTCGGGGAGGGACGTGAACTCGCGGTCCTGCACGCGGATGAGATCGGGCTCGCCCAGCGCGAAGTCGAGATGGAAGTCGACCAGCCCCTCGAGGGCGTCGCGCGGGTCGGGCGTCGTCTCGGCGACCTGCGTGCCACCTGCGAGGAGGCGGCGGCTGATCTCGACGAGGATCTCGACGAGCAGGGCGTCCTTGTTGGGGAAGTGCCGATACACGGCGGGTCCGCTGATCCCCACGGCCGCACCGAGATCCTCGAGGCGGACCCCGGGGAATCCGCGTTCGGCGATCAGGTGCGCCGCGGCACGCAGGAGGTCCCGTCGGCGTTCCGCCTTGGCGAGGCTACGCCGCGTCGGGCGTCCCGATGCGGTCGAGACGTCGATCGCGGACTCGGTCATGAAAATCTCCGCTCGGTGTGGTCTGGACAACTCGGTTAATCATAACTAACCTAGATTTCAGTTAATGGCGATTAGTCGATCTACCGAGGATGGTGTGCGTGACAACCGCTGAGACGGCCTCGACAACCAGCCGCGACCAGCATGAACAGCTGGTCGGAGAGCTCCGAGACAAGCTCGCTGCCGCAGCACTGGGCGGCAGCGAGAAAGCCCGGGAGCGGCATGTCGCGCGCGGCAAGCTGCTTCCCCGCGACCGCGTCGACGAACTGCTCGACACGGGCAGCCCGTTCCTCGAACTGTCGCCGCTCGCCGCCGACGGCATGTACGACGACGAGTGCCCCGGCGCCGGCATGATCGCCGGCATCGGCCGCGTCGCCGGCCGCGAGTGCGTGATCGTCGCGAACGACGCCACCGTCAAGGGCGGCACCTACTACCCGATCACGGTCAAGAAGCATCTGCGGGCGCAGGAAGTCGCGCTGCAGAACAACCTGCCGTGCCTGTACCTCGTCGACTCCGGCGGCGCCTTCCTGCCGCGGCAGGACGAGGTCTTCCCCGACCGCGAGCATTTCGGCCGCATCTTCTACAACCAGGCCACCATGAGCGCCAAGGGGATTCCGCAGATCGCCGCGGTCATGGGCTCGTGCACCGCCGGCGGCGCCTACGTCCCCGCCATGAGCGACGAGGCCGTCATCGTCCGCAATCAGGGCACCATCTTCCTCGGTGGCCCGCCGCTGGTGAAGGCCGCGACCGGCGAGGTCGTCACCGCAGAGGAACTCGGTGGTGGTGACCTGCACTCGAAGGTCTCCGGCGTCACCGACCACCTGGCCGAGGACGACCGCGACGCGCTGCGCATCGTGCGCGACATCGTCTCCACCTTCGGTCCGCGCAACCCGCGCCCGTGGGACGTCGAACCCACCACCCCGCCCGAGGCCGACCCCACCGAGCTGTACGACGTGGTGCCCACCGACTCGCGCATCCCCTACGACGTGCACGAGGTCATCGACCGTGTGGTCGACGGATCCAGCTTCCACGAGTTCAAGGCCGAATACGGCAAGACGCTCGTCACCGGCTTCGCGCGCATCCATGGTCACCCGGTCGGCATCATCGCGAACAACGGCGTGCTCTTCGGCGAATCCGCCGTCAAGGGAGCGCATTTCATCGAACTGTGCGACAAGCGTTCGATCCCGCTGGTGTTCCTGCAGAACATCTCCGGCTTCATGGTCGGCCGCGACTACGAGGCCGGCGGTATCGCCAAGCACGGCGCGAAGATGGTCACCGCGGTCGCGTGCGCGCGGGTGCCGAAGCTGACCGTCGTCATCGGCGGCTCGTACGGCGCCGGCAACTACTCGATGTGCGGTCGCGCGTATTCGCCTCGCTTCCTGTGGATGTGGCCCAACGCCCGCATCTCCGTCATGGGTGGCGAGCAGGCCGCCTCGGTGCTGGCCACGGTGCGCTCCGACCAGCTCGATGCCTCGGGTAAGCCCTGGACGGCCGAGCAGGAGGAGGAGTTCAAGGCTCCGATCCGCGCCCAGTACGAGGAGCAGGGCAACCCCTACTACTCGACCGCGCGCCTGTGGGACGACGGCATCATCGATCCCGCAGACACCAGAAAAGTTCTCGGACTGGCACTGTCGGTGTGCGCCAACGCCCCGCTCGAGCCGGTCTCCTACGGCGTCTTCCGGATGTGAGTGCACCCATGACTGATACGACTCGGATCGACACGGTGTTGGTCGCCAACCGCGGCGAGATCGCGGTGCGCGTCATCCGCACCCTGAAGGCGATGGGCATCCGCTCGGTCGCCGTGTTCAGCGAGGCCGACCGCGACGCCCGCCACGTGCAGGAGGCCGACACCGCGGTGCTGCTCGGACCCGCGGCGGCGCGCGAGAGCTACCTGGTGATCGACAAGGTCATCGACGCGGCGCTCGCCACCGGCGCGCAGGGCATCCACCCCGGCTACGGATTCCTCTCGGAGAACTCGGCTTTCGCCGCCGCATGCGCCACCGCCGGTATCGCCTTCCTCGGCCCGTCCGCCCACGCGATCGAGACCATGGGCGACAAGATCACCGCCAAGGCCGCGGTGTCGGAGTTCGGCGTTCCCGTCGTGCCCGGCATCTCCCGGCCCGGACTGAGCGACGACGAACTGATCGCGGGCGCCGAGGAAGTAGGCTATCCCGTGCTCGTCAAGCCCTCCGCCGGTGGTGGCGGCAAGGGCATGCGCCTCGTCGAGGACCCGAAGGATCTGCCCGCCGCGCTCGAATCCGCCCGTCGCGAAGCGGCGTCGGCGTTCGGTGACGACACCCTCTTCCTCGAACGGTTCGTGCAGCGCCCCCGGCACATCGAGGTCCAGGTCCTCGCCGACGCGCACGGCAACGTTGTCCACCTCGGCGAGCGCGAGTGCAGCCTCCAGCGGCGGCACCAGAAGGTCATCGAGGAAGCGCCCTCGCCGCTGCTCGACGAGGCCACCCGCGCCCGCATCGGTGAGGCCGCGTGCAACACCGCGCGCAGCGTCGACTACACCGGCGCCGGCACCGTCGAGTTCATCGTCTCCGCCGACAAGCCGGACGAGTTCTTCTTCATGGAGATGAACACCCGACTGCAGGTCGAGCATCCGGTCACCGAGATGGTCACCGGCCTCGATCTCGTCGAGTGGCAGGTGCGCATCGCCGCCGGCGAGCCGCTCGGCTTCACCCAGGACGACATCACCCTCACCGGCCACGCGATCGAGGCCCGCGTCTACGCCGAGGATCCGGCCCGCGGCTTCCTCCCGACCGGCGGTGAGATCGCCGACGTCGTCGAACCCACCGGTCCCGGCGTGCGCGTCGACTCCGGCATCCGCGCCGGCACCGTGGTCGGCAGCGACTACGACCCGATGCTCGCCAAGGTCATCGCCCACGCCGACGACCGCGCCGGAGCGCTGCGCCGCCTCGACCGGGCGCTCGCACAGACAGCCGTGCTCGGCGTCGTCACCAACGTCGACTTCGTGCGGTTCCTGCTCGCCGACGACGACGTCGTGGCCGGTGCGCTCGACACCGGACTCCTCGACCGCCGGGTCGGCGACTACACGGCCCCCACGACCGCCGATTCCACGCTCGTCGCCGCGGCGATCCTGCGGTGGCTCGACCGCTGGGCGGGCGACACCACCGATCCGTGGGCGGTGCCCGACGGATGGCGCGTCGGTGCCCACCGCCCCGTCACGTCGCGGCTCACCTCCGGCGACCGCACCGCACACGTGCGCCTGACCGGAACCCCGGCGGCCGGTGTCGCCGAGGTCGAGGACGGCGAGACCTACCGGTTCAGCGCCGTGCTGCACGGCTCCGATCTGGCGGTCGTGCTCGACGGCCGGCGTCACAGCTACCGCGTCGGCGAATCCGACGGTGCGGTCTGGCTTTCCGACGGCCACGGCAGCGTCGCCGTCCGCGAGGTGCGCGAGGCATCGGTGCGCGGCGACGACGCGCACGCCGGCGACGCCGACATCACCAGCCCGATGCCCGGCGCCGTCATCGCGGTGTCCGTCGCATCCGGCGACACCGTCACGGCCGGGCAGACGCTCGTCGTCGTCGAGGCCATGAAGATGGAACATTCGCTCACCGCCCCCATCGACGGCACCGTCGAACTGTTCGCGGCCGCCGGTGAGCAGGTCAAGGTCGATCAACTTCTCGCGCGGGTCACCCCGCACGCCGACACGGAAGAGGCACAGTCATGACGGAATACCTGGCCACCGGCCAACTTCCCGACGAGTACGAGCAGCTGCGCAAGACCGTCGCGGACTTCGCCCGCACGGTGGTCGCGCCGGTCGCGGCCAAGCACGATGCCGAGCATTCGTTCCCCTACGAGGTCGTGCAGGGCATGGCCGAGATGGGCCTGTTCGGCCTGCCGTTCCCCGAGGAATACGGCGGCATGGGCGGCGACTACTTCGCGCTGTGCCTCGCACTCGAGGAACTCGGCAAGGTCGACCAGTCCGTCGCCATCACTCTCGAGGCCGGTGTCTCGCTCGGTGCGATGCCGATCTACCGCTTCGGCAACGAGAAGCAGAAACAGGAGTGGCTGCCGCAGCTCGCGAGCGGTCGCAACCTCGCCGCCTTCGGTCTCACCGAGCCGGGTGCGGGCAGCGACGCCGGAGGCACGAAGACCACCGCCAAGCTCGAGAACGGCGAGTGGATCATCAACGGCAACAAGCAGTTCATCACCAACTCCGGCACCGACATCACCTCGCTGGTGACCGTCACCGCCGTCACCGGTGTGCGGGAGAACGGCAAAAAGGAGATCTCCACGATCCTCGTGCCGACCTCCACGCCGGGCTTCACCGCCGAACCCGCCTACAACAAGGTCGGCTGGAACGCCTCCGACACACATCCGCTCACCTTCGCCGACGTGCGGGTGCCCGAGGAGAACCTCCTCGGCGAGCGGGGCCGCGGCTACGCCAACTTCCTGCGCATCCTCGACGAGGGCCGCATCGCGATCGCCGCGCTGTCGACCGGCGCCGCGCAGGGCTGCGTCGACGAATCGGTGAAGTACGCCAAGGAACGCGAGGCATTCGGCAGCCCGATCGGCAACAACCAGGCCATCGCCTTCAAGATCGCCCGCATGGAGGCGCGTGCGCACGCAGCACGCACCGCCTACTACGACGCCGCCGCCGCGATGCTCGCCGGCAAGCCGTTCAAGAAGCAGGCCGCGGTCGCCAAGCTCGTCGCGTCCGAGGCCGCGATGGACAACGCGCGTGACGCGACGCAGATCCACGGCGGCTACGGCTTCATGAACGAATACGCCGTGGCGCGCCACTACCGCGACAGCAAGATCCTCGAGATCGGTGAGGGCACCACCGAGGTGCAGCTCATGCTCATCGGACGGGAGCTGGGACTGTGAGCGAAACCGACACCACCGTGGAGAAGCGGATCGTCCAGCGCGGCCTGTGGTTCGAGGAATTCGAACTCGGCGCGATCTACGAGCACCGCCCCGGCCGCACGATCACCGAGGCCGACAACACGCTGTTCACGACGCAGACGATGAACACGCAGGCGCTGCACCTCGACGCCGCCTACGCCGCCGAGACCAGTTTCGGTGAGCGTCTGGTCAATTCGATGTTCACGCTCTCGACGATCGTGGGACTGTCGGTCGCCCAGCTCACGCAGGGCACGATCGTCGCGAACCTCGGATTCTCCGAGATCTCCTTCCCCAAGCCGCTCTTCCACGGCGACACGCTCTACGCCGAGACGAAGATCGTCGACAAGCGCGAGTCGAAGAGCCGGCCGGGGGAGGGCATCGTCACCCTCGAGCACACCGGTCGCAACCAGCACGGCGATGTCGTCGCCGTCGCCGTGCGCAAGACCCTCGTCCAGAAGAGGCCCACGACATGACCTGGGAACTCCCCGGCCCCGCATGGCTTTTCTGTCCCGCCGATCGCCCGGAGCGCTACGCCAAGGCCGCCGAACGTTCCGACGTGGTGATCATCGACCTCGAGGATGCCGTCGCACCGGCCGACAAGCAGGCCGCCCGTGAGGCACTGATCGCCACGCCGCTCGACCCCGAACGCACCGTGGTGCGGGTCAACCCGGTGGGCACGGCCGACCACGAGGCCGATCTCGAGGCGCTGCGCCGCACGTCGTACACGCGGGTCATGCTGCCCAAATGCGAGAGCGGCGACGAGGTGCGCTCGCTCGCACCGCTCGAGGTGGTCGCGCTCATCGAGTCGCCCCTCGGGGTGCTCGCGGTCGAAGACATCGCCGTCGCCGAGAACACACTCGGAATGATGTGGGGTGCCGAGGATCTCGTCGCCGGACTCGGTGGCAACGCGAGCCGCCGCGCCGACGGGACGTACCGCGCGGTCGCGCAACACGCCCGGTCGGTGACCCTGCTCGCCGCGAAGGGTCACGCCCGCTGGGCGCTCGACTCGGTGTACCTGAACATCAAGGACACCGACGGTCTCCACGAGGAGGCCCTCGACGCCGTGGCGGTCGGATTCGACATCAAGGTGTCGATCCACCCGAGCCAGGTCGACGTCGTCCGCCGGGCGTACGCGCCCACCCCCGAGGAGGAGGCGTGGGCGCGACGTGTCCTCGAGGCCGCCGAATCGGAGCGCGGCGTCTTCGATTTCGAAGGGAAGATGGTCGACGCCCCGGTGCTGCGTCACGCCGAGCGCGTGCTGCAGCGCGCGTCGGCTGCCGCCTCGGCATGACCGCGCGTCACCGGGGACGGTGACGCAACAACTGAGTGAGACGGTGGGCGCTGTCGAGCAGCGCCTCACCGAGTTCGGGCACACGATCGGGCCGGAACCGGCTCTCCACGCCGGTCAGACTCAACGCCCAGGTCGGGGCGCCGCGGTGATCGAACACCGCGGCGCCCATTCCCCAACTGCCCTCGACGATCAGCGCCGGATTGACGGCGTAGCCGGCCAGCCGTGTCGCCTCGATGCGCTTCTCCAGTGCGGGTCGCGCATGGTCCGGCCCCCAGTTCTCCGTGAGATCCGCCCGCGACAGATACGCCTCGATCTCCTGGTCGGGCATGTGCGCGAGGATCGCCAGCCCCGCCGACGCCACCCCGAGCGGGAACCGGATCCCGATGTGGAGCACGTGCGAACGCAGCGGGAAGCTGCCCTCCTCCATCGCCAGACACACGGTCTCGTCGCCCCGTCGCGCGGAGAGGAAGGCGCTCTCGCCGGTCGCGCGCGCCAGATCGCGCAGCACGTCGCCCGCGAGATCGGTGATGTCGTAGCGCACCGAGGCGAGCGATCCCAGCAGGTAGAGCTCGGGTCCGAGGGCCCAGCGTCCCGACGCCGGATCCCGGTCGACGAGCCCCTCGTCGGCGAGCGAGCTGAGCAGCCGGTGCACCGTGGGCCGGGCGAGATCGGTGCTGCGGGCGACCTCCGAGGTCGTCACCCCTTTCGGTTCGTGCGACGAGACGGTGCGCAGCAGAGCGGCGATCCGCGTGACCAGTTGACCCCGTGCATCGGACGACATGCCTCGATTCTACGTCCACTCAGTGAACGCATATGGCGTCTCCGTTCGATGAACGACCAATTTCAGAGAGATTCGGACGGGCACTTGTGTTCTCCACCTGCAGGATCTTTAGTAGAAGCCGAGAATGTGACCGCGTTCATCCAGTGGACGTGATTCGTCCAGCGGAGCCCAGGCGGCTCCCCCGGAATCCGAGAGGTGAGAGTTGGCAACGAAAGTGTTCGAGACGGCGGCGGAGGCCGTCGCCGACATCCGTGACGGTGCGACGCTCGCGGTGGGCGGATTCGGACTGTGCGGCATTCCCGACATCCTGATCCAGGCCATCGCCGACACCGGGGCAACCGACCTCGAGGTGTTCTCCAACAACTGCGGCGTCGACGGCCACGGCCTCGGAATCCTGCTGGGCAGCAAGCGCATCCGCCGGGTCACCGCATCGTACGTCGGGGAGAACAAGGAATTCGCCCGGCAGTACCTCTCCGGCGAGCTCGAGGTGGAGCTGACCCCGCAGGGCACTCTCGCCGAGAAGCTCCGCGCCGGTGGTGCGGGCATCCCCGCCTTCTTCACCCCCGCCGGCGTCGGCACGCCCATCTCGCAGGGCGGACTGCCGTGGAAGTACAACGCCGACGGTTCGATCGCCGTGGCATCCCCGGCGAAGGAGATCCGCGAGTTCCGCGGCAAGCGGTACGTGCTCGAGGAGTCCATTACCGCCGACTTCTCGCTCGTGCACGCCCTCAAGGGCGACACCGAGGGCAACCTGGTGTTCAACAAGGCCGCGATGAACTTCAACCCGCTCGCCGCGATGGCCGGCCGCGTGTGCATCGCCCAGGTCGAGGAACTCGTCGAGCCGGGCGAGATCGATCCGGGTGAGGTGCACCTGCCGGGAATCTTCGTGAACCGGGTCGTGCACACCGGTGTCCAGGACAAGCAGATCGAGAAGCGCACCGTCAGCGCCGCGAAGGGAGCGTAGAAGATGACCACAGCTGTCGAGACACAGGGTTGGACGCGCACGCAGATGGCCGCGCGCGCCGCGCAGGAACTCTCGCCGGGGGAGTACGTCAACCTCGGTATCGGCCTGCCGACGCTGATCCCCAACTACCTGCCCGAGGGTGTGCACGTGACCCTGCACAGTGAGAACGGCATCCTGGGCACCGGGCCGTACCCCACCGACGACGCGGTCGACCCGGATCTGATCAACGCCGGCAAGGAGACCGTGACGGTCAACCCCGGCGCTGCTTTCTTCGACTCGGCGCTGAGCTTCGGCATGATCCGCGGCGGCCACATCGACACCGCCGTGCTCGGCGGCATGGAGGTCTCGGCCACCGGCGATCTGGCCAACTGGATGGTGCCCGGCAAGATGGTCAAGGGCATGGGCGGGGCGATGGATCTCGTCCACGGTGCCCGCAAGGTCATCGTGCTCATGGAGCACACCGACAAGCAGGGCAACCCGAAGATCGTCTCGGAGTGCTCGCTGCCGCTCACCGGTGAGGGCGTGGTGCAGCGCATCATCACCAACCTCGCGGTGATCGACGTGACCGCCGACGGCCTCGTCCTGACCGAGTGCGCCCCGGGCGTCACCGAGGAACAGGTGCGCGCCGCGACCGGAGCACCGCTCACCCTTCCCTGACGACCGGCCGGTTCCGCCTGCGGAACCACCGGAAGATCCACCTTCTCCGCGCGACCCCGGTCTCGGACTCCGTCTCGAGCCGGGGTCGCGTCGAGTTCAGGGCCGTGCGGGCCTCCTCGCGACGACGTGCCCGCTCGACCTTCCACACCTCCACCATCTCCTCGGCGTCGACCTTGTGGATCGGTACGGGCAGGCCGCTCGGGAAACGCAGGCAGTCGGCGATCCGCCGGTTGAGATCGGAGACGATGTCGCGCACCACCTTCTCGCTGGGCGCCGAGCCGACCGTGCCGGGCAGCCGCTCGATCTCGCGCCGCAACTGCAGTTCGGGCGGCAGCAGCGCCTCCGTCGACAGACCCTCACGCGCCAGATAACTCTTCACCCACCACAGATCGTCGTCGCCGTGGTCGGGGATGGGTTTGCCGTAACCGGGCAGATCGTCGAAATCGCCCCGGTCCTGCGCCACGCGGATCTGACGTTCGATCCATGTCTCGAACGTCAGGTCCCACCGCTTGCGCTCGGTCACACATCCAGGATGCCAGCGCGGGCGCCCGTCCCGGGTGTGGTGCATGGTGTCCTAACCTGAGCCACGTGGAAGGACAGCGCGAGTCGCCGGTGCATGCCCGCCCGCCGGGCGACGGGGTGGACACGAACACGGTGCTCGGCAAGGTCGTCACCGTGCTGTGGGCGTTCACCGCCGACGACCACGTCCTCACCCTCGCCGAACTGGGCCGGCGTACCGGATTGCCGAAGGGGACGTTGCACCGCATCGTCACCGATCTCGTCGCCGTCCGGCTGCTCGACAAGGATCCGGCGGGATACCGCCTGAGCGGTCAGCTCTTCGAACTGGGTCTGCGCGCCTCTCTCGAGCGCGGCCTCGTCGAGGTCGCGATCCCGTTCATGGAAGACCTGTACGAGCGCACCCACGAGACCGTGCACCTCGGCGTCCCCGAGGGGGTGGAGGTCGTCTACGTCTCGAAGATCGGCGGACATCGCCCCGCCTCCACGCCGTCCCGGATCGGTGGACGGATGCCCATGTACTGCACCGGAATCGGCAAGGCCCTTCTCGCGTTCTCCCCGCCCGAGCTGCTGGCCGGTGTGGTCGAGGCCGGGTTGGCGCGCAAGACTCCCCGGACCATCACGACACCCGGCCGGCTCGGGGCGAATCTCGTGACCGTGGTCGAGCGCGGTGTGGCGTTCGAGTTCGAGGAGTCCGCGGTGGGCCTCGCCTGCGTCGCCGCTCCGATCTTCGACGCGGACGAGCGTCCCATCGCGGCGGTGAGCGTCACCGGTCCCGTCACCCGGTTCCGTCCGGAGAAGCACGAGGGCGCGGTGAAGGCCGCCGCCGCGGGCATCGCTGCCACCCACGCCCGGCGCGAAGCCATCCGCAACCTCTGAGCCTCACGTTCCACTCACCGGAACGCGCCCCTATGCGGGTACGGACCTCGCCGCCAGGATGGTCGTAATCCATCGAACGACGAGGACGTGATGACTACCAGCTCCAACACCACATCAGCGGCGGATCGCACCCGCATCGCCGGTGCGGCGGCCGACCGTCTCATCGAGGCCACACGCAGCTCCACCCCGTGCGGTCCGGTCCGCGACCTGCTCGGGGAGACCGACATCGACCTGGCGTACGCGGTGCAGCAGCAGCTCACCGACCGCCGGCTCGCCGAAGGTGCCCGCATCGTCGGACGCAAGATCGGCCTGACCTCCCCGGCGGTGCAGCAGCAGCTCGGTGTCGACCGCCCCGACTTCGGTGTCCTCTTCGACGACATGGACGTCACCGATCTCGACGAGGTGCCCAGCAAGCGCCTGCTGCAGCCGAAGGCCGAGGCCGAGATCGCCTTCGTCCTCTCCGCCGACCTCGACTCGGACGATCTCGATCTCGCGACCGTCCGCGCCGCCGTGGGACATGCGGTCGCCGCTCTCGAAATCGTCGACAGCCGCGTCGCCGGCTGGGACATCAAGATCACGGATACGGTCGCGGACAACGCATCCAGCGGCCTGTACGTGCTCGGCTCGCAGACGCTCACCCTCGACGAATTCGAGCCGATCGACGCCACCATGCGGATGTACGTCGACGACGAACTCGTCTCCGAGGGCAACGGCGCAGCCTGCCTCGGCGATCCGCTGAACGCCCTGCTGTGGCTCGCGCGTACGGCACGCGAGTTCGGCCAGCCCCTGCGCGCAGGGCAGGTCGTGCTGTCGGGGGCACTCGGCCCGATGGTTCCGGCGCCGCCCGGCGTCACGGTCCGCGCCGAGATCTCCTCGCTCGGCACCGTCACCGCGCGTTTCTCTTCCGAAAGCTCCACCGCACAGGAGAACTCATGACCACCAAGGTTGCCATCATCGGGTCGGGCAACATCGGCACCGACCTGCTCATCAAGATCAAGCGACTGGCCGACGCCGAACTCGAGACCGTCGCCCTCGTCGGTATCGATCCCGAATCCGACGGTCTCGCACGGGCGAAGCGCCTCGGCATCGACGCCATCTCGAACGGTGTCGAAGGACTCGTCGAGCACCCGCGCTTCGACGAGATCGAGATCGTCTTCGACGCGACCTCGGCGAAGGCCCACGAGTACAACGAGAAGGTCCTGCGCCCGCACGGGAAGATGCTCATCGACCTGACACCGGCCGCGATCGGCCCGTACACGGTGCCGCCGGTGAACCTCACCGAGCACCTCGACGCTCCGAACGTCAACATGGTCACCTGCGGTGGCCAGGCCACCATCCCGATCGTCGCGGCCATCTCCCAGGTCACCAAGGTGCACTGGGCCGAGATCGTCGCCTCGATCTCCTCGAAGTCGGCCGGCCCCGGCACCCGCGCCAACATCGACGAGTTCACCGAGACCACCTCGCAGGCCATCGAGAAGATCGGTGGCGCCACGCGCGGCAAGGCGATCATCATCCTCAACCCGGCCGAGCCGCCGATGATCATGCGCGACACCGTGCTCGCGCTCGTCGGCGAGGACCGCAAGGACGAGATCGTCGCGTCCGTCGAGGCGATGGTCGCGAAGGTCCAGGAATACGTGCCCGGTTACGCCCTCAAGCAGGAGGTGCAGTTCACCGAGGTCACCGAGCCCATGGAGACGCTCACCGACCACACCGGCCCCCTGTGGAAGGTCGCGGTGTTCCTCGAGGTCAAGGGCGCAGCGCACTACCTGCCCGAGTACGCGGGCAATCTCGACATCATGACCTCCGCGGCGCTGCAGGTCGCACGCGCCGTGGCGGCACGCAAGAAGGATCAGGTGACGGCATGACCGCGGCAACCACTACGGCACGTGAATTCGCAAGCGACGGAACGGCGCTGTACATCCAGGACGTGACCCTGCGCGACGGCATGCACGCCATCCGTCACCGCATCACCCCCGAGAACGTCGCGGCGATCGCCGGTGCACTCGACCGTGCGGGTGTCGACGCCATCGAGGTGTCACACGGTGACGGCCTCGCCGGTCACTCGCTGACCTACGGTCCCGGCAGCAACACCGACTGGGAGTGGCTCGAAGCCGCAGCGGGAGCCATCAATTCGGCAACCCTGACGACGCTGCTCCTGCCCGGTATCGGAACCGTCCACGAGCTGAAGCGCGCCTACGAGATCGGTGTGCGGTCGGTGCGCATCGCGACGCACTGCACCGAGGCCGACGTCTCCGCGCAGCACATCGCGGCGGCGAAGGAACTGGGCATGGACGTGTCGGGCTTCCTGATGATGTCGCACATGACTTCCGCAGACGCCCTGGCCCAGCAGGCGAAGCTCATGGAGTCCTACGGCGCCGACTGCGTGTACGTCACCGACTCGGGTGGCCGCCTCACGATGGACGGTGTCCGCGAGCGCATCCGTGCATACCGGGACGTGCTGAACGAGAGCACCCAGATCGGTATCCACGCCCACCAGAACCTGTCGCTGTCGGTGGCGAACTCCGTCGTGGCGGTCGAGGAGGGCGTGATCCGCGTCGACGCGTCGCTCGCAGGCCAGGGTGCCGGTGCGGGCAACTGCCCGATCGAACCGTTCGTCGCGGTCGCCGACCTCAAGGGCTGGAAGCACTCGTGCGACCTGTTCGGTCTGCAGGACGCCGCCGACGATCTGGTGCGTCCGCTGCAGGACCGTCCGGTGCAGGTCGACCGTGAAACCCTCACCCTCGGCTACGCCGGCGTGTACTCGAGCTTCCTGCGTCACGCCGAGACCGCAGCGAGCATCTACGGCCTCGACACCCGCGACATCCTGGTCGAGATCGGTCGTCGCGGCCTCGTCGGTGGACAGGAGGACATGATCACCGACGTCGCACTCGACCTGCGCAACCGCACAGGGAACTGATCCCCGGCCGCATCGAGCCGGAACAGCCGCGTCGGGCGCG
>NZ_JBLWIU010000012.1:473735-649903 GCF_048381395.1 Rhodococcus shunpengi
CGTGCCGCGCCCGCGTGCATGTCTAGTCGGTCAGATCCCGGTAGTCCGGGTGCTTCTCGATGAACTTGTCGACGTACGAGCAGATCGCGACGATGCGCTTGCCGCGTTCGCGGACGTCGTCGAGGGCGTAACCGACGAGCTTGCCTCCGAGTCCCTGACCGGAGTAGCCCTTGTCGATCTCGGTGTGGTCGAAGACGAGGCGGCCGTCGTCGTCGGGGTGGTACTGCGTGTACCCGACGACGGCGTCGTCGTCGCGGACTTCGTATCTCTGCTTCTCGGCGTTGTGCACCACGGTCACGGACGAATCGCTCATGGTCTTCCTCTCACCGTCGACAAGCGGGTGTGTCCCACAGCATAGAGAACGGGCCGCGGCGCAATGCCGCGGCCCGTTCTGCGGTGCCGGGTTATTCCGGCGGCGAGATGTGCTGGGCGAGATACAGCGGTTCGCCGAGCTGCTCGATCAGGTCGAGCTGGGTTTCGAGATAGTCGATGTGTTCTTCCTCGTCGGCGAGGATGTCCTCGAAGATGTTGGCCGAGGTGATGTCGCTGACCGAGCGCATGTACTCCGACCCCTTGCGGAGGCGATCGCGGGCCTCGATCTCGACCTGCAGGTCGGATTCGAGCATCTCCTTGGCGGACTGCCCCAGACGTAATGCGCCGAGGCGCTGGTAGTTGGGGAGTCCGTCGAGGTAGAGGATCCGATCGGTAAGCCTCTCGGCGTGACGCATCTCGTCGAACGACTCGTCGCGCGTGTGCTTCGCGAGCTTCGACCATCCGCGGTTCTCCTGCATCTTCGAATGCAGGAAATACTGGTTGATCGCCGTGAGCTCGGCGGTGAGTTGTTCGTTGAGCAACTCGATGACCTTCTTGTCGCCCTTCATGGCACCTCCCGGGGTGAACCATCAGGTTTACCGCCGGGTAGGGGCTGGCTACACGGCGGTCTCGAGTTCGATGGTCTCATTCCGCTGCCGGGCCTGCCGGATGATCGCCGAGATATTGCGTACACAATTCCCGCAGTCGGTACCGGCGCGGCACTTGGCGCTCACCTCGCGGGTACAGCGTGCTCCCGCAGCCACCTCTGCCTCGATGTGGTGGTGGGTAAGAGCGTGGCAACTGCAGACGATCATCAGAGCCACCTTTCTGCGACTGAGGGAACACTCACTTAGGTTGTCCAAACCTTACATCGGCTTAGGCTAGCCTAGCTTGTGATCGTAGTCACACAAAGGGAGGGCCGGATCCGTGTTATACCCAGGTCCGTCCCAGGGGGTGTTACCGCAGCTACTGCTGTTGCAGGTGTTGCGATACCACCTGATTGATCCGGTGCAGACCGGGCGCGGTGAGGCCCGGGATCTGGTTCTCGATCGTGCGCACCAGCGACGAATCGTCGAGAACCTTTTCGCTCGACTGGATCAGGACGGTGCCCGCGCCGGTGAAATCGAACTGCCGTTCCTCCCCCGACTGCACGCCGAAACGCCGCGCCCCGGCCGAGACGAACCCGGTGATCCACGATTCGTCGTAGTGGTGACTGGGGGACGGGCAGTCGGCCCAGCCGACGAGTGCCTCCGGGTCGACCCTCAGGGGCGGCTCGGCGAACATCACCGGCCCGTTCGACGACGCGAGGAAACGGCCCGTACCGATGAGGGTGAGGAAACCCGGGACGATCGACTGGTTGAGCGACAGGCCCGGTTCGAAGGCCAGCAGATTGGCCTGCCGGATCGTGAGGTTGCCGTCGTCGAGGTCGTACGAGTTGATGTCGTATCCGCGGTCGCCGATGATCAGCTTCCCGAAACCCTCGGCCACGACGTAGTCGCCGAGATAGAGCGGAGCGGAGAACTGCTGGGCCACCATGTGCAGCAGGTGTCCCTGCAGTCCGTGGGTGAGCGCCGAGAACTGCACCTGGCCGTAGTACGCGATCATCGCGCCCTTCGACAGGAACCAAGGCGTCTGCAGGTCGATACAGTAGGCATAGGGATTGCCCGGCACGTTGTCGCTGCCGCCGAAGCTCGACGGGTTCAGAACGGTACTCACAGCTTCTCCTCCGATGCCTGCACGTAGACGATGCCCTGTCCGCTGCATTCGAGTTGCATGGCCTCCCCGCCGGTGCGACCGACGTTCCGCCAGCTCATCGACGATTTCAGTTCGGTGCGGACCGGGCCGTAGGACGCTACGAACGCCTGCGGGTCGACGACCACCGGCGTCGGGCCGCCCACCTGAAGCTCGAACACGCCCCCATGGGCGAGCAGCACCGCCGCACCCTGGCCGGTCAGTTGCGTGGTGAACATGCCGGTGCCGGTCATCGCGCCGGTGGCGGCGCCGCGTAGCGCCCCGAACAGACCCCCGCCGCCACCGCCCCCACCGGAGGCCGCGGCCACCGAGACGACAGTGGACTGCAGACCGGTGGTGTGGGCGAGCAGGCGCGACGCCTCCACGCGTAGTTCACCGCCCGCGGACATGTCGACGATGTGCGTCTCGAGACCGCGGAAGCCGTAGTGCACGACACCGTCGCCCTGCGCGAGCATCGTGGCCTCGTGTTCACCCTGCAGCATGCGTCCCGCCATACCGGCGAGACCGCCGAGACCGGGAGCGCCTCCCGTGCCGCCGGGAACGCCGTGGGGGGAGAACCGGACGTTGCCGGTGTAGAACAGCATCGCGCCGCGGCGGGCCACGACGGGACCGGACTGCCGCAGGTCGACGCGTACGACCTTGCCGTTGATCTTCGTGAAGCTCATCTGTTCCTACCGTTCCGCCGGCTGGATGGAGACCACGCCCACGCCGTCCCACTTCAGGGAGAACGCCTCGCCGCTACCTTGACCGATGGCCGAGCGCCACGACACGTCGGTGACGAACGACTGCGTGAGCTGACCCTTCGCGCACACGAAGGCGTCGGGATCGACGACGAGGGGATACTGCGGCGACACCTCGAGATGGATGAGCGGGCCCCCGGCCGAGAGCAGCGCGACCTGCCCGGTCCCCGTCACCGTCGTGGTGAACAAACCCTGGCCGCTCATACCGCCGCGCAGACCCGCGAACGTCACGTTCGTGTTCAGGTTCCCGCTCAGTGCCAGCAGCTGCTCGGACTCGACCTGCAGGGTCTCGTTGTTCAGCTCCAGCACCGTCACGTCCTGCGCCTGATGCGCGAAGTAGACGACGCCCGTGCCGCTGCACTCCATGAGCGAGAGCCCCTCACCCGTCGCGCGCTGCCGCAGCCCGGAGAGAACACCCTCGCCACCACCGAATCCGGCGGACTTGAAGCTGACCTGCCCTTCGTACGCCACCATCGACCCCGACAGGGCCCGGACGGACGAATTGCTCAGGTGGGCTTCGATCACCCTCTTGGTCTTCACGACTAACCGCATGGCGGGAAACGATAGTCGGAAACGCCTTCGGTGGAGTGAACCCCGGGTAGCGGGGTTCACTCCACCGAAGAACGACAGAAGATCTACAGCCCCAGATCCTTGGCGATGATCGTCTTCATGACCTCGCTGGTGCCGCCGTAGATGCGGGTCACGCGGGTGTCGGCGTAGAGGCGGGCGATGGGGTACTCGGTGATGTAGCCGTAGCCACCGTGCAGCTGCAGGCACTTGTCGATGATGCGGCCGGCGGTTTCCGTCGCGAACAGCTTCGCGCGGGCGGCGTCGGGCACGGTGAGCTCACCGCGATCGTTGAGCTCGATGGCGTTGTCGACCATGATCTGCAGCGCCTGCAGCTCCGCGGAGCATTCGGCGAGCACGAACTTGGTGTTCTGGAACGCGGCGACCGGCTTGCCGAAGACCTTGCGGTCCTTGGTGTATGCGATGGCGTGCTGGATCGCCGCGGCCGCGGTGGCGGCAGCGCCGAACGCGATGGTGAGACGCTCCTGCGCGAGGTTCTGCGTCAGGTACGAGAACGCCTCGCCCTCCTTGCCGAGCAGATCGGCGACCGGCACCTTCACGTCGTCGAACGCCAGCTCGGCGGTGTCCGAGGCCTTGAGACCGATCTTGTGGAGCTTGCGCCCGACCGCGAAGCCCTCGCTCCTGGTGTCCACCACCAGAATCGACAGGCCACCGCGACGGTCCTCGGGGTTGTACGGCGAGGTGCGGGCCACGACGAGGATGCGGTCGGCGAGCGCACCGCCGGTGATGAACGTCTTCGCGCCGTTGAGGACGTAGTGGCTGCCGTCCTCCGAGAGCTTCGCGGTGGTCGCGATGTTGGCGAGGTCGGAACCGGTGCCCGGCTCGGTCATCGCGATGGCGAACATCAGCTCACCCGAGGCGAACCCGGGGAGCCAGCGCTGCTTCTGCTCCTCGGTGGCGTTCTGCATGATGTACGGCAGGATCAGGTTCGAGTGCACCGACGACGAACCGAACGACACACCGGCCGCCGACGCCTCCTCGGCGAGGATCACGTTGAACTTCAGCGACGTCTCGCCTCCTCCGCCGTACTCTTCGGGAACCTGGATACCGAGGAGCCCGAGTTCTCCCATGCGGTTGTAGAACTCGCGCGGAGGATGGCCGGCCTCTTCCCACTCCGGGTAGACGGGTACGACCTCCTTCGCGATGAAGTCGCGGACGGTCTGCCGGAACGCCTCGTGATCCTCGTTGTACAGCGTGCGCTTCACGCGTTGTCCTTCCAGGGATGAATATGATTGCGGGGGTGGACCTTACAGCGCGTAACTACGCAGCACACCCTTGCTGATGATCGTCTTCTGGATCTCGCTGGTGCCCTCACCGATGAGCAGGAAAGGAGCCTCGCGCATGAGGCGCTCGATCTCGTACTCTTTCGAATAGCCGTAGCCGCCGTGGATGCGGAAGCTGGCCTGAGTGACCTCGGAGCAGTACTCGCTGGTGAGGTACTTGGCCATACCGGCGGCGACGTCGTTGCGCTCGCCGGAGTCCTTCAGGCGCGCGGCGTTGACCATCATCAGGTGGGCGGCCTCGACCTTGGTGGCCATTTCCGCGAGGGAGAACGAGATCGCCTGGTGCTGGGCGATGGGCTTGCCGAAGGTGGTGCGCTGCTGGGCGTACCGGGCGGCGAGCTCGAACGCGCGGATCGCGACACCGCACGCGCGGGCCGAGACGTTGACGCGGCCGACCTCGACGCCGTCCATCATCTGGAAGAATCCCTTGCCGGGCTCGCCGCCGAGGATCGAATCGGCCGAGGCCTTGTAGTTGTCGAAGACGAGTTCGGTGGTGTCGATGCCCTTGTACCCCATCTTGTCGATTTTGCCGGGGATGGTGACACCCGGGACGACCTCACCGAAGCCGGCGGGCTTCTCCACCAGGAAGGTGGTCAGGTTCTTGTGGGGCTTGTCGGAGCCTTCCTCCGTCTTGACCAGGGCGGCGACGAGGGTGGAGCTGCCGCCGTTGGTCAGCCACATCTTCTGGCCGTTGATGACGTAGTTGCCGTCGGCGTCGCGCTTGGCCTTGGTGCGGATGGCGGCGACGTCGGAGCCGAGTTCGGGCTCGGACATGGAGAACGCGCCGCGGACCTCACCGGTGGCCATGCGCGGCAGGTAGTACTGTTTCTGCTCCTCGGTGCCGTGCTGGCGGATCATGTACGCGACGATGAAGTGCGTGTTGATGACGCCGGAGACGCTCATCCAGCCGCGGGCGAGTTCCTCGACGCACAGCGCGTAGGTCAGCAGCGACTCGCCGAGTCCGCCGTACTCCTCGGGGATCATCAGTCCGAACAACCCCATCTCGCGCATCTGGTCGACGATGGCCTGCGGGTAGGTGTCCGAGTGCTCGAGTTCCTGAGCGTTCGGGATGATCTCGCGGTCGACGAAGGTGCGGACCGTGTCGAGGATCTCGGACTGGAATTCCGTCAGACCGAGGGTCTGGGCGAGGCGGGTCATGCGGGCTCTTTCTGGGAGATGCGGATGGTGCCGGAAGCTGCGAGGGCGTCGACCTCGTCGTCGGTCAGCCCGAGATGTTCGGTGAGCACCTCGGCGGTGTCGTCGCCGTTGGCCGGCGCGGGGCGGACCTCGGGGTAGCAGCCGTCGAAGGACATCGGGGTGCTCGGGGCGTGGTAGCTGCCGATGCGCGGCTGGTCGAGCTTGTGGAACATCGGGTTGTCGGTCACGCGCGGGTCGGCGGCGAGTTCGGCGAAGGTGCGGTAGCGCTCGTGCAGGACCGAGGTACCACCGAGCGCCGTCTCGACCTCGTCGGCGGTGTGGCGCGAGAACCAGGCGCCGAACAGGCTGTTCAGCACGTGGCGGTGTTCGAACCGGGTGCCCTCGTCGCGGAAGTCGACGCCCAGGGCGGATTCGAGTGCGGCCACGGCCTCGGCGGTACCGGTGAGCTCGGTGAGGTCGCGGAAGTGCCGCGGCGTGAGCGCGACGAGCATGAAGCGTGCGCCGTCACTGGTGGCGAAGTCGGCGCCGTATGTGCCGTAGACGGAGTTGCCGACCTTCTCCCGGACGGGGCGGCCGAGCTGGGCCTCGGCGATGTAGCCGAGGTTGCCGACGGTCGCGAACGCAACGTCCTCGAGGGGGAGTACGACTTTCGTTCCTGCACCGGTGATCTCGCGGCGGTAGACGGCCGAGGCGACCGACAACGCGGCGTACAGGCCGCACGAGACGTCCCAGGCGGGCAGCACGTGGTTGACCGGGGTCGAGACGTTCTCGGCGCCGGTGACCTGCGGGAAACCGGCGGCGGCGTTGACGGTGTAGTCGACAGCGCCGGTGCCGTCGGCGCGGCCGAGGACCTGCACGTGGATCAGGTCGGGGCGGATCGCGGCGAGCTCGTCGTAGTCGAGCCACGAGCGACCGGCAGCGTTGGTGACCAGCACCCCCGCGTCGATGATCAGGTCGCGGATCAGGTTCTGCGCGTCCGGGTTACGGAAATCCGCTGCGAACGACCGCTTGCCCTTGTTCAGGCCGGCCCAGTAGATCGACTCGTTGTCGTCGGTGACCGGCCAGCGACGGTAGTCGGCGGCGCCGCCGATCGGGTCGACCCGGATCACGTCGGCGCCGAGAGCGGCCAGGGTCATGCCGCACAGGGGCGCGGCCACGAAGCTGGACACCTCGACAACGCGCACTCCCGCGAGGGGCGCAGTGGACGAGGGCAGCTCGTCGGTGGAAGCGGTGGAGTTCATGCTGCTCGCCTGTTCTCGTCGCGGTTCGTCGGGTACAGCGGTGACCCGAATCGGGGGATGCACTGTCAGCATGCCCCAGCTCTCGCGCCCGGGAACAGCACCGATCGGCTATCCCACGGTTAGCGCAGACCAATATCACCGGTGGGTACAGACCGCGAGTGGAGCGGCTTGTGAGGGGTCATAGGTTTTGGTGATCGATTCGTTCACTTCCTGCACTTTGCCAATCGTGAGCTTGCTCACGTTCAATGGCTGGGACATCAGGCTTGACATTTTTACCGGCGGTGCATTCCACGGGGATTCGTCCGTCGACTCCCATCCGAGTTCTGAAGGGACTCTCAGTGACTACAGGCGAAATCGTGCACGAAAAATTGGGTTCTCCGGGCGGACCGGCTGAAACGGGTCGCGCGCCTCTCGTGACTCCCGGCCGCGCGTGGAGCATGACCGGCCTGGTCATCTTCCTCTACGTCGTCAACTACGCCGACAAGGCCGTCCTCGGCATCATCGCCCAGCCCCTGGCGCGTGAGCTCGGCATGAGCTCCTCCCAGATCGGCCTGGTCGGATCGCTGTTCTTCGTCACATTCACCGTCGGCGGATTCTTCGCCGGGCCGCTGAACAAGTACCTGACCCTCCGCTGGGCCCTGCTGGCCCTCGGCCTGATCTGGTCGGTGGTGATGCTGCCGCTCGTCGTCAGCGCGAGCTTCGCGATGCTGGTGGTCACCCGCATGCTGCTCGGTCTCGCCGAAGGACCGAGCTCGGCCCTCATGCACACCGCTGCGTACTCGTGGCACCCGCCGGCCAAGCGTGGCCTGCCCGGCGCCTTCCTGGCCGGTTCCGCCTCCGTCGCGAAGATCGCCCTCGCCCCGGTTCTGACCTTCATCACCGTCGAGTGGGGATGGCGTGCCGCGCTGATCTCTCTGTCGATCCTCGGAGCGGTCTGGATGGGCTCCTGGCTCCTCGGCTGGAAGGAAGGCCCCTACACCACCAAGGCCGTCAAGGGCGCCGAGACCTCTGCGTCCGCTGCACAGACCGAACCGTCCGTGCCGTGGCGCAAGATCTTCCTCACCCGCACGTTCATCAGCTGCGCGATCCTGATCATGGTCGTCTACGCGCTCACCACCGTCGTCCTGACCTGGCTGCCGTCCTACTTCGAGGTCGGCCTCGGCTACAGCGCCCTGCAGGCCGGCTCGATGTTCGCCCTGCCGTCCATCATCGGTCTGTTCCTCATGATCAGCTCGGGTACGGTCACCGACCGTCTCAGCGCCAAGGGTTACCGTTCGCGGGTCGTCCGGATCATCGTGCCCGCCGTCGGCGTGCTCATCTGCGGTGCCATCCTGGTCTTCCTCCCGTCCATCGGTACGCCGGCCCTGGCCGTCGCGGTCGTCTCCATCGGCTACGGTTTCGGTGCCATCGCGTTCCCGCTGATCAACGCCGCGATCTCCGAGCTGTGCCCGCCGCAGCAGACCGCCGGCACGATGGGTGTCTTCCTCGCCCTGATGGCCGTCGGCGGCCTCGTCGCCCCCTACGGCACGGGTGTCCTCGTCGACAACGCCGCGACCGCGGCGGAGGGCTACGCAACGGCCTTCCAGGTCATCGGTGCACTCGGTGCGCTCGCTGCGATCCTGGTCCTGTTCCTGGCGAACCCGGAACGCGATCGCAAGCTCATCCGGGCCGCGGCCTGACCAGTTCGGCATAGCTTCCGCCTAACGGAAGCTTCCGCGGAAAGACTTTCCCCTACCGGCCGGGTGCATGGTCTCCTCGAATGTGAGGACCACCACCCGGCCGGTCGTCTTTTCTCCCACCACGGTTGCCCGGCAACCGTGACCCGCAACAGCAAAGGACCGATTCGCATGCGCGATGCCGTGATCGTCGACGCCGTCCGTTCCCCCATCGGACGTCGCGGTGGTGCACTGTCCGAGATCCACCCCGTCAACCTGTCCGCCCATGTGCTGACCGCACTGGCCGAGCGAACCGGACTCGATCCCGCCACGATCGACGACGTCCAGTGGGGTTGCGTGAGCCAGGTCGGCGACCAGGCCGGAATCGTCTCGCGCAGCGCCGTGTTCGCGGCCGGATGGCCGGTTACCGTTCCCGCCACCACCATCAACCGGGCATGCGGATCGAGCCAGCAGGCGGTGTCCTTCGCCGCCGCGACCGTCATCTCCGGACAGAACGACGTCGTGATCGCCGGTGGTGTCGAGTCCATGAGCCGCGTGCCCATGGGCAGCGCCAGCAAGGACGGCCAGCACTTCCCGCAGAACGTGCTCGACCGCTTCGAGGTCGGCGGCTTCAGCCAGGGCATCGGCGCCGAGATGATCGCCGAGAAGTGGGGCTTCTCCCGCACCCAGCTCGACGAGTACGCGCTGCGCTCGCACGAGCTGTCCGCGACCGCCACCGACGCGGGCGCGTTCACCGGCCAGATCGCCCCGGTCGGCGACTTCGCCACCGACGAGGGCATCCGCCGCGGCGGCACCGTCGAGTCGCTCGCCAAGCTCAAGACCGTCTTCAAGGAGGACGGCGTGATCCACGCCGGCAACTCCTCGCAGATCTCGGACGGTGCCGGCGCCCTGCTCATCACCACCAGCGAATACGCCGCGGCCCAGGGCTGGACCCCGCTCGCACGCATCCACACCGCCGTCGTCGCTGCCGACGACCCGGTCGTCATGCTCACCGGCCCCATCCCCGCCACCGAGAAGGCCATCAAGCGTTCCGGTCTGTCCATCGACGACATCGGCGCCTTCGAGATCAACGAGGCCTTCGCACCGGTGCCGCTCGCATGGCAGGTCGAGACCGGCGCGAAGCCCGACCGCCTCAACCCGCTCGGCGGCGCGATCGGTGTCGGCCACCCGCTCGGCGGCTCCGGTGCGATCCTCATGACCCGCCTCGTGCACCACATGCGCGACAACGGCATCCGTTACGGCCTGCAGTCGATGTGCGAGGCCGGCGGCATGGCCAACGCGACCATCCTCGAACTGCTCTGATCCTGCTCATCACCCAAGCTGCTACGAATTCGAAGGAAACACCATGGAACTCAAGGGTCTGTCCGTTGCCGTCACCGGCGGAGCGTCCGGTCTCGGCCTCGCCACGGCACGTCGCGTCCTGGCTGCCGGCGGCAACGTCACCCTCATCGACCTCCCCGGCTCGAACGGTGAGGAGATCGCCAAGGAACTCGGCGACGGCGCCGTCTTCGCTCCCGGCGACGTGACCGATTCGGAGCAGTTCGCGGCAGCACTGGACGTCGCGCACGAGCGCGGCGGCCTGCGCGGTGTCGTGCACTGCGCCGGCGCCGGACGCAAGATGCGTGTCCTCGACAAGGAGGGCAAGGCCGGTTCGCTCGAGGACTTCGAGTTCGTGATCCGCCTCAACCTCATCGGCTCGTTCAACGCGCTGCGTCTCGGTGCCGAGCGCATGGCCGAACTCGACCTCATCGAGGACGAGCGTGGCGCTGTGGTCATGACGGCTTCCGTCGCGGCCTTCGAGGGTCAGATCGGGCAGATCAATTACTCGGCGTCCAAGGCCGGCATCGTCGGCATGACGATCGTCGCCGCACGCGACCTCGCCAGCAAGGGCATCCGCGTCAACACCATCGCCCCCGGCATCATGGACACCCCGCTGCTCGCCCGCCTGCGCGAGGACGTCCGAAAGTCGCTCGAGGCGACCGTGCCCAACCCGTCGCGTCTCGGCCGCCCCGACGAGTTCGGTCAGTTGGCCACGAACATCCTCGAGAACGGCTACATCAACGGCGAGACCATTCGCCTCGACGGCGCCATCCGTATGGCACCGCGTTGAGCCGGGCGTCGACCATGACCTCGGCTTCCGACCTCGCACAGCGCAGGCTGTCGTACCCGGCGACGACGATGGCGGTGTGGGCACCGAGCCTCGCCGCCGTCTACGGCGACCGTCCCGCGGTGATCGACGGCGACCGGGTGCTCACCTACAACGACCTCGACGCACGTTCGGCGCAGTTCGCCGGCGTGCTCCACGAGGCCGGGGTGCGGGCCCGCGACGTGGTGCTCCTGCACCTCGGTAACTGCGTCGAGTTCCACATCGCCTACTACGGCGCGCTCCGCGTCGGAGCGGCGGTCACGCTGGTCAATCCGCTCCAGCCCGAGCCGGGCCTGCGCCGCCAGATCGAGGAGACCTCCGCGGCGGTTGCGGTCACGCAGTCCGCCCAATCGGACACGCTGCTGCGGGCCGCGGAGGGGACGAGTGTCCGGTTGATCGCCGTCGTCTCCGACGCGGCGGTCACCGCGGCGGGCGCGGTGCACTTCGCCGATGCTCTGGAGGAACGTCCCACGACATTCGAACCGGTCGTGACCGGCCCGGACGACATTGCGCACATCGCGTACACCGGTGGCACGACCGGCATTTCGAAGGGCGTTCGGGTACTGCACCGTAACGTCGTCGGCAACGTCACCCAGATGTGCGCGTGGCGGGCCGGGCATCAACTGGTCGCTGATGTCGACGGACGGATCTTACTCGAGCCGATCGACGATCTGGAGATCGCCGGCGTCGTTCCGGGCCACGGATCGACGATCGTGGTGTCCCCGCTCTTCCACGCGCACGCGCTGATCAACACGTCGTTCCTTCTCGCGTGCGGCCTGACCCAGGTGCTCGCGGGACGGTTCGACCCGGGGCGCATGCTCGAGCTGATCGAGCGGTACGAGGCCAGCTACATCACCGGCAGCCCGGCCATGTGGCACGCGCTCGCCGAACACCCCGATGTGGAGGTTCGGGATCTGTCGAGCGTGCGGGTCGTGGCGTCCGGTGCCGCGCCGATCGACCACGTAACCCTCGAGAATCTCGAGCGCGCCTTCCCCAACGCACGTATCGCGGAGGGCTACGGGCTCACCGAGGGCACCTGCGTCGTCACGGCGATGCCGCTCGTCGTCGACTCGGAGTACCGCCTCGGCAGCGTCGGCCTTCCGGTCTTCGACACCGAGCTCGAGATCCGGTCGCAGATCGATCCGGGCGTCGTCCTTCCCGAGGGGGAGCGTGGCGAACTGTGGATCCGCGGACCGCAGGTCACCGACGGATATCTCGGACACCCCGAGATCACTGCGGAGCAGTACGTCGACGGCTGGCTCGCCACCGGTGACATCGCCTACCGCGATGCCGACGGATTCGTGTACATCGCCGACCGGGCGAAGGACATGTTGATCTACAAGGGCTACAACGTGTATCCGCGTGAGCTCGAGGAGATCCTGGTGACCCACCCGAAGGTGTCCACCGCGGCGGTCGTCGGCCGGGAGGCGGGCGCGATCGGTCAGGAGCCGGTCGCCTTCGTCGTCCCCGTCGCCGGCGAGGAGCCCGACGCGGAGGAACTGAAGGCGTACGTCGCCGAACGGGTCCTGCCGTACAAGAAGATCCGTGAAGTGGTGGTGGTCGACGCACTGCCGACCTCCGCCGCGGGCAAGATCCTCAAGACCGATCTGCGATCGCGCCTGACGATCTCCTGACCCGCACACGAGAAACCCCCGGCATCGAATGCCGGGGGTTTCTTCGTATGCGATGGAAGGCGATTCGAGAGAATCGCTTCGGGCGCGGTTCCGGATGTACCCGTTCCGGAACCACGCCGCAAAGATCAGGAGTTCTTCTTCTGTTCCTGCTTGACGAGTCCGCCGCCGATGATCAGGCGCTGGATCTCGCTGGTGCCCTCGTACAGGCGCAGCAGACGCACGTCGCGGTAGATCCGCTCGACGGCGACCTCGCGCATGTAGCCGCTGCCACCGTGGATCTGCACCGCGAGATCGGCGACCTTGCCGACCATCTCGGTGCAGAACAGCTTCGCGACCGACGGTGCGATGCGGCGGTCGGTCTCCTCCACCCACGCCTTCGCGGCGTCGCGGACGAGGGCACGGCCGGCCATCACACCGGTCTGTTGATCGGCGATCATCGCCTGCACCAACTGGAAGTTGCCGATGGGAGTGCCGCCCTGGGTCACCGCGGCCGCATAGGCCACCGATTCGTCGAGCGCCCGCTGGGCCTGGCCGACCGACAGTGCGGCGATGTGCACGCGACCACGGGCGAGCGAGACCATCGCCGCCTTGTAGCCGACGTCCTCGCTGCCGCCGACGAGAGCGGAGTTCGGCACACGCACCCCGTCGAAGTGCACGTCGGCGGTCCAGGCGCCTTCCTGGCCCATCTTCGCGTCCTTGTTGCCCACCGTCAGGCCGGGAGTGTCGGCGGGGACGAGGAAGACCGCGATGCCGGTGCCGTTCTCGTCCGCCGGACGGGTGCGGGCGAACACGACGAAGAGGTTCGCCAGCGGCGCGTTGGTGATGAAGCGCTTCTCGCCGGTGATCACCCAGTCGTCACCGTCGCGCACGGCCTTGGTGCGCAGACCCGACGGGTTCGAGCCGGCGCCCGGCTCGGTGAGGGCGAAGGAGGCGACGACCTCGCCGGAGGCGATGCCCTCGAGCCACTGCTTCTTCTGCTCGTCGGTGCCGAAGTTGACGAGCACCTGGCCGGCGATGCCGTTGTTGGTGCCGAACATCGAGCGCAGCGACAGGGTCGTGTAACCCAGCTCCATCGCGAGTTCCGCGTCCTGCTGCAGATTCAGTCCGAGGCCGCCCCACTCCTGCGGGATGGCGTATCCGAACAGGCCCATGTCCTTCGCGGCCTGGCGGATGTCCTCGGGAATCGCATTGGTCTCGGCGATCTCCTGCTCGCGCGGCACGACCACGTTGCGCACGAACGCGCGGGTCTGCGCGAGGATCTCGCGGAAGTCGTCTTCGTCGACCTCGGGGGCCGGGATGGAGAGTGTCATGTCTACAACCTTCGTGCGGCCGCCGGGAGGTGTCCAATACGAATGGCGCCATTCCCGTATAGGCATTGTCGATGGATCGAGACCGTTCCGCGGGTCGGATCGCCGTTATATTCGGAGCATCGACTTGTCTGGGGGCCGTCCCGAGCCCCGCCGAAAGGAATCGTAGATGTCTCTGTTGGAGAACCGCACTGCCGTGATCACCGGTGGCGCTCAGGGAATCGGCTTCGCCATCGCGCAGGAGTTCGTCGACGCCGGCGCTCGCGTCGTGATCGGCGACCTCGACCTCGATGCCGCCACCGCCGCCGCCGAGAAGCTCGGTGGCCGCGAGGTCGCCCGGGCCGTGCGTGCCAACGTCGTCGAGTCCGCCGACTGGGACACCCTCCTCGCCGAGGCCGTCGACGGGTTCGGTTCGCTCGACGTGGTGGTCAACAACGCCGGTATCACCCGCGACGCGACCATGCGCACGATGACCGAAGAGGACTTCGACCTGGTCATCTCGGTGCACCTCAAGGGCACCTGGCACGGCACCCGCAAGGCCGCCGCGATCATGCGTGAGGCCAAGCGCGGCGCGATCGTCAACATCTCCTCGCTGTCCGGCAAGGTCGGCATGGTCGGCCAGACCAACTACTCCGCCGCCAAGGCGGGCATCGTCGGCCTGACCAAGGCCGCCGCCAAGGAGATGGCGCACCACGGCGTCCGGGTCAACGCGATCCAGCCCGGCCTGATCCGTTCGGCGATGACCGAGGCCATGCCGCAGAAGGCATGGGACCAGAAGATGGCCGAGATCCCCATGGGCCGCCCCGGTGAGGTCGACGAGATCGCCTCCGTCGCACTGTTCCTGGCATCCGACATGTCCTCCTACATGACCGGCACCGTCCTCGAGGTCACCGGCGGCCGCTTCATGTGACGGTCCGCCCGTCATCTCACTCTCTTCCCGAAAGGTCATCATGCGCGAAGTAGTCATCTGCGAGCCGGTCCGTACCCCGATCGGCCGCTACGGCGGAATGTTCAAATCCCTCACCGCAGTCGATCTCGGTGTCGCGGCACTGAAGGGTCTGCTCGAGCGCACCGGTGTTGCGCCCGAACAGGTTCAGGACGTCATCCTCGGCCACTGCAACGGCAACAGCGAGGCCCCGGCCATCGGCCGCGTCGTCGCCCTCGACGCCGGTCTGCCGATCACGGTGCCCGGCATGCACATCGACCGCCGTTGTGGTTCGGGCCTGCAGGCCGTCATCCAGGCCGCTTTCCAGGTCGGTAACGGCGACCACGATCTCGTCGTCGCCGGTGGCACCGAGTCGATGAGCAACGCCGCGTTCTACTCCACCGACATCCGCTGGGGCGGCGCCCGCACCGGCGTGCAGATGCACGACGGTCTGGTCCGCGCTCGCTCGACCGCCGGTGGCCGCTTCTATCCGGTGCCCGGCGGCATGATCGAGACCGCGGAGAACCTGCGTCGCGAGTACTCGATCTCCCGCGACGAGCAGGACGAGCTCGCCCTGAACTCGCACCTGCGTGCCGTCCACGCCCAGAAGAACGGCATCCTCGCCGAGGAGATCATCCCCGTCACGGTCAGCAGCCGTAAGGGCGACGAGGTCATCGACACCGACGAGCACCCGCGCCCCGACATCAGCCTGGAGACCCTCGCCAAGCTGAAGCCGATCATGGGCAAGCAGGACCCCGAGGCCACCGTCACCGCCGGCAACGCCAGCGGCCAGAACGACGCCGCGTCCATGGCGATCGTCACCACCCCGGAGAAGGCCGCCGAGCTGGGCCTGACCCCGCTGGTGCGGTTCGTCTCGTGGGGTGTGGCGGGCGTCCAGCCCAAGATCATGGGCATCGGCCCCGTGCCGGCCACCGAGGTCGCCCTCGCCAAGGCGGGCATCACCCTCGCCGACGTCGACCTCATCGAGCTCAACGAGGCGTTCGCCGCGCAGGCCCTCGCCGTGATCCGCGAATGGAAGTTCGGCAAGGCCGACTTCGAGCGCACCAACGTCCACGGCTCGGGCATCTCGCTCGGCCACCCGGTCGGCGCGACCGGCGGACGCATGCTGGCCACCCTCGCCCGCGAGCTGCACCGTCGCGAGGCCCGCTACGGCCTCGAGACCATGTGCATCGGCGGCGGCCAGGGTCTGGCAGCGATCTTCGAGCGCGTCGCGTAAGCAGACAGCTCCCGGGTTCGGGGAGGTTGTGTTCGGTTTTTTCGAAAATCCCGGACACAACCTCCCCGAACTTCTTTCGTCGCAGGTGACCGGCCTGGGGATAGCGTCGGTTCGTCCACAACCGGGCCCCGACGCGGCGTCCGGACGGGAGTCGCGCCCGGCATGCTCGGCGCGTGATCGACTTCGACGAACCGTTCTCGGGGCGTGCGGCACTCGCAGCCGGCGTCGTCACGCGGCATCGGCTCGCACGCGACTTCGTCCACCTCCACCGCGACGTCTACATCCGACGAGGGATACCGGCGACCCCGCTGCTGCGCGCGAAGGCGGCATGGTTGTGGTCGCAGAGCCGTGGCGTCCTCGCGGGAGTCTCTGCCGCTGCCGTGCACGGCACTCGGTGGCTCGACCCTGATGCGGCGGCCGAACTCGTCCGCTCCGATCACGTCCGGTCGGTGCCGGGAATCTCGGTCCGACGCGCGCCGAAGCTCGACACCTGCGTGGTCGGCGGGATGGTCGCGACCACACCTGCGCAGACCGCCTTCGATCTCGCCCGACGAATGCCGCTCGACCGGGCCGTCGAAACGATCGACGCGCTCTGCAACGCGACCGGCCTGAAGGTTCGTGAGATCGAGGAACTCGCGACGAGGAGCAAGGGGGCACACGGTATCGGTGCCGTGCCGCGGGTACTTGCCCTCGTCGACGGTGGAGCTGCGTCACCACCCGAGACCCATACGCGTCTGCTTCTCGTCCGTGCCGGTCTCCCACCGCCGGAGACCCAGATCGAGATCTTCGACGGCGACGAGTTCGTGGCGCGAGCCGACATGGGATGGAAGCGGTGGCGGGTGCTCGTGGAGTACGACGGCGTGCAGCACTGGACCGACCCCACTCAGCGGACCCGCGACATCGACCGGTACGCGGTGCTGCCCGAACTGGGGTGGACGGTCATCAGGGTCGGTGCCGACCTCCTCTACCGGCGCCCCGAAGTCTTCGTCGAACGGGTGCGGCGTGCTCTGGGAGCGGCCGGTGCGCCCGTCTGAGCCGAACTTCGGGGAGGTTGTGTGCGTGCATTTCGAAAAACGCGACCACAACCTCCCCGAAGTTCCGGCGGGCGCCGCTATTCGGTGCGGAGGAGGTAGAAGCGGAAGAAGCCGAAGTCCTCGATGGGGAGCACGTCGACCTCGGTGAAACCGGCGTCGAGGGCGTAGCGGCGCAGGGTCGCGGGACGCATGACGGTGCCTGTCCCGGCGCTCGGTGTGTGGCTCATGCCGTCGGGGAGGCAGATGGTGAGGCTGTAGCCGTACATGAGCCGTTCGACGTCGTCGCCGGGTGCGGTGAAGGTGTCGGCGACCGCTTCGTCCATGACGATCATGAACCCGCCGGGTGCGAGCGAACGTCGCACGGCAGCCAGTACCTCGACCGGTTGCGGCATGTCGTGGACGCATTCGAACGCGAAGGCCGCGTGGAAGTTTCCGCCGGGCAGTTCGGACGCGTCGCACTGCGTGAACGTGACGCGTTGCGCCACATCGGCATTCTCCGCGAGGTTCGACCGGGCCATCTCGACCGACGGGGCATCGATGTCGAAGCCCTGCACCTTCGCCTCCGGATAGGTGCGTGCGATCGTGATCGTCGACCATCCTCCGCCGCAGCCGATGTCGGCGATCTGCGCGCCCGGTTGTCCGAGCACCCGGTCGACCTCCGGTACCGACCGCAGGGCATCGGGCAGGGCCTTCTCGAACAGCGGCCTGTTCGCGTCGGCCTGCGACTCGCACACGTCGCGGCCGAACTGACTCCAGCTCACTCCGCCGCCGTTGCGGTAGGCCTCGAGCAGGCCGGGTAGTTGCATGGTCGCGCCGACGATCATCCGGGCGAGCGGCGCCATGTACGCCAGGTTGCGTGGATCGGTGAGCACGTCGCGACCGGCCGACGACAGAGCGAAGCGCGGGGGATCGCCGTCGTCGACGTCGAGCAGACCGGTCACGGCCTGCTGTTCGAGCCACTCACGGGTGTACCGCGGGTGGGTGCCGGTGCGTTCGGCCAGTTCGTCGGCCGTCGCAGGTCCGTCGTCGGCGAGGCTTCGGTACCAGCCGAGACGGTCGCCGATGAGGATCATGAGGGTGTCCATGGTGCCGAGGACGGAATCGAGGACGCGCTGCGCGTACGCGTCGACGGAGTCGAGGTGGACGGGGGAGGACGTCGATGTGGACATACGGATCATCTCCCGAGGGCGGAAGTGGACGTCGTACCCACCTATGGTCGCGCCGGGATCCCCGGATGTCACCGCTTGGAGGGAGTTACTCCTCCGCGTCGGACTCCTCGGACGCTCGCACGAAGTCGACGAAGGCGCGTCCGGCCTTCGACAGCGAGGCCGGATCGAACACCAGTCCGTACGACTGCGCGAAGGTCGGTTCGCACGGACGGACCACCGCGACGTCCTGCGCCGACTCGGCGAGGGACCGTTCGACGAACGATCCACCCAGGCCGGCGAGCACCATCGGCAGTCGGGCCTCGCGGTGATCGGTGAGCACGGAGATGGGACGGCGCACCTCGGCCTGTCGCATCGCGTAGTCGATCGCGTCGCTCACGGAGCCCCCACCGCGCGGCACGAACACCATCGGGATGTCGGGGAGTTCGGCCAAGGACAGCGGCCCGGGTGGCAGGTCGGTGCCGGGGGGATAGGCGAGCCAGTATTCGGTCTGTCCGAGTTCGATGATCTCGAGACCCACCTCGTCCTCGACGGGCAGGTGGGTGACGACGAACTCGCAGTGTCCGTCGTGGATGACCGACGCGGTGAACTCCTCCGCACGCAGATCACCGAGGCGCGCGGTGACCTTGGGATGGAGGCGGCGGAACTCGGAGACCAGGTCGACGATCGGGCCGGTCGCGAGAGCGGGGAAGACCATCAGATCCAGTCGGCCCGTCACCTCGGTCGTCGACACGGTGAGCAGCTCCTCGACCGCGTTCACATCGCGGAGGATCTGCCGGCTCGGGCCGATCAGCGCCTTGCCCGCCGCGGTGAGCACCATGCCGCGCCCGATGCGGTGGAACAGCTGCACGCCCAGCTCGCGCTCGAGGCTGCGCAGGGCCTGGGAGACGGTGGGCTGGGCGACGCCGAGCTCGGCGGCCGCGCCGTTGATGCCGTCGTTCTCCACGACGGCGAGGAAGTACTCGACCTGACGGAACTCCATGTCGTCACGCTTCCCAGGAGGTGCCGGTGGTGGTCGCCACGAATGCGGCGGCAGCGGGGGACAGATCGCCGGGGCGCATCACCAACCCGACGGGACGCCGGAACGGCGGGTCCAGCGGCCGGATGACCGCACCGGGGATCTGCTTCTCGGCGACGCGACGCGGAACGACCGTCCCGGCGGTGCCCCGCTCGACGAACTGCCACAGGGCGGCCTGGTTGGCGCAGTCGACGACGACGTTCTGCTCGCCGAGCAGTTCACCGGTCCGCGCGGCGCTCGCGCGGGAGCCGAGGTCCAGGACCAGCGGGAAGTCGCGGACCTGGGCCCGGGTGACCGGGTCGGGCACGTCGGCGGCGAGGTCGGGATGCAGGGCGAGCACCATCTCCTGCTCGAGGACCGGGACGGTGATCATGCCGGCGTGCTCGACCGACAGGTCGGTGATGCCGATCTCCGCCTCGCCGCGGCGCAGCGCCGCGTGGACCCCGGGAGGCCCTTCGGCGTCGTTCACCCGCACGGTCAGGTTGGGGTAGCGCTGACGGAAGCGCTGGACGAACTCGATGACGGGGTGGATCGAGAACGTCGCGAAGGTGACGATCTCGACGCG
This sequence comes from Rhodococcus shunpengi, assembly GCF_048381395.1. NCBI lineage: Bacteria > Bacillati > Actinomycetota > Actinomycetes > Mycobacteriales > Nocardiaceae > Rhodococcus > Rhodococcus shunpengi. Next base: position 493,518 of record NZ_JBLWIU010000012.1, read on the forward strand.
ACCGGCCTCGAGGTCGCGCACCGCCGCGACCTTCTGTTTCGCCCGCTCGACGTCGGCCAGGATGCGGCGCGCGGCGACCTCGAGGACACGACCGTCCTCGGTGAGGGTGAGCCGTCGGCCGGTGCGGTCGAACAGGGTCGTGCCGAGCCGTCGTTCGAGGGTGCGGATGGCCTGCGATAACGATGGCTGCGAAATATAGAGTGCCTGAGCGGCTTTCGTGATTCCGCCGTGGTCGACGACGGCCACGAAATAGGTCACGAGGTGCAGGTCCACCCGATTATCGTAGGTGACGCCCCGAATCGTCCCGCACGTAACCGTCAGGAAGGGGTGTCGACCGGGCGCGGTACCTGCCATCCGCCGGTGAACGACGGTTCGCGTTTCTCGACGAAGGCGCGCATCGCGTCGGGCGCGTCGGTGGCGTGATTGACCGCCTGCGAACGCGCCTCGTTCTCGAGTGCCTCGCGGAGCGTGAGCGACGAACCCTGCTCGAGCATCCGCGCCGACATGCTCACCGCGACCGGTGGGGCGGCGGCCAGTCGCGCGGCCAGTTCGGCGGCGCGACCGGCGAGGGCGTCGGGCTCGACGAGCTCGGTCACCAGCCCCAGGCCGTGCGCTTCCTCGGCGCTCACGATGTCGGCGAGCATGACCAGACGCTTCGCCTGGTGCAATCCGACGAGGCGCGGCAGGATCCACGATCCGCCGAAGTCGACCGACAGTCCGCGCCGCGCGAAGATCTGGCTGAACTTCGCCGTCCGGGAGGCGACGACCACGTCGCACAGCAGCGCCATGTTCCATCCGGCGCCCACCGCATACCCCTCGACCTGCGCGACCAGCGGTTTGGAGAACTCGGCGACGGCGAGCGCCGTCGCGTTGATCTCCCGCATGCGGTCGAGGGGATGGGTGGAGTCGCGCCGTTCCATGTCGGCGCCGGTGCAGAAGTCGCCACCGGCGCCGGTGAGGATCACGGCGCGGACGGAGTCGTCGTGCTGGAGCGCACCGAACGTCTCACGCAACGATCGCCATGCATCGAGCGTCATCGCGTTCTTGCGCTCCGGTCGACTCAGCGTGATCGTGGCGACCGAGCCGTCCTGCGCGACCAGCACGTCCGACATTCCTACTCGCCCTTCCAGACCGGTGCACGCTTCTCGGCGAACGCGCGGGCGCCTTCCTTGGCGTCGGCCGACGCGAAGACCGGGTCGATGAACTTGCGCTGCGCGACGAAGGCGTCGGGGTCTGTGTAGTTGGCGGCCATCGCGACGACCTGCTTGGTGGCCTTGACGGCGAGCGGGCCGTTCGCTGCGACGCGAGCGGCGAGTTCCTTTGCCACGGTGAGTGCTTCACCGGGCTCGGTGACGCGGTTGACCAGGCCGTGCTGGTGGGCGACCTCGGCGGTGAGCGGGTCGCCGGTGATGGCGAGCTCCATCGCGAGCGGGTAGGGCAGGATCTTCGGCAGGCGCAGCAGGCCGCCGGCCGCCGCGGCGAGTCCGCGCTTGACCTCCGGGATGCCGAACTTCGCTTCGCGCGACGCGACGATCAGGTCGGCGGACAGGGCGAGTTCGCATCCACCGGCCAGAGCCCAGCCCTCGACGGCGGCGATGAGCGGCTTGCTCGGCGGTGCCTCGGTGAGGCCACCGAATCCGCGGCCGGGGATCGACGGCTTCTCCCCGCGCGCGAACGCCTTCAGGTCCATTCCGGCGCAGAACGTTCCGCCGGCGCCGGTGAGGATGCCGATGGTCAGGTCGGGACGTGCCTCGAACTCGTCGATGGCCGCGGCCAGCGCTTCCGAGACCTCGAGGTTCACGGCGTTCTTGGCCTCGGGGCGGTTGAGGGTGAACACCGCGACGCCGTCGGCGAATTCGGTGAGGACAACGCTCATGTCAGTTTTCCTTCGTATCGGTCGGAGCGGAGAGAGTCCAGCGGGCGGGAGTTCCGCCGTCGGAACGGATGTCGCCTCGATCGGCGAGAACGATGAGATGGGCCTGGGTCTCGCGGACGGCGAGGCGCTGCAGCCGGGGATCCATCGCGTCGATGGGGCGCGACCAGGTGACGCGGGTCGTGATCTCCCAGGCCGTCGATTCGGGCCGGACGGCGACGGCTTCGCGGATCTCGTCGAGACGGACCTCGTGGTGGTCCATGAGTTGGCGTGCACGCTCGGTGATTCCGCGGAAGCGGTACTCGTGAGCCGGTAGTACCTCGCAGTCCGGCAGGGCCGTCGTCGCGTGCAGCGACAACAGGTAGCGGTGCAGTGGGTCGCCCAGTTCGCCGGGACCCGAGGAGATGTTGGGGCTGATGCGCGGGAGCATGTGGTCGCCGCTGAACAGCAGGTCGCGGTCGCGGTCGACGAACGCAAGATGTCCGGGTGTGTGGCCGGGTGTCCACACCGCTTCGATGTTCCATCCGGGGAGATCGAGTCGATCACCTTGGGCGAGAACTACATCGGCGCTCTCGCCTTCGGGGAAGCGCACGAGTTCGAAGCGGGCGGCTTCGACCACCTCGGGCGGTGCGCCGAGCCCGGTGAGATCCACGCGCCATGCTTCCTTGTCGGCGGCGACATCCTCCGGGGTGAAGTGCCCGAGGGCGGTGGCGTCGGCGGCGTGCATCGCGATGACGGCGCCGGTCGTCTCCTTCAGGCGGGGTGCCAGGCCGAAATGGTCGGGATGCAGGTGGGTGATCGCCGCGTAGCGCACGTCGGTGATGTGGTGGCCGGTCGCGGCGACACCGGCGACGAGGGTGTCCCACGACTCCTCGGTGTCCATACCGAGGTCGATCAGAGCGAGACCGTCGTCGAGTGCGAGCGCATACGAAAGTACGTACCGCAGCGGGTTCTTCGGCATCGGGACCGGGATGGACCACAGTCCCGGACGCACTTCCTCGACGGGCGGCAGTACTCCGGCGGCCCATGCTTCACGCTGGACGGCGCCGAGGTCCTCGGTGACGATCATGGCGTCGTTCCCTCCTGCACGGGAGCGAACTCGTTGCGCAGTGTGCGCTTGAGGATCTTTCCGCTCGCGTTGCGGGGCAGTTCGTCGACGAAGTGGATGTGCCGGGGCTTCTTGTAGGACGCGAGTCGCTCCACCGTGAATTGGAGGAGTTCGTCCTCGGTCGGGCGGGATGCGCCCGGCGCGACCCGCACGACGGCGGTGACGGCCTCACCCCAACGGTCGTCGGGCACACCGACGACGGCGACCTCCGCGACGGCGGGGTGTTCGGACAGGACGGATTCGACCTCGATCGGGTAGACGTTCTCGCCACCCGAGATGATCATGTCTTTCACGCGGTCGGTGACGAACAGGTAGCCGTCGGAATCGATGTGTCCGGCGTCGCCGGTGCGCAGGAAACCGTCGGCCGTGAACAGGGCCGCGTTCTCGGCGTCGCGACGCCAGTATCCCGACGTGTTGTTGCGCGACCGGCAGACGATCTCGCCGGTCTGACCGTCGGGAAGCGGTTCACCTGTGGCGATGTCGCGGATCTCGACCTCGACGCCGGGGAGCGGGCTGCCGGCCGAACGCAGCAGGTACGAGCGGGATCCGTGCGGGTCGTGGTCGTCGGCACGCAGGGCCGTGAGGGCACCCATCGTCTCGGTCATGCCGTAACGCTGCACGAAGCGGCAGCCGAGGGTGTCCATGGCGCGGGCCAGCTGGGTGGGCGTGATGGGGGAGGCGCCGTAGGCCACCAGGCGCAGCGTCGACAGGTCGTAATCCGACAGGTCGGGCATCTCCACGAGCATGTTGATCACCGACGGCACGAGGAATGCGTGGGTGATGCCGTGCTCGGAGATGGCTGCCGCCACGAGGTTCGGGCGCATCTCGCCGAGCAGCACCAGGTGCAGACCCGCCGACAGGGTCGTGCTCATCCAGCCGGCGCCGGCGATGTGGAACAGGGGCAGCGCGTCGAGGGACACCGAGTCCTCGGTGAACTCGTACAGCGCGAAGTTCTGTGGTTCGTTGAACAGGTTGTGATGCGTCGCCACAACACCTTTGGGACGACCGGTGGTGCCCGAGGTGTAGAGCTGCAGCACCTCGGTCCGCGGGTCGTCGCCGAAGCCGGGGTCGATGTCGTCACCGGAGGCGACGAAGTCGTCCCACGAGCGTGCGCCGGGAACGGTAGAGGCGTCGCCGACCACGACGATCTGTGCGTCGGGCAGGACCGCGGTGGCAGCACGGGCGGATGCGGCGAACTCGTCCTCGACGATCAGGACGTCGAGCTGCGCGTCGTCGGCGATGTCGGCGATCTCGTCCGGATTCAGGCGCCAGTTGAGCGGGGTGAAGACGAGCCCGGCCTTGGCGCAGCCGACGAACGAGGCCGCGCCGGGCAGGCCCATGCGCAGCAGCGCACCGATGCGCATGGACGTCGCCGGAACGGTCGCGAGTGCCGAGGCGACCCGGTTGGTGAGCGCGTCGAACTCGGAGTAGGTGAGGGTCGTTCCGCCGGAGCTGACCGCCGCACGATCCGGATGCTCGACTGCCAGCTGCCGGATTCGGTTGGGAAGGTGCAACTCGCTCACATCACGCTCCTGATCGACACGGCCGACGCGCGGACATGCCGTCCACGCCGGTCCAGTCGATCACGACCGTGACTGCTGCCACAAAGACCTGCAGCCGTACGAAACGTTAGGACAAACCTATGGGCGCACACCGAGACCGGCGTCGTGTGCGAAATCCCCGACGAATCTCGCACACGACGTCGGTCTCGATGCGGTCGATCAGTCGATCTGCAGTTCGCCCATCCGGGCCCACTCGGTGCCCGGAATCTCCGTGTTGAGGATGCGTGGAGTCTCGCTCAGCGCCGGCCGCATCGCGTCGAGTCCCTTGCGGAAGTGATCGGACTTCACGTGCTCGGCCCCGGCATCTCCGTCGCGGAACGCCTCGACGAGAACGAATTCGGACGGATCGTCCACGCTGCGGGACCAGTCGAACCACAGGTTCCCCGGTTCGCCCCGGGTTGCTTCGGTGAACTCCGCGGTGGTCGCGAGCCAGCTGTCCTGGTACTCGGGCTTCACCTTGAAACGGACCACGATGAAGATCATCTCGCCTCCGGTCAGTAGATGTTCGAGGGACGGATCATGCCTTCGGCGAGGTCGCCGAAGCCCGGCGCGGGGATCGCCCCGGGATTACCCATGACCTCCTCGACCACGGCGGTCTCGGTGGTGATGAGCAGGGCCGCGATCGACGCCGCGCTCTCGAAGGCCGCCCGGGTGACCTTGAACGGGTCGATCACGCCCTCGTCGAACATATCGCCGTACTCACCGGTGAGGGCGTTGAATCCGTGACCGAGCGGCAGCCCCTCGACGACCTCGGCGACCTGGTCGCCGTCGAAGCCCGCATTGATCGCGATGCGGCGCATCGGTTCGGCGAGCGCCCGCCGCACCACGTCGCGTCCGACTGCTTCGTCGCCCGGAAGATCGAGGTCGGCCAGCGCCCGGTGGGCCTGCCCGAGTGCCGTGCCGCCACCGGCGACGACACCCTCCTCGAGAGCCGCGCGGGTCGCGGCGAGTGCGTCCTCGACCCGCAGCATCCGCTCCTTGAGTTCGACGCTGGTCGCGCCACCGACCTTGATGACCGCAACACTGCCGGTCAGCCGTGCCAGCCGCAGTTGCAGCGCGTCCTGATCGGCGTCGATGCGGGCGCGCCGCAGCTGGGTCTCGAGCTGCGCGATGCGGGCCTGCACGAGATTAGGATCGCCGTGACCCCCGACGATCGTCGTGTCGTTCTCGGTGACCGTGATGCGATCGCACGAGCCCAGGTGCTCACGCGTGACCTCGGACAGTTCGATACCGGTGTCCTTGGCGACGACGTGACCGCCGAGCGCCACCGCGAGATCCTCGAGTTCGGCGACCCGCCGGTGCCCGAAGCCCGGGGCGCGCACGACGACGGACTGCATCGTCTTGTGCATGTTGCCGCCGACGAGCAGGTGCAGCGCCGGTCCGTCGACGTCCTCCGCCAGCACCACCAGCGGCCGGTCGGCGCGCTTGGCCGCCTCGATGCTCGGCATGATGTCCTGCACCTGGCTGATCTTCTTGTTGGTGAGCAGCACCAGCGGGTTCTCGTGGACCGACTCCATGCGCTCGGGGTCGGTGACCATGTAGCCGGAGATGTAGCCGTGGTCGAACTCGATGCCGTCGACGACGTCCACCGACATGCCGAGCGTGTCGGACTCTTCTGTGGTGACGATGCCGGAGCGTCCCACATGCGCGACGGCGTCGGCGATGACCTCACCGATCGCGTCGTCGTCGCTGGCGGCGAGGGTCGCGATGCGGGCGAGATCCTGCCGGTCGCGGATCTGCACGGCGTGGGCCCGCACGGCGTCGACGACGACGGGCACGGTGCGTTCGATGCCGCGACGCACACGCATCGGGTTGGCGCCCGCCTCGACCGCCCGGAGCCCTTCGCGGACCATGGCCTGCGCGAGCACGGTGGCGGTGGTGGTGCCGTCGCCGACCGTCCCGTTGGTCTTCATCGCGACTTCCTTGACCAGCTGCGCCCCCATGTTCGCGAAGGGGTCGCGCAGCTGGATCTCCCGGGCGATGGTGACGCCGTCGTTGGTGATGGTCGGCGGGCCGGTGAGCTTCTCCAGGACGGCGTTGCGTCCCTTGGGGCCGAGCGTCACCTTCACCGCGTCGGCGAGCGCGTTGACGCCGTATTCGAGCAGGGTGCGGGCTTCCTGTTCGAACCGCAGATCCTTGGCCATGGCGGTTTCCTTTCGTCGATGCGGTTCGGGATCAGGGAACGAGGATCGCGCGACCGCGGACGCGACCGGCATCGAGATCGTCGATGGCCTGCTGGAACTGGTCGAGCGGGTACTTCGTGGTGTGGAGCGTGACCTTGCCCTGCGCGGCAAGGACCATCAGGTCCTGCAGGTCGTTGTAGGAGCCGACGAGATTGCCGATGAAGTTGATCTCCGTCGAGACGATGTCGATGGTGGGGACGTCGATGTTCTCGCCGTAGCCGACGACGTAGTAGTTGCCGGCGCGTCGCAGCATCGCCACGCCTTCCTTGGTGGCGCCGCCTTCGCCGACGAAGTCCACGACGGCCTCGGCTCCTTTGCCGCCGGTGAGATCGAGGACCTGCTGTATGTGGGTGCCGTCGGCGACGATCGCGTGGTCGGCGCCGATCTCGGCGGCGAGTTCCACGGCGTCGGGATTGCGGTCGACGACGACGAGTGTGGCCGCCGAGATCGCCTTCAGCACCTGGATGCCGATGTGGCCGAGACCGCCCGCGCCGATCATCACGCAGGTGTCGCCCGGGTGAAGAAGTTTGGCTGCCTTGGCGACTGCGTGGTAGGCCGTCAGGCCTGCATCGGCGAGAGCAGCGACGTCCGCGGGTTCGAGCGAATCGTCGATACGGACGACGCTGCGGGAGGTCGTCTTCAGGTATTCGGCGTAGCCACCGTGGGTGTCGATACCGGGGAAGGCGTTGTTCTCGCAGTGCACGTCGTCGCCGGAGCGGCACGCGCGGCACTGACCGCACGTGATGAGCGGGTGCAGGATCACCTTGTCGCCCACCGCGACGTTCGTGACCGCATTCCCCACGGCGTGCACCCATCCGGCGTTCTCGTGGCCGATCGTGTACGGCAGTTCGACGCCGCTCTTCTCCGCCCACTGTCCTTCGAGGATGTGGATGTCAGTGCGGCACACCCCGGCACCGCCGATGCGGACGATCACGTCGAGGGGACCTTCGATCTTCGGTTCCGGCACCTCGGTGAGCTGCAGTTTCGTGTGGTAACCCACGACCTGGACGGCCTTCATGACACCCTCCTGACTGGAACGGACGAGGTGGATCTGGCGTCGACGATCCGCGGGCCGGCGGTCCCGTCGTCGTCGGCGTAGCGGGTGGCGAGCAGTCCCCGGCAGAAGTGGGAGTTGCCCTCCATGGAGATGCGCACGGACTTCGCGAACCGCAGTCGCATCGGAATCTTCTCGGCCGGAATCGTTCTGCCGTCGTCGTCGACGAAGACCCGTCCCGCAGGACACAGCGTCAGGCCGAGCGCCAGGCGTCGCCGGATCAGGGCCGACCGGTACCGGCCGGGCGGGATGTCGCTCAGGGTGAGCGACGGCAGGTCGTCGAGAGTGAGCTCGGTGGTGCGGAGCAGCGCCTCGACGCAGCGTTCGAGCGCCGCGAGATGGGCCTTGCGCAGGAAGGTGTGCCGCAGATCCTCGAGACTGTCGACGGCCTCGACCCCGAAGGTGCCGCGGTAGCCGGCGTTCGCCGCCAATCCGGTGTTGATCTTGTGGCTGTCGTGGTGGTCGTCGAGCAGCACCCGCACCTGCCCGATCCCCTCGACGGCCTCGAGCACGTCCTGCGCGTCCGAGGCCATCAGGTACGCGAAGTTGGGTGAGCAGAAGGCCGTGGGCAGACGCAGGTGGACGGTGACGCCCTCGTCGTCGAGGACCACCGACCGGACGAACCCGAGATCGGTGATGGGCTCGTCCAGTTCGGGGTCGGTGACGTCCGACAACGCCCGCAGGACGTCGTCGGCCGTCACCGGTCCGACCGTCATGACGACACCGCTTCCTGCGCTCCCGCGGCGACCTCGACCCCTTCCTGTCCGGCTGGTTCGGGAAGCCGCAACTCCGCGGGCACATCGATGTCGTACAGCGCCGCCGCGTTGAGTCCGAGGATCTTCTTCTTCTGGTCGGTGGTCAGCGGTGCGTATTCGGTCATGTCCTCGGGGATCTGGAAGTCCACGAACTTCTCGATCAGCCAGCGTGGTGTCCACAGCGCGTAGTCGCTCGAGAACAGGATCTTGTCCTCGCCGATCCAGTACATCAGCTCGCCGATGATCTGCGCGAAATAGCGCGGGCGGGTGTGGATGAACGGGATCGCCACGGCCAGACCGCCGTACACGTTGGATTCCTGCGTCGCGATCCAGCAGAAGTCCTCGAGGCGGGGCAGTCCGACGTGCTCGACGACGAACCGCAGGTCGGTGTAGTCGGTGGCAACCTTGTCGATGTCGGCGACATCGAAGGCATCACGGTCGAGCGGCCTGATGGTCGGGCCCTTGTGCACGTGGATGTTCTTGATGCCCAGCTCGATACATTCCTCGAGATAACGGCGCGACCACTTGTCGTCGAGCTTGTATCCGCGGGAGTCGCCGAACCATTCGGCCGTGTAGAGCTTGACGCCCTGCAGGTTCATGCTTTCCGCGTCGCGCCGCAACTGTTCGAGGCCGGCCTCCTCGTGACGCGGATCGTAGGCGTGGTTGTAGGTGAGCTTGCCCGGATGCTTGCGGGTGAGGGCGAGGCACTCCTCGGTCTGCCCGAAGCCGGTCTTGTAGAACTCGCTCAGCAGCGTCGCCTGGAAGATCGCGTGGTCGACGTAGCCGTCGACGAACAGGTCCTTCATGAACCTCTCGCTGCCGTAGTAGGCGTAGGTGTCGAAGTCCCACACCTCCTCCTGCGGGCTGAGGTTCCTGTGGTAGTCGTAGAAGCAGTCGATGAACTGCTGGCCGTGGATGTTCTTCAGGTTGGAAGCCCGTGCGTCCCAGATGTGTACGTGAGCGTCGACGATGAAGTAGTTCTCGTCGTTCTTGGAATACATGTCGTACCTCGATTCCTAGGGCGCGGTGAGGTCGAAGCCGATGTACTCGGCGGCGTCCTCGGGGCTGGCGAACAACATGGTCCTGTCGTCGAGATGCACCATGCGTCCGTAGTGGGTCGAGCTGATCTCCTCGAAGATCGATCCGTCGAACTCGCTGCCGAGGGCCTCGGTGAGCTCGTCGTAGTCGAACTCGAGCAACCTGGTGCCGTCGACGCGGATCATCGACGGGTACTCCGTCAGTTCCACTCCCTCCTTCGCACCCATGACGTCGGCGACGACGCGGCCGATCGGAGTGTTCATGAGCGTCACTCCGCACTTGTTGGAGAATTCGGTGGAGGATCCGAAATTCATGCTCACTGGTCCAACTCCTTCGGTGCTTCCAGGCCGATCTCCTCGAGCAGGGACCGGAACTTGGACTGGGCGGTTTCGAGGCTCGAGGCGAAGGTGATCGCCTTGTCGGACGGCTGCGACCAGATCGGCTGCAACGCCCGTGCCGCGTCGATGCACCGCGGCACCCACGTGCTCATCCACGACGAGAACAGTTCCTTGTTGGATTCACCGAATTCCTCGTCGCGCGTGAGCATTCGGTACAGAGCCCGGGTGTACGAGAGGTCGCGGTCGTAGTCGTGTTCGCCGGTGCCGACGATCGTCGGGGTGATGTAGTCGCCGTTGCGGGCGGCGATCTGCATGATCAACTCGGTGCGGAAGAGCGATCCCACCAGCTGCTCGAAGACGATGTTGGTGGCGAAGAGCAGTTCGCACCAGTCGCCCACTGCCGTCAGGCGTTCGACCACTTCGCGGGTGGGCTGCCATTCGGGGGCGGACTGCCAGACCTCCTTGTGGGCCGATCCGTCGAACGGCACACCGGATTCGGAGAGGTCGAGATTGAACAGCGCCAGGTCCTGCGCGAACCGCAGCTTGTGTGCCGCGTTGACCGCCACCGCGGTGTTGATCATGTTGGTCGGTCCCGACCGCTGGATCGACGTGAACACGTGCAGACCGAGACCGTTCTCGGCGTGCATCCACGCACCGAGGTTCCGGGCGATGAACGTGAGCCAGGGGGTGTTCCACACCTCGTACGCGCGTGCCCGCTTCGCGTTCTTCAGGCACAGGTCCACCTGCCGGACGACCGCCGCGTTGTTGCGGTAGATCGACTGGTCCCACTCCTCGTTCGGATCCCGGAACTGGTGCCAGTCCGATGATTTCGCGACCGTCCATTCCTTCGGGTAGCCTCCGGGGCCGTTGCCGAATCCGTAGATCCAGCCCTGGCTCAGGTGCCGCTCGGGGTCGGGTTGCACGTCGACGGTGACGTCCTCGTAGGTCGTCGCCCGCAGCTTCGCCGGCTTGTAGTAGTTGTAGGTGCGGCTCTTCGAACTCGGGAACTCCAGTGCGCCGGCCTCGGCATCGGTGAACTCGATGCGCGGGAAACTGCGCCTCTGGGGCTCTGCAGTGGCGGTCATCTGTGGATTCTCCTGTCGCTGGGACGAAGTGGGGAGCTTCGATCACTCGAAGGTCGGGCTGGTGAACTTGTCGTAGAAGATCTGGTCCTTCGGGACGTTCCTGCTCTCGAGGAGCTCGAGGGTGGCATCCACCATCGGGGGCGGGCCGCACAGATACGTCTCGCACCGGTGGAGTTCGGTCTCGTGCGCACCGACCACGTCCGGAACCATGCCCGTCTCCACCCCGGTGAGATCGTCGGGAAGGCAGTCCGCGCTCTCCGACAAGCATGGCACGAAGACGAAGTCCCGTAAGCTTTTCGAGAATTCTCGTATCTCGTCGAGGTAGAACAGGTCGGCGGCGGTGCGGGCGCCGTAGTAGAAGCGCACCGGGCGCGGATCGGAGGTCTCGCTCATGTGCCGCAACAGCGACAGGATGGGCGCCATCCCGGCCCCGCCACCGATGCAGACGATGGGCAGCACGTGACCGTCCTTGAGCGTCGACGATCCGTACGGACCCGTCAGTGCCAGTTCGTCTCCCACGTGCAGACCGTCGTCGAGCAGGCCCGAGAAGACACCGCCGGGATACTTCTTGATGAGGAACTGCACCCGATCGGTGGTCGCCGGGGTGGTGGCCATGGAGAACGACCGGTGATCCTCGGTTCCGGGGATGGTGATGTCGGCGTACTGGCCGGCCTTGAACTCGAAGACCTCCGGTTCGATCGGCCGGACCTCGAGCGCGACGATGTCCCGGGTGACCGGTTCGATCGAGACCACCTCGGTCCGGACGTTCTGGATCGGCACGCCGCCGAGCAATTCGTCCTCGTCGAAGTTGAGCAGTTCGATGGTGCAGTCGCTGAACGAATGCGAGCGGCAGAGCAGGACGTATCCCTCCTCGACCTCGGCGTCGTTGCAGGCGAAGGTGGAGTAGCGGTCCATCTGGATGTCGCCGTCGAGGACGTAGGACTTGCAGGCCGAGCATTGCCCCTCACGACATCCGTGCATCAGGTGGATGCCCTGCCGGAAGGCCGCGTCGAGGATCTTCTCGTCCTCGGCGACGTCCATTTCGATGTCGACGGGTTCGAAGTGGATGCGGTGGGTGTCGGCCACTGGAACCTCCTGTACTTCGGTAGGGGGACCCGGCCGGCGCGGATGCAGGGGGTGTGACCGCGCCGGCCGGACCGGGGTGTGTCAGAGCGGAGTGGCACCGGCGCGGTACTCTGCGACGTGTGCTTCCCGTTCCGCGTCCGACATCTGGTTCAGCAGCACGTTCGGGCTCTGGAAGGTGTTGCCCCGCACGTCGTCCAGGGTCCACATCTTCTTCGGGTCGAGATCGAGGTGCGGCTGGCCGATGAGGGTCTTCCCGTCGTCGCGGACGTAACCGAGGTCCTGGACGATGTCGGCGAGATCCTTGTCGTGGTGCAGCGTCTCCCATTCACGGAAACCGGTGAGGCGACCCATGTTCGGGGTCTCGCGGCCCTCGTACTCGCCGCGGAAGGCGACCGCGTCGGTCCAGTAGCACGGCTCCGAGCAGTAGGTGCGCCACTGGTCGTCGACCTTCTCGACCACCATGTCCTCGCGGACGAGGCACGGCACCATGCACGTCCAGCACCGGTGGGGGTACTGGTATCCCACGTCCTCGAAGGCGATCGGCTTGTTGCGTCCGGGATGGGCGAGACGGTTGTAGTTCTCCCACCACTTGCCGAACTTCGAGTACCAGCCGGGATACTTCTCCTCGAACCATTCGAAGTCGGCGTCGGTCATCGCGTCGATCCGCCAGTAGTTCACCGGCCAGCCGGTCGCGAAGAAGCGTGCCACCTCGTGCACGTAGCTCTTCTCGGTGATGCGCTTCCACGCCTCCTCGACGAGATCGTGCGGGATGGTGAGCCCGTACTTCTCGAGCGGGAGCAGGTAGCTGCGGTAGTAGTCGTCGTAGATCCACCGCCGCCACATCTCGGCGTACGATTCGCGGTCCTTCCGGCGGTCCTTCGTGCCGTACTCGATGAAGGTGCCGATCGCGGCGTCGACGACGCAGTGGTTGTTCCACCACGCGTACCGCAGGTCGCGTTCGAGGAGCGGACGGTTGCGTTCGTCGGCGAGGGCCATCAGCAGGATCGAGTAGCCGTTGGAGATGTGCCGGGACTCGTCCGACTGCACGGAGTGGAAGACCGTGGGCAGCAGGTAGTCGCCGTTGGCGGCGGCCTCGTCGGGCATCGCGACGAAAAGCGTGTTGGTGAAGGCGGTCTCGGCGACCACCGTCAGGTAGATGTTCGCGGCGGTGATGGCGTCGCCGGTGATGAATCCTTCACCGAACTGCCGGCCGATGGTGCCCGCGTAGTTGTTCGCGAACGCCTTCTCCGTGATGTCGAAGCCGGCCGGGTCGATGTAGTTGTTCATGTACAGCTTCTTGAGGTTCATTTGAATCGTCGAGTGACGAACCTCGTCGATCATCTGCACCGCGAGCCCGTTGTGGATCTCGGGATTGGGCACGGCGTCGATGGCCATGGGCATCGCGCGGGCCGCGGAGATCTCGGGGAACGGGATGATCGACAGGAACAACTTCTGCCATTCGAGCCAGCGTTGCTGGACCTGGCGGAACATGTTGCCGCGGATGGCGCCGTCCATGGCGCCGTAGACGCGGTTGTCCTTCTCCTCCTCCATCGGGAAGTACGACCGCATGATCTGCTTGAGCGGATCCTTCTTCGGGGCCTTCTCGAAGGTGTAGTCGGTGCCGAAGCGGGTCGCGGGTGTCGCGAAGGTGGGTTCCCACGACAGTTCGGTGATCTTCGCATGCGCCTTGGTGAGGCTCTGCCTGCTCAATGTGTGCCTCCTGGATCGGGAGCCGGCTGGCGCCGGCCGTCGGGAGATCGGGGGTGATGTCGATACAACCCCGGAAGAAACACACAATCTGTCTCATTCTGAGACGTGGATCACAGTTTGAAGCGTTAAAGTTGCGTTCGAAACATTCCGAAGAGCGACCCGCGCGACCGACAATCGGGAGATCGACGGTGAGTGCAGACAGACCGGGTGCTGCGTCGAAACGCGCAGCATCCCGAGACGAAGCCGGAGGTAGTGCGATCGCACCGGGCGATATCGGTCGGATGAGGCACTGGCTGCGCGTGTCGTGGTTGCGATCGGCGCAGGCGAACGTCGACACCGACCAGCCGGGCGCCGACTACGTCGACCCGGACACGGTGGACACCGTGCTCACCCGCGCTGCGGCGCCGGTGCTGGATGCGATGGCCCAGGAGATCGACAGCGAACCCGTCTCGCTCATCCTCACCGACGCCTCCGGAACCGTGCTGCGCCGGCACCTCGGAGACCCCGGTCTCGCCGCTGCGCTCGACAGCGTCCATCTCGCCCCCGGGTTCCGGTACGCCGAGACGAGCGTCGGCACGAACGGCATCGGCACCTCCCTCGAGGTGGGCGCACCCCTGCTCATCCGCGGCGACGAGCACTACAACGGACGTCTACGCCGGTTCTCGTGTGCGGGCGCTCCGGTGACCCATCCGGTGACCGGGGCGGTGCTCGGCGCCGTGGACCTGACCACCCTGGCGGAGAACACCAATGCGCTGCTGCTGTCGTTCGCGAAGATGGTCGCGCAGCGGATCCGGGAACAGATCCTCGAGGAGGCCGGCGAGCTCGACCGCGCGCTGCTGCGCGACTACCACCTCGCCTGCCAGCATTCGGGCCGACCGGTCATCGCGATCGGCGACGAAGTGCTCATGATGAACGACCTCACGCAGCGCGTGTTCGATTCGCGTGACCAGGCGGCCATCATCGACCGCACCCGCGACTCGCGGGGCAGGTCCGAACCGTTCACGCTCCTCGCCGACCTGCCGAGCGGCGTCACCGCACGGTTGTCCTACCGGCCCACCTTCGTCGACGACAGGCTCGCAGGCGGGATCGTGCACATCAAGGAACAGGTGAGCCGCGGGAGGGCACGGACGGCCGGTCGCGGTGGCGCTCCGGTTCTGCGGTCCGTCGTCGGTACGAGCGCCACGTGGACGCGCGCCGTCGAGGAGGTGTTCGACGCCTGTGCGCGGACCGAGTGGATCGTCGTCGACGGCGAGCCGGGCTCCGGAAGGTCGGCCCTGGTCCGTGCGGTGCACGAATACGCCAGGAGCGGGCGCCTTCTCGTCTCGGCGGATGCGTCGACGGTGAGCGTCGACGAGCTCCTCGAGCGGATCGCGGCGGCGGTGGACGAGGGAGCGGATCTGCTGATCCGCCGCGTCGACGGACTCGACGGCGACACCCTCGATGCGGTGAGCGATCTCCTGCTCGATGCGGCGTCGAAATCCATTGCGGACGATTCCTGGGTGACGGTCACGATGGATTCGACCGACGGCCTGCCCGATACGCATCCGCTGTTGCGGTTGTTCCCCAAGACCGTGCCGGTGCCCCCGTTGCGCCACCACGTCGACGATCTGCCCGAACTGTCCCGCTTCCTGCTCGATTCGATGGGTGCCGAGAACCTGACGTTGTCCCGCGCCGCGGCGAACCAGCTCGCGCGACTGTCGTGGCAGGGCAACGTGACACATCTTCGAACGGTGCTCGAGGACATCTTCAGGCGCCGACGGTCCGGCACGATCGAGCTCGACGATCTGCCCGCGGAGTGCCGGTCGGCCACCCGCCGGCGCCTGACGAGAATCGAATCGCTCGAACGCGACGCGGTGGTCGACGCCCTCGCGCTCCACAACGGCGACAAGGCCGCCGCGGCACATGCTCTGGGGATGTCGCGCGCGACGATCTACCGCAAGATCCGCGAGTACGGAATCGAATTCGGCCGCGCTTCGAAACGGGAGCGGACGACACGTCAACGACGTTCCGACAGCCGCTCGTAGGACACCCGCCACGCCCATTCGACCGGACCCTGACGGAATCGGCCGAGCCACCACCGGGATCCGACCACCATCACCGCTCCCACCGCAACGTACACCGCAATCGTGAACGGGACCCGCATGTCGGCGTCCACGGTCTTCGCCAGGCCGAATCCCCAGTCGTAACAGAGCACCGACGCGACGATGTTCTGCAGGATGTAGCAACTCAGCGCGGTCCGCCCGATGCGTTCACAGGCGGTACCGACCGTGCCGGTCGTGGACCTGCCGATGTAGAAATGGGCGATCCACGCCAGCAGGCCGAGCGCGACGAACGGTGCGATGCCGTAGCGCGCTGCGAATACACCTGCGGCACCACCGAACAGACCTGCGGCGAGATCGAGAGGCGCCGCGATCGCGCCGACCACCATCAGCCGTCGGCGCAGCACCGCACCTCTGCTGTCGAACAGACCGGTCGAATACAGTGCGGCACCGGTCAGGAACAGCGCGACCGTCATCGGGATCACGAAGATCACCTCGGCGCGGAACGCAGCGGCGTTGTCCACGCGGAAGACGACCATGTCCCACCAGGTGGCGGTGGTCAACTCGGGGGTCTCCGGATTCGGCGGTGAACCGGCGAGCGCCACGACGAGCGCGGTCACGGCCAGCGCGTGCACAGCGACGGCCGCACCCGCGACCCACAACCGCACACGACCGGAGGAGATCACGAGCCCGCACACGAGCATGGACGTCAGTGCATATCCCATGAGGATGTCGAACTCGGCGACGAGCAGGTAGTGCACGAGCCCGTCGACGAGGAGCAGGGCGGCGCGTACCCGGTAGCCGCCGGGCCACGGCCGCCCCGCTCGCTGTGCGGAGGCCGCCTGCACGGCCAGGCCGATCCCGAACATCAGCGTGAGTAGCCCGAGGAACTTCCCCTGTGTGAGCTGCATGAGGATGCGTTGCGGCCACGGATCGGTGCCGACCGAGGCGAGATAGCCGACGATGCCGGCGGGATCGGTGAAGATCCAGACATTGGCGGCGAAGGTGCCGAGGATGGCGATTCCCCGGG
Organism: Rhodococcus shunpengi; assembly: GCF_048381395.1. NCBI lineage: Bacteria > Bacillati > Actinomycetota > Actinomycetes > Mycobacteriales > Nocardiaceae > Rhodococcus > Rhodococcus shunpengi. The sequence continues at coordinate 510,379 of NZ_JBLWIU010000012.1, forward strand.
CCACGTCGAGGGCGAGGATGCGTCGCTGTCGCGTCGTCGGATCGGTGACCGTCATGGTCCTCACCATGCGACGCGGAGGGTGCGGTGCGCGTCGGCCGACCGGGGGATGGCGGGTCCTCCATGCGGGTGACCCGGCGCTCGGTGGTCTCCCCGAGAGCATGGAGCGGCGAGGTGGAACAGAGCAAGAACTGTCGGGTCCCGTGGGCCTCGGTGATGTGAGCATGGAGTCATGCACGAAACCCCCACCGAACTCGCCGAACTCCAGGTGCTCCTCGACACGTCGCTGTCCCGGTCCACATCCCATCTGAGGTCGATCGTCGACGCGTCGCGGACCCTCACGGCCGAGCAGCTCGTCGAGGTGCTCACGGGCATGTGCGTCCTCTCGCTGGCGACGGTCACCGCCGGCGGTGAACCGCGCATCAGCGGTGTGGACGGACACTTCCTGCACGGCAAGTGGTACTTCGGCACGGCCCCCAACGCCGCCAAGGCCCGGCATCTCGCCGCACGTCCCGCAGTCAGCGCGGCGCACATACGCGGGGAGGACCTCGGCGTGTTCACGCACGGTCACGTGGAGATTCTCAACCCGTGCGGCGGTGAGCCGGCCGACGACTGGCCCGAACTACTCGCCTACCTTCAGTCGTTCTACGGCGGGGACGCGTTCGACTGGGACGAGGAGGTGGTCTACTACCGCCTGGATCCGCATTGGATGACCGTGTACGCGCCCGATTTCACGGCGCTCGTCGACCGGCGCTGACCCCGTCGTCCGAGGATTGGATCACTCCGGGAGCGAGCTCCCACCCAGCGCGCCGCGCAGATGCTCGGTCTCGGTGGGCAGGCTGTCGGGAACGAACGTCCACCGGCCTCCCGTCCACGGATCGGCCAGCTCCCCGTCGACGGGGAGCTTCTGCGCCTCGTCCCACAGCATCTCCGCGACCTGATCGTCCGATGGATCGCCCGCGAGGACGACCGAGACCCGACCGGCACTGCCGGTACGCGCGATCCGGACGATCTCGATCAGGTCGTCGTGGTCGTAGCCGTAGGGGAACCCGGCGAGGACCAGCAACACGGGTGAGGCGGTCTCCGCGTCGACCTGCCGGGCGAGCGCGTCGAGGTCCGCCGCGTCGGCCAGCCCTCGGAGTTTGGCGGGGACCTGTGACCGGTCGTGGACGGGTGGTCCGGCAAGTCGGGCTGCGGTGAGGGGTTCGAGTGCGGGCAGCGTCCGCCCTGGATCGACGAGGTGCAACAGGGTGTCGGGCCGGGCCGTGAGCAGCCGCACGACCACGGACGACACGACGGGACCGAGTTCGGCCGGATCACCGTCGATCCACAACGGTCGCGTGAGCGGCGCCGGCAGACACAGGGGGATGCGCAGCGGACCCAGATCGGGCGCCGTCACCTCACCCACCCGCACGCCGTCGCTCGGCAGGTGCAGGTGCATCCAGGCCGGGGAGATCCACGATGCGAGTGCGGGCGGCAACGTCGCGTCGACGGTGAGCAGCTCGGCGGCGAGCACCGCACTGTCGTCGCGGTAGCGGACCTCGGCGACACCGACGAGCTCGTCGTAGCGCTGCTGCGCACGTGCCCGGGCACGGTCGGCCTCGGGCTCCATGCGCCGGGCGGGATCGGCCACGGCTGCCGAGAGTTCGTCGTCGAAGCGGTGCTGGGCGAACTCCACACTCGACGTGTACGCGGCGGCCGACCGGGCGGCGTCCTCGAAGATCCGCCACAACACCTCGAGGGGTGAGAGGCCGATGACGGGATCGGCCCCGGGAGCGGCCACCTTCTCCGCATCGGAGGGTGACTCGACATCCACTCCGTGCGCGGTGAACATCTCGGCGAGTCCACCGGCGTATCCCTGGCCGAGGGCGCGGATCTTCCATTCGTCGTGACGACGGTAGATCTCCCAGCACAGCAGCGCCGTCTCGGTACCGACCGCCGGTTCCACGTGAAACGACGCGAGGACGGTGCCCGCCGCGTCGGACAACGAGGCCGACACGGCTGCGGGTCGCTCGCAGCCGACCGCGCACAGCACGCGTGCACCGGGACGGACCGAGTCGACGTCGACGACGATCACCTCACCCTCGAGTCGAACGCCGGGCGTGCCGGGCTGGTTGTAGAACACGACGTCGTCGGAGGACGCCACCTGCAGGCCGTCGTCCACGACGAACGCGCACACGTCGAGCGGGACGGATGCGGTCGCCGTGAAACGGGCCGTGCGGGTCGGCAGCGGGGCGTTGCGCCCCGCTGTGAAGAGCTCGCCCACCGGTCAGACGGCCAGGAACCGGCCCAATTGCGGCGCAGCCTCACCGGGATGCTTCGCCTGCATGCCCTCGCCGATGGCCTGCAGCTTCCATTCGCTGCCCTGGCGGTAGACCTTCGCCATGACCATGCCCGTGAACGGCATGCCACCCTGCAGCGTGTAGCGGGCCAGCTCGGTGTCGATCGTGCCGTCGATGAGACGGCAGAACGCATTCTTCACTTGCTCGAAGGTATGGCCCTTGTAGGAGGTGACGATGAACATCACCGTCGTGACATGGGCGGGGACCCGCGTGAGGTCGACGAGCATCACCTCGTCGTCGCCCTCACCGGCACCGGTGAGGTTGTCGCCCTGGTGCTGGACCGAACCGTCCTTCGACTGCAGCTGGCCGTAGTACACGACGTCGGCGATCTGGTTGTCGGCGAACATCACGGCCGAGGCGTCGAGGTCGATGTCGGCGGAGCGGTTGCCGAACAGGCCGCGCTTCTCCACCGGATCCCAGCCGAGCCCCATGCGCAGGAAGGTCAACGCGACGCCGCCGTCCTTGCGGAGGGTGACCTTCTGGCCCTTCACCAGGCTCACCGGGCGGTTCTTCGTGAGGCTGACCTCCGCGGGCTGTGCCGGAGAGGCAGGTTGTGCCGGAGGTGCCGGCTGCGCCGGATATGCCGGAGGTGGGGTCTGCTGCACCGGCGGAGGCGGAGTCTGCTGAACGGGCGGAGCCTGAGCGGGCGTGGGAGCGACGGGCTGCGGTGCGGCAGCAGGTTGGGCCGGTGCGTCGTCGACGCTGACGCCGTGATCGGTCACCAGCGCCGCGAATCCGCCCGCATATCCCTGGCCCACGGCGCGGACCTTCCACGCGCCCTGGCGCCGGTACAACTCCAGCGCGATCACGATGGATTCGGTGCTCAGTCCGTCGATCCGGTACTCGTACAACACCGTTCCCGCACTGTCGGACACGCGCGCGGTGGGCGGTGCGAACCGGCCGAAGTTGCTCGACGCATCGTCGAGCGTGATCACGGCGCGTACCTGATCGATGTCGGCGGGAACCTGCGCGAGCGACACGGCGAGCGAGGCTGCCTGTCCGGGCGCGCCGGATACGAGACGCACACCCGGCCCGGTGGGCTGGTTGAAGAACACGAAGTCGGCGTCGGAGCGCACCTTGCCGTCGGCCTTGACGAGCAGTGCGGACAGATCGGCGGGCGTGGTCAGCTCGAGCGAGACGACGACGTCGGACGCGGTGAGCGGTCCGTTCTGACCCTTGGAGAGCGGAGTCGGCAAGAGATGTGTCCTCACTGTGTTCGGTGACCGGGCACCTTCTACTCTACGAAGCGACCGGAAGACGAGCGGATCGGGCGAACCAGGTGAGAATCTCCTCTCCGGCGGTGACGCCCGCGGCGTCGGTCACCGAGACGGTCGGGTGGCGCCAGTCCATCAGTTCGAGTTCGCCGTGGCGAGGCCGGATCGCGGCGTCGGCGGCCTTCAGCATCTCCGCATCGAGCGCACCGTCCCCCGCGGCGAAGACGGGGGCATCCTCGGCGAGCACCCCGCGGTCGCGGAGCCGCCGGTGCACCTCGGCCACCGCGCGGCTCTTGCACACGCTGTTCGGCATCGTGTAGATCTTCCGGCCCTGCTGCGAGGCGTTCCAGCCGCGCGTCGAACACCACTCGTGCCAGTCGTCGAGGAATCCCGCCGGTTGCGCTGCGACGTCGACGACGAGATAGCAGAACAACTCGTCGGCGATGCGGAACTTCGACACCCAGTCCTCGGAGATGCGGCGACGCAGTTCGGTCGTCACCTCGTCGAGGCTCGCGCCCCCATCGCGTACCGCTGCTTCCACGGTCCTGCGCCAGTGCGGGTCGAGATGCCCGTCCTCGATGATCGACCCACCGTTGCTCGCGATGGCATACCGCCACGGACCGCCGGGGAGGTCGATGCGGCGGAACTGTTCGGGTGTGCGCGTGGTCGTCGGCACCATCGCGACCTCGTCGGCGAGCGTCCGAAGCTGTTGTGCAGCAGTGTCGGTGACGTACGACAGCGGTGCGCCCTCGTAGTACTCGACGCACAGCAGATCCCGCGTGTCGAACTGGTCGCCGGTCATCGCGGCGCGCGAATAGATGAGGGTGCGGTCGAGATCGGTGGCGACCAGGGCGGGCGCAGTGCTGGTCACGGCAGGTCCTTGATCAGGCCCATGCAGGAGTAGGCCAGGTCGGGAACCTCCTCGACGGGAACGTCGCGGGCGGCCGCGAGCATCCGGATGTGGGCGTGCTCGTCGGCGGTGATGTCGCGTACCAGAACCTTCCAGGGGACGCGGCGCAGCAACACGCGGGTGGTCTCTCCGACACCGGGTTTGACGAAGTTGACGCTCGAGATGCCGTACTGCGCCCGCACCCGTTCGACGGACGCCCAGCCGGCCCAGGTGGGGGTGCGATCGGATTCGAGCACTGTCTGCGCGGCCGATGCGACGTCGCCGCACGTGTCGAACTCTGAGGTGACGGCGTCCAGAAGATGGTTCGACACGTCGTCCGCGGCCAGCTCGGCGTAGAACTTGGCGCCGTGGAACTCCCCGGGGCCGATCAGGCTGTCGTTGAGGACCGTCCGCGAGACCAGTCCGGAGACGGTGGAGTTCAGGCAGGCCGAGGCGATGAGGAAGTCGTCGCGCGTGCCGTAGGTGCGGACGCAGTGGCCGGGGTCGGCGAGTACCGCGAGATCGTCGGACAGGACGGGACCGCCTCGCGCGGTGTATTCGGCGAGCGCAGCAGACAGTTCACGCGCGATCGCGCCCTTGCCCGTCCAGCCGTCGACGAAGACGATCGACGCGGGATCGTGCCGCGCGGTGATGTGGTCGAGGGCGGCGGAGTCGATTCCGCGGCCCCGGACGATCGACACGGCGTAGTGCGGCAGCGTCAACCCGTGGTGGTGCAGCGCCCACCGGCGGATCAGGATGCCGATCGGGGTGCCCGCCCGCGCGAGCGACACGAGGGTCAGGTCGGTTCCGCGTTCGGAGAGAAGCAGTTCGGTGACCGTGCCCACCGCGTGCGCCAACCGGCCCGCTGTGCCGGCCAGTGCCTTGTCGAACAGTTCGCGGTAGGCGGCGTCGGGCTGGTACTCGATCGGCAGGGACTCCGCGTAGTGCGCGAGACCCGCCTGGATCCGTGCCTCACGTTCGGCGATGTCGCCCTCGAGGTCGGCGTGGGAGAGGTCCTTGAGCAGCCACGTCACCTCGTCGGGCGCGTAGGAGCCGAACTCGGGTCCGGTCAGTGGCACGGTCATACGGTCTCCCTGTGGGTGCGCAGCACCGTCGGATCGGTGGCGGGCACGATCACGACGAGGACGTCCTCGCCGGCAGCGGTGAGCACGTCGAGAACGCCTCCCGGTGCGCGCAGACGGTCGGTATCGGCGGGCGAATCGATGACGAGGATCAGCTCGGCGCGGACCTCGGTCGGCGTGGGCCACTGCGCGTTGTAGAGGAAGCGCGGCACCTCGTTCTCGAACTCGCTGTCGATGTGTTCGGGGGCGGTGAAACGGAATCCGCGGCGCAACGGATATCCGTCGACGTCCATCACGTGGACGGGGGAGCGGGTCGTGGTCTGGAACCGGGCGGGGGTGCCGCGTTCGACGAGCGCCTCGGCGAGTCGCAGCGGCAGGTACATCAGTTCCTCGTGTCCGACGACGACGGCGGGACGCCGGGCATCGCGCACGTCCGCGATCGCGTCGGCGAGTGTCGACAACGCCGCGTCGAAGGCCGTCGCGTCGGCCCGCAGCATCCCGTGCCGCCCACCGTCGGGCACGTGGGACGGCCACGCCGCGTGGAGGAACCGGACGTCGCCGCGTCGATCGCCCACCGGATTGAGGAGAGGGTCGGGCAACGCCGCGACCCGCGCGACGAGATCGTCGGGGACGACGGATCGTCCGGCGGCCAGGCTCACGTGCTCGATGGTCGTGCCGAGTTCCGCCGCGACCTCCGCAGTCCGGCGGCGATCCTGCTCCGACCGCATGTCGACGAGGGAGGCGAGCACGTAACGATCACGAGGATGATCGCGGTGCAGCGCGCGGATGGCGTCGAGGGCCGTTGCACCCGTGGAGATCTCGTCGTCGACGAGGACGAGCGGCGCAGCGTTGGCGAACAGTGCGCCAGAGGTCGGCTGGAGCAGGTGGAAGGTCGCGTGCGAGTGCCCCTCCTCGAATCCGGTGAGCACCTCCGCTCCGGGAACCTGGCGTCGCGTCGAGTGCAGGTAGCATGCGGCGTCGAGGGCGTCGGCCACGCAGTGACCGAGACCCGTTGCGGTTTCGGCGAATCCCATGACGACAGCGTCGGATGTTGCATCGCCGAGGAGATCGGCGACGAGCCGGCCGAGCCGGTGACCGGCACCGCGCACCGCGGCCGGCTCGGTGGGGATGTGCTTACCGAGAACCGTGGAGACGAGCAGGTGCGCGCGTCGTGGATTGCGTCGCAGCCCCGGTCGGACGAGTTCGGGAACGGTGTAACCGCACGGCGACTCCACATGTTCGAGAGCGAAGCCGAGTTCTGCGGTGGCCCAAGGAATGTCGAGAATATCGGTCATCGGTCCACCAGCGCCGTCAGCAGGTCGACGAAGGTGATCCCCTTACGGGTGACACCGAACACCGACGCGCGCAACAGGGTCTGCTCGGCCCACGTGCGGTGGGGTCGCCGTTCGTTCATCTTGTTCCCGTATCCCGAGGCCTGCACACCGCCGGTGTCGCGATCGAGGATGTCGGTCGCATCGTGGAACTCCTCGTGGGTCACGGCCGACAAGGCATGTACCGCAGCGACATGCGACGGATGGATGACGGTCTTGCCCTGGATACCGTTGGCGCGGTCGAGGGCGATCTCGCGTAGCAGACCGTCGAGATCGCGGCTGACGAGCTGCTGACGGAACAGCACGGCGTCCTGCTCCTCGAAGGGCGTCGAACGCAGCATCGGGCGGAACATGCGTTCGTGATCGGCGAAGTACTCCCAGACGGGCCCGGTGATGACGAAACCCGTTCCGTCGGTACGCCCGAGGTGGTTGACGATGTCGGCGATCACGTCGACGACGACGCGCACGTCGTAGATCGTCAGGTCGCGGTCGCGCCGGATACCGAAGGTCGCGCACATGTCGGTCGCACCGATCCGGACGGCGAGGACACGGTGGCGATGTTCGGCGAGGATGCCGGAGATCGCACGCAATTCGCCGTCGCGGGTCTCGCGGTGGACGACCTCGGCCGACTCGATGACGGGCATCGCGTAGAGGTGACGGCCGAGCAGATCCGACGCCGCGGCCACCGCCTCGAGGAAGGCGGGCCCGGTGTGTGCGGTGAACTTGGGCACCACGAATCCGGTCAGCACGGCCTTGCCGGCGCCGAGCATCGACGCGATCCGTCCGACGCCGTCGGCCGTGCGGACACGGACGAACAACATCATCGGCGACGGTCCGTGTTCGGCGAGCGCATCGAGCGTCGCGACGGCGTTCTGCAGGCCCTGCTCGACCTCGTCGTCGGCGACGGCGTCCTCGAGGTCGAGGACCATCGACGTCACACCCTCGGTCGCACGCTTCGAGATGGTCGCGACGAGATCGCCGCGCGTCGCGGGTACGTAGAGCGTGGCGCCGAGAGCGGTCGCCAGGCGGTCGCGATCGTCGCTGTGCCCGAACGGCCCGGGACGGTGCAGGAACAACTCCTCCATCGTCGCGCCGTCGAGATGCCGAAAGTGCTGCATGGCGCGCACTTCGGTAAGCGTGGCCCCCCTCATGCGTTCTCGGTCCGTCCTCTCATCCGATCGACCACTCCTGCGATGAAGGTAGACACCGCATCCAAATCTCTGACGTAGGCCCAGTAGTCGGGGTGCACACCGGTGAGTGCGTTGACGGCCCTGTCGATCCGGCTCAACTGCGAGTCGAGAACGGAACCCCATTCTGCGGTGAGACCGCGTTGCACGGCCAGGTGTTGTGCGTCACGGAGGCGGAACCGCACCTCGTCGACCTTGGCCCCCGGATTCTGCCGGACGGAACGCAGCGTAGCGAGTCGTGCGGTCACGGCGTCGACGAGTTCTTCGGCGCGCGACAGTTCGGCGCGGATCGCCGCGACCAGCTCGAGGGCTTCCTCGGGGCGGCCGTCCTTCGCCGCCGCCCGTGCGCGTCCGAGCTGGTCCTCGGCGCGAGCGAGCAGTTCGGCGGCCTGTTTCTCGTTCCCGGACAGGTCGGCGGAGCTGGCCGCATTGAACTCGCGGAGCAGCGCGGAGAAGGCCGGGGCGAGACCTTCCGTGCGGGTCCGGACCGCTCCGATCCTGGTGGTCACCGAAGCGAGGGTGCGAGCGGCCTCGTCGCGGCGCCCCGGTGCTGCGGCGAGGGCGTCGAGCAGAGCGGTGGTCGCCTCTTCGACTCGGAGGGCCGTCGTGCGGGTCGCGCCTACGCCGTGCGCCGCATCGAGGCTGTTCAGGGCCTTCTCGAGCGCTTCGGTGGCGGATCGAACCGACGGATAGTTCGCAAAGGCAACAAAATCCGGGGTCTGTGTCGCGGCGAGGGTGTTGCGCGCTTCGGTACGCATCCGGTGCGCCAGCTCGGGCACGGTGTTCGCCACGGCCGTCATGTGCTCGAGGTGCCCCCGGTTGTTTCCGAAGGATTCATCAAGTGTTCGTGTTGCTTCGGTTATCTGCCGCAGCGCCTGCTCGTAGGCCGGAGCAGGTGCGAGCGGTTGTTCCGGATCCGTCACTGCCAGTTCGAGATACGTCTCACCGGCGCGATAACACGCCTGGCGGATGGGATCCCACTGACGCAGCAGGTGCCGTTCGGGTTCGAGCTCGTACGACGCGGCCACACCGGCCTCGATGACGGACTGGCGCTTGTCCATGTCGAGGAACGCCGCGACCATCGCATCGTGTGCACGACGAGCCGCGGGATCTTCCGTGTTTCCCCCGCCGAACAGGCGGCGCGTCCATCGGGTCGCCACAGAACCGAATGGTACTGGGCGCACGTCCACCGGGCCGATCCGTCACCTTTCCGCCGGTCGGAACCGTGGTTCGTGCGGGTCACGGAAGTGAGGCGCGGGACCGGGCATAGTGGATATGGGCGTACCCCACGGCAACAACTAGTGTGGGGAGAAACGCACACCGGGCGTGCCCTATACCGGTACGTCGACCGTTGGAACGATCGAAAGGACCCCGCATGGGCGTCAGCTTGACCAAGGGCGGAAACGTCTCCCTCACCAAGGAAGCTCCGAACCTGACGGCAGTGGCCGTCGGCCTGGGCTGGGACGTTCGCACCACCACCGGCACCGACTTCGACCTCGATGCCAGCGCCATCGCCACCGGGGCCGACAAGAAGGTCGTCTCCGACCAGCACTTCGTCTTCTTCAACAACCTCAAGTCGCCCGACGGTGCCATCGAGCACGCCGGCGACAACCGCACGGGTGAGGGCGAAGGCGACGACGAGGTCATCAACGTCGACCTCGCCGCCACCCCGGCGAACATCGAGAGCATCTTCTTCCCGGTCTCGATCTACGATGCCGATTCCCGCAGCCAGTCGTTCGGCCAGGTCCGCAACGCGTACATCCGCGTCGTCGACCGCGCGAACGGCAACGAACTCGCTCGTTACGACCTGTCCGAGGACGCCTCGACCGAGACCGCCATGGTCTTCGGCGAGCTGTACCGCAACGGTGCGGAGTGGAAGTTCCGCGCCATCGGCCAGGGTTACGCGTCCGGTCTCGCGGGTATCGCCCGCGATTACGGCGTCAACGTCTAGTTCGTTTCTTCCGGGTTCCGGCTTCGGTCGCAGTACCGAAGCCGGAACCGCCGTGCAGTAACCACCCTGCAACGCCCTGATTCCGATTAGAAAGGCCACGCTTCGTGGTTCTGCGAATATTCGGTGCATCCTTCGCGGTCACCGTCGTCTCCCTCGTGGTCGCCTTCCTCTACGGCGGCCCGCAAGCTCTGTTCCTCTGCGTGATCCTCGGCATCCTCGAAGTCTCGCTGTCGTTCGACAACGCGGTCATCAACGCGACCGTGCTGCGGCGGATGAGCGAGTTCTGGCAGAAGATCTTCCTCACCATCGGCATCCTCATCGCCGTCTTCGGTATGCGTCTGGTGTTCCCCCTCGCGATCGTGTGGGTGGCGTCCGGACTCGGACCGATCGAGGCGTTGAATCTGGCGCTCAATCCGCCGGCCGACGGAGCTGCCTACTTCCCGGACGGCAGCCCCAGCTACGAGACCCTCATCACCGACGCGCATCCGCAGATCGCGGCGTTCGGCGGCATGTTCCTGCTGATGCTCTTCCTGCACTTCATCCTCGAAGAGCGCGAGATCAAGTGGCTGGAATGGCTCGAACGTCCCCTCGCCAAGGCCGGCAAGCTCGAACAGCTCGAGGTCGTCGTCGCCACCGCGCTGCTGCTCATCACGGCCACCGTCATCGCACCCGAGGACAAGGTCTCGACCGTCATGATCGCCGGCGCGCTCGGCATGATCACCTACATCGCGGTCAACGGGCTCGGCGAGATGTTCCACATCCCCGAGGAAGGCGAAGAGCCCAGCGGCGGACCGAGCGGCCTCGCGAAGGCCACCGGTAAGGCCGGCTTCTTCCTGTTCCTCTACCTCGAGGTGCTCGACGCGTCGTTCTCGTTCGACGGTGTCATCGGCGCCTTCGCCATCACGTCCGACCCGATCATCATCGCCCTGGGCCTCGGCTTCATCGGCGCGATGTTCGTCCGCTCGATCACCATCTTCCTGGTGCGCAAGGGCACGCTGTCCGACTACGTGTACCTCGAGCACGGTGCTCACTGGGCCATCGGTGCGCTGGCACTGATCCTGCTGTACTCGATCGGCACCCACGTCCCCGAGGTCATCACCGGCCTCGTCGGTGTCGCCCTGATCGGTGCGGCATTCGCCTCGAGCATCTACCGCAACCGCAAGATCGCGGCGAGGGAAGGCGAAGATGCTGTGAAGACCAGCATCCCCTGATCCTCGACAGTTCGAACCACATGCCGATGGGAGCCCTCGATCCGACACCTCGGATCGGGGGCTCCCATCGCTTTCCCATCCCGTGCGCAACCGCGCGCAGCAACTCCGACGAAAGGCTCGACATGGCCATCGACTACAACAAGAAGCCCGAGCAGAACGCCGGCGGCGTCAACCTGAGCAAGATCAACCTCACCAAGGAATCGCCCACCGTGAGCCTGTCGAAGGCCGGGTCCGGGCAGGGCGTCACGCGGGTGAACCTCAACTGGTCGCGCGGTGAGCAGAAGAAGGGCTTCCTCGCCAAGCTCACCGGCGCGAGCGGTGGTGTGGACCTCGACCTCGGTTGCCTCTTCGAACTCGCCGACGGATCGAAAGGTGTCATCCAGGCGCTCGGCAACAGCTTCGGCGCGCTGAACACCCCGCCGTACATCCACCTCGACGGTGACGACCGCACCGGCTCGAACACCGGCGGCGAGAACATGTCCGTCAACCTCGAACGCCCCGAACTGTTCAAGCGTGTGCTGATCTTCGCGATGATCTACGAGGGCGCGCCGAACTGGGCTGCCGTGGACGGCGTCGTCACCCTGACCCCGCCGTCGGGGCCGCAGATCGAGGTGCGTCTGGACTCGCCGAACAACGGCGCGCGGATCTGCGCGATCGCGATGCTGCAGAACACCGGGCAGGGCATCACCGTCGAGCGTCTCGTGCAGTACATCGACGGCAGCCAGTCCGACCTCGACCGCGCGTTCGGGTGGGGCATGCAGTGGCAGGCGGGGCGTAAGTAGGTCTACCCCAGAAGTCGTCCCGGCCCGGGTGGCCGGTCACGGAGATCCCGTCGGCGCGTGCCGGCGGGATCTCGGTGGTTCCGACCCCGCTCAGCGGGGTCGAAGACACCGAGGTGTGTGCGTCCGGTTCTCTCGGGCGGGATGTCGATTGTCGAACCGGAATGTCAGTTTCGGTGGAGAGCGAGGACCGGAATGGTGCGCACCCCGCGGGTCTTCTCCTCGTACTCGGCGAAGCCGGTGTAGCGGCGAGCCTGTTCGGCATAGATACGGTCGCGTTCGGCGCCGGTGATCTCTTCTACCGTGACTTCGAAGGTCTCGGTGCCGATCTCGACCTCCGCTCGACCGGCGGTGGTGAGGTTGTAGTACCAGGCCGGGTGGGAAGGTGCACCCCCTTTGCTCGCGAAGACGTACACGGTCCCTGCGGGCGTGCTCGACCGACGGCTCACCGCGAGGGAGATCGACCACGCCACCCGGGTGTCCGCGCAGTCGGTGTGCTCCGAAATGCAGCCGGATCAGGACGAACCCGGCCTGGAGTCGACCGGGGTGAGCGACAGGTGCAGGTGCGCCAGGCGACGCACCATCAGGTTGGGGACGTAGGCGGGTTCGGTGCCGTCGAGCGAGATGGTGGAGGTCGCGGCGAGCAGTGCGCGTACGGCTTGGGTGGTTTCTTTGCGGGCGAGGTGGGCGCCGAGGCAGAAGTGGATGCCGCGGCCGAAGCTGTGGTGCAGTTTCGGCTGGACACGGTCGAGGTCGACCTGGTCGGGGCGGTCGAAGATGCGTGGATCGCGGTTGGAGGCGCCCCACATCAACATCAGTCGTGCGCCTGGTTCGAGGCGGACACCGGCGAGGCGGGTGGGGGCGGTGGTGACGCGGAAATGGCCGCGGAACGGACTCTCGATGCGCACGGCTTCCTCGACCAGCGCACCGATCCGGTCGGGTTCGGCGCGCAGGGTGGCTTGCAGTTGCGGGTCGTCGGCCAGCAGCCGTACCGCGGTGCCGAGCAGGCTCGTGGTCGATTCCGCGCCCGCGGTGACCAGCTGCACCAGCAGCATCGCTCCCTGATCACGGGTCAGGGTTCCCGCCGCGACCGCCGCGGCGACGCTGCCCAATACCCCCGCGTCCGCGTCCGGGCCGGCCTGGTCGAGGCACTCGCCCAGATAGCCGGCGAATTCGAGCACCGCGAGCGCGGCCCGTCCCGCGCGTTCGGGACTGGCGACACCGGACACCAAGTCGATCGCAGCGTCCGACCAGGCTGCGAGGCGCTGATGGTCCTTGCGCGGGAGCCCGATCAGCTCACCGATCACCTGCACCGGGACCCGGTGGGCGACCGTGGTCATCCAGTCACCGCCGCCGGAAGCAACCAGCCCGGCGACCGCCGGAGCGACCGCAGCATCGATCAGCTCGGTCGTCTCGGCCACCGCCCGCGGGCTGAACCGCGACATCACCAGCGCCCGCTGCGCCGTATGCGCGGGCGGATCCGCGGTCGCCAGCACATCCACCCCGGCCCCGGCCCCGGCCCCGGCCTCGGCCACCGACACGGTCGCTGACCCCGACGCCGCCGACAACACCGCGACCAGATTGCTCGAATAGGTGTGCGGATCGGCCAGCACGGTGCGGATCGCATCGAACCCGAGCACCACATACACCTGCTGATCAGCCAGAAAATGCACATCCCCGGCGCCACGCAATCGCTCGAACAGCGGATAGGGGTCCTGCAATGCCTCGGCAGAGAACACATCGGCAGTGGTCATCGGCGGCACCGTCCTTTCGCACGTTGTATAACGTGTTATACAACGTGTTCCGGTCTTGCGATACCCTCCAGTGGTGGTCGATGACACTGCTTCCCTGCTGCGTGAGTCCCGTGACTCGTTGCGCGTGATTCGCGATTTCGGGCCCGCCGAACGCGCGCGCCGCGCCGAGATCGCCGCGGCCGCCCGCACGATGGCCTCCCAGCACGGCTACAAGGGCGTCACGATCCGCGAGGTCGCGGCCCAGGCCGGTACCACTCCGGTCACCGTCTACCGCTACTTCGGGTCCAAAGACGGCCTGATCCAGTACCTCATGGCGGACTGGGCCCTGGGCACCCTCGAGCGCCTCGCCCGATTACCGGTCGATCCCGGCGCCGAGTCCGCCGACCGGATTGCTGCTGCGTTCTCCCAATTCATCGACTGGGCCGCCGAAGACCGCAATCTGCTGCAAGCCGGGATGAACTCTGTGCACTCCGGCGACGGACCCGGCATCAGGGTCTGGCGCCCCCTGTTCACCGAATTGGTCCGCGCCGCCCTCGCCGACCCCGACTGGACCGACGACCACGATCGAGCCTTGGTCCTCGGCCACGTCCTGACCACCTGCTTGCTCGACCTGACGACCGATCCTGCCAACATCACCGACATCCGTCATACGATCACCCGCGCAGCACGACTGCTCTTCACCACCTCGCCTCCGAACGGTTCGAACTGTCGCCCGTAGCTCGGTACCGGATGGCGCACCGCTGCACACTGGGCACCGATACCGCGATGGGAATGAAGTGGCAGACGGGTCGCCAGTAGCGATCACTCTCGGTGCGTATCGGGATCCGATGACTCGGCCGAAGCCGGAAGCTCACGCGAGGAGCGGCGTGACCTCGGCCTCGAACCGTTCGAGCTGCTCCGTTCCGGCGGAGACCGACAGCTCGTTCGAAACCTCCTTGCGGGTACTGCCGGACAGCGCCCGCACCCGTAGGGCCAGGTGTGCGATGCCTGCGGCGGCGAACGCCCGGACGCGTTCGGCGACCTGCTCGGGTGTACCCACCAGGTGGATGCCGTCGTAATCCTCGTCCGGACGGACCGGGCGGTCGCGAAGGTCGAGTTCGCACAGCGTGGTGTACCGGCGCGAGAGATGTTCGCGCCCATACTCCACCGCGTATTCCTCGATGCGCGTGATCGCTTCCCGCGCTGCCTCCGGGCTCAGGTTCGTGCCGTGGAAGCCGTCGCCGTGGCTCGCGACGCGGCGCAACCCGCGCGAGGTGCGACCTGCCAGCAGGATAGGGATCTCCTTCGTGGGACGTGGTTCGAAGAACAGTGGACCGAACGAGTAGAACTCACCGCTGAATCCGTCCGAAGGGTCGCTCCAGCAGGTCCGCAGAATGTCGATGAACTCCGCGGTTGCCGAGCCACGCCGACGGAACCTCTCACCCGCACCGAGAGCCTGGAACTCGTTCTCCTGCCAGCCGGTACCGATACCGGCCACCACACGTCCCGGAGCGAGTAGATCGAGCGACGCCCAGGACTTGGCCACCACCACCGGATTACGGTTGGCCAGCACCAGGACGGACGTGCCGAGTTCGACCCGCTCGGTGGCGCCGGCCACCAGCGACAGCGCGATCAGCGGATCCACGGCCGGCGTGTCGAACCCGACGGGGAAACGCCGATCCGGGTGATCGTGTTCGGTGGTCGGGGTGAAGACGACGTGGTCGCTGGCCCACACCGCGTCGAATCCGAGTCGCTCGGCGGTCGTTCCCGTCGTCAGGATCGCGTCGCGCGACGCGAGTGGGCTGAGATTGGGAAGCTTCACCCCGAAGGTGATCGATCCCACCGTCACGGCGTGACCAGCTCGACGATCTCGTCCAGGCGGGAACTGGTCGCCACGTTGTCGGTGGGAACGTACTCGGCCGGACGCGACACTCCGGTGGTCACCGATTCGACGACCGGCACCGCGAGATCACCCACCGCGATCGCCTGTCCGGAATCGGAGAGGAGGAACTCGACGAACAACCGGGCCGCGTTCGGATTGGGGGCGGTGCTGCTGATGGAGGCAAGCATCGCGAAGCCGGTGGTGTTGTCCGGGACGACGACCTCGACGGGCGCCCCCGCCTTCTGCACCGTCGACACCGTGCTCAGCGGAGCAGGCACGAATGCGCCCACCTCGCCCGCCGCGACCTGCTGAATGGCGTTGCTGACCGAATCACCCATGGAGTAGTTCTGGGTCTGCTGGAGTTCGGTGAAGAACTCCTCGCCGAAGGTGTCGAGCCAGAAGTTGTAGACACCGGCGGTGGCGACGCTGTTCTGCGGTGCAGCGACCAGCAATCCGCGTGCGATGGCGTCACCGGTGATCAGGTCCTCCCACGAAGTCGGAGGGGTCCCTGTGACCAGGTCGGTGTTGTAGGCGATGCCCCACGGCTGCTCCAGCACCGGCACGGTGTACTCGGTCTGCTCGGCCGCATCGACCCGTTCCAGATTGGGGATCTGCGCGGGATCCAGCGGTGCCAGCCACCCCTTCTCTGCGACGTCTCCGGCGAACACCGGGTCCGGTTGCCACAGAACGTCGGCGCCGAGCGATCCGGCTTCGGATTCGGCGGCGAACCGGGCGTTGAGGTCGGCGCTCGCTTGGCGGACGACCTGCACGGTGATGGAGTACTCGTCTTCGAACGCGTCGGCCAGGCTCTGGGTGAGCTCGGCGTTGTAGGCGCTGTAGACGACCACGCTACCTTCCTCCTGCGCTGCCTCGACGATCGCGTCGAAGGAGTCCATCGCTTCGGTGGGGCCCTCCCCTGTGCTCTCACCGCAGGCAGCGAGAAGCAGGGCGATGGTGCTGAGGGCGCCGACGAGGTGGAGTCGGCGTCGGATCGGTGAAGGCATGGGACTGTACCTCTCTGAGATGTGGGCCGCGTGGAGTTATCGGCGGCGGCCGAGGAACCGGGCGAGCGACAGGGCGGTGAGCACGAACAGCACCGAGATCAGGCTGAGAATGCCTGCGAGCGCTGCGAGTTGAGCGTGATCGCCGCCTTCGTAGAGGTCGACGAGCGTCGAACCGACGACGGGATTACGGGACCCGGCCAGGATCGCGGCAGCGTTGACATCCCCGATGATGTGGACGAAGAACAGGATCCCGGCGGAGACGAGCCCGGGCGCCATCAGCGGCAGCGTCACCCAACGCAGAGTGCGGCCTTCCCCGTGGCCGGAGGTGTACGAGGCATCCATCAGGTCGTTGCCGACGCGGGACAACGCGTCGGACGATTGCAGCACGGCCTGGTAGAGGTACACCGCGATGAAAGCGATCAGCAGCAGCCAGCGAGTGTTCCCGAGCCGGAAGGGGTCACCGGCGAAGGCGAGGACGAATGCGACGGCCAGAACGATGTGCGACATGTTGCCGGGCAGTTTGAGGACGCCGTCGGCCACCCGCGCCTGCCACGCCGTACTGCGGTGCAGGTACAGCGCGGCGAAAACAGCTGCGAGAACACCGATGACGCTACCCACCACGCCGAGCCACAGGCTGTTGCGCAGCGCTTCGCCGGCGGGCCCGCTGCTCGCGAGGAGAGCGCGATAGTTGTGCAGGCCGAGTTCGTCCCACTTCACGTCCGGGGTCCAGTAACGCTGCAGCGAGACGAACAGGATCGCAGACAACGGCACCACCGACATCATCAGCAGGTAGCCGAGCATGCCGATGCGAGCGACCGGACGCCACCGGCCGAGTGCCACGACAGCATCGGACTGTCCACGCGACGAGATCCGCGCGAAGTTGCTGCTGCGGGCACTGCGGGACTGGAGAATCCAGACGACACCGATCACCACGAGCATCGCGAGGCCGAGCAGCAGGGCAGTGCGCGTGTCGGGTGGATAGGAGAACTTCATCGCCTGCACGATGCGGGTGGACACCACGTCGATACCGGATCTGGTGCCGAGGATGCTCGGAACCGAATAGATTCCGAGACCGACGACCGTCACGAGGAAGACCGCGGACAGCGCGGCCGGTTTGACGGCGGGCAGCGTCACCGTGACGAAGGTCCGGAGCGGAGACGAACCCGCCATGCGGGCGGCCTCTTCCAGCGCCGGGTCGAGGGAACGAAGCGACGCCGCCAGCGGCAGGTAGGCGTACGGAACCATGTAGGCCGTGTACGCGAGAATCACTCCGTACCAGCTGAAGACGTCGAACGGACCGTCCTCGAGTTGGATACCGAGAACGGACAGACCGTCGCGGATGAGTACGTTGGCGAACCCGCTGTTCGGCGACAGCAGAAAGGTCCACGCGATCGATCCGGCGATCGGCGGCACCAGCAGCGAGGCGATGGGCAGGAGTTCGCCGACGATACCGAATCGCGCATCGGTGCGTTCGTTCAACCATGCGAGCATTCCACCGACGACCAGGGCCAGCGGGCCCGCGGTGAACAGAATGATCGCGGTGTTGACGATCGCCGATCGCGTCCGGGGGTCGGTGAAGACGCGTTCGAACTCGTCGAAACCGATCACGTCGCCGTCGAGTACGAAGGTCCGCCAGATCATGATGACCAGCGGATACAGCAACAGGGCGCACAGCACGAGAGTGACCGCGGCGGTGATCGCGTGCAATGGCCGGTGCCGAACCTGCTGTGCCCAGCGTGCATACCGCTGCGGTGCGGTCGTCTCGGGTTCCGTCCCGGATAGGGGAGCGGGACGATCTGCGACCGGCGACGGGGCGCTCACCGGTCGTCCTGTCCGACAGCCGGACTCAGTTCGGTGCCGTCCATGAGCCAGCAGTTTCCGGCGTCGAAGTCGATCCACACGGTGGAACCGAGTTCGGGGGCGGGGGTGTCACTCGGACGCCACACCTCGATCGAGGCGCCGTCCAGGTCGATCTGGATCCGCACCTGAGCGCCGCCGAAGACGACGGAACGCACAGTGCCGGAATGGACGTTGGTCTCGGCGGCCGGGGCGATGTCCGTGATCCGGATCGCCTCGGGCCGAACGACCCCGAGCACGTGTGCGCCGACGGGGAATTCGCGGCTCGACATGCCGACCATCGGTCCGATCGCGGACTTGAACTCGATGGTCTCGCCGGAGACCTGCGTGACGGGCCCGTCGAACTCGTTGGTCCGGCCGACGAAGTTGGCGACGTAACGGTTGGCCGGTCGCAGGTAGACCTCGCGCGGTGGCGCGAGCTGCTCGACCACGCCGTCCCGGAGCGTGGCGATGCGATGCCCGAGTTCCATCGCCTCGGTCTGATCGTGGGTGACGTACAGGGCGGCGAAGCCGAGTTCCTGCTGCATCTCCAGCAGGTCGCCGCGAAGCTGGTCGCGCACCTTGGCATCGACGTTCGACAGGGGTTCGTCGAAGAGGACGAGGTCGTTGCCGGCCACCAGCGCCCGGGCCAGTGCGACCCGCTGTTGCTGACCGCCGCTGAGCTGACCCGGATACTGCTGCGCCAGATGTCCGACGCCGACCAGTTCGAGCATCTGCGCGACGCGCTCGGCGACGGCGGCGGTGCCGAGACGACGCCGACGCAGGGGATAGGCGACGTTCTTGAACACCGTCAGGTGGGGCCACAGCGCGTAGCTCTGGAAGACGACGCTGACCGAGCGCCGCTCGGGCGGGGTGAGAATGCCGCGGGCGGAGGAGAATACCGTTTTTCCGCCGATCTCGATCTCGCCGCTGTCGGGTTGTTCGAGCCCCGCGACGCAGCGCAACAGGGTGGTCTTGCCGCACCCGCTCGGGCCGAGCAGCACCACGAACTCACCGGCACGAACCTCGAGTGAGATGTCGTCGACCGGCGTGATCGTGGCACCGTCCCTGCGCTGGAAACTCTTTCGGAGAGTGCGTATCTCCACCACGGCCGAATCTGCGGACGTTGTCGTGTCCATCGCCTCGAGCACCTCGCTTCGGCGTCGCCTGATCTGTTGATCTGCAATCTATTCAGCGAGGTGTTCGAGGGGGAATGGCGAAATGCCGTCCAATGGGATCGCGGTGTGATGTGCACCGCAAACCGTCACGCCGAGTCGTCGACCGCCGCTCCGGACGCGATCAGTTTCTCCGGATCCGTTACGCCCCAGGCTTCGAGGACTGCCCGGGTGTCCCGCCCCGGTGAGCCCGCCGGACGGACCGCGGACGGGCGGGTACGGGAGAACCGCGGTGCCGGTGCACCTTGCACGACGCCGTCGATGTCCAGGTACACCTCCCGTGCGATGTTGTGCGGGTCGTGGGGTGCTTCGAGCAGGGACAACACCGGTGCACCGCATGCGTCGACGCTCTCGAAGACCTTCGTCCATTCGTCGCGGGTGCGTTCGGCGAAGCGCTTCGCGAAGGCTTCGCGGATTACCGGCCAGTTCGCACGGTCGGTGCGGTCGGGTAGCCCGGTGAGTTCGAGAGCGTCGAGAAGCTGCGCGTAGAACTGGGCTTCGACGGCGCCGACCGCGAACCAGCGTCCGTCGGAGGTTTCGTAGACGTCGTAGTAGGGAGCACCGGAGTCGAGAGTGTTCACGCCTCGCTCGTCGCGCCAGTAGTCGTCGGCGATGAAGCCGTACTGCATCGCCATCAGCGCTGCGACTCCGTCGACGATCGCGGCGTCGACCACCTGTCCGAGGCCGGAGTTCGTTCGCTCGAACAGGGCGGTGACGACGCCGTACGCCAGCAGCATTCCGCCGCCGCCGAAGTCGCCGATGCTGTTGAGCGGGATCTGTGGTGGTCCATCTGCTCGGCCGACGGCGTGCAGTGCCCCGGTGCGTGCGATGTAGTCGATGTCGTGTCCGGCGGTGTGGGCCAGCGGTCCGCTCTGTCCCCATCCGGTCATCCGGCCGAAGATCAGCCGGGGGTTGCGGTCGAGGCAGACGTCCGGCCCGAAGCCCAGTCGTTCGGCCACTCCCGGCCGGTAGCCTTCGAGCAGGACATCGGCCCGGTCGACGAGGTCGAGCAGGGCGGTCACGCCCTCCGGTTTCTTCAGGTCCAGCACGATGTGGCTGCGGTTGCGGTTGAGCACGTCGGTGTGCGGGCGGTGCGGTTGCCGGCCGGGCCGGTCCACGCGGACGACCTCGGCCCCGAGATCGGCGAGCATCATCGCTGCGAACGGGGCGGGTCCGAGACCGGCGAGTTCGACGACCCGCACGCCGCTGAGCGGACCGGACATCACAGTGCTCCTGCCGTGGCGGTGGACATCTCGGTCAGTTCGGCGATCAACTGTCGCCGGACGACCTTGCCGGTCGGGGTCCGCGGCAGGTCGTCGACGAAGACGACGTCATCCGGGGTGCGGGATCCGCGCACCTGCTTGCGTGCCCAGCTGCGCACCTCGTCGGCACCGAGGTCGCTGCCGGGGGTGCGGATCACCGCGGCGACGATGCGTTCGCCCCACTCGTCGTCGGGCAGGCCCACCACGGCGACCTCGGAGACCTCCGGGTGCGTGAGGACGGCATCCTCGACTTCTGCGGGTGCGATGTTCTCGCCCCCGCGGATGATCGTGTCGTCGGCTCGTCCTTCGATGAACAGGTACCCGGCCTCGTCGAGGCGAGCCCGGTCGTTGGTGGGGAACCAGCCTTCGTCGTCGAGCACGGAGCCCTGTTCCAGGTAGTGACCGGACACCTGGGCACCGCGGACCCAGAGCAGACCGGTGTCGCCGGGGGCGGTGGCGTTTCCGTTCTCGTCCCGGATCAGGACTTCGATTCCGGGCACGGGACGTCCGACCGAGGTCAGCCGTGCCCGGGCGGACGGGTCGTCGTCGGCCATCGCGGCGCGGTGATCGTCGGGTCCGAGAAGCGCGATCGTCGAACTGGTTTCGGTCAGGCCGTAGGCGTTGACGAAACCGGTGTCGGGGAAGGCGGTCAGCGCGCGCTCGAGGACGGGCAGCGGCATCCGGGCCCCGCCGTAGGCGACGGAACGAAGGTCGGGGGTGTCGGCGGGGGCTCCGTCGAGGTGTTCGACGATACGCGCGAGCATGGTCGGGACGACCATGGCGCTGGTGATCCGTTCGGTGCGGACCAGGTCGAGCCATCCGGCGGGGGAGAAGTCGGCCAGGTAGACCATGCGCCGGCCCGCATAGACGTTCGTGAGGATCGTTCCCATACCGGCGATGTGGTACGGGGGAGTGCTCACGAGGGCGGCGTCGGTCGCCTCGGCGCTGCCGAGATCGACGGTCTGCAGCACGTAGGAGACCAGGTTGGAGTGCTTGAGCAGCACGCCCTTGGGGGCCGAGGTGGTTCCGCTGGTGAAGAGGACGACAGCGACGGCATCCTCGTCGACTTCCGCGGGGGCGGCCGAAGGTTCGGTGGCGGCGAGCCGGGATTCGAACTCGTCGACGGACATCGCGGTGATGCTACTCCCGGCGAAGGTGGGCAGATAGTCGTTGTCGGCGACGACCACGGGGCGTTCGAGTCGTCCGACGAGGGCGAGGAGCTGGTCGCCGGGGAGTCGGTAGTTGAGGGGGGCGATCGGTATTCCCGCCCAGGCGGCGGAGAAGGTCAGGACAGGCAGGATCGGCCCGTTGATCCCGAGGAAGACCACGGTGCCTGCATCGAGGTCGGTGAGCACGCGGCTGCCGTGCGCGGCTTTCTCGCCCAGTTCGAGGTAGGTGGTACCGCCGTACCACGAGCCGAGGGCGTTGCGGTCGGGATGGCTGGCGTTGGCCATGTCCAGGATCGTCGTCAGATTCATGCTCGGGCCTCCGGATGGGTCGGGTAAGGCGCATGGAGAAGAGGTTCTATCTAAACATAGACATGTTTGGAGGTTTTGTGTACGTTTGTTTTCAGCCGTCGAGCGGGACGGCATGAATTTGCTTGTGGCGCTCAGCCACCCGTACCGATGAGGACCGCGCGCTATGGCCTGGGATTTCTCGACCGATCCGGATTTCGAAGAGAAGCTCGCTTGGATGCGAGAGTTCGTCGACAAGGAAATCCTTCCCCTCGAGACGCTCGGTGAGCGTTTCCGCGGCCGCGAAGGGCGAGCCGACTACCTCCGCCTGATCCAGCCGCTCAAGCAGCAGGTCAAGGATCAGGGCCTGTTCGCCGCCCACCTGCCGCCGTCGCTGGGCGGTGCCGGCTTCGGCCAGGTCAAACTCGGCCTCATGCACGAGATCCTCGGCCGGTCCCACCTCGCTCCGCACATCTTCGGCAACAACGCCCCCGACTCCGGAAACACGGAACTGCTGGCCCTCGGAGCCACCGAACAGCAGCGCAAGGACTACCTCGAGCCCCTGCTGGCCGGCGAGCTGACCTCCTGCTACTCGATGACCGAACCCGGAGCCGGCGCCGACCCCAAACTGATGGCGGCCACCGCCCACCTCGACGGCGACGAGTGGGTGATCAACGGCCACAAGTGGTTCATCACCAATGCGGCGCTGGCGGACTTCCACATCGTGATGGTCCGGACCGAGTTCGGCGAGGACATCCGTCCGCACAAGGCATTCTCGATGATCCTGGTGCCCGCGGGCACGGCAGGCGTGGACGTCGTCCGCAACATCCCGACCATGGCCGAGCCGGACGTCCGCGACGACGACTACGGCGGACACGCCGAGGTGATCTACCGCGACGTCCGAGTCCCCCGCGAAAACCTGATCGGTGAACGCGGTGGCGGATTCGCCCTGGCCCAGGGCCGCCTCGGACCCGGCCGGATCCACCACGCGATGCGTTGGCTGGGCCAGAGCCAGCGGGCCTTCGACATGCTGTGCGAGCGTGCGGTGAGCCGCACGGCCCACGGCTCGCTGCTCAGCGACAAGCAGATGATCCAGGACTGGGTCGCAGAATCGTATGCGGCGATGCAGGCGGCGCGTCTGCTCACCCTGCAGGCGGCCTGGCGGATGGATCGCCTCCACGACGAGGGCCGGCCCTACAGCGATGCCCGCCTCGACATCGGATTGATCAAGTTCTGGGGCGGCCGGGTGCTCTACGACGTCCTCGACCGGGCGATCCAGATCCACGGCGCTCTGGGCTACTCGTCCGACCTGCCCCTCGAATACATGTACCGCCGCGCCCGCGCAGCCCGCCTGTACGACGGCCCGGACGAGGTGCACAAGGTCACCGTGGCCCGGCTGCTGATGCGCGAGTACGAGCCGCGCGAGGTTCCCAGCGAGCACGTGCCCACCCGCCGTGCCGACGCCGAGAAGAATTTCACGGACCTCCTGGAACAGGTCGCGCTCAACGCGTGAGACGTTGGGTGGGCACCCAGGAAATTCGAGGCGAGGAGTGGACCCATGAAACACGCGACCGGAGTCGAAGGTGAGCGCGTGCAGCGGGGCAACCGGACGTTGCTCAAGCCGCTGCCGCCTCGCATGCGTCCGCTCAAACTCGCCGAGGTGCTCGCCCGCGAGATCGTCGAGGCGATGATCGAGGACGGCGTCGAGCCGGGAGATGTGCTGCCCTCCGAGGTCACGATGATGGCGAACTACGGCGTCGCCCGGACCACCCTGCGCGAAGCGCTGAGGCTGCTCGAGGCGCAGGGACTCGTGGTCGTGAAGCAGGGCCGGGGCGGCGGGCCGGTGATGGCCGCGGTGGACGCCTCGGACCTGGGCCGCACGTCGGCACTGTATTACCGGCTTGCCGGGGCGACCTACCGCGAACTCGCCGAGTCGAAGGTCGCCCTGGAACCGTGGCTCGCCGACCTCGCCGCCCGACGCTCCGATCCCGAGCAGGCGCGAAACCAGCTCTTCGCCACCTTCGGTGAGGGTGAGACCGAGATCGACGACGCCGTTCGGCCCCGCGGAATCTGGCGCGCCACACCTCAGTTCCACGAGACGGTCTACGCGCTGAGCGGCAACCTCGTGCTCAGCACGTCGGCAAGTGCCATGTCGGCGATCTTCCGGGAACAGGTGCTCGCGGCGATCGACCTGTCTCCGAAACACGACGACTTCTTCGATGCGCACCGTCAGATCGCGGCGGCGATCATCGAGGGCCGTCCCGAGGACGCTCATCGGTTGTCGCACGAGCACCAACAGGACATCAACGACTACTGCGAGGAGCGGATCCCCGAACTCCTCGACCGGGTCATCGAATGGCGCTGACCGCACCGTTGCGGCGGGCAGCGAGGTGAAAGGACTGGAGTGGATACGGAACTCGACCTGGCGATGCTGGTGCTGCGGATCGCGCTGGGCGGCATGCTCATCGTGCACGGCGCCAACAAGATCTTCGGTAGCGGAGGGCTGACCGGCACGGCGGGATGGTTCGAATCCCTCGGCCTGCGTCCGGGTCGCCTGCACGCCGCGCTCGCCGCCTACACCGAGATCGGCGCGGGCGCACTGCTTCTGCTCGGGCTCCTCACGCCGGTCGCGTCGGCCGCATTCATCGGCCTGATGCTGGTCGCGGCACTCACCGACCATCGTGGCAAGGGTTATTTCGTCTTCAAGGGCGGCTGGGAGTACACCCTGCTGGTGGGCATGGTGGCCGTCGTGCCGGCGCTCGTCGGTCCGGGTCGCTGGTCGCTCGATCACGCGATCGGATTCGAGTTCTTCGGACTCGGCTGGGCCGGTCTCTCGGTTGCGGTGGGGGTGCTCGCGGCAGCGGGACTGATGGCCGTGTTCTACAGGCCGCGGGCCACGGTGTCCTGACAGTTCGATCCGGCACCGCAGGACCGGCGATTCGCGGCGCCTCGACGAGAAGAAAGGTTTTGAGCGACAGGGCCGTTCGGAGAACGTCTGTACGGCTCCCGGAAATGCGGCACGGTGCCGTCGTGCCGCGACGAGGACCACACGGAAGGCACGCTATGACTGCGCAACTCGAAACCGGAATTCAGCGGGGTTTCCGCGAGGCGATGGCCTCGGTGGCAACACCGGTGTCGGTGGTGACCACCACATGGGAGGACGAGCACTACGGAGCGACCGTGAGTGCGTTCTCGTCGCTCTCGATGGACCCTCCCATGGTCCTGGTCTCCCTCGACCACCGCTCGACCCTGCTCACCGCGATCCGGTCCGCGAACCGGTTCGGTGTCAACATTCTCTCGGCCGCCCAGGCCCCGACCGCTCTGCGGTTCGCATCCAGTCGTGGTGTCGGAAAGTTCGACGGCATCGGCTGGCAGGCGGACTCCGGTCTTCCTCGGCTCGAGGGCTCGGTCGGGTGGCTGGCCTGCGATGTCGTCGATCTGGTGGAAGGTGGCGACCACATCATCGCTCTCGGGCGAGTGGTGTCGGTCCAGACCTGCGAGGGGTCCCCGTTGGTCTATCACCGTCGGGTTTTCGGCACCCATGCGTCGCTGGAAGCATGACAAATTTTCCGGACGACAAAAGTTTCCGGCCGCAATAGTTGTCAATGAGAATGAATTGTGGTGTGCTTCTCATATGACCTCAGTCACAACCCGCGAGATTCGTGCCCGCGAGGCAGCAGTAGCAGGAGTGCTCGATGCGTGGGTGCGCGCCGCTCGCGCCTTCGCGGCTGCCGGCGTGTATCCCGTGGATACGGGGATTCCGGGCGTTCGCCTCGAGCGCCCTGCCTACACCATGCTCCGAGAGCTGGACCAGCACGGACCGCGTCGCCTCGGAGATCTGGCCCTGGCCAGCAATCTCGGTGTCTCGCACGCCAGTCGGCTCGTCGAGGGCCTCGTTCGTGACGGGCTGGTCGAACGCACCGTCCCGGCCGACGATCGCCGCGTGACGATTCTGGCGGCCACCCCTTCGGGTAAGCAGGCCGCGCGCCGGATCGAACAACAGTTTCACGGCTTGATCACCGCTCGGCTGGGGGACTTCCTCGATCAGGAGGTTCTCGATTTCGCGATGTTGTTCCAGCGCTTCGCCGACGAACTCGTCGAATGGTCCGACGCGATGACGCGAGGTGGATAGCCCATATCGTGCGCTGCGGTCGAATCGGCCGCATGAGAGACCGGGTGACGTCGGAGGCGGCGCCCCGACCCTGCGTGATCTCCGAAAGTCCTGGTAGTCAACGTTTTTCATCCGAAATCGACTTGACGCAGATCACATTCCGAATATTCTATGCATAGATCAAAGCAATGATGATGTTTGTCTAGGAGTGGCCATGACCGTCCTGCAGAACACCCCCGAAGACTTCGAGATCGAGACCGCTCCACGCCGCGGGAGCGGGCACCGCTCGGTGCTCGGACGCGCGGCGGTGGTGATCGATGCATTCGACGACGGCCGCGCGCTCTCCCTCGACGACCTGACCGTGCGCACCGGCCTGCCGCGCTCCACCGTCTATCGACTCGCCGAGCAACTGCGCGAGGTCGGATGGATCGAGCGAGTAGCCGCCGGATACCGAATCGGATTGCGCCTCTTCGAGGTCGGCGGTCTGGCCGCCGATGCCTCCCGACTGCGCGCCCAGGCCGGAACCTGGCTCTTCCAGGCACAGCAGCAGTGTGCGCAAACCGTGCATCTGGGCATCCTGGACGGCGACGAGGTCGTCTACATCGACAAGGTGGGCCCCGCTCGGAGCGAGGTTCCGACCCGCATCGGCGGCCGGTTGCCCGCCCACCGCACGGCCATCGGGCGCGCCCTCCTCTCGGCGCAGCCGGAGAGCGTCTGGAAGCGAATCCTCGTCGATATCGCGACCATTCCCACCCGCCCCGGTGCGCCGAGCCTGACATCGATCCTGGAGACCGCGCGGCGCACCGGCATTGCAACCGACTTCGGTGATTCCATCAGCGGACTGTCGTGTGTCGCCGCGCCGATCCTCTCCTCGTCGGGCGTCGTCGGTGCCGTGTCGATCACCGGGCCGGCCACCACCAATCGCGCGACACTCCAAGCACACGCACGCGTGGTCAAGCAGACGGCAGAAGCCATCGCCACACGCTTGGTCCCTGCTGCCCCGAAGGGGCGCGGCGGCGTCCGCCGAGCAGGAGATCTGCACGAGCAGACTCATGCGAAGTTGGCCGATTACATGCGTGCGTTGTGAGCCCGTCTCTCGGAGACATCGGAAATCGTTGTCTCACGACCACCGGGTTCGTCGTCGAATGACGCTCCCGACAAGTTCCACAACTGTTTCTCCCCCTCGATCGGAGGTTGCCACCATGGCCTGTCCTTCCCAACCTGTCCGCACCGGCCTGGACCCCCAGCTGGCCGCGGCTTTCAGCGGACACCCTCACCTGCTCGAAGACTGCCGTATCGAGATCAACGAAGATCAGATGTGGGTCCTGTTCCCCGAGTCCGACTTCGTCGTGCGAACTCGGCCGGTGGAAGGCTCCGATCATGCCGTCCGGTTGAAGTTCTCGGTTGCCGTACGTGCTCCCGAACCTTCGCTGGAGACATGGTGGGACAAATGGTCGGTAACGACCGACCGCGACAATCAGGTCGCGGTGGTCCGGCGCGAGATCCTTGCCGGCCGACGGGAGATCCTGCAGATGCTCGAGGACCGTTTCGACGTTCGCTCGTCCGTAGCCGATTCGGTGAGCATAGGCGACTGACTGTTCCTCCCGGGTGGCAGGTGATCCGGCCACCCGGGGGAATCGATCAGACGTGATGGCACGCTACGTAGTGCCCCTCGGTCACCTCGCGGAGGAGCGGCTCCTCCGCGGCACAGCGCTCGGTCGCCAGCGGACAACGCGTGCGGAAGCGGCAGCCGGACGGCGGATCCAGCGGCGACGGAAGGTCGCCTTCGATCACCGGCGTGGCCTCGGTCTCCTCACGATGGATATCCGGATCCGGGATGGAAGCCAGCAACAGACGCGTATATGGATGCCGCGCTTGATGTTCCATGTTCCGACTGGGTGCGATCTCGCACACCTTGCCCAGATACATCACCATGACCCGGTCGCTGATGTTCTTGACCACGGCCATGTTGTGGGCGATGAAGATCATCGTCAGGTCGAACTCGGCCTTCGTCTGCTCGAGCAGATTGAGGATCTGCGCCTGCACCGAGACATCGAGACTCGACACCGGCTCGTCGCAGATGAGCAACTTCGGCTCGAGCATCATCGCTCGCGCGATACACACCCGCTGGCACTGACCACCCGACAACTCTCCGGGCAGTCGCTCCCACACCATGTCCGGATCGAGACCGACCGCCCAGAGCAGCTCCCGACCACGCTTCTCGAGTGCTTCCTTGTCCTGCCGGCCCCACATGCGAGGCCCCTCGGTCACCAGATGCTTGACCTTGCGGCGCGGATTCAGCGACGAAATGGGATCCTGCATGATCATCTGCATCTTCGCGCGGATCCGGCGCAGCGCAGAGGCACTGAGCGAAGACAACTCCGTCCCATCGATCCGGACATTGCCGGACTTCGGAGCCGGTAGCTGCATCACGGCCCGACCTGCCGTCGACTTCCCGCACCCGGATTCGCCGACGATCCCGAGGGTTTCCCCCGGCAGGAGATCGAAGCTGATGTCCGAGACCGCGTAGACCGTCTGATGACGGCCGGCCGGGAATTCGACGACCAGATTCTCGACGGAGAGGACGGGCTCGTCGTTCGTGCGCAGGTGCGCGACTCCACTACCTGCCATCAGATTGCCTCCATTTCCAGCACGCGATCATCGAGTGTTTCCAGGCGGGGCATACCGAGATCGGTTGCAGGTCGACCGTCCAAAGGAAAATGACAGGCCACCTCGTGGGGATGGGGGGCTCCGACGGTATCCGAGGACGGAACGAGATGGGGGACCGTCTCCCGGCACTGTTGCCGGCTGTACTTGCACCGCGACGCGAACGCACAACCCTGGGGCGGGGCGGTCATGTCGGGCAGTCCGCCCTCGATCGATTCGAGCCGGGTATGCGGGTCCTGCTCGATGCGGGGGACCGCGGCGAGCAGTGCCTCGGTGTACGGGTGCCGGGGCGAGGTGAACAACTGCCGCGTGGGCGCGGTCTCGACGATCCGGCCCGCGTACATCACCGCAACCCGATCGGTCTGCCCTGCCACGACTCCGAGGTCGTGGCTGATGAGGATCCCCGCCATACCGGTCTCGGTGCGGAGTGCATCGAGCAGCTCGAGGATCTGTTTCTGGACCGTCACGTCGAGTGCGGTGGTGGGTTCGTCGGCGATGACCAACTTGGGATCGCAGGCCAGGGCCATCGCGATCACGACACGCTGACGCATACCACCGGACAGTTCGTGGGGGTATTGGTCGATGCGCCGGGTCGGCTCGGGAATGCGGACCTTGCGCAGCATCTCGATGGCCCGTTCACGCGCCTGGGCCTTGTCCAGGCCCAGGTGGGCGCGCAGGGATTCGGTGATGTGCGTGCCGATCTTCTTGAACGGGTTGAGGGCGGACATCGGGTCCTGGAAGACCATCGCGACGTCCTTGCCCCACACCTGCTGCTGTTCCTTGCGGGTCAGCTTCTGCATGTCCCGGCCCTCGAAGAGCACGGTGCCGGTCACAGTGGTCTTCCCGCCGTGCGAGACGAGCCCCATGATCGTCTGGCCCAGAACGGATTTTCCGGAGCCCGATTCACCGACCAACCCCAGGGTCTCACCCGGTTCCAGACTGAGCGACACGTTCTCGACGGCTCTGAGCCGGCCTCGCTTGGTACGGAACCGTGTGGATACCTCGCTCACCGTCAACAGCGGTTCGTTGCGGGTCACAGTTTCACCTCCCGAGTACCGCCGGTGCGCTTCTGCGCCTTCTCACCGACGAGGTTGAACGAGAACACGGTCAGGAACAGGAACAATCCGGGCACCCAGACGATGTGCGGATACTGCTCGAATACGGTGCCCTGACCTTCGGCGATCATGTTTCCCCAGGTGGGGGTGGGGGGCTGGATGCCCAGGCCGAGGAAGCTCAGCGAGGCTTCCGCGACGATCATCGCGGAGATCAGGACCATGCCCATCGAAGCCAGCGGAAGGACGACGTTGGGGGCGATCTCTCGGACCATCACCCGCAACCGGGTGGCACCCATCGCGCGTGCTGCCAGAACGAACTCTCGTTGCGAGAACACCAGCGTATTGGCTCGTGCAATGCGGGCCATGCTGGGAATCGCGAGGATGGCGAGCGCGAACGAGATGTTGCGCAGGTTCGTCTCGAGGACCGACGCAAGGGCGATGAGCAGGATCAACGAGGGAACCGCGAGGAGCGAGTTGGTGAGCACACCGACGATCCGATCGATCCACCCACCGAAGTACCCGGCGAGCACACCGATCGCGCCGCCGACGATCATGCCGATCAGCACCGCGGAGATGGCGACCACCAGCGAGTACCGGGCCCCGTAGACCGATCGGGCCAACAGGTCGAGACCGAAATTGTTGGTGCCCAGCGGGTGGTCGGAGAACAGGCTCGGCTGCGCGTAGCTCGGCGAGGTCAGCGTCTTGGCGGTGTCCTCGTGCTCGGCCAGGGGCAGGAGCGGGGCCAGCAGCGCGGCTGCGGCCAACACGGCCAGCCAGGTGCAGGACAGGATGAAGGTGAGATCGAAGTCGGGGCCGAAGCGTGCCAGTCCCAGCCGCCGCACGCCCGTGTACAGCAACACGAGGGCGGCCAGGAAGATCAGCACGCGAACCGGGACGATGAGCAACGGCGCCGCGGCGAGGCCCGCAGCGAGCGCGCCCACGACCGTCAGGACCGAGCCGACACGATAGAGCCGGCGCAGTTCCTCTCGGTCGGTCGGGTTCACTGCGGTCTCCGACGTCGTCTCCTCGGCGAGGGGACCGGTGTCCGTCGGGTTCTCGATGATGGTCGTCTCAGACATGGGCACGCCGACTCCTTGGGTCGAGGTATCCGTAGGAGAGGTCGATGACCGCGTTCGCGATGACGTAGATCGCCGCGATCACGAGGACGGCTCCCTGCACCATCGGAATGTCACCCTGCTGCGCCGCCCGGACGATGAGCGAGCCCATCCCCGGCAGGGAGAACAGGGTCTCGACGATCACGGTGCTGCCGATCATCGAGCCGATCACGACGCCGATCATGGTGATGAGGGAGAAGGACGACGGCCGCAGAGCATCGCTGAAGAGCAGCCGGGCGTTCGACATCCCCTTCGCCTTCGCCACGAGGATGAAGTTCTCCTTGAGCGTGGTCACGAGGTCGCTACGGAGGATACGGGTGAACATCGCCAGTTCGAGCAGGCTGATGGTCAGGGCCGGCAGGAAGGCGTGGTACAGATTCTGGCCGAGGTCCTCGGAGATGCGCACCCACTGCGAACGTGGGAACCAGCCCAGATAGTTGACCATCACCATGATGAGCAGGAGCCCGGCGAGAAAGCTGGGGACCGACAGGATGCCGAACGTGCCGGCGCTGATCATGCGGTCGATCCAGCCGCCCTGGTGCCGGGCAGAGTACATCGCGAGTGGAATCGACACCGCGATGGCGATGACGAGGCCCATCAGAGCCAGCTGGAAGCTGACCGGCAGTGCCAGGCCGATGCTCTCGGTGACCTCACCCTGAGGCGGGACCATCGACTGCCCCAGGTCGCCCTGCAGCGCCCCGGACAGCCAGCCCCAGTACCTCGTCAGGAAGGGGTCGTCGAGACCCATCTCCGCGCGAACCCGGGCGTACTCCTCCGGGGCACGCCCTTCGCCGAGAACAGCAACCGATGGGTCGCCGGGGATGAGCGAGACGAGGGCGAACGTGCCGAGACTGACGATGAAGAGCACGACGACCAGTTCGATCACCTTGTCGATCACTGTTCGTGCCACCGCGTCACCGCCTCCTTCCTATTTTCGTGAACGATCGATCTCCGACGTGGCCGGACCTGTGCCGGAAGACGATGACGGAAGCGAACTGCACCGGACCGTGTCCTGCCGGGGTGGTGAAGAGCATCTTCGGCGGATCACATACTCACCCTCCTGGGATGCGCATCGATGCGGGATCGAGGGAGAGCGGCTCGCGAACCGATTGCCGGCCACCACCCGACCGGGTGCGACTCGAATGTAGCCTCCGCCACATCCGAAGCCGTGAGCGCTGGTCCCATTGAATGGCATCGAGTTGCCGGTGCGACAGAACGGCGTCGTGAGACCGCCTGCCGATGGTGGGAATGGACCCGTCGGTCTGTATCTGCGGCGTAGAGAAGCGAGCTCTTCGCGGCCCCGCGCCGGCCGAATCGCGAGGCGACCTCCCGGCCGCCGGACCCGAGAGCCTGGTGTCGACGGGCATGGCCGATTCTCGGACGAATGGCCCAAGCGCGAACCATCGAACGGTGAAACCGCTGATCAAAGGCTCGATCATCGGCCATTCGGCACACCGGCAGGGCAGTGTTCGGGAGCTGCGCCGTCCGGTGTCCCGGCCGGCCTCGGGCTCGTCGAGCGCGCGCGTCCGATGGCGCGGCACCGAGGGGCGAGGCTACGGGTGTGGATGTCGCGCCGGGCGCCGGAGCTGTTCCGGGTCTCTCCGACGGCTCTGCCGCAGGGGCTCCCGGAGGTCCCCGAACCGGGATGTCGGGTCTTGTCCGAAGGGGCGATGCTGCGGTACGGATTGGCGAGATCACGGGCGTGACCACACGCGTGGCCGAAACATACGGGCCGTCCCCCTACGGTCGGTAGGGAGACGCACTTGCAGCCTCGGCCGTAATGTGCGGTCCGTCAACGGCATTCCGTATATCGGAAAAACGCTTTTTTATCGAAAGATCTTGTGGCACAGCTGAGATGCAGCATACAGTCCGCAACGCAGCGGGTCGGGCGACGCCGTCGGTGTGGGGACCGATCCTCTCTCTAGGAGGTTGTTCATGAGCAGGTTCTCGAGAAGGTTCGGTCGAATACTGGCGACGGTTGCGGTCGGTACCGTGGCGCTCACCGGGTGCGCGAGCAACGGCGGATCGGACGAAGCGTCGGCAAGTTCCTCATCGGAAAGGGAGGTGGTCCACGGCGTCATCGGCGACCAGGGTGACGGCGGGCCGCCGGTGAAGGGCGGAACTCTCACCTTTGCGTCGCTCGCGCCGGTGACCAACCTCGATCCGACGCTGACCCAGGCCACCGGCCCGACCGGCGGAACCGAGATGGCCGCCGTCTACGACGTCCTGATGCGGTACGACATCGAATCGGAACAGTTCGAGCCGCACCTCGCCGAGTCGATGGAAGAAAGCGACGATCGACTGACGTGGACGATGACGCTGCGTGAAGGCGTCACGTTCAGCGACGGAACTCCGCTCGATGCCGCCGCGGTCGTCGCCAGCATCGACCGCTACAACACCCGGCGCGGTGCGCACTCACAGCTCTACCAGGAGATCGTGACGAGTACGACCGCTGCGGATCCGACGACCGTGGTGTTCAGCCTGGACCGCCCATGGTCCACCTTCCCGGCCCTGCTGTCGTACGGCCACGGGATGGTCGTCGCGCCGTCGTCCCAGCAGGGCGACACGTTCACCCCCATCGGTGCAGGGCCGTTCACGGTGGTCGGCCTGCAACCACAGCAGGAGCTGCAACTGAAGGCACGCCCCGACTACTGGGGCGGAGAGCCGAACCTCGACGGCCTGAAGTTCGTCGCCATCGCCGGCGACCAGCCCAAGATCGAAGCGCTCCGGACCAACGGCATCAACATGGCCTACCTGGGCAACGCAGAGGCCGTCGAAGCAGCGATGGCGGAGTTCCCGGGATATGCCGAGCCGGTCAACCTCAAGCTGCTCGGCCAGATCAATGCCGCTCCGGGACGTCCGGGTGAGGACCCGCGCGTCCGTCAGGCCATCGCCTTCGCCGTCGATCCCGAGGTGATCGACCAACGAGTCCGCGAAGGCAAGGGCATGCCCGGAACCGACATGTTCCAGCCGTGGTCCACATGGCACGGCGATGTCGACGGCATCACCCCCTCTCCCGAGCGGGCCACCGAACTGTTGAACGAGGCGAAGGCCGACGGCTACGACGGCAAGATCACGTTCCTCAGCGTCAACAATCCCGACTCCCAGGAGCTGGCGCTGGCGGTGCAGGCCCAGCTCAATGCTGTCGGCTTCGATACCGCAGTCGAGTACGCCAGCAGCTCGACCGACCTGGTCAAGCGCCGTTTCGTGGACAAGGACTTCGATCTGAGCTTCGGTGGCTTCAGCATGTCGGACGTGGACCCGGAGATCCGGCTCTACGGTGCGCTCCACAGCGAATCGACCAACAACATCCTCGCGTACAACAGCCCGCAGATGGACGAACTGCTCAACGAGGTGCTGTCGGCTCCCGACGAGGAAACCAAGCGCACTGCCATCGGTAAGGTCCAGGAGCTCATGAACGTCGACCAGCCGATGCCGCTGTGGGGCGCGGGCATCAACTTCGTGGCCTGGACACCGAACGTGTACGGCGTCACCCCGTTGAACGACTCGATCATGTTGTTCGACAAGGCGTTCCTGAAGAACTGAACCCCGCCCGAGAGGGCCCCGAACCTGGCGACGAGGCAGTCCCGGTCACTTCCGTGGCCGGGACTGCCTCGTTCCGTCGAAATCCCCGAACTTCGATTTCACGAGATGGGACGGAGCTAGTGAAACCGCACCGTCGCCGCTGATACAACTCATGCATACCGATACACACCATCTCCACGAACCGAGAAAGGGGGCGAGATTCATGGTGGGACAACTCGATTCATCCGTGTCACACTCGAACCCCTCGGGCCGCGGCTGGCCGCGCGTCGTCGACTTCTCCACCCACTTCAGTGGTCCGATGGCGAGCCGGGCACTGGTCCACTTCGGCGCCGACGTGGTCAAGGTCGAAAATCCGCGGGGCGGCGACGGCAACCGGCAGGTCGGCAATCCCTTCGCGGGAACATCCGACGTGCATCACGCACTCAACGCCGGCACGCGCAGCATCGCACTCGACCGGCGCTCCGCTACCTGGCCGACCGCCGTGGCGGCCCTCGCCCGGTGGGCCGACGTGGTGATCGTCGGTGCCCGACCCGAAGATGCCCGCAGGCGGGGCGTGGACGCCGAGACGCTGCTGGCTGCCAATCCCGAGCTCGTGTACTGCTCTGTGACGGGATACGGCGACGACGGTCCCTGGGCCGCGATGCCGGCCCACGGCCTCCAGCCCGACGTCATGGCCGGACTGGTCGAGGTCGAATGGCACGACGGGATGCCCCGTGTGCCCGCGTCGTACCAGGCACACGGCACCGCTCTCGCAGGCATCTGGGCGGCCCTGGGCATCCAGGAAGCCCTGCTCCGGCGCCTACGTGGCGCATCCGGTCAGGTCGTCACCGTTTCCATCTGGGAGGCGGCGCTGTCCTGGATGTGGCGCGAGGCGCAGGCCGGCCTGAACGACCTGCCGTCGCGCCCCTCCTTCCAGGCGATGGGTTCGCGCTACCGAATGTACCCCTGTGGCGACGGACGGGTCCTGCTCATCTGCCCCATCGAACGCAAGTACTGGGAACGCTTCGTCGACATCGTGGGCCTGCCCGAGTCCTACCGGACCGTCGGTTCGTGGGAACGCGGAGCCGACTACGGTGCCGGTCGCGACGACGAAACAGCCGTGATCGCAGCTGCTCTGGGTGCCCGCCCCGCGCACGTCTGGGAGAAGATGTTCACCGAGGCGGGAGTTCCCGCCGCGATGGTCCGCACCGTCCGCGAAGCGGTCGCCACCGATCATGCTCATCATCTCGGAGTGAGCGTTCCGGTGTCGCTGCCCGACGCGACGTACACCGTTCCGTTGACTCCGGTGGCGGTCGTTCCCGTGGACGGCGATCATCCCGGAAGCGAGGAGATGGCCGTTCGCCGTCGACAGCGCGGAGCGGGCCTCACTGCGGCTCCGGAACTCGGAGCCGACACCGTCGATGTCCTCATCGACCTCGGACTACACGACCTGGCAACGGAACTCGCGGCCTCACATATCTGACGAGCCAACCGGTTCCGCAATCAATGAAGGAAGAAGGAAGGTCAATGCGCAAATTGTTCAGCGTCGACGATCATATCGTCGAACCGCGCGACACCTGGACTTCGCGGGTACCCGCGCGGTTCAAGGACCGCGCCCCACGTGTTCTCGAGGACGAGAACGGTGCCGAGTACTGGATGTACGAGGACACTCGCCACACCTACCTGGGTCTCAACGCCGTTGCGGGCAAGCCGCAGGAGGAGTGGGGCCGGGAGCCGATGCGATTCGAGGACATGATCCCGGGTTGCTACGACGCGGCTGCTCGTAAGACGGACTTCGAGCGGGCCGGCATCATGTCGAGCCTGAGCTTCCCGACCCTTCCGCGCTTCGGTGGTGCCCTGTTCATCAACTTCCAGGACAAGGAACTCGCAGACTACTGCGTGAAGGCCTGGAACGACTTCATGTACGACTGGCACCTCGTCGCACCCGAGATGTATGTGCCGATGGCGATCATCCAGCTCTGGGACATCGAAGCTGCCGTCAAGGAGATCAAGCGCAACCTCGAGCGCGGCTTCCGGGCGATCACCATCCCCGAGGAGACCAGCAACCTCGGCCTGCCGTCCTACTACTCGGACTACTGGAACCCGATCTGGGAAATCTGCGAATCCGAAGGCATTCCTGTCTGCATGCACATCGCGTCCAGTGGCTGGAAGGCGTACCGCCCGCCGGAGTCCTCGGCGGCGCTCGAGATCGCACTGAGCATGACGCAGACCATCACCCACGCTGTCGGCATGATGTACGGCCCGGTGGCTCGTAAGTACCCGAAGATCAAGCTCGTGTACTCCGAGGGTGGAATCGGCTGGGTGCCGGTCACTCTCGAGCGTGCCGATCGCCAGTACGGTCTTCACAAGTACTGGGGCGACCTGGACCAGAGCCTGACGCCGTCGCAGATCTGCAAGCGCAACATGTGGTTCTGCATGATCGACGAGCCGTACGGCCTGGCCAACCGCCACGAGATCGGTCTCGACAAGATCTTCTGGGAGTGCGACTACCCGCACGCCAACTGCATCTGGGACGAAACTCAGCCGAAGGTGGAGGAACTCTTCGCGGACATCCCCGACGACGAAGCGGAGATGATCCTCTACAAGAACGCCGAGAAGATGTTCAACTGGAAGGTCCCGGAAATCCCGGAATGGGCTCGCGAAGCCCATATTCCGACCTTGGTTTCGAAGTAAGAGGGGAGTACTCACATGCCCGGGCCGCTCGACGGACTGCTCGTCATCGATGCTTCATGGGGGATGCCCTCCTCCATAACCTCGCTGCTGTTGGCTGACTATGGCGCGCATGTCGTGAAGGTCGAGCGGCCGGGCGGTGGTATCGACGCCACCGCCCCGGAACGCAAGATGTGGGATCGCGGCAAGTGGAGCATCGTGCTCGATCCCGAAAACCCCGACGACGCCGAGACTCTGCGGCAACTGCTGCGCCGCGCAGATGTCTTCATCGAGTCCTACGGTGTCGCACGGAGCAAGGAGCTCGGCCTCGACTACGAGGACCTTCGTGTCCTCAACCCGAGGTTGCTCCACCTGTCCACCACGGCATACGGCCGGTCCGGGCCGTGGCAGGACCGGCCCGGTTACGAAGCGCTGGTCGCCGCCCGGATGGGATTCATGGCCGAGCAGCCCGGGCACCGGAAGGGTCCGATCTTCCTGGGGCACCCCAGTATCGGGTACACCACCGGATTCCTCGGAGCGATCGGCATTCTCGCCGGCCTGCGCGCCCGTCGCGTGACCGGACGAGGACAACGCGTCGACGTCTCCATCCTCGACGGTGTGCTCGGGCAGGCACCGATGAACTGGTGGTTCACCTCGAAGGACGAGTCCTACCTCGACACCGAGGAAAAAGGCCACTTCGGTCATCGCCGCGTGCTCATCGACCTGTTCGAGTGCGGTGACGGCGAGTACCTCATGATCCACACCGGCGGCAACGGAGCCTTCAAGGCCGCCATGGAGGTACTGGGGGTGGGTGAGCACTTCCAGACGGTGACCGGCAAGGTCGAGATGGCGGTGCCGCTGAACGAAGAGGAGTTCCGGATCGCCCGGCAGGAGGTGCCGCAGATCTGGAAGACACGTCCTCGCGACGAATGGCTCGAGTTGCTGCGCGCTCGTGACGTGGCGGTCGTCCCCGTGCTGCGTCCCGGCGAGATCCTCGAACACGAGCAGGTGCGGCACGCCGGCCTCGTCATGGACATGCCCGACGACGAACACGGAACACTGCGGCAGGTCGCGCCGGTGATCAAGTTCTCGACCGCCGCCCCCGAACTTCCCGAACCCGCCCCGGCGGTCGGGCAGCACCAGGAGAAATTGTCCGAGCTGCTCGGTCTCGAACCGAAGGCGGCCGAGTCGGGCCGAGACCTCGATCATCCGCTGACGGGCCTGCGCATCCTCGATCTCAGCCAGTTCATGGCTGCTGCCTACGGCGCGAAGTATCTGTCGGATCTGGGCGCGGACGTCATCAAGATCGAACCGCCCATCGGCGATACGATGCGCTCGCTGCCCGACCCGTTCGAGGCCTGCCAGCGAGGCAAGCGCGCCATCGTCCTCGACCTCACGACCGAGGAAGGCAAGAGTCACTTCCTGCGTCTGCTCGACACCGCCGACGTCGTCGTCCACAACCAGCGTCCCGGCAAGGCCGAGAAGCTCGGCGTCGATTACGAGACACTGCGCAAGATCAAGCCCGACCTCATCTACTGCTACCAGCCCGGCTGGGGCGCCGACGGACCGTGGGCGATGGAAAAGAGCTTCGCCCCGCTGCTCTCGGCACTGACCGGACTGATGTACGTTGCCTCCGGAGCCGGCAACAAGCCCGTGCGCCGGGCGCGAGCGAGCGAGGACTACTACGGCGGATTCCTGGGAGCCACCGGCATCCTGATGGCCCTCGAACACCGCGCCCGCACCGGAGAAGGCCAGTTCATCCTGGCCCCGCAGTTGCACGCCAGCCTCTTCGCGGTCAGCGAGCACATGACCGACGGCGATCACAAGCCGTTGGATACGGCTCGTCTCGACGCACACCAGCTGGGGCTCTCGCCGACCTACCGGCTCTTCGAGACGAGCGACGGCTGGGTCTGCGTCGCAGCGGTCGGGCAGCGCGCGCAGGATCGCCTGCGCGACGCACTGCGCTCGGTGGGCGCCGATACCGGCGGCCCGAACGGCGA
The DNA here is from genome assembly GCF_048381395.1 of Rhodococcus shunpengi. NCBI lineage: Bacteria > Bacillati > Actinomycetota > Actinomycetes > Mycobacteriales > Nocardiaceae > Rhodococcus > Rhodococcus shunpengi. The sequence goes on from NZ_JBLWIU010000012.1 coordinate 549,851, forward strand.
AGAAGCACTCGGTGCGGCCCTGGAGACCCACCTGTCCGGTTTGGACACGACCTCCGCGACCGAATGGCTCGACTCGCATAGTATTGCCAACGAAGTGGCGCGGGACACACCCTATATGCCGGAATTCTTCTGGCAGGAATGGGCGGTGGAATCGGGTCACGTCTTCGAACACCTAGAGCACGCGGACTGGGGTTACATCAGGGAAGTGGGCTTGACCGTGAGGTTGTCCGAGACGCCCGGTCGGAAGACCGGCCCCGGACCCACCCTCGGACAGCACACCGCAGAGGTACTCGACTCTCTGCAGGCCTGACTCCCACCCTGGTCGCGCATGCGATCAGAGGAGAGAGATGCCTGCCGAAGAGGCGAACAAGCCCACCACGCGGAAGCCGGTACGCAGCGAATCGAGTCCCGTACCCTCCCTGCGCCGCCCGCAGAAGATGTCGGAGTACACCGCGCGTCAGGTGGTGGCCGACATCGTGGAGTCGGGTCTCGGCGCCGGCGACCGGCTTCCCGCGGTGGCTTCCATGGCCGAGCACTACGGGGTGGGATACGCCTCGGTTCGCGAAGCTCTGCGCATGCTCGAATCGATCGGATTGATCAAGGTCCGGCCCGGACCCAACGGTGGACCGGTCGTCAACGATCGCGACGGCGCGGAGTTCAGCTCGGTCATCCGCCTCTACTGCCAGATCATGGGCGTCACCTACCGCCACATCATCGGCGCGCGGCAGGCACTCGAGCCGATACTGGTGCGCGAGCTGGCAACCGACAGCGCCCCGGAAGTCCGCCGGGCTCTGCTCGACATCACGAGCCGAAACCCGGAACCCGGGGCCATCTTTCGTGCGCAAGCACACGAATTCCACGACCTGATCGCCAGTTACTCGGTGGCGAACCCGGTGCTGAGCCTGTTCGCACGCGCTGTCTGCCAGATCTATCGGGAATTCATCCGCGCGGAAGGCCCCAGTACGGAACCGGCGGATCGTCCCGAGATCCTCGCCGAGCATCGGGCCATCGCGGAGGCCGTGGCCGCCGGCGACGGAACGCGTGCCGAGGAACTGATGGTCAAGCACATGGCCGATCTCGCCGAGTACGTCGAGACGCACTACGCGATGGCTCTCGACTCCGTCATCGAATGGGTCTGACCCGCGACCTTCCATTGCTGCATAACCGAATTCGGTGACCGGGAAGATCTCGGAACTCCTGTGAACCGGATCTCATCCAATGGCACTTTCCCCTCCTGCAACCTTCCCTCCTGCGCCTAGGGTCCAACTATCGCGCAGCCCGGAACAGAGGAGGAAAGATGCCAAGACGAGGCGACCCGCATCCAGGTTCAGGAGTCGGTCACGAGGCTGCGGTAACCACCGTGCTGGAGGCCGTAGAAGGCATGCTTCCCGGGATCGGCGAGCGTACCGCTCAGGCCGATGCCGAGCGTCGTCTCCCGGACGCCACGGTGAAGGAGATCGCGAACAGCGGTGTGATGCGTCTGCTGCAGCCCAAGGCATTCGGTGGATACGAAGCAAGCCCGGTAGCGTTCTACGAAGCAGTGCTTGCGATTGCCGAGCGTTGCGGTTCCACCGCATGGGTGACCGGCGTTGTCGGTGTACACAACTGGCAGCTCGGCCTTTACGACGAGAAGCTCCAGCAGGAAATCTGGGGAGAGAACCAGGACACCTGGACCAGTTCGTCCTACATGCCCGGTGGCAAATTGACGCGAGTGCCCGGCGGATTCGAGCTCACGGGTCGATGGAGCTTCTCCTCGGGTAGCGACCATTGCCAGTGGGCCATCCTCGGAGCTCTCGAGATGCAGGAGGACGGCCCGCCGACCACCTACAACGTGGTGGTGCCGCGAACCGACTACGTCGTCGAGGATGTCTGGCACACAGTGGGTCTGCGTGGCACCGGCAGTAACGACATCGTCATCGACGGTGCCTTCGTCCCGGATTACCGGGCACTGACCAAGACGCAGGTCTACACCAACGATGCACCGGGACGCGCGCTCAACACCTCACCGCTGTTCGGCATGCCGTTCACGACACTGTTTCCCAGTGCAATCACCAGCCCCGTCATCGGTATGGCGAAGGGCCTCATCGACCTCGCGCTGGAGTACCAGGGCACTCGTGTCAGCCGGGCACACGGCAAGATGCTCGACGCCGACCCTTACTCGGTGGCCGCTCTCGGTGGAGCCGCGAGCATCGTCGATGCGTGCCGGCGGCAGTTGCTCGGCAACATCGGTGACATCTACGAGACGTTGATGGCGGGTGGAACCCCTACAACCGACCAGCGTTCCACGGCACGCCGGGATCAAGTGCTCGGCACCGTTCGGTGTGTTGCCGCCATCGACGACATCTACGACCGCCAGGGTGCCGCGGTGATCCGCGAAGACCACCCTATGGCCCGTTTCTGGCGGGACGCGCACACGGCCAAGCATCACACCATCAATACGAACGAACGAACCCTGCACAGCTGGGCGCACAACGCCATGGGGCTGGGCCCGAGCGAATCGATCGTCTGAGCAAGAAGGACAAGTCATGAGCACCAAGAAGAACTACACCATCGTTTCGGCCGACACCCATGCCGGCGCAGATCTGTGGGAATACAAGCAGTACCTCGCCTCGAGCTGGCACGAAGAGTTCGACGAGTGGGCCAAGGCATACTCGAGCCCCTGGGACGACCTGGTCAACGACACCGCCGCCCGCAACTGGGACAGTGAACTTCGCCGCAAGCAGATGGAAGAGGACGGCGTCGTCGGCGAGGTGATCTTCCCGAACACCATCCCGCCCTTCTTCCCGTCGATCGTCAACGTGGTGCCGCTGCCCACCACGCAGGAGCAGTACGACCGCCGCTGGGCCGGCATCCAGGCGCACAACCGCTGGCTCGTCGACTTCTGCAAGGAGCTCCCGGTCCAGCGTCGCGGCATGATCCAGGTGTTCCCGCACCAGGTCGAGGACGCGGTCAAGGAGATCTACTGGGCGGCCGAGACCGGCGTCATCGGTGGCGTGGTCATCCCCGCCAGCCCGCCGAACCACCCGACCGTCCTTCCGCACTACACCGGCCACTACGACCCGGTCTGGCGCGCAGTCGAGGAGACCGGTCTCGTCGTCGGCACCCACTCCGGTTCCGGTGAGCCCGAGTACCCGGAGGACCCGGCCACGTCGGCCGTCATGCTCTACGAGTTCGGTCTGTTCACCAACCGCACTCTCTCGCACATGCTCATCGGCGGTGTCTTCGAGAAGTTCCCGAACCTGAAGTTCTCGATGACCGAGCAGGGCGTCAAGTGGGTCCTCGAGACGCTGCACAAGCTCGAGGTGCAGTTCTCCGCAGTCTCCGATCGGCCGTGGTTGGAGATGTTCGTCAAGCAGGCGTTCGACAAGCTGACGCTGCGCCCGAGCGAGTACTTCGCCCGCAACTGCTTCGTCGGTGCCAGCACCATCCGACCCGGCGAGGTTCAGCCGGCCCTCGGCCTCGGTCCCGGAAACGTGATGTGGGGCAGCGACTACCCGCACCGTGAGGGAACCGCGCCTTACACCCGCGAGCACCTCCGTGTCGCGCTGGCCGACGTGGAAGAGGCAGACGCCCGCCGTCTGCTCGGCGAGACCTGCGCCAACCTCTACGGGTTCGATCTCGCTGCGCTCGACAAGATCGCCGAGCGGGTCGGTCCCAGTGTCGAGGAACTGAGGGTTCCGCTGGCCTCCGAGGACTACCCGCGTGACTGCGAGTGGTTCCAGGACGCCATGCAGACCCTCGCGCGGTGACAAGGAAATATCGATGACGATCCACTCGCTCGGCTATCTCCGTCTCACTTCGGTCGACGTCGACGCGTGGACTCGCTTCGGGGCCGACGTCCTGGGGATGACCGCGCAACGGTCTCCCCAGGGCGGGGTCGCCTTCCGGATGGACGAGCACGCTGCTCGCCTGGAGATCGTTCCCGGAGATGCGAGCGCTGTCGCCGGTATCGGTTTCGAAGTGGAAAACCGCGGGGTGCTCGACCTTCTCGCCGCCGATCTGACGAGCCGCGGATTCGAGGTCCGGAGCGGGACCTCCGCGGAATGCGACGCCCGCAGAGTGCGTGATGTGCGGCTGGTGAAGGACCCGTTCGGAATGCCGCTCGAGCTGTACAGTGGGCCCTCGCTGGTGCACGATCCGCTCGAAACCCGTCATGTGCGCGAGTTCGTCACCGGTGATCTCGGAATGGGCCACGTCGTCTTCGGCGGCCCCGAGGCCGATGACGCCTTGACGTTCTACCGGGACGTTCTCGGCTTCGTCGACCGCAACACCATGCGTGCGATGGGGCCGGATGGTAGACGGGGTGACGAGCGGATCACCTTCCTCGGCTGCAACCGTCGCCATCACACGGTGGCGCTGATGAAACGGCCGGCGCCCGCGCAGTTGATCCACTTCATGGTGGAGGTCGGTTCGATCGACGACGTCGGCCGTGCGTACGACCGCGCACTCGACTCCGGTATCCCGCAGCGCCTTTCGTTGGGCCGGCACAGCAACGACGGGATGGTCTCGTTCTATTCGACGACCCCCGATGGTTTCACCGTCGAGGTCGGATGCGAAGGGCGCCTGATCGAACCCGGGACACCGACCTACGAAACCACTGCCACCAGCTACTGGGGGCACAGAAAGGTAAGTGCATGACATCGTCGCTCGAGTGCGATGTCCTCGTGGTCGGCGGCGGTGCGGGCGCACTCACAGGCGCTCTCACCGCCGCGACCCTCGGACTCGACGTGATTCTCGCGGAGAAGACCGAGTACCTCGGCGGTACAGCCGCTTACGCCGGAGCCGGATTGTGGTTACCACTGAACAAGGTTTCCGCCGCGGCCTTCGCAGATAGCCGGGAGGAAGTCGATGCGTATGTCGCCGCGACAACCGATGACACCGGTTTCGCCGACCTGCGCGAAGCGTATCTCGATGCCGCGCCGGAGATGATCGACTTCCTCCTGCAGGATCGCTCTCTGGATTTCTACTGGCGAGCCTTCCCCGACTATTACCCCGACGCCCCGGGGTACAAGCCGCAAGGACGCGCAATCTTCCCGAAGCCGCTACCTGCCTTCGCGTTGAGTGGTGTGATGCGGATGATCCGACCGGAACTTCCGCTGATCCGCGGTGGCCACAAGATCGGCAAGACGGTCGAAGGGGGACGTGTCCTGCTGGGCCGCCTCATCCAGGCTTGTATGCGTGCCGGTGTTCGGATCGAACTCGAGTCGCCCTTGCTCGAGCTCGAAACCCGGGAGGGCACGGTCGTCGGTGCACGCCTGGGCGGACGCGACGGTGACATGCGCGTACGTGCGCGTGCCGGGGTTCTGTTGGCAGCGGGCGGTTTCGACCATGACATCGAGATGCGTAAGCGCGAGGGGCATCCGGTCGAGCCGGGATGGCAGATGGGCGCTCCGGGCAGTACCGGTGAAGTTCTCGCCGAGGCCCGACGTATCGGTGCCGGGGCCGAGTTGCTGCACGAAGCCTGGTGGACACCGGCCTTTCACACTCCGCTCGGTCCGTCCTTCCGTGTCCGGGAACGTGGACACCCTGGCTCGATCGTCGTCAATCAGGACGGACGTCGCTTCTGCAATGAATCGCTACCCTACGACCGGATCGGGCGGGCGTTTCGCGCCGGCGTGCTCGACGGCACCTTGACACTGCCCGCCTGGTTCATTGTCGATCAGTCGTACGTGGACCGTTACGGTCTCAATGGTGTGCCGCCCCGTGCGCCGGTTCCGGAAGAGTGGCTTGCGGGTGGCTTCGCGTATCGCGAAGACACGCTCGAAAAGCTCGCAAGTTCCTTGGGGATACCCGCGGACAATTTCGTCGAGACCGTGGAGCGGTTCAACAAATTCGCCGAAACCGGTGTCGACGAGGAGTTCGGTCGCGGCGACAATGCGTTCGATGCGTTCTTCGGCGATCCCGACGTGTACCCGAACCCTGCACTCTCACCACTGGAAAAGGGTCCGTTCTACGCCTTACCGATGGTGCTCAGCGATCTGGGTACCAAAGGCGGGCTACGCGCCGACCCGCATGCTCGCGTACTCGACGAATCGGGCGAGCCGATCACGGGTCTGTACGCCGCCGGAAACATCATGGCGTCGTGGACGGGTTCCTGCTATCCGGGTCCCGGCGCCCCGATCGGTTCGTCCATGGTCTTCGGCTATCTCGCGGCCCGACACATGGTGAACAGGATGGCGGCATGAACCGGACCGGACTGCCGTCGCCCGACACCGCGGGATTCTCGAGTGAAGACCAGGATCCGCGTCTGGCCGACTGGGATCGGCTCGCCGACTGGCTCCGCGAGCGTGGTATCGGGCCGGACGAGGACAGTCGCGTCGAAGTACTCGCCGGCGGCACCCAGAACATCCTCATCCGTTACTCCCATGCGGGTCGCGACCTCGTCCTTCGTCGCCCACCGCTGCATCTGCGCAAGAGCAGCAATTCGGTGCTGCTGCGAGAGATCGAGATCCTCCGGGCGCTGAACGGCACCGACGTTCCCCATGCCGGCCTGGTCGCCGCATGTACCGACGACAATGTCACCGGATGGGTCTTCTACGTCATGGACATGGTCGACGGGTTCAATCCGGCCGTCGTCGTTCCTCCACGTTTCGCCGATTCCCGTGATCTCAGGCGCGATCTCGCCTTCCATGCGATGGACGTGCTCGCGACGATGGGCAATCTGGACCACCGGAGTGTGGGCCTCGAAGAGTTCGGTAAACCGGAAGGATTTCTGGAACGCCAGGTGCCTCGATGGTTGCGGGAACTCGAGTCGTTCAGCGCACTGGACGGTTACGAGGGTGTCGAACTCCCGGGACTCGACCGCATCGTGACCTGGCTCGGGGAGAACCGGCCCGCATTCTTCCGACCCGGCATCATGCACGGGGACTACCACCTCGCCAATCTCATCTTCTCCGAGGACGATGCACGTGTCCTGGCCGTGGTGGACTGGGAGATGGCAACCATCGGCGATCCACTACTCGACCTGGGCCGATTCCTCGCGACCTGGCCGTCGGCCGAGGAACCCATCGGGACCGCCGGCCCCATCTACCGGACCGAAGGTCTGCCCCTGGCCGACGAACTCGTGGACAGGTACCGGGCCACCAGCACTCTCGACGTGAGCGCGGTGGACTGGTACATCGTGCTCGCCTGCTTCAAGATCGGCGTCATCCTCGAAGGAACCCACGCTCGTTCGTGCGCGGGACTGGCCGACCCGGCCGTCGGCGCCCGACTCCACCGGATGAGCCAAGCCCTGTTCCGCCGCGCAGAAAGAATCGTCTCGTGACCACGACCTCCTCACCCGTACAGACCGACCCGTTGTTCGACGTTCGCGACAAGGCGGTGCTGATCACCGGGGGCAGCCGCGGCCTGGGCCTGCAGATGGCACACGCCTTCGCGGCACGGGGCGCGAACGTGATCGTGGCCAGCCGCAAGATCGAGGCCTGTGAGGAAACCGCGGCGGAACTGCGCAACACCTACGGCGTCGACGCCGGTGCCTATGCCTGCAACGTGAGCGACTGGTCGCAATGCGACGACCTGATGGACGCGGTGCACGAGCGGTACGGCCAACTCGATGTGCTGGTCAACAATGCCGGGCTCTCGCCGTTGTATCCGAGCCTCGACAAGGTCGAGGCGGCGCTGTTCGACAAGGTGATCGGCGTCAACCTGCGAGGCCCGTTCCGGCTCTCGGTGCTGGCCGGGACCAGGATGGCCGAAGGCCGCGGTGGTTCGATCATCAACATCACCTCCACCCAGTCGATCAAGCCGCGTCCGCACGCTCTTCCGTATGCGGCTGCGAAGGCAGGACTGAACGCGATCACCGAAGGCCTCGCCCATGCCTTCGGCCCGGAGGTTCGGGTCAACGCGATCCTGTGCGGCCCGTTCCTGACCGAGGTATCCGAGGCATGGGACATGGAGGAATTCGAAGAACGCGCACAGCGGACCATGGCACTGCAACGCGGCGGCCGGCCGGAGGAGATCATCGGCGCAGCACTGTATTACGCCAGCGACGCATCGAGCTTCGCCACGGGAGCAGTGATGCGTCTCGACGGCGGCTACGTCTGACCGAAGGACACGGTGTCCGGGGGATGCGGTCGGTAGCAGAATCCGGTCCCATCCCCCGGCACAGACCTCTGTCGGCATGGCCTTTCGACTCTTAGGTTTCCTCACATGGGAACGCACACTGCGGAATTGATCGTTCAGCGGAACGTCGAAGTGCCGATGCGAGACGGCACGATCCTGCGAGCCGATCTCTATCGACCCGCCGGCGAAGGACCCTTCCCGACGCTGCTGCAGCGCACGCCGTACAGCAAGGACTTCAACCCCGGCCTGTGGGTCGTGCTCGACCCGATCAAAGCCGCTTCCGCCGGTTTCGCAGTCGTGGTGCAGGACGTCCGGGGACGCGGGCGCTCCGACGGCGACTTCTACCCCTTCACCGCCGAAGCCCAGGACGGTGAAGACGCGGTGGCGTGGGTGCGAGCGCAACCCTGGTGCAACGGTGCCATCGGCATGTACGGCAGTTCGTACATGGCCGCGGCCGCCTGGCAGGCTGCCAAGCGATCCCCCGAAGGACTGATGGCACTGGCACCCTTCCAGGCCAGCAGCGACTACTTCGAGGGACGCAGCTACCGCGGCGGCGCCTTCGAACTCGGCGCGCTGCTGGGTGTTTCGCTCAACGCGCTGGGCGGAGGAATCGCTCACCGGATGATCAAGCGTGGCGAGCTGCGCCCGTCCGCAGCGCGGGAGGCCCGCGAAGCGGTCAACGACCTGGCACCCTGGGCCCGGACCGCACCGATCGAGAAGTTGCGCGAGACGGTCCTGGGAGACATCGCGCCGTTCTTCTTCGACTGGGCCGCCGCCGACGATCCCACCTCCGAGGTCTGGACCTCGCTCTCGGTGGAATCGTCGTACCCGAACGTCTCCGTACCGGTCCTTCACCTGAGCTCCTGGTACGACCAGGCGCACGTGGGGACGCTCCGCAACTTCGAGGGAATGACGAGCCGAGCCCCCGAATCCGTACGCGACCAGCAGTTCCTGCTGATGGGCCCGTGGGCGCACCGCGTTCCCCGAGGAAGCACGCTCGGCCAGTTGAAAATCGGCGATCTCTACTTCGGGACGAGCGCGATGTTCGACATGGACAACCTCCAGATCGGATTCTTCCGCAGCGCTCTGGCAGGCGAACCCGCGACATGGCCGTACCCCGAGCGGGTCCGGTTGTTCATGATGGGTGAGAACGCTTGGCGCAACTACTCGCAGTGGCCCCCGGCAGAGGCGCAGACGCGTCGCCTGCATCTCGTCGGCAACGGTACCGCCGCCCGACAGGACGGGACGCTGTCGTGGGATGCACCCGAGCGGGAAGTCGCCGACAGCTGGCAGCACGATCCCACCGACCCCGTGCCCACCTCCGGTGGCGCCCACATGACCCCGGAGGCGGTCTGCCCGGCCGGACCGATCGAACAGACCGAGGTGCAGCAGAGGGACGACGTGCTCGTCTTCACCGGCCCCGAACTGACCGAGGACCTCGACGTCATCGGCTGGGTCGACGCCGAACTGTGGGTGGACGGCAGCGCGGTCGATGCCGACTACTCGATCACCGTCAGCGACGTCCACCCGGACGGTCGCAGTTACAACGTCTGCGACGGCTACCTGCACGTTCGGGCAGGTGCAGCCACGGCAGAGGCTCCGATACGGATCAGCCTCGGCGCGACCGCCCAGCGGTTCCGGGCCGGGCACCGCATCCGGGTGCACATCGCCGGTAGCTCCTCGCCACGTCACCCCATCGTCGGGGGGATCGACGGCGCCGTGCGCACCCAGACCGTTCGTTGCGGGGGAGTTGCGGCCTCGGCGGTGCTGCTTCCCATCGTCGACGCAGCCCCTACTGCTTCCTGAACTTCCCGCCCACCTCGATAGGAGACCAGATGCTGGACACGGTAGACATCACCCGCGAGGGAACCCGGCGCACCTTCGACGGCCCCACCCCGCTGAGCTACCACATCGCCGGCGAGGGTGAAGCCTTCGTCATGCTGCACGGCTCGGGCCCCGGTGTCTCGGGGTGGGGCAACTTCGGTGCGAACCTGCCCTTGTTCTCGCAACACTTCCGGACGATCATTCCCGACCAGCCCGGCTTCGGCGCGAGCCCTCGTCCCGAGATGGACCGCCCCTACCATCGGATTTCGTCGGATGCTATCGCGGCCCTGCTCGACGAACTGGGAATCGAGAAGGCGCACGTCCTCGGTAACTCGATGGGCGGCAGCGTCGCAGCGCGTTTCGCTCTGGACCATCCCGACCGTCTCGGCAAGCTCGTTCTGATGGGCCCGGGCGGCGTCGGCGCGGCGATCCTGTCGCCGTCCCCGCCGGAGGGGCTCGGCCGCCTCGTCGAATTCGCCCAGGACCCCACCCGCGAGAAGTTGGTGGCGTGGATGAAGACGATGGTCAGCGACAAGGCGTTCATCACCGAGGAACTGATCGAGGAACGCTGGCGCAACGCCACCGAACCCGGCGCCATCGAATGGCTGCGCCTGTTCTTCTCGCACGTCGGCGGCAAGAGCAAGCGCCCCACCGAAGAGATCCCGTTGTGGGCGCAGGTGCCGAAGATCGCTGCGCCGACGCTGATCACCTGGGGTCGCGACGACCGCGTGACCCCGCTCGAGATGGCGTGGCTTCCGTTGCGTCAGATGCGCGAAGTGGAACTGCACGTCTTCTCGGGCTGCGGTCACTGGGCGATGACGGAGAAGCGCGAGCAGTTCGAGCGCGTGGTCATGGAGTTCCTGACCCGCCCAGTCGCCACGTCCGTGGCGTGAAACGGAGGTAGATGATGCAAGTTCGATCCGGCCAGCGCTACGTCAGCGCGGTATGTGCAACGTCGATCGTGGTGGTCAAGGGACCGTCCTCCGATATCGACCTGAAATGCGGTGGCACGGCGATGGTGGCCGCCGGCACCGACGTGGACTCGCGTCCGGGCCCCGCCGCAGGCTACGACCAGGGCACGATCATCGGGAAGCGGTACTGGGACGAGGAGACCGGCCTGGAGGTCGTGTGCACCTCGGCGGGACCGGGCTCTCTGAGTCTCGGGGATCGGGTTCTGCCCGAACGTCCCCCGCAGCCGCTGCCTTCGTCCGACTGACCCGACCACGAGGAGTCCGGTGAACGACTTCGCAGCTCTGAAGGCATCCGAGATCACCGAGTGGGACCGGCAGGTCGACGTCATCGTCGTCGGATGCGGTGCCGCCGGTGTCTCGGCTGCGATCGAGGCCCGCGTCTCGGGGGCCGAGGTTCTCGCCCTGGAAGCCGCCGGTGAACCCGGCGGCACCTCGGCGATGTCCGGCGGCCTGATCTATCTCGGCGGTGGCACAGCCCTGCAACAGGCCTGCGGATTCGAGGACTCGCCCGAGGAGATGGCCCGTTTCCTCATGGCGGCCTGCGGGCCGCACGCCGACGAGGAGAAGGTGCGGATCTACTGCGAAGGCAGTGTGGCGCACTACGACTGGCTCGTCGACTGCGGTGTGCCGTTCAAGCCGTCCTTCTGGTCGGCTCCCACTGCCGAACCGTGGAACGACGACGGCCTGATGTTCTCCGGAGGCGAGGACGCCGCGCCCTTCGCCGGCCTCGCGAAACCGGCACCTCGCGGTCACTGCCCTGCTGCGCCGTCGGCGTCGCGGCACGGCAGCGCCGGAGGCTTCCTGTTGATGGAGGTGCTCGCGCGTCGCGCCACCGAACTCGGTGTCGAGCAGAGCAACAACACCCGGGTGCGACGGCTCGTCGTCGACGACGACGGAGCGGTGGTGGGGGTCCTCGCCCGCCGGTTCGGTAAGGACCTGTTGCTGGCGGCCCGTCGCGGGGTCGTTCTCACCGCCGGTGGGTTCATCTACGACGAACGGTTGCTCGCCGATCACGCGCCCGCGCTGGTCGGCACCGACAAGCTGGGCGTGGAGGACAACGACGGATCGGTTCTCCGCGCGGCCATGGCAGTGGGCGCGGCGACGGTGCGCATGGACGCTGGTGAAGCCGCGTTCTCGGTACCGCCGGCTCTGGTCAAACCGGGCGTACTCGTCAACGCTTCGGGGCAGCGCTTCATCAACGAGGACGCCTATCTCGGCCGCGTCGGACAGCACGGACTGTTCCGTCAGGACGGACGGGTGTGGTTGATCCTCGACGAGGAGATCTTCGACGCCGCAGAGGAATTCCGCGGTCCTGTCCAACCCGGATTCGTCGCCGAAACCATCGAGGAACTCGCCGAGGAAACAGGTCTGCCGGCCGGCGCCCTCGCCGACACCGTGGCCGCCTACAACCGCGCCGCCGAAACCGGGCACGACGAACGCTTCGGAAAGTCGCCGCGTTGGCTCGCGCCCCTGCGATCACCGTTCGCGGCGATCGACGCGAGCGGACGATTCCGCACCTTCACGCTCGGCGGATTGAAGACCACCCCGGACGGGACGGTGCTCGACCACGACGGTGCGCCCGTGCCCGGGCTCTACGCGGCCGGTCGCATCACGTCGGGTATCCCGGCCACCGGATATGTCAGTGGTGCATCGCTGGGCGACTGCACCTTCTTCGGACGACGCGCCGGGGCATCCGCCGCCCTTGCGCAACCACGGATTTCGGCGAAGGAGACCGTCTCGTGCGCAACCGACTGATCGACGATGCCGCGACCCATCCGTGGCAGGAGGTGTTCGACGTCGTCGTCGTAGGAAGTGGTGCGGCGGGTCTGGTCGCGGCCACCATGGCCGCCGACGGAGGCGCCTCCGTGCTGCTGCTCGAGAAGAGTGCCCGTTTGGGGGGAACCACCGCGCTGTCGGGAGGAGCGGCGTGGATCCCGGCCAACGGTCACGTCGGCGAATTGGGCGGTACCGACTCCCGGGCCGATGCCCTCGCCTACATCAAGGCCCTGGCCGGTGACGACGTGCCGGACCCGGAACTGATCGACGTCTTCGTCGATACGGCACCGCAGATGCTGGACTATCTGGAGCAGCACACGCCACTGAAGATGGCGGCGATCCCGGGCTTTCCCGACTACTACCTGCACCTCGAGGAGATACCGGGACGAACGTCGGGTGGCCGCGCGGTCGAGGCACTGCCGTTTCCCGTTCGGGACGAGCTGCCCGACCATGCCGATGCTCTACCGGTGCGGTCCACCCTGAACATCCTGGGGGAGAGAACGACTCACGCCGAGGAACGCACTCGGCAGGACCCCGACGAACTGGCCGCGGAGATCGCGCGGCGCACGGCCGCCGACGTGCGCGTCAAGGGCGTCGCACTGGTGGCACGACTGCTGCGGGGACTTCTGGATCGCGGGGTGGTCGTCCGCGCCTCCAGCCCTGTCGACGGATTGATCATCGCGGGGGACGACGTGGTCGGCGTGCGATCCTGCGGCGTCGACCTCGGTGCGCGGCAGGCTGTCGTCCTGGCCAGCGGCGGTTTCGAGTGGGATTCCGAATCGGTGCGCGGCTTCATCGGATACGACGTCGTGCCCGTCAGTGCATCCACCAACACCGGCGACGGACTGAAAATGGTGCTCGAGGCCGGCGCGTCGGTGGCGAACATGCGGTCGTATTTCGGCACGGTCGTCGCATACGACCCGGCGCTGACCGAGGCGGGCGAACCGGTTGCCCAGGCGGGCCTGCCGATCCGCACCCATGCGGCCTCGCTGATCGTCGATACTCGCGGTGAGCGGTTCGTGAACGAACACACCCGCTACAACGACTTTCCGAAGGTCTTCGGCAATCACGACACGCGAGGGCCCGGGCTCCCCAATCTCGGTGCCTCGTGGCTGATCTTCGATTCCACTGCCCGTTCCCGGATCGCGGTGCTGTCCGCGGCCCCCGGTGGGCCCGACCCGGACTGGCTGCACCCTTCGAGCGATCTCGACGCACTCGCGCAGCGGATCGGCGTCGACGCCACAGCCTTGACGGCAACGGTCGCGGAGTACAACGACTTCGCGAAGCACGGGATGGACCCGACGTTCGGCCGGCGCGCCCTGGCCCCGGTCGATACGGCGCCCTACTACGCGCTCCGCCTTCATCCAGGAACACTCACCACCACCGGTGGTCCTCGAATCAGCTCGTGTGGCGAAGTACTTCGACACGAGGGTGTCCCGATTCCGGGACTGTTCGCTGCAGGAACCGTGGCAGCCGGTGTCTTCGGACACCTCTACCCGTCCGGTGGTTCTCCGATCGCTGTAGCAATGACCTTCGGATTTCTTGCCGGCCGAAGTGCCGCGGCAGCATCGAGACGTTGGGGTGCCTGAGAGCGAAGTCGTGACGTCCGAGGAAGGGAACGGATCTGAAATGCGTGTTGCGCACAGGGTTGCTGCACTGGCGTCGTCATCGACCGTCGAGTTGGCAGACAGGATCCGCACTATGCGTGCGTCCGGCACCGACATCATCGATCTCACTGGGGGAGAGCCGGATTTCGACACTCCCGCGGCGGTGGTCGATGAAGCTGTCCGAGCTCTGCGCGACGGATTCACCCACTACACGTCGAGCAGCGGTGTACCCGAACTCAGGGCCGCGATCGCCGACAAACTGCGCACCGACAACGGGGTGATCGTCGATCCCGAGTTCGGAATCTGTGTGACCCCCTCCGCGAAACACGCTCTGTTCGCTGCGATCATGACCGTTCTCGATCCTGGAGACGAACTGATGATCATGACACCGGGGTGGGTGAGCTACGAGTCCATGGTGTCCTTGGCCGGCGGCTCGATTGCGAAGGTCCCGTTGGAAGCGCGCGACGGTGCCTTCCGCGTGACCCAGGGAGCGCTGGAGGCGGCGGTCAACTCCCGAACTCGGGCAATCCTGGTGAACACGCCGAACAACCCGACCGGGAACGTGTTGACTGTCCGAGAAGTCGAGACGATCGCCGAATTCGCCGAAAGACACGACCTCTTCATCATCTCCGACGAGATCTACGAGAAAGTCATCTACTCCGGCTACCGTCACCGCAGTCTCGCAGCGCATCCGAAGGCGGGAGCCCGCACATTCACTGTGAACGGATTCTCCAAGGGGTACGCCATGACCGGGTGGAGACTCGGGTATGTCGCCGGACCCTCTTTCGCCATACAGCAACTGCTGAAAGTTCACCAACACACCGTGTCGTGTGCAAGTTCCTTCGTTCAGCGTGGAGGGCTGGCTGCCCTTACCGAAACAGAAGAAGCCGTCACTGACATGACTCGTGAATACGAACGGCGCCGCAACCTTGTAGTGCACGGTCTCAACAGGATTCCCGGAATTCGATGCGCCCTGCCGGAAGGGGCATTCTACGCATTTCCTTCCGTCGAAGAGCTCGGCGTGGGAACCGGTGTCGACACGGCTTCCTGGCTGCTGGAGGAGGCTCAGGTCGCTGTAACGCCGGGGGAGGTCTTCGGTCCGGGAGGTGAGGGCCGCGTTCGATTGTCCTTCGCGGCCTCCTACGATGTTCTGGCCGAAGCGCTGCGCCGAATCGAGACCGTGTGCCGCTACCGGCCGGCAGCGGGGTACGTCACCCCATCAACGATCACCACTTCCCTCACGACCGGCGAGTACACGGTTTGACTTCAGACATCGGGGTTCCCCTCCGTGGGGATCCGTATCGGGTCTGAGGAGTGTTGTCCCGTCAGCCGCTTCCCGCACCGACCCGGCCGCAAGTCCAGACGTGGTCGGTAGCCCATCAGGACTGGTTGCCCCGCACGGCACGTTCGGTCGAGTACGCCCGGATCGCCGTCACGCCGATGTGTCGGCCGGCTCCGACACCGGTTCGCTGTGGCAACCGGTGTTGTCGACCGTGCTCTTGGCCCGGTGACATTCGGAGGAGGGAATTTCGGGGTGAAGGCTTCGGGTGAAGAACCAGGTGGATTTGCCGGTTTTGTACGCTCGGTAAACGACCACACTTTCATCCCCTCGCAAGGTGTGGTCGCGCTGTAGCTCACTCCCCCTCGGGCTACGGCACCGGACTTGTCATCTGGTGAAGGTGGCAGGTTTCAGGGTGTTCAGCTCACCCCTCGGAGCGGCACCCTCCTTGTGCCCGGATCCTTTGGCTCCGGGCACAAGGATCCCGGGAACGATCATGCACGCCCTCGGCGTGCGGAATCGCGATCGTCTCTTGCGTCCCAATCCGGGGACATCAGTCGGGTGGCAAGCCCGCGGTCTGTACCGCCGCAGGGATGTCGATGCCGGGTGGAAACGAAGAAGGATCGGGTGGGTTCGGTCGCCTCTCGGCGAAAGGTGCAGCACGGTTCCAGCCGAACGGAAATCCGTGAAGGCAACTGGGTTGAGCCCGGGGGACACGAAGACGCCCCCGATCCGCTCAGCACACCACGACCCGAAGACGAGGTATTCCCGGGGTCGAGCGGTGGCGGACGGAGCAGGGTGACCTGCAGAAATCATTCGGATTCCGGGATGCTGAACCGAGTCATCCCCCTGCGTGCTGTGCGTGCACGCACAGCACGCACGATGTCGGGAGGATCGACTGGCTCCCGAAGAAAGGTGCACGGGGCGCATCGAGTCTCGGGATGCGGGCGAGTTCGAGGACCTGCATGGTGGTCAACCCCTGCTCAGGGGGGAGATCCGAAACGCACGGTCTCGCCGGTCGTCAGGCGTGCCCGCACCCGCACCTGCATCGGATCGGAGGCGAGCGCGAGAGTCAACCGGGGATGACATCGAAGCCGCGCCCGGCGTACTTGATGCGTTCGAGTCGGCCACCGCCGGTGCCGGGAACCAGGAGATCCACCGACAGGGGAGTGTCGTCCCCGGAGGGCGCCTCGTAGTGGTTGCCGGTCACCAACCGATAGCCACGGGCGAGCAGCGCGGTGCGGAAGGTGGCATCGGCCGCGGCGAGGATCTCCACCTCGGTCACATCACTCATGGGGCGGCCTTCTGTTGGGCCACGGCGAGCACATGATCGGCCGCTTCGGCGGCGTCGGCGCCGCCGGTGCGCCACAGCGTCGGGTCGGCCGGGACCTGCACGGCCAGGGTGTGCTCGGCCGCGGTGGCGGGACTGAAGCCGGCGGCGCTCAGGTCGACGAACCGATCGGTATAGAGCAGCGCCCGGGTCGGCAACCTTCACGGGGCGTACACATTGGCCTCCGCATCACCACTGACCAACAACGAAATACCTTGTTGGGTGCAGAATTCCGGTGCCTCGGTTCCGGTCCATGGTCGAAGTCTGCCAGGCGGAATTGCCGGGATCCCTACACTGAGTCGCAGTGTCACACCATCACGCACAGTGGTCCAGAACCCGGGTTCTCCGACCCCAGAGGATTCCTGCGGGGTAGCAACTCGCACGTGCCCAGCGGGCTTGACGGCCTCTCGACGTGGAGTCCTTCAAGTCACAGGATGGCGCTGATGAACACGGTCATCTTCGCGCAGTTCCGCCATTGCGATAATCATGGATAACCGCGATTGTCCATCATATTGGTTGTTGAGAAGTCGATATACGCGTGCTTGAAGTTGCTAGTTGATATAACGAGATCTTATCCGTCGGGGTGCTTTCGATCGCTTGATCCACAAGTGATTACGATGTCGCCGTCGACGCCTCCGTCCCACCCGGCGTCGTCACCGCTTCCGCGGTCATCAGCCGCGTGATCTCCTCCCGGTCCGCCTGCGACGGCAGTCCCCATCCGTCTCGATAGCCGTACATCTCGCGCAGGGTGACCGCGTGCCGGTTGCCGTCGGCGATCTCGATGTCGTCGACGGTGATCAGGCCCGGATGCACGACCCCGGTCGCCTGCGCGATCTTGAACACATCGCGCCGTAGGGCTTCGATGTAGTCGGCGACGCGGTCGGCCTTCGACGGGACGTCGAGTCCTCGGGTGAGCCAGCGGTTCTGGGTGGCGACCCCGGTGGGGCAGCGGTCGGTGTGGCATTTCTGTGCCTGGATGCATCCGATCGAGAACATCGGTTCACGGGCGACGTTGACCATGTCGCAGCCGAGTGCCATGGCGACCACCGCGTTGTCGGGCAGACCGAGTTTGCCGGCGCCGATGAAGGTGACGTCGTCGGTCAGACCGGCCTCGGCGAACGTCGCGTAGACCCGCGCGAATCCGCTGCGGAACGGCAGTGAGACGGCATCGGCGAACACCAATGGTGCTGCGCCGGTTCCGCCTTCGCCGCCGTCGATGGTGACGAAGTCGACGCCGCGATCGGTCTCGCTCATCCGCCGAGTGAGTTCGTCCCAGAAGGTCGTGTCGCCGACGGCGGACTTGATCCCGACGGGAAGGCCCGTCTCGGCGGCGAGTAGTTCGACCCAGTCGAGCAGACTGTCGATGTCGTGGAACTCCGTGTGCCGGGAGGGGCTCACACAATCCTTGCCGACGGGGATTCCGCGGACCTCGGCGATCTCCGGCGTGACCTTGGCTCCGGGGAGTAGTCCGCCCAGTCCGGGCTTGGCGCCCTGGCTGAGTTTGATCTCCAGAGCACGGATGGGTGCCGATTCGACGACCCGCTTCAGCCGTGCGAGGTCGAAGTGGCCGTCCTCGTCGCGGCACCCGAAGTAGCCGGTGCCGATCTGGAAGATCAATTCTCCGCCGTTGCGGTGGTAGTTCGTCAAACCACCTTCGCCGGTGTTCTGCAGGCACCCGGCCGCGCCGGCACCTCGGTTGAGTGCCTCCACGGCGGCACCGGACAGCGAGCCGAAGCTCATCGCGGAGATGTTGACGAACGATCCGGGACGGAAGGCACGGGCACGCCCGCGCGCGGCGCCGAGGACCTTCGCGGACGGAATGGAGACCTTCTCACCACCGTGAGGAGCGGCCGACGGCGGCAGGTCCGAGAAGGTGCGGTGCTTGATGATCGTGTACCCGTCGGTGTACTCGATGTCGTTGTCGCTGCCGAAACCGAAGGTGTTCGTGACGTTCTTCGACGACGCGTAGATCCATCTGCGCTGGTCGCGATTGAACGGACGTTCCTCGTCGTTGTTCGTCGTGATGTACTGCCGCAGTTCGGGTCCCAGCGACTCGAGGACGTAGCGCGCATGCCCGAGAATCGGAAAGTTCCGCAGCAGCGAATGTCGTTTCTGCACAAGATCGTAGGCACCGACGGCGGCCGCCGCAGCGGCCGGGATACCGAGCGTTTTCGACCATCCCATTCTCCGAGGGTACGTCCGATCAGTGGTCTCGGAGCGGGAACCGATCCGGGTTTGGCCGAGTGGGCATCACGGGTACCCGCCGCGCAGAACTGTGCTCGGTGAGAGGTGAGCGAATGCAGAAGAGCGACCTGCAGACCGACTACGACGAGGCCGACCTCGAGGTCGGAGACCGCAAGAAGGCTGCCGCCGGCGTCACCGGCGTCGCCGTGGCGATGAAGCGATCCCTCGAACAGATGGGACTGGTGCGTTCGGCCGAGACGCTGCTCGAGCTGAACCAGGCCGAAGGGTTCGACTGCCCGAGCTGTGCGTGGCCCGACCCGGACCCCGGGCATCGCAAGATCGCCGAGTTCTGCGAGAACGGTGCCAAGGCCGTCGCCGAGGAGGGCACCAAGCGACGCGCCGACCCCGAGTTCTTCGCGCGGTACAGCATCGCCGAGCTCGCTTCCCACAGTGAACTGTGGCTCGGCAAGCAGGGCCGCATTACGCACCCGATGGTCAAGAGGCCCGGTGCCACGCACTACACCCCGATCGAATGGGAGGAGGCCTTTTCCCTCATCGGCGAGCAGCTGAAGTCGCTGGACAGTCCCGATCAGGCCACCTTCTACACCTCCGGGCGTGCATCGAACGAGGCCGCTTTCGTGTACCAGCTGTTCGCGCGGGCGTTCGGGACCAACAACCTGCCCGATTGCTCCAACATGTGCCACGAGTCCACGAGCATCGCGCTGCAGGAATCGATCGGCATCGGCAAGGCCAGCGTGACGCTCGACGACGTGCACAACGCCGAGCTGATCATCCTGCAGGGGCAGAACCCCGGCACCAACCATCCGCGCATGCTCACCGCACTGGAAGAGGCCAAGCAGAACGGCGCGAAGATCCTGACGATCAACCCGCTGCGCGAGGCGGGCCTGGTCAACTTCCGTAACCCGCAGACGCCGCGCGGCGTGCTCGGGCGGGGAACGGATCTGTCCGACCTGCATCTGTCGATCAAGGTCAACGGGGACCTCGCGCTGCTGCAGGCGTTCGGGTCGCTGCTCGTCGAATGGGACGCGCTCGACCACGACTTCGTGCAGCAGTACACCCAGGGATTCGAAGAATGGGTCGAACATGTCCGGGACATCGACTGGGACGAGGTGGTCGCCGCGACCGGCCTGTCGCGACAGCAGATCACCGAAGCCGCTCAGATGCTGCGACGCTCGCAGGCAACGGTCTTCTGCTGGGCCATGGGTATCACCCAGCACCGCAACGCCGTCGCGACCATCAAGGAGATCTGCAATCTCGCGTTCGCGCAGGGTAACATCGGCAAGCGCGGTGCCGGGCTCATGCCTGTGCGCGGACATTCGAACGTCCAGGGCGACCGCACGATGGGGATCTGGGAACGCGCGCCGCAGAGCTTCCTCGACGCGATCGAGGAGGAGTTCGGTTTCGATCCGCCTCGCGAGAACGGTTACGACACCGTCGATTCGATCAAGGCGATGCGCGACGGCAAGGTGCGGTTCTTCCTCGGCCTCGGTGGCAACTTCGTGCAGGCGGCGCCGGACACAGGCGTCACCGCCGAGGCGATAGCCGGAATCGACATGACGGTGCACATCTCGACGAAACCCAACCGTTCCCATCTGGTCTGCGGTAGAACGGCATTGATTCTTCCGACGCTCGGGCGCACCGACAAGGACGTCCAGGCATCCGGACCGCAGTTCGTGTCGGTCGAGGACACGACGTGCGCGGTCCACGCCTCCCGAGGGCCGTTGAAACCGCCCAGCGAACAGGTGCGTTCGGAGGTCGCGATCATCACGGGCATCGCCGAGGCCACGATCGGTGACCGCTACGGGATCGACTGGAAGGCGATGCGCGACGACTACGCGAACATCCGATCGCGCATCTCCCGCGTCGTCCCGGGTTGTGAAGGCTACGAGGTCAACGTCCGGCGTCCGGGAGGATTCATCCTGCCGCACCCTCCCCGAGATACCAGGTCCTTCGATACCGATTCGGGCAAGGCGGAATTCGCGGTTTCGCCGGTGGAGGTGGTTCAGGTACCGCCGGGTCATCTTCTGCTGCAGACGATGCGCAGCCACGACCAGTTCAACACCACCATCTACGGCCTCAGCGACCGCTATCGCGGGATCGCGGGCGGCCGCCGTGTGGTGTTCATGCACCGGGACGACATCGCCGCACTGGGTTTCGACGACGGAGACTTCGTCGACCTGTTCACACGATGGGACGGCGACGACCGTGACCGTTGCGCCAAGAGGTTCCGGATCGTCGAATACGACCTGCCACGGGGCAGCGCTGCCGCCTACTACCCGGAGACCAACCCTCTCGTCCCGCTCGATTCGACTGCGCTGAAGAGCAACTGCCCCACCTACAAGTCGATCGTGATCTCCCTGGCACCCGCTGGACGCGACGAGTGCCCGGACGCGCTCGGAACCGCGCCCGTGGGGTCGGACTGGTCGCACAAGACGACCCCGGAGCCGAAGCACCTGTCCTGATCGACGGTCAGGACGTCTCGAATGCTCCTTCACGCAGCAGTGTTTCGGCCGTGATGAAGGCTGCGGCGCGACGTGTGACGGTGGGTGGTGCCGGTGGGTTGCCGTTCCACTGGTCGAACAGCGTGCTCAGGCTCAGCGCGATGCGTTCCGGCGACTCCCACTGGCGCCACGCATCGAAGTCTCTCGTGCGCACGAGTTTCCGTGCTGTCTCGAGCGGGGTGAGTCCGGCCCGGTGATGGTCGCGGGCGGCGTCGCCCAGCCACAGCCAGTAGTCGTGCAGTGCTCGGATCTCCGTCGCGCCGCAGGTCGGTCCGTGGCCGGGTACGTACACCACGGCGTCCCAGTCGAGCAGCCGATCGAGCGCCGACAGCCAGTTGTCGAGCGGGCCGTGCCACAGGATCGGTGTCGACCCGATGAACAGCAGGTCGCCGGTGAAGACGACCCCGGCGTCGGCCACGCGGACGACGAGGTCGCCGGCCGTGTGGCACGGTCCGAGTTGCTCGAGTTCGATCGTGCGACCGCCGATGTCCAGTGAGGTGGCGGTCGCGAAGGTCGTGTCGGGCATCCGCGGGGTGCGGCGCGGGAATCGGGCACCGCCGCGCACCCGCGCCATATAGGCACCGGCCGCACCGATGGGACCGGGGACGCGCCGGATCAGGGAGCCCGTGCCGGCCAGCACGGTGAGGGCGCGCGGTGGAAGATCCTCGCGCATCCCGTCCAGTGCGGCGGCGCTGGTGGTGATCCGCGTGTCGGGCGGCAGCGTGTCGTTGCCCCACCAGTGGTCGCCGTCGCTGTGGGTGTTCACCGCGTCGGTGATCGGAGCATCCGCGACCAGCGGTGCCTGCGCCTCGGCGATGCGCTGAGCCCATGCGACGTCCCATGCGGTGTCGACGACCAACGACGCCGTTCCCGGCGCGACGACCAACCCGGTATTGGCTTCACCCCAGCCGCCGGGTGTGCGCACGAACGCCCAGACCCCGTCGCCGACCTGCTGCAATCCACTCATGTCGACCTCCCGGCCCGCCACCCTACCGAGGTGTCCGTTTCGTGCGCCTTCGGCTCGGGTAGCCGACGATCAACCGTCTTCTACAGGAGCCGACAGACATGAGACTCAGTACCGTCCTCGCGACCGCCGCTGCCACCACGACCACCGCGATCGTCGGGTCGATCGCCTCCCAGGACACGAACTCCCGGTGGTACCGCAAGTTGCGCAAGCCCGGTTTCCAGCCTCCGGCCGCGGCGTTCCCGATCGTCTGGACGGCGCTGTATGCCGATATCGCTGTCACCTCGGCCGTCGCGATCGACGAGTACACCGATGCCGACGACTATGTGGGTCGTCGCAACTACATCGCGGCTCTGGCCACGAATCTCGTGCTCAACGCGTCGTGGTCGTGGGTGTTCTTCAAGTGGCATCGGTTGATGCCGGCCACCGTGGTGGCCGCACTGCTCGCCGCGAGTACCGCGGATCTGACGCGCCGGACGGCCGAGGCGAATCCGACTGCGGGGGCTGCGCTGGCTCCGTACTCGGCGTGGACGGCGTTCGCCACGCTGCTGACCGGGCGGATCACACAGCTCAATCGCTGATCCGCCGATGTCGCGGACGGTAATGAGACAGTTCTTCCCAATGTGTCTCATCTGTGCGACCGTCGGTATATGACCGTTGCAACGGGGGCGTCGGAACAACAAGCGCAGGAACTCGGGGCGTCACCGTGGGACTCCCAGCACCGGGAGTTCGACTACGACCTGGACGACGTCGAGGGCGCGATCCCCGAGGGCCTGCGGGGCGCGCTCTACCGGATCGGGCCCGGCCGTCTCGACGTCGACGGTCATCCCCTGAGTCATATCTTCGACGGTGACGGCATGGTCTCCCGCATCGACATCGGGCCGGAGGGGGTCCACTACCGGAATCGGTACGTGCGGACGAAGAGCTTCGCGAGGACGAACGAGACACGTCGTCCGGCAAAAGGATTCAGTACACAGAGGATCGGCGGGTCGCTCGCCAACGCGCTGAGGTTCCCTGAGAATCTCGCGAACACGAGTGTGTTGTTGCACGACGACGTGCTCTACGCCCTCTGGGAAGGGGGACGACCGCACCGGCTCGACGCCGAGACCCTGCAGACCTACGGACCCGAATCCTTCGGTGGCGCGTTGAAACGGCTCGGAGCGTTCTCTGCGCATCCGAAGACCGACCCCGCGACGGGCGAGGTGTTCAACTTCGGGCTCGACTTCTTCCCGCGACCGATGATCCGCTGCTATCGACTCGATCGCGGCCGTCGCCTCCACGGACTCGCGACCGTCCCGATCCCGAAACTCGGATTCGTCCACGACTTCGCGTTGACCGAACGGCACCTGGTGTTCGTGCTCGGGCCGTTGGTGGTCCGGAATCCGATCCCGGTCGCCCTGGGTCTGCGTCCCTTCGACGATGCGTTGTCCTATCGACCGGAACTCGGCACCACCATCGTCCTGGTCCCGCGCGACGGCGGCAGGCCGACCACCGTCGAACACGATGCGCTGTTCCATTTCCACGTCACCAATGCCCATGAAGACGGGGACCGCACTGTCGTCGAACTCGTCGCACACGATCCCGCCGATGGCTGGGGAGGGTGGAACAGGCACCTGCGCAACTATCGCGAGTCCGCCGGGCCGGCCTTCGGGGGCACCCTCACCCGGCTGTCCGTCGACCGGCGGACCCGCCGCGTCACCACCATCGAACTCGACGATCACGGATGTGAGTTCCCCCAGCTCGACCAGCGGTTCGCTACCACCGAGCATCGCTACAGCTACACGGCGTCGGCATCGGTCCCGGGAGGCGATCCCGACTCGGTCACCACGATCGATCATCGCGCCGGAGCCGTGAGCCGATACACGGCCGCCGCCGGCGACACCGTCTGCGAACCGCTCTTCGCGCCGGGCGGCGACGCCGAGGGCGACGGCTGGTTGCTGACACTCGAGCACCGGCCCGCGCGCAGGACCAGCAGACTCGTCGTCCTGCGCGCCGATCGACCGGGCGACGGGCCGGTCGCGGCGGTGAACCTGCAGCACCACGTGCCGATGACCTTCCACGGTGCCTTCCGGCCGGAGCCCGGTCATCGGCGGTAGACCGGCGGAACGACGGAACCGGCATGGGTGATGATGGAAGGCATGTTGGAAACACCCGTCGTCATCGGTATCGGATCGATCTGCGTGGGGTTCGTCTTCTTCATGCTCGCCGCGACGGGCACGCGATCGCGCTGGGACAAGAAGATCACCATCACGCTCTTCGTCATCGCTATCGTCTTCATGACGATCATCCCGGTCATCGGGGCGGTGGGGTTCGCGGCCTGACACTCCGCGACGTCGCGGTGGAAGTGCTCGCACACCGCCGATCACCGTGGGAGTATCCACCGCAGGAAACCGAACAGGGGAGGTCGCGGTGGGTGGCGTCAGCGGTGAATTGAAAAACGAACTGACGAAGCGTCTTTCGTCGGTACTCGACGGAAGTTGGACACTGCGGCGCATCGAACGGCTCACCGGTGGTGCGAGCCGCGAGACGTGGGCGATCACCGCGGTGTCGGCCACCGGCGACACCCGGGAGTTGATCCTGCGCCGCGACCCGCCGGGACGCGAGGACGCGCGCAGGATCACCATGGAAGCGGCGTCCTTCGACGAGGCCGCCCGCGTCGGCGTGCCCGTGCCCGACGTGATCGACCGCAGCGGCGACGAACCGCACCCCGGGATCGGCGCCTACCTCGTGATGTCGAAGGTGCCCGGCGAAGCACTCCCACAGAAGTTGTTGCGCGACGAGAATCTGGCCGAGGTCCGCGCCGCACTGCCCTACGAACTCGGACGCATCCTCGCTCGGATCCACCGCATGGACATCGAGGCCGTACCGAACCTGCCGGAACACGACCCGCTGACCTCCCTCTTCGACGAGTACCTCACCAACGGCGAACCCGTGCCGGCGCTCGAGGCCGCGTTCGCGTGGCTCACCCGCAACCGTCCACCGGCGACCGGGAAAGCGTTCGTACACGGCGACTTCCGCAACGGGAACCTCCTCGTCGACGCAGAGGGCGTGCGTGGGGTGCTCGACTGGGAACTGGCGCACGTCGGGGACCCGATGGAGGACCTCGGGTGGCTGTGCACCCGGACGTGGCGTTTCGGCTCGCCGCACCCGGTCGGCGGGTTCGGCTCCCGCGACGACCTGTTCCGCGGGTACGCCGACGAATCGGGGGAGAGTCCCGACCCCGAGGTCGTCCACTGGTGGGAGGTCTACGGCTCGCTGCGGTGGGCGGTGATCTGCCGGATGCAGGCCGCCGCAGCGGCGACGGGAGGAGACAACACCCTCGAACTGCTCGCCATCGGACGGCGCGTCGCCGAGTGCGAACACAACCTGCTGGACCTGCTCGGCGTCGCTCCCCACGAGGAGACGGAGACTCCTCCCGCCACTCCACCCTTCCTCGGGGCGCCGCCCGTCGAGGAGTTGCTCGAGGCGGTCCGCGAGTTCGTCCTGGAAGTCGGGGCGGGCGCCGACGCGAAGACCCGTTACCGCAGCCGGGTGGCGGCGCACGTCCTCGGCATCGCCGCGCGGGAGGCCACCCTCGCCCCTGGGGTGCGGGAAACCTACCGGGTGCGACTCGCCGGGCTCGGCTACCGCTCCGAAGCCGAACTCGCCCTCGGTGTGCGTGCAGGACGAGATCACCTCGACGACCCGCAGGTCGCCGAGGTGATCAGGGGGTTGGCCGCGAACCGGCTGAAGGTCGCGAACCCGAAATATCGCTGACGGATCAGTGCGTGGCGGCGACCTCCGCGCCGATGCCGGTCTCGGCACGCACGAGCATCTCCGCGAACTTCTCGTCCTCGAGGCGGCCTCGTCCCCGACGCTTCTCGCCGACGATCGACCCGATCACACACGCCGCGATACCGAGCGGCATGGTGACGATCACCGGGAGCTGGATGGTCAGGGGAGCGGGCCCGCTGCCCATCCACAGGGCCTCGGTGAACATCAGGCTCACGACGGTCGAGACGAGACCGGTGAGCACACCCCAGACCGCGCCTGTGGCATTGAACCGTCGCCAGTTCAGGCTCAGCACGAGGGCGGGCAGATGCGCGCTGCCGGCCACCATGAACGCCATGCCCATGAAGAAGGTGATGTTCGTGTCGTCACCGATGAGCATGGCCAGACCGATGGCGAGGACGCTGAAGGATACGGCTCCGTACCGCGCGATGCGGGCCTGGGCCTGGTCCTCCCGAGCCTGCTCGTCCGCGTCGAGATTCTCGATCGGTTCCTTCCGCGTGACCGCCGGCCACACATCGCGGGCGAAGGTACCGGCAGCGGAGATCACGACACCGGCGACCACTGCGACGATGGACGCGAAGGCGACCGCGGCGACGAGTGCGAGCGCGATGGAACCACCGACCGTGCCGGCGCCGCCACCGAGTTCGGTGACGAGCACGGGTGCCGCGAGGTTGCCACCGGGCCCGACGAGGTCGGTGCCGTTCGGTCCGAGCACGGCCGCGGCGCCGAAGCCCATCACGATGACGATCAGGTAGAACAGGCTGCACAGCGCGACGGTCCAGCCGAGCGAGCGACGGGCCGTCGTGGCCTCGGGGACGGTGAAGAACCGGATGAGGATGTGTGCCATCCCGGCAGTGCCCAGGGCGAACGCGAGCGCGTAGGAGACGAGGTTGATCGCGCTGGTCTGGCCGAAGATCAACCCGGGCGACAGGATCGCGTCGCCCGCGACGGCGTTGTCGGTCGCGGCGTCGAGGACCTTCGGGAATGCGAACCCGAACTGCGCCAGGATGCCGAAGCACACGATGATCGCGAGCACCGACAGGATCGTCGACTTGATGACCTGCACCCAGGTGGTGGCGAGCATGCCGCCCACGAAGACGTAGATGCCCATGAGCGATCCGGCGACCACCACCGACAGCCAGAACGGGATGCCCGAGACGGATTCGAGGAGCACACCCGCGGCGACGAGCTGGGCGAGCAGCACGAAGGTGCCGGTGGCGATCGTGCTCAGCGCGACCGCGACCCGCACGTTCCGCGAGTCGGTTCGGAAGACGAGAACGTCGGCGAGGGTGTACTTGCCGAGATTGCGCATCTTCTCCGCGAGGAGGAACAGCACCGGCAGGAACGAGATGACGGACGTGAACAGGATGACGGTGCCGTCGACACCCTTGGAGAAGATCAGGCCGGTGGTGCCGAGGAAGCTGCCGGCGGAGATGAATTCACCTGCGATGGCGAATCCGTTCTGCCAGCTCGAGATCGAGCGGCCCGCGGCGAAGAATCCGTCGGCGCTCTTCGCGCGGCGGGAGGCAGCGAAGGTCACCCACAGGGTCAGTGAGATGACGGCGCTGCAGATCGCGATGGCGAGATAATCGGCGTCACCGGTCATGATGCGACCTCCTCGGATGCGGGACGGTTCCGTTCGACGGCTGCGACGGCGTCGTCGACGGCGGGGCCGATGTAGGTGCGGGAGAGGCGGAAGTACGCCCAGACCAGCACCCAGGTTCCGACGAACTGGGAGAACACCACCCACAGCGACAGCGGGATGCCGAGGACGACGGTGGTTCCCAATCGGTCGGGGAACCCGATGAAGGCGACGAGGAAGGACGTGAACAGCACGACGGTGACGCCGCCGAGCGTGTTGGTCACCCGGGCACGTCGGCGACGCAGTTCCGCGATCTCGGGAAGGTGGAGCATCCGCGTCCAGACGAATTCGTCCGTCGAGGATGCAGGAACGGTGCCGTGCGCGGTGTCGGTCATGCCCGTACCGCCGCACCGCGGGCGCTGTCGAGCGCGAAGAGGTTCTCGTCCCAGCCGGCCTCGAGCGGGCCGAAGAAGTGGAAGCGCACTTGCTTGACCTTGTAGAGCCAACGGCCGTCGATCTTGACGACCTGGTCGTTGTAGCGACCGGCGGCGATCGCGGGTGCACCGTCGGTGACGCACGGCTGCCACAGGAACGAGCGCACCGTGGCACGGTCACCGTCGAGGTCGATCTCGAGGTTCGTGATGAAGTGCCAGAAGGAGGTCAGGCCGCCGTCGGCGAGTCCCGCGAAGAAGGTGCGCATCTCCTCCTTTCCTCGCGGGTGGGACAGGCCGTCGAACTCGCCGTCGTCGGTGAACAGCTCCATGAGCGCGTCCCAGTTGCCGTCGTCGAGATGGCGGCAGTACTGCGCGTCGAGCTTCCGGATCGCTTCGAGGTCTTCGAGGCGGGTGATGCGGTCGAGCAGGGACGACTCGGGGTGGGGACTGGACACAGCAGATCCTCCGTTGTGCGTGGTTATTAACAACCGTTCATGTGATGTGGACCATAACAACGGTGCGCATCGTCGTCAACGGGAGGGTTCTTGCTGGTCCGTGCGATGTGTGCCTACTGTGCAGGGATGAACAGCCGGTCGAACGGTGCGTCCTCGTCCATTCGGGAACGGATTCTCGAGACCGCGCTCGACGAGTTCTACGAGTGCGGATTCCACGGGGCGACGATGCGCAATATCGCCAACGCCGCAGGTTGCAGCGCTGCCAACGTCTACAACCACTTCGAGAACAAGTCGGAACTGCTCGTGGAAATTCTCCGCCGTGCGAGCGACGAGCAGTTCACGGCGACCCGCAACGCCCTGCGCAAGGTCGGTGACGATCCGGCCGAACGGTGGCGCGCGGCGGTCGCAGCCCACGCTCTGTACACCGCGCGGAATCCGCGGGCGTGTCTGGTGGCGAATTCTGAACTGCGTTATCTCGGTCCGCTCGACCGCAAGCGCGTGGTGGGCTCGCGCGACGCGCAGGAGCAACTCTTCGTCGACATCGCGGAAGACGGTGTAGCGCAGGCGATTTTCACGATCAAGCGGGTGCATCAGGGGGTCACGGCGGTGCTCACGATGTGCGCCGGCATCCCCCTCTGGTTCCGGGAGAGCGGCCCCCTCTCGGCGCAGGAGGTCGCCGATGATTTCGCTGGATACGCGCTCAATCTGGTCGGATATTCGCGCTGAACCGTTGACGGGTCATGGGTGCCGTGCTGTACTGGGTGAACAAGCGTTAATGACCTACTCCGGTCCATCGAAGGAGTGCACCTCCCATGACCCACCGCCCCTCGCAGCCGCGCACCGATTCCCCGCGCTATCTCACCGAGGAACGCCTCGCGATCCGTGACCTCGCCCGCGACTTCGCGATGACGAAGGTGCTGCCCGTCGCCAACGAACTCGACCCGGTCCAGGGCACCATCCCCGACTCCCTCAAGAAGGAGATGGCCGAGACCGGCTTCTTCGGGATCATGATCCCCGAGGAACACGGCGGCCTCGGGCTCGGCGTCTTCGAGTACTGCCTCGTGGCCGAGGAACTGTCGCGGGCATGGATGAGCGTGTCGGGTCTGCTCGCCCGCGGCAACGGCATGGGCGGCGGCTTCACCCCCGAACAGGAGGCGGCACTGCTGCCCAAGGTCGCCCGCGGTGAATACCTCGGCGCGTACGCCCTGTCCGAGGCCGAGGCCGGATCCGACGTCGCGAACATCTCGTGCCGTGCCGTGCGTGACGGCGACGAGTGGGTCGTCAACGGCACCAAGATGTGGTGCACCTATGCCGACGAGGCCGATTACCTCGTGCTCTTCGCCCGCACCGATCCGAACAAGGACCCGGCCAAGCCACACCGCGGGATCAGCGCCTTCCTCGTCGAGAAGGAACGCGGCGTCTTCCCCGAGGGCATCTCGGGCACCAAGGTCCGCAAGATCGGCTACTTCGGGTGGAGCACCTGGGAGTTGTCTTTCGACAACTTCCGCATCCCGGCCGACAAGATGCTCGGCGAGGAGGGCAAGGGCTTCTATCTCGCCGTCTCCGGTCTCGAGGTGGGGCGCGCCCATACCGCCGCCCGCGCCATCGGTCTCGCCCGCGCCGCACTCGAGGATTCGATCGAGTACGTGCACACCCGCCGTCAGTTCGGCCGTCCCATCGGTGATTTCCAGCATCTGAGGTTCAAGATCGCGAAGATGGCCGCCGACATCGAGGCTGCACGTCAGCTGATGTACTCGGTCGCCACCGACATCGACACCGGCCGGCGGTGCTCGCTCGAGGCGTCGATGTGCAAGCTCGTTGCCACCGAGATGGCCGAGCAGGTCACCAGCGAGGCCGTGCAGATCCACGGCGGCGCCGGCTACACCACCGACTTCCAGGTCGAACGCCATTGGCGCGACGCGCGTCTGACGAAGATCTTCGAAGGCACCAGCGAGATCCAGATGCGCATCATCTCCGACGAACTCCTGGGAAGGCCCGAGCAGGCATGAGCGCACACACCGTCACCCGCCCGCTCACCGTCGGGGACCGCACCTCCTCGGAACCCCGCACCGTGGCCGATGTCCTGACCGGCTCCGGTGCGGTGGCACCGCCGAACTCACCCGTCCTCGGTGCCCTGGCCGTCGCCTCGCTCGTCTCGCCCGTTCCCGGTGGCGTCCCGACCGGATTCGACTGGAACGCACACGATCCGGTCTCCGTCTCGGACGTCGTGTCGGCGGACACCGTGATCACCCGCGTATCCGGACGGACCGCGCGCCGCTACATCCGGCTCGTGGACCGGGCCGGCGCGGTGCGTGAATCCGGCACCGAGACATGGACCTTCGACGACGAACAGCCGGCGGTTCCCGAACTGGACTTCTGCGCACCGGCCTGGGGAGCGCTGCTCGCCGAGAGCCTCTCGGAAGACCGGGAATTCACTTCGTCGCTGTCCACCTGGGACGGCACCATCGGATTGCGCAGCGGCGAGACCGAACTGCACCTGCGCATCTACAAGGGGCGCATCGTCGACGTCACCCGGCGCACCCCGCACGGCGCGACGTTCACCTTCGTCGCACCCGACCACGCCTGGGCCGATCTCGTCCTGTCCGAGGAGAACGACTTCATGCGCCGCGCCATCCGCGGCGAATTCTCCTCCACCGGAGACGGATACGAGTACCTGCGACTGACCAAGCCGCTCAACACGATCATCGGGCACGCCCGTGCCCTCGCCCGAAAGGCCCGCTCATGATCGAGGCCCGCTACCTGGAGATCGGCGGAGCGCTCGGCTTCGTCGAGATCGTCACTCCCGACGCACGATCCGGCAACGCGCTCGACGCGACCGACCTGCCCACCGTCCTGTGCATCCACACCGCCGGCCAGAGCGGCGTGCAGTGGCGCCACGTGGCCCGCGATCTCGCCGACCGCGGCTACCGGGTGATCGTCCCCGACCTGCCCGGCCACGGACGTTCCGAACCCGCACCCGGGGGCCCCGTCACAAGCCTGATCACCTACGGCGACTGGTTGTGCGAGGTGCTCGACGCGCTCGGGATCGACCGGCCGTTCGTCATGGGCTGCTCGATCGGGGGCAAGCTCACCCTCGAACTCGCGACCCGCCCGGACCGTCCGCTGTCCGGGGCCGTCGCGATGGAAGCCGAACCCGGCCCGGGCCGCGTCAACGTCGCCGGTCTGCGCCGTGAACTCGAGGACGTCGCCGGACCGTCGCGCTCCGAGCGCACCTATCTGGGAACCCTTGCATCCGTGGGGCGCTCGGTTCCGGAGGCGAAGGCGCACACGATCGCGCTCATGCACAAGCGGGAGGACCCGGAGATCTCGTCGTCCGATCTGATCGGCTGGGGAACCCACGACGTGCGCGACCGCCTCGACCGCCTGACCGCACCGATCCACCTCGTCGCCGGCGTCGACGACCCGTGGATCGACCCCGACGCCGTGGCCCGGGCCGCAGAGACCATCAACGACGCACTTCCCGGACGCGCCCGCTTCACGGCATTGGCCGGCATCGGGCACTATCCGATGGAGGAGATCGACGACTTCGCCGCGCTCGCCGACACCTGGATCGGTGAGCTGCGCCGGGTCGCTGTTCCCGAGGAGGCAGCGCTGTGACCACCACCCGCACCGACACCCTGCCCGCACTGCTCGACGGCCTCGTCGCCGCGAATGCGGACGCCCCGATCGCCTACGACATCGTCGACGACGTGGCGGTGGCCCGCAGCCGCGAAGAGTTCCGCGACCGGGTCGAGGCCGTGCGCAGTGAACTCGACGGAATCGGCCTGCGCGCCGGCCAGTGCATCGCGGTGATGTTGCCGAACTGGTCCGACGCACTCGTGTGGCAGTTCGCGGCCTCCGCGCTCGGCGCCCACGTCATCGGTGTCAACACCCGCTACAACACCCGCGAGGTCGCGCACATCCTCACTGCCGCGCGACCTGCCGTCGTGGCCGTGCCGGCCGCCTTCCACGGACTCGACCTGTTCGGCCGGCTCACCGAGGCTGCGGCGTCCGTCCCCGACGTGGCCACCCCGGTGGTCGCGGTGGTGCCCGGACCGGCGAACGCGTCGGCGTCCCCGGCCGACTTCGACCTCGGCGGCGGCGCGTGGACGGCCGGCAGCGGCGACACGCGTGGCGCGAGTGCACCCGGGACACCCGACACCGCGACACTCACCCCGGCGGGAATCGACGACGATCCCGAGGACCGGATCGCAGTGGCGTTCACGACGTCCGGTTCCACCGGTGTGCCCAAACTCGCCGCGCACCGCGGCAACGCGGTCGTCCGTCACGGACGCGCCGATGCCGCGATCATGAAGATCGTCGAGGGCGACGTGGCGCTGTGCGTGCTCCCCGTTTCGGGCGTCTTCGGTTTCAGTACCGCGATGGCCGCGCTCGCCGGTGGGGGAGCGCTGCTCATGGAGACGGTCTTCGATCCGGGCGCGGTCCTGCGCCGGATGCGGGAGGTCGGGGTCACGCACGCGGTGGGCGCCGACGACCTGTTCGGCCGTCTCTACGACGCCTGGCACGATGGCGAACGCGTCGACCTGTCGGCACTGCGCTGGGTCGGTATCGCCGACTTCCTCGGCCGCTCCCACGAGATCGCCCGATGGCTGCGCGACGAATTCGGCACCCACACCTCCGGTGTGTTCGGTTCGTCGGAGGTGTTCGCTCTCGCGATGCTGTGGAATGCCGACGATCCGGAATCGGTGCGTTGGAACGGTGGTGGCCGCGCGGTCGACACGGCGATCGAACTGCGGGTCGCCGACCCCTACGACGATCGGGTCCTCCCGGCCGGTGAGCAGGGTGAACTGCAGTTCCGCGGCCCGAACGTCGTCGACGCTTATCTCGGGAACCCCGACGCCGCCGCGCGCGCGTTCACGGCCGACGGCTGGTTCCGCAGCGGCGACCTCGCCGTCGCCCTCGGCGACGGAGGCTTCCGCTACATCTGCCGGATGGGCGACGTCCTGCGCCTGCGCGGCTTCCTCGTCGACCCCGCCGAGATCGAGACTCGTCTGGCGGAGCATCCCGGCGTGGCCACGGCCAAGGTCGTCGGTATCACCGGCGACGGCGGCTACACCGAGGCGATCGGTTTCGTCGTCCCCACCGACGACGCACCCGCGGACACGACCTCGGGGACCCTTCGGGCCTGGTGCCGCGAGACCCTCGCGGCCTTCAAGGTGCCCACGGCGATCCACGTCATCGAACGGATGCCCACCACTGTCGGTGGCAACGGATCGAAGATCCGCGCCGTGGAACTGCGCGAGTGGGCCGGCGAGTGGGCGGGTTCCGAACGCGACTTCCGAAACACCTGACCAACCCCGCGACGCACCCGATGCGCCCGGCCGGCTCAGTTGCCGGCCGGGCGCTCGTGCGTCGGCGGTGCGTGATCGGGGGCGACCTCCGCCGCGATCCTGCGGAACAGGGCGTCTGCCTCGTTCACGTATCCGCCGGTGTCGTCGAAGGCCTCCGGTTCGTAGGTCACGGCGAGTGCGATCGCCACCTCCTGCTCGGGCAGATACGCCTCGACGGCGGAGTAACCACCGAACATCGGGTTCTGCATCAGCCAGTCCCCGGTGATCACCACACCGAGCCCGTAGGTGTACGCCTCCGACTGCTCGAAGCAGGTCGAACAGTCGGGCTGCGCATGGGTGCGACCGCGCAGATCGGTCGAGACCATGGCCGCATACGACTCTTCCGACAGCAGTTCACCGGTGCCGATCGCCACGGCGGTGTCGTGCAGGTCGAAGATGGTGCTGGTCTGCACGGCTCCGGAGGTGATGGTCCACGACGGGTTCCAGAAGGTGCTCTCTTCGTAGAAGGGGGTGCCCGCGGGAACACCCAGGAACTCGCGCCGTTCGGAGGAGAAGGCGTGCAGTACCGGGTCGGGCATCGCGGCCGTCTGCGAGGCCGCGGTGCCGTCCAGCCCCAGGGGTTCGAGCACTCGTTCCCGAACGAGTTCGTCCATCGGCCGGCCGGTGATCTCCTCGAGCGCCGAGCCCAGGATCACGTAGTTGGTGTGGGCGTAGTTCCAGTTGGTGCCGGGCTCGTAGAGCAACGGTTTCGACGTCGCGTACGCGAGGAGTTCGTCCGGGGTCCACGCGCGGAACGGATCCGCGTAGCTCGCGTCGGCGAACTCGTCGTTGCCGAGCACGTAATCCGGATAACCCGACGTCATCTGCGCCAGCTGACCGAGGGTGACGCGGTCGGCGTGCGCGAGATCGGGCAGCCACTGCGACACCCTGTCGTCGAGACCCACCACGCCCTCGTCGACGAGTTGCAGCAGCACGGTCGCGACGTACGAGATGGCGACGGCACCGTTGCGGAAGTGCATGTCGGTGGTCGCCGGAACACCCGTCATCGACTCTCCGAAGGCACGGGTGACGATCTCCTCGCCGCCTTGCGAGACCCGCACGAGGACGGCGCGCAGGTGCCGGTCGGCCATGGCTTCGTCGACGATCTGCACGATCGCGTCGGTCCCGGCGCTGTTCGTCGGCTGTGCCTGGGCGGTCGGATCGTCACCCGATGGCGAACAGGCGCACAGGATTCCGACGGCACAGATCAGCGCCGGAGCCTTTCGTCCGATCAGCATGCCGAAAGTGTGACAGCTCCGCGCAGGCGGAAACAGCCGATTCGTTCAATTGCGACATTTCACGGCGACACTGCCTCTGGTGAGGATCGACAGCGAGGCGGCGACCGCGCACAGGGTCGCTCCGGCCCACCACGCGTAGGTGTAGGTTCCGAGGCTGTCGCGGATGACCCCGGCTCCGAAAGCGGCCGCCGCGGCACCGATCTGGTGGGAGGCGAACACCCAGCCGAACACGATGGTTCCGCGGTCGCCGAAGATCCGGCGGCACAGCATCGCGGTCGGCGGCACGGTGGCGACCCAGTCCAGACCGTAGACCACGACGAACAGGATCATGCTGGGGTGCACGGACTCCTGCAACAGCCAGGGCAGCAGGAGCAGACCCACGCCGCGGAAGGTGTAGTAGAAGGCCAGCAGCTTGCGGGGGTCGAACTTGTCGGTCAGCCATCCGGAGGCGATGGTGCCGACGATGTCGAAGATCCCCACGGCGGCCATGAGGCTCGCTGCGGTGGTCGTGGGCATGCCGTGGTCGTGGGCCGACGGGATGAAGTGGATGCCGACGAGTCCGTTGGTGGTGGCCCCGCAGATGGCGAAGGCGATCGCCAGCGCCCAGAACGCCCGGTGACGCACCGCGAAGGCCAGCCCTTCGAGAGCGCGGGTGACGGCACCGCCGGTCGCTCGCGTCGGCGCCAGGTAGGTCTCGGGGTCGGCACCGTAGGGCAGGACACCGCGCTCGTCGGGATGATCGCGGATCACCGCCCACACCAGCGGGACGACGACAATCGCCGCCGCGGCGATCACGAGCGATGCCTGCCGCCACCCGACGTTCTCTGCGAGCGCGGCGACGGGTGGCAGGATCACCAGTTGGCCGGTCGCGGAACCCGCAGTGAGGATGCCCATCACCAGCCCGCGACGCTCGACGAACCATCGGTCGGCGATGGTCGCCGCCAGGACCAGGGCCATCGACCCCGTGCCGGTACCGATGAGCAGTCCCCAGAACACGAGCAACTGCCACGAGGCGGTCATGGCGACACTGCCGGCAGCACCGAGCGCCACCAGGAACAACGCCGACGAGATCACCCGGCGCATGCCGAACCGGTCCATCAGGGCGGCGGCGAACGGTGCGACGAGTCCGAACAGGACGAGGTTGATGCTCACCGCGAGCGACATGACGCTCGTCGACCAGCCGAACTCGTCGTGCAGCGGCACCATGAGCGCGCCGGGTGCCGCCCGGAAGCCTGCGGCGCCGAACAACGCGAGGAAGGCCACCGCGGCGACCCACCATGCCGGGTGGATCCGGGCCGGGCGGCGGTCGCTGCGCTGGGCCGGGCGCACACTCATCACGAATTCACTTTCTTCGAGAAAGCAACAGGATGAGCAGACGATACCCAGCAGCTCGTCGCGGGAGGCGAGCGGTCAGTTGCCCGAGCTCCCCGGCGTCCGGTAACTCGCGTCGCGGCGCGCGGCCTCGTCGACCTGTTCGGGGGTGAGCAGGGCGATCGGCGTGGAGCGCGCGGCACCGGAGGCGATCGTGCGGAGCTCGAGTGTCGCGGCCGCGATCTCGTCGGGCACCTCGCCGAGCACGTACAGATCGTGACCACCGAGCGCGAAATGCACCGAATCGACCGTCCCGCCCACACTTTCGACCATCCGGACGATGGCGTCGCGTCGGGACGTACCACCGTCCGTGAGCAGCCCGCGTGCGCCGTCCGCGGTGTAGTTCACCTGCCAGAGATATCGCGGCATGATCGTCTCCTTTCGAGGATCCCGACCTCCATGGTCGGTCCATCCCGCGTCACCGGGGACGGTTTCGCCGGGAATCGCGGCCTAGGCTCGATATCGAGACCCTGTCCGCCGCATCGAAAGGGAGTGCCGTGCCGAAACGACCCGTACCCGAGGCCGTCGCCGAATTCCTCGCCCAGCCCAATTACGCCACGATCAGCTCACTGCGCCCGGACGGTCATCCGGTGTCCGTTCCGACCTGGTACGTCTTCGAGGACGGCCGCATCCTCGTCAACATGGATTCGACCCGCAAGCGCCTCGAATACCTGCGGAACGATCCGCGGGTGAGCCTGTCGGCGATGGATCCGCAGGACTGGGTCACGCACGTGAGCCTCCAGGGGCGGGTCGTCGAACTCGCCGACGATCCGTCCCTGGAGGACATCGATCGGATCGCTCGCCACTACACGGGCAAGCCGTACCACGCGCGCGACGGCAAGCGCGTCAACGCGTGGATCGAGATCGACCGCTGGCACGCGTGGGGTCGTCTGCGCAACGCCTGAGATCGATCGGGGAGAAGGCCGGCTGTCAGATGACGCCGGCCTTCTTCGCCGCGCTGCGTGCCTGGAACGCCAGGATGACGAGCAGCACGCCGAACAGGATCGCGTAGATGCCGAGCAGGACGATCAGGCTCAGGATGCCCTCGCCGGGGAAGATCAGCAGCACGATGCCGAACAGGACGGCGACGACGCCCGCGAGCACCGACCACACCCATCCGGACTCGGGCACCTTCCGGAAGCGGACACCACCGACGATGCCGGTGATGCCGAACAGGATGGCGTAGAACGCGATCACGTACAGCAGTGCGAGTGCGGTGATGCCGGGCCAGAACAGCGCGACGAGACCGGCGAGGACGGAGACGACGCCCATGGCGAGCCACCAACCCCAGCCCTCGGGCTTGTCACGGATCGATTGAACGACCAGCACGATGCCGTCGATGATCGCGTAGGCCGCGAAGACGACCACCAGCGCCCACACGGTGATGCCGGGCCAGACGAGCGCGACGACACCGAAGAGGACCGCGAGGATGCCGCGCAGCAGCACCACCCACCAGATCTGCTTCAGCAGTGATCGGAACGGATCGTTGGAAGAAACCGAGCTCGTGGACATGACGGCTCCTGGCGTGTGATGTGATCTTGTAGCCCCGAGGATAAGCGCGGTTGTGCTGCTTCGCGTGCCGAATCGAAGCCGAGGTTACGCTCGGAAACGTGGCCGGGGCGAGGATCGGGATATCGGGATGGCGCTATCCGGGCTGGCGCGGAGACTTCTATCCGGAAGGACTCGTCCAGCGCCGGGAACTCGAATACGCCGCCCAGCGGTTCGGGTCGATCGAGATCAACGGCTCGTTCTACTCGCTGCAGCGCCCGAGCAGTTATCTCGCGTGGCGGGACGCCGCACCCGACGACTTCGTCTACGCCGTCAAGGGCGGGCGGTTCGTCACCCACATGAAGCGGCTCGCGGGTGTCGACGACGCCCTCGCCAATTTCTTCGCCTCCGGCGTACTCGCGCTCGGCCCGAAACTCGGTCCGGTGCTGTGGCAGCTCCCGCCGACCCTCGGTTTCGAGGAGGACAGGTTCGCGGACTTCTTCGACCGGTTGCCCCGCACGACGACGGCCGCCGGCGAACTCGCCCGCCGGCACACCGACAAACTCGCCGACGACCGGGTGTGGGTGGAGGTGGATGCCGAGCGTCCGCTGCGGCACGCCGTCGAGGTGCGGCACCCCGACCTCGCGAGCCCGGAGGCCGTGGAGTTGCTGCGCGCGCACGATATCGGGCTCGTCGTCGCCGACACGGCCGGCAAGTTCCCGTTCCTCACCGACGTCACGAGCGATTTCGTCTACGTGCGGATGCACGGCGACAAGGAGTTGTACGCGAGCGGGTACACCCCCGAGGTCCTCGACGTGTGGGCCGAGCGGATCCGCCGGTGGCTCGGCGACGGCAGGGACGTCTACGTGTACTTCGACAACGACATGAAAGGCTGTGCACCGCACGACGCGCTCGCGTTGCAGGAACGCCTGTGACCCGGGCGTCCGGAGGAAGGACAGGAGATCGCTGTGTGGCCCGACCACTGGCCGAGAACGCCGCGGGAGATCGCGACGGCCACCGCCGATGCGCTCGCCGCTGCCCGCAGCGAGTCGGCCGAGCCCTTCGACGAGGCGGTTGCGGTGCTCGTCGACCTGCCCTACGAGCAGGTCACGGCCGTGCACGCGGGCATGGTCCGGGAGTTGCTCGAGGAACTGCATCCCGACGGCCTCGCCGGTGAGGACGTGCAGGCCGTGCTCGAACGCTCCGTCCGCTCCGGTCTGCGATGGTTGCCGTCGCTCGAACCCGAGGCCGTCGTCGCCGTGCTCACGGGTGCGCTCGGCGTGTCCGATCCCGACGCCGAACGCCCGAGGATCCGCCCCGAGCAGTATCTGGCCGCGGGCCTGCTCGTCGTCGCCGATCTCGTCGCTGCGCGCCGCGTGGCTCCCGAAGCGTATCTGCGTCGCGCCGTGAGCGAGATCGAACGGGCCGAGACGCAGGAGATGCCCTGAGCTGTTCCGGGGGTCAGGCCGGATAATGGTTCTCGACGTTGCGGACGACTTTGCGCAACAGGTCGGACAGGACCTGCACCTCGTCGTCGTCGAGCCCGTCGAGCATCTGCCGCTCGCGTGCCAGGCGTCGCGGGAATTCCTTCTCGACGAGTGCGCGCCCGTCGTCGGTGAGGGTGAGCAGCACGACGCGGCCGTCGCGTTCGAGTCGTTTGCGTTCGACGAGACCGAGTTTGGCGAGTCGTTCGGTGTGCTTCGTGGTCGACGCGCCGGAGATGCCCGTGA
The DNA here is from genome assembly GCF_048381395.1 of Rhodococcus shunpengi. Classification (NCBI taxonomy): domain Bacteria; kingdom Bacillati; phylum Actinomycetota; class Actinomycetes; order Mycobacteriales; family Nocardiaceae; genus Rhodococcus; species Rhodococcus shunpengi. Next base: position 589,789 of record NZ_JBLWIU010000012.1, read on the forward strand.
TCGAGGTGACCTCGCTGGCGCGTAACGGATGGTCGCTGCGGGCGAGCGCGCTGAGGACCTCGAATTCGCTGCGGCTGATGCCGCTCGCTTCGAGTTCCCGATCGAAGTAGGTGAGCGCGAGCGAGCCGATGCGGGTGATGCGGCCGATCACGTCGATGGGGCGGAGGTCGAGGTCGGGGTAGTGAGCGGTCCATCCGAGACGTACGCGATCGACGTAATCGGGCTGGGGTGTCTCGGAGGGCATGTGGCAAGTCTAACGGCATCGGACGAACAATTTCATAGATATTTTACTAGTGAAGTAATATGGTGGACGGATGCTCGACCGCCGACTCGACGACCGTCCCCAGCTCCGTCACACCCGGGGAGCGCTCGCGCATCCGCTCTCGGCGAGCGCGTGGAAGGACGCCCTCGAAGTGCGGCGTGGCGACCCGACCGTGGCCGTGGCGCTGCGCGTGGGATTCGCGACCATGCTCGCTCTCGTCGGCGGCGGTCTGCTCGGTTACGGACAGGTCGCCGGCTTCGCCGCTCTCGGCGCACTGACCAGTGCCTTCCTGCGATACGAGCCGTATCCGCGTCTCGCGGTGCGCCTTCCGTGGGTAGGTCTCGGCATCGCCGGTTACACCGCCTTCGGGGCTGCACTCGGCGCGATGGGCGCCCCACTGTGGGTGCAGATCGTCGCGCTCTCGGTGGGCTCGGCCGTCGCGTACTGGGTGTTCACGGCCTTCTCGCTCATGGGCCCCGGCCCGGTGATCCTCATCTTCGCCGCCGCCGGCGCCGCCGGTTTTTCCGACGGATGGGGTGACGCGGGCCTGGTCACCGTCGCGGCGACCATCGGTGCGCTGCTCGGATATGTCATCGCGATGCTGCCCGCGCTCTCCCATCCCCATACGCCCGCTCGCCTCGCGGTCGCGCGCGCCCTCGCGGCGGTCTCCGCCGTCGAAATCCGCGGTGCGGACGCCGTTCCCGCCGCGAGACAGAGCATCCGGAAGGCGCGCGAGACCGTCGCACTGAACGCCCCGCGACGTTCGGACGCCCATGTCCACGAACTGGTCGCCCTGCTCGACGCGGCCGAGACGGTTCTCGACAGCGGGTCGCACGACACCTCCCGCGCACGCCGCGACGACTTCGCCCGGTTCGAGAAGGAACTTCGGAAGGCGCGGCGCGACATCGAGATTCCGCGTGTCGATGCCGAGGGTCGGCCGGTGCTGCCGACGCCGCCCGGCTTCGTCCGCGAAGGATGCAGTCGTCTGCTCGACCGTCTCGTGCTGATCGGAGCGGCCCGGATCTTCGTGGCGTCGTTGCTCGCCGCGTCGTTCGCAGCACTGATCGGGCTCGACCATCCGCTGTGGGCTGCGATGGGTGCCATGGCGGCGCTGCAGGGATTGAACTACCGCAACACCGTTCAGCGCGGCATCCAGCGTCTGATCGGCAATGTCGGCGGCGCACTGATCGCTGCCGTGCTGCTCGCGCTCGACCTGGGCTACTGGCCGGTGGTCGCGGCCGCCGTGCTGTTCCAGACGCTCACCGAACTCACGGTGACCCGGAACTACGGGCTCGCCTCGGTCGGGGTGACGACGATGGCGTTGCTGCTCACCGGCCTCGGGCAGCACGCGGGTCCGGGTCTCGCCGCCAACCGGGTCGCCGACACCGTCATCGGCGTGGTCGTGGGCGTGATCGTCGCTGCGGTGACCATCCGACGCGACGACCGGCACCATCTCGTCGCGTGACGAGGCGGCACCGGTCGTCGGTGGCGTTCATGGCCTGCCGCGGGAGGCGGCGGGGTGATGCTCAGGAGTGAGCGGCTTCGAACCGCTCGAGGATGTGCCGCGGGATCCGGCCGCGCGAGCTGACGTCGTAGCCCTTGTTACGGGCCCAGTGTCGGATCGCGGCCAGTTGCTCCGGCGACCGGGTGGGCGGAATCACCTTGTGGGTCCCCGCCGTCCGTGTGCGGGCCTTTGTCACCGTCTGCTTCGGCGTGATGGTGCGGGTGCTCGATGCGGGCTTCTCAGGTGCCTTCTCGTGCAGCCACGGGCGGAGTACCGCCAGGAACTTGTCTGCGTTCGCCGGCCGCAGGTCGATTTCGTACTCGTCGTCGTCGACCGTGATGCGGAACGACTGCGCCAGGCCGTCCATGATCGGTTGGCCGTCGATATCGTCGAAATATTGGACGCGCACTTTCTGTGCCACGTTTATCTCCTTGTCCCCGAACTGTGCGCTGTCGACGCTAGTTCTTACTCGGGGGTAGGTTCAAGTCGCGAATGTACGATCCCACCCGCTCGACGAAATGATCGAAGAACTCTGCCGGACGGGTGCCCGCCACGATATCCGCGTTCGGCGTCCTTTGCCACATACCGGACAGATCGGCGACCGTCGTGCCCCGGGTGAGCCGTCCGTCGAGCTCGACGTCGACCGTCGCGGGCCGGGAGGTGTAGGGAACCGTGCCCAGCGTGACCGCCGCGGCGAACGGGTCGTGCACGTGCGCGAGGAAGCCCAGGCCCTGGTCACGATGAAATTCCATGTAGAACCGCAGTGCATCGGAGATGTGGCGGACGAGAGGGACATCGGCCGTCGACCGCGTACCGCGCGGAGCATCCGGGGAGAGTTCCCCGGAGCGGGGCACACCGACGACGTCCCCGATCCGCGCGACATGCTCGGGATGCATCTCGATCGACTCCGTGACATCCAGCGGGCACACGATCGGCCGCCGGTCCGGAGGCGCGATCGAGAACGCGTCGAACACGACCTTGGCGGCCTCCGGATCCACCGCGACGTTCCATTCCGAGGTCGGCGTCGTATTACCGGGATGGTGGAAACACCCACCCATGATCACGAGGCGACGCAACCGCGACGGCAGTTCCGGATCGATGCGCAGGGCGAGGGCGAGGTTGGTGAGCGGGCCGGTGACGAGCCCGGTGAGCTCTCCCGGATGCTCGCGGGTGAGATCGACCCACGCCTGCGCGGCCGATCGCGACGACCGCGACCGCGACGCAGCGGGAAGTTCCGCATACCCGATTCCCTGCGGACCGTGCGTGTCCTCGGTGGTCATCAGCGGCGCGACCAGCGGAACCTGCGATCCGGCAGCCACTTCGATATCGGGCCGGCCGCACACCTCGAGCCACGACAGCGTGTTGGCGGTGACCTGGTCCACCGGCACGTTCCCCGCCGTGCACAGGGCGGCGACGATCTCGGCTTCCGGACTCGCGACGAGATAGAGCAGGGCGAGAGCGTCGTCGATGCCGGTGTCGACGTCGACGATCAGACGGGTACGGGCGGCCGGAACATCGGGTTCGTGTACGTGCACGATCCCATCTTGGGGCATCCCGATGAGCGCGCCGCGGCCGGTGCTGGGAGAATTCCCGAATGCACGAGCGCAAGAACCGCGGTTATTTCACCGAGGACGACGGTGTCTACCTGCCCACGAAGTACGCGACCAGCCCGTGGTCGGACACGATGCTCAACGGGCCGTGTGTGAGCGGTCTGGTCGCACGCGAGCTCGAAATCCACCATGCCGTCGAGGGTTTCGTCCCGTCCCGGTTCACGCTCGATCTCTTCAGGCCGGTCCGCAACGAGCCGATCACCTTCACCACCACCCGGGTGCGCGACGGCAACCGCATCCGCGTCGCCGACGCGAACCTGATGCAGGGTGGCGAGGTGTCGGCGCGCGCGACGCTCACCTTCCTCCGCAAGTCGGCCCCGCCGCCCGGATCGGTATGGCTGCGTGGCGAGCCCCCGACGCCCCCTCCCGGTTCCTTGGAGACGCAGCCCGGACCGCTCGAGTACTCGTCCTGGTACGGCAGCGACGGTCCGGGATGGACGCGGGTGCGGTCGGAGCACCAGAACTCCGATCGCAAGCGGCTGTGGTCGCGGCAGCTGCCGATCATCGCCGGCGAGGAACTGTCGCCGTTCGTCAACACCGCGACCGTCGGTGAGGGCACGTCGTTCGTGACCAACTGGTCGGACAAGGGTGTCGGCTACATCAATTCCGATGTCACCCTGGCGCTGTCCCGCCTGCCGGAGGGTCCGGAGGTCGGTATCGAGGCCGACAACCACATCAGCAGCGAGGGCATCGCGGTCGGCACGGCGGTGCTGTTCGACCGCCTCGGCGCATTCGGCACCGGTGTGGTCACCGCACTTGCCAATGCGCAGCGGCAGGTCGATTTCGGCTGATCCGAACAGGAGTGATGTCATGCGCGTACGGCGGATCGTCGATCTGACCCACGTCGTCTCCCCGGACATCCAGGTCTATCCCGGGGATCCCGCACCGACGTTCACTGCGCACGCCACCGTCGAGACCGACGGTTTCGATCTGATGCGCATCGACATGGGTTCGCAGACCGGCACCCACGTCGACGCGCCGCGACACGTGCGCAGCGGTGGCACCGCGATCGATGCGGTGCCACCGGAGAACTTCGTCGGACGCGGAGTGGTGCTCGACGTGCGCGCCCGCGTCGATACCGGCTCGCTCGTCACCGCCGACATGTGGGGTGAGCCCGCGATCGGCTCCGGCGACATCGCGCTCGTCCTCACCGGTTGGTCGCAGTATTTCGGCACCGAACGCTATTTCGAGCACCCGGCCCTGAGCGTCGAGGCCTGCCGGTGGTTGCTCGACCGCGGCGTCCGCGCAATCGGAATCGACGCGCCGAGCGTGGATCCCACGGCCGACGAGACGCTCGCGGCGCACCACGTGCTCGCCGACGCGGGCGCGATCATCTGCGAGAACCTGCGTAACCTCGAAGCGGTCGACTTCCCGGATCCGCTCGTCTCGCTGTTGCCGATCCCGTTCGCCGGTATCGACGGCGCACCGGTGCGGGCCGTCGCCATGCAGATCGAGAACTGAACGGCGGCAACGGGTCCGGTCAGTCGAGGATGTCGCGCACCTCGACGTCCTCGCGTCCGCCGACGACGAGTTCGCGCGCGGCGGCCATGTGCTTCTGCCAGTGCGTGAAGGCGCCTTCGCCGTCGCGGGCGCGCAGCAGCCGGATGAGCTTGCGCTGCGAGCGGACGAACACCTTGTAGTGGTCCTCGTACTTCTCCGCGTCGCGCTGCATGCTCTCGCGCGTGACGTTCATGGTGTGCCGCTCGTAGATCTCGTGCAGCATGCCCGCGATGAGCGACAGTGACGAGTTGCCGGCGAGCTGGACCATCCGCAGATGGAACATCGCCGCGGCCTGGCCGAAGGTGCCGTCGGCGAAGGACGACGGAATCGTCTCGTCCACCAGACGTTCGAGTTCGTCGAAGGCCTCTTCGCTGCCGTTCTCCGCGAGCAGTCGCGCAGCGGCGGGCTCGACGGCCTCACGTGCGACGTAGACATCCGCGACGGTCGCGCCGGCGAGTTCGAGCAGCAGGGACGCCGGTCGCGCTACCACCTCGGGGCCCGGCACGCAGATCCGTGCGCCTGAGCGCGAACCGCGTCGCACCTCGACGAGCCGTTCGGCCTCGAGGACGCGAACCGCCTCGCGCAACGTCGGCCGGCTCACCGAGAAGTGCTCCATGAGCGAGGCCTCGTGGGGCAGGTGGTCGCCGTCCTTCAGCTCACCGTCGACGATCATGCGGCGGAGCTTCCGGGCGACGAGTTCTGCGGTCTTGGGGGTGCGAATGGCCCGGCCACCGCCCGCGCGAGTGTCGAATCCGACTCCCGAACGCGCGTCGAATCCGGTCGCCAACACTTCGTCGGTCACGGGAACGGCCTCCTGCTCCGAGATCACTTCGACTACTTGGTGAAAGTTCCGGCCTCATCGTACTCACAGGTAACCGGTCGCCGTGGGTCGAGGCGGCGAGTCCACGACTATTGCTGATGCTCACATAGTGAACTATGTTACCTACGTATCGCCCGGCGGGCCTCGGACAGGAGCATCCATGCTGAACACGCGGTTCACAGCGGAATTCGGAATCGAACACCCGATCGTCCAGGGCGGCATGATGTGGGTCGGCCGCGCCGAACTCGCCGCGGCCGTCTCCGAAGGCGGCGGGCTCGGGATCATCACCGCACTGACCCAGCCCACCCCGGAAGACCTGGTCACGGAGATCGAGCGGTGCCGCGCACTGACCGACAAGCCGTTCGGTGTCAACCTCACCCTCACGTTGTCGATCAATCAGCCTCCCTACGCCGAGTACCGGCAGGCGATCATCGACTCCGGCGTGACGATCGTCGAGACCGCGGGCTCCGATCCGACCAAGCATGTCGAGCATCTGAAAGAGCACGGCATCAAGATCATTCACAAGTGCACGAGCGTGCGGCACGCCCTCAAAGCCCAGCGAATCGGCGCTGATGCTGTGAGTATCGACGGTTTCGAGGCGGCCGGTCATCCTGGCGAGGACGACGTCCCCGGGCTCGTCCTGATCCCCGCCTGCGCCGACGCCCTCGACATCCCGTTCATCGCGTCGGGTGGGTTCGCCGACGGTCGCGGACTCGCCGCCGCTCTCACCCTCGGTGCCGACGGCATCAACATGGGCACCCGCTTCATGTGCACGCAGGAGAGTCCCATCCACGAACGCATCAAGCAGCAGATCGTCGACGCGAGCGAACTCGACACCCAGCTCATTTTCCGGCAACTGCGCAACACCATGCGGACCGCGCGGAACTCGGTGAGCGAGGAGGTCGTGGACATTCTCGGCAAGGGCGGGCGGTTCAAGGACGTCAAGGACCTCGTCGCCGGATCGCGGGGACGCACCGTCTACGAGGACGGAGACCCGGAGGCCGGCATCTGGACGGTGGGGCAGTCGCAGGGTCTCATCCGCGACATCCCGCCGGCCGGTGAGCTCGTGCAGCGGATCGCCGCCGAGGCCGAGGCGAAGCTGCGCTCCCTGACCGCAGACATCGTCGTCGACTCCGTTCCCGTCCCCTGAGGAGAAACCGATGACACGACAGGCCGAGACCGCCGAGGACGTGCGGGAGGACGACGCGCCGGTGCTCGTCGAACGCGACGGTGCCGTCACGATCCTCACCCTCAACCGTCCCGACCGCCGCAACGCGATCAACCGCGCCATGCGGAAGGCGCTGAAGAAGGAACTGTGGCGCGCCGACGCTGACGACGAGGTGAACGTCGTCGTCCTCACGGGTGCGGGCACGTCCTTCAGTGCGGGTGTGGATCTGCCCGAGGCGTTGTCGGGTCCGCCTCCCGCCGCCGAAGGGCCCACTCCGACACACGTGCTCCGTGGCATCTCGAAACCGGTCATCGCGGCGGTCGGCGGCCCCTGCTACACGGGCGGTTACGAACTCGCCGTGAACTGTTCGTTCATCATCGCCTCCGAACGCGCCGAGTTCGCCGACACCCACGCGCAGATCGGTCTGCTCAACGGCTGGGGCGGTAGTGCCGTCTTGCCGCGGATGATCGGTCTACCCGCCGCGATCCAGTTCATCCTGTCCGGGGAGCCGATCGACGGCGCGACCGCCGCGCGCATCGGCCTCGCGAACGAGGTTGTTCCGCACGACGAACTCCTGGACCGCAGCGTGGCCGTCGCGCAACGGATCGCCGGGGGGCATCCCGGTGCGATCCGGCGGATGCTCCGGTTGCTCAAGGAGGGTGCGGGCACGTCGCTCGCGCACGCCCTCGCCCTCGAATCCGAAGCGGCGACCACCTACCGCGCGGACGGCGCGGACATCGGTGCCCGATACGCGAAGCGCCGCGCGCAGTCCGACTGAGCAACAGCCGGATTCCGACAACCGACTGAGCCGCAGTCGGGTTCCGACACCTACAGCACCATCACCCGGGAGGTGACGTGGAGGAAGGCAAGCCCACGGTGACGCTCGAGTCCGACGCTCGTAGCGACTGGCGTCCCCGACTGTCCGCTCTGCTCGACGACTTCCGGCGGCGCTCCCGTCCTGAGACGTCCCGCGCACGGTTCGAGGCCGCGATCGCGTGGCAGTCCGAACTCGTCGACCATTCCCTGGCGGCGCCGGGCTGGCCCGAAGAGGTCGGCGGTATGGCACTCTCGCTCGAGGATCAACTCGACTACTACCGCGCGATCACCGATGCCGGTGCGCCCAAGCATCCGTGCCCGCTGTCGTTCATCGTCGCGCCCACGATTATCGTCCACGGCACCGCCGAACAGAAGAAACGTTTCCTCGAGCCGCTGCTGCGCGCGGAAGAGTTCTGGTGCCAAGGATTCTCCGAACCCGGCGCCGGCAGCGACCTCGCGTCGCTGTCCACGCGTGCCGTCCGCGACGGCGACGTCTACCGGGTGACGGGCAGCAAGATCTGGACGACGATGGCCGACCACGCCGACTGGATCTTCACGCTCGTGCGCACCGGTCCGTCCGGACGGAGCACGTCGGGCATCACCTACCTGCTCATTCCGATGAACTCGCCCGGCATCGAGGTGCGACCCCTGCGCGACGCCGCGGGTGGGCACCACTTCGCCCAGGTCTTCTTCGACAACGTCGAGGTGCCGGTCGACAACCGGGTGGGGGAGGAGGGGCAGGGCTGGTCGATCATGCGGACCTCGCTCGGACACGAGCGCGCCACCGCCTTCCTCGCCGACGAGTTCCGCTACCGCTCGACCGTCGACAAGGTCTTCCGCCTCGCCGTCGGCCACGGTTATGCACACGATCCGCTGATCCGGCAGGAACTCGCCACCGTCGAGACCGGGGTGCGTCAGATCGCCGCGAACAGCGCACGCGCGCTGGATGCTGTTCTCGCAGGACGCGATCCGGGTGGGGTGGCGTCGGTCAACCGGTTGGTGAAGGCCGAGTTCGAGCAGCACATGCACCGGCTCGCGCTGCGATTGACCGGCTCGGCCGCCGTTCTCGGCACCCGTTCGGAAGGTGTGGTGGAGAAGGGGCGCTGGACGTACGGATATCTCATGTCCCGCGCCGCGACCATCGGTGCCGGAACCTCCGAGATCCAACGCAATACGATCGCAGAGAACGTTCTCGGTCTGCCTTCGCACCGGGGGGAGGGCACCCGCGCACCGGCCGTGGTGCCGGGGCGCCCCCTCACGCCCCCACCGGAGGACGAGGCGAATCTACGGGAGGCTCTGCGCGACATCCTGTCCGCCCGCGTCGATACCGTCTCGCTGCTCGAGGGCGTCGACTCCGCAGGCGAACACGACGCCGGATTGTGGTCCACGCTCGTGGAATTCGGTCTTCCGGGTTTGTCGTCGCCCGAGCATCTCGGTGGTGACGGCAGGTCGCTGCGGATGCTCTGCGCGGCGGTCGAGGAGGTGGCCTTCCATCTCGGACCGGTCGCCCTCGTCCCCACCGCGATCGCATTGGAGGTCCTCGTCGCGGCCGGCGCCGAGGAGGACGCGCGACGGATCATCGGTGGTTCACCTGCAGCGTTCGTCGTGCCCGTCGGAGATCGTGGGTGGGACACCGCCGATCTCCCCGTCCTCCGGGACGGCAGGCTGACCGGCCGCGTGGAACGGGTCGCGGGTGCACCCGTCGCCGAGGTACTCGTCGTCCTCGCGACGGACGATGCGACGGGCGAACACGTCCTGCTCACCCTCGACCGGGCCGATGCATCCGTCACCGTGCAGACGTCGCTCGATCCGACCGGGACCGTGGGGATCGTCTCCTTCGAGGACGCCGCGGCGACCGTGCTCGTATCGGGGGTGGACGCCGATGCCGCACTCGAATCGTCCTTCCGTGTCGCGGAACTGCTGGTCGCTGCTGATGCGGTGGGTGTCGCGAACCGGGCTCTGGCGATGGCGGTGGACTGGGCGGGCCAACGTGAACAGTTCGGCCGTCCCATCGGTTCGTATCAGGCGATCTCGCATCGCTGCGCCGACATGCTCGTCGCAGCCGAGGGCGCGCGGGGACTGGTGCTGGCGGCCGCCGACCGTTCACCGCAGGAACCCGAGGAGGCCGCGGCGGTGCACCTGGCGACCGCGGCGGCGCTGCGGTCCGCTGTATCCAACGCCGAGGGCTGCATCCAGATCCACGGCGGAATCGGCTTCACGTGGGAACATCCCGCCCACTTGCTGCTCCGTCGCGCGGTCGCCGACGAGGCGCGTATCGCCCGCCCGGAGGTGCTGCGGGACCGCGCGGTGGGAGAGGTGCTGGCGCGGTCGAGCCGAGCGGGCGGATCGACGGGGTGACGGACGAAGCAGCGGACCCGGTGCAGGATGCCGGGTCCGCTGCTTTCGGCGATCTAGTTGGCGATGTGCTCGCGAGGTAGGCCCAGCAACCGCTCGGCGATGACGTTGCGGTTGATCTCCGACGTGCCGCCGGCAATCGTCATCGCACGGCCCAGCAGGTAGTAGTGGGTCCACACCGGTTCATCCCCGAGGAACGCTGCGGGACCGGCGATGTGCATCGCGAGTTCGCCCACGTGCTGGGTGTGTTCGGCGATGAGCATCTTCGTCACGCTGCCCTCCGGACCGAAATCGCCACCGGCGACGGCCCGCACGACCTGCCTCAGATTGAGGACCGCGAAAGCCTGTTCGCGGGCGATCAGTGACGCGATCCGGCGCGTGACCGAGACGTCGCCGGGCGCGTGCTTCGCGGCGAGGTCGAGCAGCGCGAACGCCGAATAGGTCTCGTCGGTCTTGCCACCGCCGATCGAGACGCGTTCGTTCCCGAGCGTCGCGCGGGCCACGGTCCAGCCGTTGTCGACGGCACCCACCACGTCCTCGTCCGGGACGAAGACGTCCTCGAAGAACACCTCGTTGAAGGCGGAGTCGCCGCTGATCTCGCGCAGCGGGCGGACGGTCACGCCAGGCGCGGTGAGGTCGATGACCATCGTGGTGATGCCCTTGTGCTTCGGCACGTCGCGGTTGGTGCGGATGGTCGCGAGACCACGCGTCGAATTCTGCGCGTTCGACGTCCACACCTTCTGGCCGGTGACGCGCCACCCGCCGTCGACCTTCATCCCGCGCGTCGACACGGCAGCCGCGTCGGAACCGGCACCGGGCTCGGAGAACAACTGGCACCAGACCTGCTCACCGAGCAGACCGGGACGGATCCACCGTTCGATCTGCTCCGGCGTGCCGTGCTGGGTGAGGGTGAGCAGGATCCACGCGCCGATACCGAGACCGTGCGGTTCGACGTCGGTGAACTCCTCGTCGATCACGAGCTGCTCCACCGGGGAGGCCCCACGGCCGAACGGCGGCGGCCAGTGCGGCATGAGGTAGCCGGAGTCGACGAGCAGTGCACGTCGCTCGGATTCGGCGGTCGCGGTGTACTTCGCGACGAAGTCGCGGGCGGCGACGCGGTGGTCCTCAGCCTCGGGAGGAAGGTCGACGGCATAGTGACGGCGCAGCCCGGAGGTTCCCGATTCGGCGAGCGAGTCGAGCGCGGCGGTCGGTTCGCCGAACAGGACCCGCAGGGCGTGGGCACGGCGCAGGAACAGATGGCAGTCGTGCTCCCACGTGAAACCGATACCGCCGTGGATCTGGATACTCTTCTGGGCATTGGCGATGTACGAGTCGAACGCGATGACCCGTGCGACGTCGAGTGCGAGTCGCGCCTGCTCACCGTCGGCCCCGGCGCGTGCTGCGTCCCAGGCCACGCCGGTCGCGAGTTCGCTCGTTGCGAGCATGTCGGCGAGATGGTGCTTGATCGCCTGGAACGAACCGATCGGGCGGCCGAACTGTTCGCGCACCTTCGCGTAGGCCAGGGCGGCCTCGAGGGTCGCGCGGGCGCCGCCGGATGCTTCCGCTGCGGCCAGTGTGCGGGCGACGTGGTTCGCGTGGGGACCGGCGCCCGGGACGACGGCCAGGACGGGTGTCTCGCGGAGGGCGACCTTCGCAGTCTTGGAGGTGGGGTCGAGGTCGCCGGTGGGCGTCACCGACACCGAGGCGTGGCCGGGATCGACGAGAACGAGGTCGTCACCTGCAACGAGGGCGAGGAGCGTGGCGCCCGCACCACCCACGACGAGGTCGACGTCACCGCTGATCGTGTCGCCGCTCGTCAGGGATCCGGACAGGCCGAGACCGGGGAGCACCGAGCCGTCCGCGAACTTCGGGAGCCAGGTGGAGCGCAGTTCGTCGTTGCCCTTCGCGGCGAGCGCGGCGGAGACGGCGACACTCGCGAGGTAGGGGACGGGGACGACGAGCCGCCCGAGTTCCTCGGCCACCACCGCCACCTCGGGCAGGCCGGCGTCCGATCCTCCGAATTCACCGGGAAGGTGCAGGCCGAGCCATCCGAGGTCGGCGAGTTGCTTCCACAGCTTTCCGGTATCGGCGGTCGGGTCGTCGGTGACCTGCCGGGCGAGGCTGCCGGCGTCGTGGCCGCCGAGGAACGATCGGACGGCCTCTGCAACGGCGCGGTGATCGTCGGTCAGGGGAAGGGGCATGGGAGGTCTCCTCGGCCGTGCACGGGTCGGTTCACTTGTAGCACTATCTAAACTATGTGACGCACGCTACTTTGGGAAGTCACAGCGCAGTACCGCTCGATCGGAGGAATCGTGAAACTCGAAGTAGGTCGATCCTGGGCCAGCACCGTCGACGGCACCGCGGTGGTCGTCGTCCGAGCGCCCGGCGACGAGGTCGCACTCACCTGCGGAGGCGCCGAGATGGTGCCGGGAAAGAAGGGAACCGGCGACGGCGCGGCCATCGACGACGCGCATCACGGCCCCACCGCGCTGGGGAAGCGGTACACCGACGCCGAGGGCACGGTGGAACTGCTGTGCACCACACCCGGCACCGGCGCTCTCGCCGTCGACGGCGTTTCGCTGTCGTTGAAGACGGCGAAACCGCTTCCGGCTTCCGACTGACCCGAGACTCGACCACCGAATCAGAACTGCACCAGGGGCTTCCATGAACCTCACGATGTTGCTCGATATGGCCGCGGACGGGCTCGAGGACCGCATCGTGGTGGGGCGCCGCGGCGGCGGCATCTCCGCCCGGCGCCTGCGCGATCTGTCCGTCGCCGGAGCCACCCTGATCCGCGAGGCGGGCGCCGATGCCCTCGTCTACCGCGCGGTCAACGGCCCCGCCTTCCCTGTGGCCCTGTTCGCTGCGGCGCGCGCGGGCGTCCCGCTCGTACCGATCAACTACCGGCTCGGCGCGGAGCAGGGTGCGGCGTTGCTGTCCCACCATCCCGACGCCCTGGTGATCGCGGACGACGCCGGCGACGCACCGGGTGTGCTCTCTCCCGCGACCTGGCTCGACCGGCTCGGACGGTCGGAGGTCGTGGAAGCCGACGATCCGGACCCGGACGCACCCGCCGTGGTGATCTACACCTCCGGCACCACGTCGGCGCCGAAAGGCGTTCTGCTGCATCACCACAACCTCGTGTCGTATGTGCTCGGATCCGTCGAGTTCGCGTCGGCCGAGGGCACCGATGCCGCGCTGGTGAGCGTTCCGCCCTATCACATTGCCGCGGTGGCGAACGTCCTCACGAATCTCTACGCAGGTCGCCGGACGGTGGTGCTCGAGCAGTTCACCGCCGCCGAATGGCTCGACACCGTTCGTGGGGAGGGCATCACCAATGCTCTCGTCGTCCCCACGATGCTCGCGCGCATCCTCGATTCCGGTGCCGACACCTCGGTGCCGACGTTGCGCTCCCTGGCCAGTGGTGGTGCGCCGATGCCCCGCCGAGTGGTCGAACGAGCCCTCGAGACCTGGCCGCAGGTCGACTTCGTCAACGCCTACGGACTCACCGAGACCAGCTCGACGATCACCGTCCTCGGCCCCGACGACCACCGGGCGGCGATGACCGGCACCGACGAGCGGATCCGTGCCCGGCTCGGATCGGTGGGCCGGCCGGTCCCCGGCATCGACCTCGAGATCCGCGACGCCGACGACCGCGTCGTCGAAGCCGGTGTGCCCGGACGCATCTGGGTTCGCGGAGAACAGGTCTCGGCCGAATACGCGGGAATCGGCAAACTCGTCGACGACCGCGGATTCTTCGACACCCGCGACACCGGATTCGTCGACGAGGACGGCTATCTGTTCATCGGTGGGCGCAGCGACGACACCATCATCCGCGGTGCCGAGAACATCGCCCCGGCCGAGATCGAGGACGTGATCCTGCGTCATCCCGCCGTCACCGACACCGCGGTCGTGGGGGTACCCGACGACGAATGGGGACAACGCATCGAGGCCGTGGTGGTGTTGCGCCCCGACGAGTCGGTCGATGCGGAGGAGCTACGCGCGTTCGTGCGCGAGACGCTGCGCGGGTCGAAGACGCCCGACCGCATCGTCTATTGGGACGAGCTGCCGCGCACGGAGACGGGAAAGCTGGTGCGCCGGCATGTCGTCGAACGTCTGGCCGGCGACGGAGTACCCGGCCGGGAATGAGGTTCGCCAGGTCTTTACATGTATAACTAGGTTGACCTACTGTGGGTGACACGGGCCGCTCGCGTCGAGCGTCGTCCCCTATACGGAGGTAGTCGATGACCACGTCGGAGAAGACCGAGAAGCCTTCGGAGATCTACACCTTCCGCGATGAAGACATTGCACGGGCGAGAGATCTCGTCGGCGTCTACCACGCCATGACGCAGCGAGAGCAGTACACACGCGCCTCACCCGACATCATGCGGAACTTCGCGCGTAGCTACGGCGACGACAATCCGCTGTTCACCGACGAGGAATACGGTGCCGCGACCCGGTGGGGAGGCCAGATCGCGCCCCCGATGGTCAACATCGCCGTCCGCAAGGAACTGCTGGCAGATCCCGTGCCCCGAGAGCAGCGCCGACCCTCCTTCCGAGGGATCCACGTGTTCGTCTCCGGCACCACGACCCACTGGTACCGGCCGGTCCTCGACGGCGACACCCTGTACGGCTTCCACGGCACCGAGAAGGTCGAGGAGAAGCAATCCGAGTTCGCCGGGCGTTCGCTCATCATCACCGGCCTCCAGGTGCAGTTCAACCAGCGCGCCGAGGTGGTCCAGACCCAGCGGGTCATCACCATCCACACCGAGCGCCACGAGTCGAAGAAGCGCAAGAAGTACGACTCGATCGAACCGGCCTCCTACACCCCCGACGACATCGCGAGGATCGACGAGATCTACGCGCAGGAGCAGGTGCGCGGCACGAACACCCGTTACTGGGAGGACGTCGAGGCCGGGGAGAGTCTCGGCACGATGGCCAAGGGGCCGTTGACCACCACCGACATGGTCGTCTTCCACTCCGGCGGATACGGTTTCGCCCCGTACACCCCGTGCGCGAGCCGCCTCGCCTACAAGAACCGCCAACGCATCGCGCCGTTCTACATCCCGAACGAGCAGGGCGTGCCCGACGTCGCGCAGCGGATCCACTGGGACAGCAGCTACGCCCGCTCCATCGGCCTGCCGGCCGCCTACGACTACGGCATGATGCGCGACTGCTGGCTGAGCCACTATCTCACCGACTGGATGGGCGACGACGCCTGGCTCGAATCGATGTCGAGTCAGATGCGCAAGTTCAACTACCTCGGCGACACCCACACCTTCACCGGTGAGGTCGTCGGCAAGCGCACCGAGGGCGGGCGTCACCTCGTCGACGTCGAACTGCGCGGCACCAGCCAGCGCGGTGAGGTCACCTGTCCCGCCACCGCCACGATCGCGCTCCCGTCGCGTGGCGGCGTTGCGGTCGAGCTGCCCGACGCTCCCGCCGAGTTCGAACAACTCGCGGCGCGGATGCTCGAACGCGACGCCGAGCTGCGCAGCGAGCGGCGGGCAGGAAACGGGGCGGCGTCGTGAAAGGCCACCCGTCCCTGCCGGCAGCGGGGCAGGATGAGGCGACGCGCACCGAGCGGCTCGAGGAGGACCTGTGGATCTGACCGGTACGACCACGGTGATCGCCGAGCTGAAGGACCACGTCCTGACCATCACGCTCGATCGCCCCGACAAGCTCAACTCCTTCACCGACACGATGCGCGCCGAGTTCCGGGAGTTGTGGCACTACGCCTCCGAGACCGACGACGTGCACGTCGTCGTCCTCCGGGCCAACGGCGAGCGCGCGTTCAGCACCGGCGTCGATGTCCACGAGGGGACCTTCCTGTCCGACAACGTCTTCAGCCGTCGCGATCCCGGTGTCGACCTGTCGCCCAAACAGAACAACTGTTGGAAACCGCTCGTGTGCGCGGTCCACGGCATGGTCGCCGGCGGCGCGCTCTACTGGCTCAACGAGGCCGACATCATCGTCGCGAGCGAGGACGCCCAGTTCTTCGATCCGCACGTCTCCTACGGCATGGTCGCCGCACTCGAACCGATCGGCCTCGCACACCGCATCCCCATCGGTGAGGTGCTGCGCATGGTGCTGCTCGGTCTCGACGAACGCATGTCCGCGAAGAGGGCCTACGAGATCGGCTTCGTCAGCGAGATCGTCGCCCGGGACGCGCTGTGGGATCGCGCGCAGCAGCTCGCCGAACGGATCGCCGCCAAACCGCCGGCCGCGATCCAGGGCAGCATTCGCGCGATCTGGGAGTCCAAGGACCGCACACGATCACACGCTCTCGCCGCCGGGATGATGTACACCGATCTCGGCAATCCCATCGGCCTGGCTCAGGTCGATCGGTCCCAGGTCCCCACGCGCGATTACGAGGTGCGCTGACATGGACTACGGACTGACACCCGAACTCGAGCAGTTCCGCAAAGAGGTACGCGAGTTCGTCGAGACCCACAAACCCGACGTGCCGGTGAAGGCGGGTGTGCGCAGCGCCGACGACGCCGACGAACTCGCGGTGCTGAAGGAATGGACCCGCACACTCTTCGAAGCCGGGTACATCGGTGCCGACTGGCCGGAGCGCTACGGCGGTGCCGGGGCAGCACACTCACCGGAGAAGGACGTCGTCGTCGGGGAGGAGCTGGCACGCGGCCGGGCTCCGGCTGCGGTGCAAGGAGCCGGACTGCTGGTCGCACATGCGCTGATCGACTTCGGCACGGAGGAACAGCGCGAGAAGTATCTGCCTGGTATCCGATCGGGCGAACTCGTCTTCTGCCAGCTGTTCAGCGAGCCGGGTTCCGGCAGCGACCTCGCGTCCCTGCGCACGAAGGCAGTGCCGGCCGACGGCGGGTTCACCGTCACCGGCCAGAAGGTGTGGACGACCAACGGACACTGGGCCGACTACGGTTACCTCCTGGCCCGGACGAATCCCGACGCACCGAAACACCGTGGTATCAGCGCGTTCCTGCTCGACATGCGGTCGCCGGGCGTCGACGTGCGGCCGCTGCGGGAGATGACCGGAACCTCGGATTTCAACGAGATCTTCCTCGACGACGTTCCCGTCGGGTCCGACGCGCTCATCGGCGACCTCGACAACGGCTGGCTGATCGCGAATTCGAGTCTCGCCCACGAACGCAGCGCCGTGGCGTCGGCAGCAGTGCGCCTGCAGCAGGACGTCGACGCGTTGAAGGAACTCGCACGCAGGACCATCCGGTACGGACGTCCCGCGATCGAGGACGGTGCGGTGCAGGAACGGATCGGCGAACTCCAGGCGTCCGTCGAAGCATTGTCGGCACTGGTGTACGCGAACATCGGCCGCTGGTCGCGGGGCACCGAACGCCCCCACGACGCCGCCATGGCCAAGCTGATGTTCAGCGAGATCGGCGTCGAGACCGCACGATTCGCTTTGGAACTCGCAGGTGAGGACGGCATCCTCGTCGAGGGCGACCCGCAGGTCGTCGACGGGGGCCGGTGGCAGGACGAATTCCTGTACGCCCGCGCGTACACCATCGCCGGCGGCACCTCGGAGATCATGCGCAACATGATCGCCGAGAGAGGGCTCGGTCTTCCGCGCTGAGGCGCGCTCCCGGCCGGATCGCCGGTCGGCACTACGAACACCTTCGGGTCGACCGAAGAGGAGGCTCCGCGATGACGGGCATCAGAGAGGCGTTGACCCTGCTGTGGTCGACCCCCGACAGTGCGAACATGGTGCAGGAGGACAAGACCTGGCACACGTGGGCGCAGGTGCGTGACACGGCCGAGCGAATCGACGCGGAGCTCGAACGACTCGGGTGCGGGCCACGCAGCCGGATCGGTGTCGTGCTGATCAACCGCACCGAATCGATCGCGTCCCTGATCGCGATCCTGCGACACGACCGGGTGCTGCTCACCCTCAACCCGGCCCAGCCGTCGCGGCGGATCGTCGAGGACGCGGTCGGGGCCCACCCGGATGTGATCCTCGCACCGCGCGAGTACTGGGCCGACGAGGAGTTCGCCGCACCCATCGCCGCAGCGGGCATCGTCGGTGTCGCCGTGGACGGTTCGGACGTCTCACGCGTGTTCGGCGACGCTCCCGTCCCGCCCCGCCCGGACGAGCAGGACCCGGTCGCCGTCGAGATGTTCACCTCCGGTACCACCGGCCCGCCGAAGCGGGTTCCACTGACCTGGCGCCAACTCGAGGCCGCCCTCGAGGCCGTGCACGGGCACACCGGCAAGGGGAGAGGCGATCACGAACCCTTCACCGGCCCCGTGGCGTTGATCTCCTTGTCGATGGTGCACATCGGCGGATTGTGGGGCGTGATCCAGTCGCTGTCGGAAGCACGCCCGATCGTGCTGATGCCCCGTTTCACCGTCGAGGGCTGGGTCGACGCGGTCTACGAGCACCGGATGATCGTCGCGGGTCTCCCGCCGGCGGCCATGCGGTCGGTGCTCAACGCCGACGTGCCGAAGGAGAAGCTCGCGACCCTCCGGGCCATCACCGCAGGCACCACCTTCGTCAGCCCGGAACTGGCCGACGAGTTCACCGACCGGTACGGCATTCCCATCATGATCATGTACGGGGCAACGGAATTCGGTGGTGCCGTAGCGGGGTGGACGAAGCCCCTCATCAAGCAGTGGTGGGAACACAAACGTGGCAGCGTCGGCCGGCCCTTCCCGGGGGTGCGGATGCGCACGGTCGACGAGAACGGCGCGGTGCTGCCCGAGGGGAGCACCGGTCGCCTCGAGGTGAGTTCACCGCAGACCGGCACGGGTGTCGGCGACTGGGTGCGCACCAGCGATCTCGCGCATCTCGACGAGGATGGTTTCCTCTACATCGACGGCCGGGCCGACGACGCGATCGTCCGTGGTGGTTTCAAAATCCAGCCCGAAACCGTCTGCAACGCACTGCGGACCCACCCGTCGATTCTCGATGCGTCGGTCTTCGGCCGTCCCGACGAGCGGCTCGGACACGTACCGGTCGCCGTGATCGAAACCGTCGAGGGTGCAGAGGATGTCGACGTCGGCGAACTGAAGACCTTCCTGCGCACCCGGTTGACGGCCTACGAGATCCCGGTGGAGATCCACAGGGTCGATGCCCTGCCCCGCAGTGTGTCGCTCAAGGTCGACCGTCGTCGGCTGCTGGAGATGGTGGACGAGATCGAATCGTCCCGCGCCCGATAGCGCACAGGAAAGGGGGCGGGATCCGGATGGATCCCGCCCCCTTTCTTTCGGTGTCTCAGGCGACGGCGAGTCGACGGCGGTGGTACGACACCGAACCGTCGAGCAGTTCATCGACCTTGATGCGGCGGAGCAGCAGGTGCACGTCGTGTTCCCACGTGAAACCGATCCCGCCGTGGACCTGCAGAGCCGTCTGGGCGGTGGTGGACGCTCCGGAGCATGCGAACGCGACCGCGGCGGACACCGCCCGGGCGCGTGCTACGGGATCGTCCCCGTCGAGTGCGACGGCGGCGGCCCAGAGTGTCGCGCGGGAGGCCTCGGTCGTCGTCGCCATGTTCGCGCAGT
The DNA here is from genome assembly GCF_048381395.1 of Rhodococcus shunpengi. Taxonomy (NCBI): domain Bacteria; kingdom Bacillati; phylum Actinomycetota; class Actinomycetes; order Mycobacteriales; family Nocardiaceae; genus Rhodococcus; species Rhodococcus shunpengi. Next base: position 609,322 of record NZ_JBLWIU010000012.1, read on the forward strand.
GGTGCTTCACCGCCTGGAAGCTGCCGATCACCGTGCCGAACTGTGTTCTGCTACCGACGTAGTCGATGCTCAGGTCGACGAGACGCGCAGCGGCACCGAGAGCGTCGACCGCTCGGAAGGTCGCAAGACGGTCGTGGGTGAAGGCCGCGATGCCGGTCGGCAGGGAGAACCACGAATCCTGCGGAAGCGTGACGTCGAGGTCGGCGACGGCCCACGAGCGTGTGAGGTCGAGCGCGTCGAGCGGTCGCACGGTGAGCGTCTCCACGGGCACGACCGCCGCGATCTCCGCGCCGGTGTCGGTGACCGCGACCAGCAGGAGGTCGTGCGCATCGATCAGGCCGGTGATCGGTGCCGTCGTACCGCTCAGAACCAGGGCGTCCCCGTCGAATCGTGCCTGCAGGCCGGACTTCTCGGGTGACGACAGGGCGGGCAGCACGACGCGCTCACCGCTCTCCGCCGCTGCGGCCGCGGGATGACCGATCGTCTCGAGAAGACTGGCCGCGACTGCCAGTTCAGCGACGGGAAGCGCGCCGCCGGCCCGTCCGTGTTCCTCGACGAGCACGGCCAGATCGACGTGGGTGCCGCCTGTCTCGGTGGTGAGCAGCCCGATCGAGCCCGAGTGCGCGAGGTGGCGGAGTCCGTCGGTAGGGAGGTGCGCGGGTCCGTCGTCGATGCCCGGTCTGCGCGCGGCGATCGGGTCGTTCTTGGTGAGCCACGCGCGCTCGCTCTCGCCGAGGGCCACCTGTTCGTCGCTCAACGCGAAGTCCATGACGCTCCTTCGATGTGGTCGTCAACGTAGTTAACCATGTGTGCCGAAGTTTGTGGACCCCTCGGAACTGCTCGCGATATCGGAAGAGTTTTCGACGAAGCCTGGCCGACACATCGTTATACAGGTAATACTTGTCGCCGACGTCCACGAGGGAGTGACCGATGACGATGCCGTCGATGAACCCGACCGATCTCGCCGCCGCCTTCGGCGACAAGCCCGCGATCGTCATGGTCGAGGACGGTGCAACACTCACCTACCGCGAACTCGAATCCGCGTCCAACCGCATCGCCCACCTGTTCCGGCAGCACGGCCTGCGGGCCGGCGACCACATCGCGATCCTCATGGAGAACTGCCTCGACGTCTTCCCCGTGGTGTGGGCGGCGCAGCGCACCGGCCTGCTCTACACGCCCGTCAACTGGCACCTGTCCGACGACGAGGCCGCCTACGTGGTCGAGAACTGCGGTGCGCGTGTGCTCGTGCACTCGGAACGTCTCGACCGCCTCGGAGCGGTCGTCGCCGGCGGCAACCCCGTCCTCGGGGCGCGGTTCACCACCGGTGACAGCTCGCCTAGCGGCGCCGAGATCCTCGCCGACGTTGTTTCGGCCCTGCCCGATACACCCGTCGACGACGAACTCGAGGGGTACTACATGCTGTACTCGTCGGGCACCACGGGACGTCCGAAGGGAATCCTGCCCGCGCTCACCGGCGCCCCGTTCGGCACGGGCCTGGCCATCGACTCGACGATGCGCGACGCCTTCGGATTCGGTCCGCACTCCGTCTACCTCAGCCCCGGACCGCTCTACCACGCGGCACCGCTCGGCTGGACGATGGGAACCGTCCGCAACGGGGGCACGGCGCTGGTGATGGAGACCTCCGACGCCGAACGCACACTCGACGCCATCGAGCGGTACGGCGTCACCCATGCCCAGTTCGTCCCGACGATGTTCGTGCGGTTGCTCAAGCTCCCCGAACCGACCCGCACGCGCTACGACGTGTCGAGCCTGCGTGTCGTGGTCCACGCGGCGGCGCCGTGCCCGGTCGAGGTCAAGGAACGCATGATCGAGTGGTTCGGGCCGAAGATCCTCGAGTTCTATGCGGGCAGCGAAGGCAACGGATTCTTCATGATCACGACACCGGAATGGCTCGAGCACCGCGGTTCCGTCGGCCGTCCGACCCTGGGTCAGGTGCACATCTGCGACGAGTCCGGCCGCGAACTCGGGCCCGGCGAGATCGGCCAGGTGTGGATCGGCGACGGCCTGGACTTCGAGTACCACGGTGATCCGGCGAAGACCGCCGCCGCCTACAACGACAAGGGCTGGACGACCCTCGGCGATCTGGGGCACGTCGACGAGGACGGTTACCTGTACCTCTCGGCGCGGCGCACCGATCTGATCCTGTCCGGCGGCGTCAACATCTACCCCGTCGAGGCCGAGGACGTGCTGACGATGCACCCCGCCGTCCTCGACGTCGCCGTCGTCGGCCTGCCCGACGAGGAGATGGGCCAACGCGTCCACGCCGTCGTCACACCCGTGGACGGCGTGCGGGCGGACGACGCCCTCGCGGCCGAACTCGTCGAGTACACCCGCGAACGCCTCGCGCACTTCAAGGTGCCGCGCACGATCGAGTTCGGCGAGGTTCCGCGACTGCCCAGCGGCAAGATCCTGCGCCGGGCCCTGCTCGCCCGCTACGACGAGGTGTCGCCGGCGCCCTGACGATTCAGGACAGCTGGGTCACCACGATCCGTGTGACGCCGTAGAAGGCGGTACCCGCTGTGACGATCGCGAACAGCGCGATCCACACCGCGGCCGGGAGCCGGGTGAGCCAGCGCAACTGGTCGGCATCCGAACCCCGGCCGCGACCGCGCGAATGGGTGCGGGCGAGTTCGAGGACCGGGCGGGTCGCGCCGAGGAGCAGCACCCAGGTGATCAGGTATGCCGCGGTGTACCGAACCACCGGATCACCGAGATAGGCGGCCGCGCCGACGAGCGCTCCCGCGATCACCACGGAGACGAAGCCGTACAGATTGCGGATCAGCAGCAACAGGACGGCGAGGGCGGCGAGGATCGACCACAGGACCGCGGCGGGCCGGTCCAGCGTCAACAGCGTCGCCGCGGCGAAACCGAGCACGGCCGGGCCGGTGTATCCCGCGAAGGTCGTCGCGACCATGCCGGGACCGCGCGGATTGCCGGACGACACCATCACCCCCGAGGTGTCGCTGTGCAGGCGGATACCCGACAGTTTGCGGCCCACGAGCGCTGCGACCAGCGCGTGCGACCCCTCGTGCGCCTGCGTGATGACATGGCGGGTCTTCAACCACAGCGGACGGACGGTCACGAGCACGAGCGCGACGATCGCCGTCCCGACGACGACCATCGTCGGTGCGGGCTCGTCGACGGTCGACACGGCCTGCCACGCGGAGGACACGACCTCCGTGAACGAGGTGGACACAGATCACCTTCCTTCGGGCCGGACACGGGTGGCTCCGAGTCCGGCAGGGCCGGGCGTAGAGACCACTGCCCCGGCGATAGCCTGATGAGCATGCCCGACCGTCGCTCCCTCGAGATCCGCGCGGGTATCGCGGACTCCTGGGCCGTCGGTCTCGGACTGATCCCGCTGGGGCTCGCGTTCGGGGTGGTGCTCACCCAGGGCGGGTTCGACTGGTGGTGGGCACCGATCTTCTCCACCGTCATCTACGCGGGGTCGATGGAGTTCCTCGCGATCGGTCTCATCGCGGCGGTCACCCCGCTCGCGTCGGTCGCGGCGGCGACGTTGCTCGTGAACTTCCGGCACGTCTTCTACGGCCTGTCGTTCCCCCTGCACCGCATCCGCAGCAGGCTCGGGCGTCTCTACGGCGTGTACGCGCTCACCGACGAGTCGTACGCGATCGTCGCGCCCAAGGCACGTGAGCAGCTGACGGGAACCCGCATCCTCACGGTCCAGGTGCTGTGCCAACTGATGTGGGTGGTGTCGGGCACGGTCGGCGCGCTGATCGGCGCGGTGCTCCCGGAGGGACTCGCCGGGCTCGAGTTCGCGCTCACGGCGCTGTTCGCGGTCCTCGCCATCGATGCCTTCCGCGCCAACCGCGACGTGCCGGCACCGGTGATCGCGCTGGTCTGCGGTCTCGTCGCGTTGCTGGTCGCGAAGGAGCAGATGCTCGTCGTCGGCCTCGGGCTGTTCGTGGTGTGCCTGTTCGTGCGGTTCGTCTACCGGAACAAGGTGGCCCGTGCCTGAGTCGGTGCCCGGCGCCGCGTACGTCCTCGGCGCCCTGGCGGTGATGTTCGTCGTGACGGTCGCGCTGCGCGCGGCGCCGTTCCTCGCGTTGTCGGCACTGAAGAACTCCGCCTTCGTCGACTTCCTCGGCCGCACGATGCCCGCGGGGGTCATGGTCATCCTCGTGATGTACACGCTGCGCGATGTGGGGCAGTCGACCTGGCTCCCGGCGACCGCCGGTCTCGCGGGCACGATCGCCGTGCACCTGTGGCGACGGAACGCCGCGCTGAGCACCGTCGTCGGGACGGGCCTCTACCTGTTCGCGTCGGCGTTCTGGACCTGAGCGGTCTCGGCACTCTCGCCGGATTCCAGGACGGCCTCCTGTGCATCCACCGGGCGGGCCTCCATAGGAGCCTCGGCCCCGGGGCGGCGGCTGCGCGCGGCGATCATCGCGGCGACGAAGACCGCGATCGCGGCCAGGCACTGCGAGGTGCCGAGCACTTCGAGGAGCAACTGCTCGACCCAACCGCCGGAGGACGCCTCACGCAGCAGGTGGTTGGGTCCGATGAGGAAGACGACGGTCGCGGGCACCAGCACGGGCCACCAGCGGCGGTAGGCCGGCGCGACCAGCAGCGGCACGAGGAACAGCGCGTACACCCAATGGTGGGTGACGGCGATCGGAGCGGCGAGCAGCGACGCCAGGCCCACCAGGGCCACCGCGACCACGGGTTCGTCGGCACGCAGGAAGCGGTACGCGGCCCACGCGGTACCGGCCACGACGACCAGGGCACCGGCCAGCCACAGCGCCTTGGCGGTGCCGTCGGAGAAGTCGAAACGGGCGATGAGACCGGTGAGCGCCTGGTTGCGGAAGAACGACGGGTCGCCGGCGCGGTCGGTCGCGAAGAACTCCGTGGTCCAGAAGTAGACGGTCGAATCGGGGCGCAGCCAGTAGCCGAACGCGACGGTCGCGGCGAAGGCGCCCAGCGCACGGAATGCCGACGGCCAGTCGCGGCGCAGCAGGAAGATCAGGCCGAAGGCGGCCGGGGTCACCTTGATGGCGGCGGCCAGCGCGATGCCGACACCGCGGAAGCGCTTCGGGATCACGCCGAGCAGATCGGCGACCACCAGTGCCATGAGCACGATGTTGATCTGGCCGAACGTGAAGTTGGAGCGGAACGGCTCGAGCCACAGCACCGGTCCGAGCGACGCGGCCGCGATCAGACTCGGCTGCGACATGTCGAGTCGCTGATAGACGACCTTCAGCACCCACCACACGAGAGCGATGAGCCCGATCGTCCACAACACCTGCAGGGCGGTGCTGCCCACCAACGCCATCGGGGCGAAGAGGAACGCCGCGAAGGGTGGGTAGATGAACCGGAAACCGGAATGACTGAAGAACCCCTCGGTGTACAGCGGGGTGTGGTGCAGGAAGGCCCAGCCGGCGTCGCGGAAGACGTCGAGATCCATGAGGTACTCGTTCACCGCGTCGCGCAGGTATCCGGCGACTGCCAGGGCCGAGACCGTCAGCCCGATGGCGATCAACAAGGATCGAACAGGTCGGGTACGGACTTCGGTCAACAGCACGGGCGGTACCTCCCGATCGGAAACAGGTGCGTCGCCACGTTACACAATCGTTGTCTTCGGGATCAGGCGACGAGAATATCGTCTCCCCAACCGTTTTGACGGAGATTTCCGTTTCGTGCACTTGTGGAGTGAGGCGGATCACGTTGCGCAAATGTCTCGATCCGGTGGATGTGAGGAAACTATTCGGCTTTCTAGCAGTAACGCTAGAAAGCCGAATACTCAGGTAGCGGAGTCAGGCGACACCGCTGATCTCGTTCGGGGTGTGCGGCAGTTCGGCCGTACGGATCTCACCTGAGGCCACGTCCACCGCGTACAGGGAATCGGTGGCGGGATCGGTGACGAACGCCGTTCCGCCCTGCACCTCGAGTGCGGGCCGAGGTGTCTGCCACTCGTCGGGCTCGGTCCACGGCTCGAGCACCTCGATCCGCCGGACGATCTCGCCGGACTCGGGATCGATCACGTGGAGGTTGCCGTCGGTGCCGAGAACGAGCGCTTCACCCGCCGGTCCGCGGCCGAGGGAACGGAAGGTGTAACTCGTGCCGAGGTCGACGAGGCGCACCGACGCGGTGCGGGTATCCACGAGCGCGACGCGCTCGGGGCGCTCGAGCTCGGCGTCGGGATCGGTCTTGTAGTCGCCGAGGACGACGGGCGAATCCTCGCTGCCGGCCTGGTTCCCGATCCGGCCGTAGGGGTCGGGCACCGACGCTTTCGTGAACGTCCCGTCGCGGAAGATCGCCATGCCGTCCTCGCATCCGAAGGCGACGACCCCGTCGGCCGCGACCGTCTCACCGTGCACGCCCGGGCACTGTTCGGCGCGCGTGATCTCGGTGCCGTTCTCGTCGAGCAGTGCCACACCGGTCCGCTCCTCGGAATCGCCGAGGGTGACGAGCATGCCGCCGTCGGGCATCGGAACGGCCACGCCGTGGTGGGCCTCGGGGAGTGTGCGGCTGTCGAGATGCGGCAGGTCGGTCGTCGAGGCGAGGTCGGCGGGGTCGAACACGTCGATGCGTCCGGTGCCGTCGTCGAACAGGGCGGTGACCCCGGCGTGCGGCACGACGTGCCCGGGCTTCTCGGCGGCGAACGTCAGGTCGGTGAGGGCGGGTCCGCCGGCGTAGTGGTGACCGTGGTCGCCGTGGGCCTCCGTCCAGCTGCCGGTGTCGAGGGCGCGGAATCCGCCCTCGGTGGAGATCAGCACGTGGCGTCCGTCGCCGGCGGGGGAGAGACGGTTGAAGCCGTCGAGTGCGAAGTCGTCGACGACGGTGAGTTCTTCTTCGTCGACGACGAGGACGCCACCGTCGTAGGTCAGGGCGAGGCGCGGCTGTGCCGTCGCCACTTCGGAAGCGGTGGCGGCGGTCGTCGTCTCGGTGGTATCGGCCGCAGTGGTGTCGGCTTCGGTGGTGCCGCCGCATGCGGCGGCGAAGGTTGCAGCGACGACGGTGAAGGCGGCGCCACCGTAGCGGGAGAGCGTTGTCATGGGGAAAGGAATAACCCCTATCGAAAATGAATGTCAAAGTCTGAAATGCGCATGCGTGCATGCCGCTCCGGACCGCCGAGGTTGCAGTTGTTGTCGACAATTCGCCGAAAAGTCGACAACAACTGCGGTTTCGGGCTCGGACATACGCGAATACCGCCGTCTACGACACGCACTAGATGAGCTCAGAATCCGATGAGCTCGCCGTTAGCATCGACGGATGGATCCTGTCCGCAACCCGTACGCCCCGGGCGCGGGACAGCGCCCGCCCGAGCTCGCCGGCCGCGAGAAGCAACTCACCGCGTTCGAGGTGGTCCTCGAACGGATCGCCCGGGAACGACCCGAACGCAGCGTCGTCCTCACCGGTCTCCGCGGTGTCGGCAAGACCGTCCTTCTCAACCATCTGCGTTCCGCCGCCATCGCGAAGAGCTGGGGCACCGGCAAGATCGAGGCCCGTCCCGATCAAGGACTGCGACGCCCGCTGTCGTCCGCGCTGCACATGGCGGTCCGCGAGATCGCCGCCGCGCATCCGGATCCGGAATCGGTCGAGTATTTCCTCGGCGTGCTCAAGTCGTTCGCGCTGCGGGCCACCGCCGACAAGGGCATGCGCGAACGCTGGCAGCCCGGCATCGACGCCCCGGCCGTGAAAGGGCGGGCCGATTCGGGTGACATCGAGATCGACCTCGTCGAACTGCTCGTCGACGCAGCAGGACTCGCGCGCGACGTGGGCGTGGGCATCGCGCTGTTCATCGACGAGATGCAGGACCTCGGACCCGACGACGTCTCGGCGATCTGCGGTGCCTGCCACGAGTTGAGCCAGGACGCCGCGCCGCTCATCGTCGTCGGGGCCGGTCTGCCGCACCTGCCCGCCGTGCTGTCGGCATCGAAGTCCTACTCCGAGCGGCTGTTCACCTACCACCGCATCGACCGACTCGACCGTGCGGCAGCGGATCTCGCTCTCATCGCGCCCGCGGCACGAGAGGACGTCGAGTTCACGCAGGACGCCCTCGACCTGCTGTACGAAACCGCCGACGGCTACCCGTATTTCGTGCAGGCCTACGGCAAGGCGACCTGGGACGTCGCGGCGGATTCGCCGATCACCGTCGACGACGTGCGGGTCGCGGCACCCACGGCGGAAGAGGAACTCGCCGTCGGCTTCTTCGGCTCCCGCTACGAACGGGCGACTCCCGCCGAACGCGAATACATGCGGGCGATGGCGGATCTGTCGGGCGACGACGGGCCGGTCGCGACCTCGAAGATCGCCGTCGAACTCGGACGGAAGCCTGCCTCCCTGTCACCCGCGCGCGACGGATTGATCAAGAAGGGCCTGATCTACTCCGCCGAGCGCGGGTTCATCGGGTTCACCGTTCCGCACTTCGGGCGCTATCTGCGCGCCCAGAACGACTGACCCAGCCGGAGCCACCGAGAGTTCAGTCGACCCACTCGACGGTCTCGTCGAGCGACGCGCGATCGGTGCGACACGCATTGGCCGGGTGCGCCTCGTCGGCGTAGCCGAACGAGATGGCGCAGACGATGTCGCGGTCGTCGCCGATGTTCAGTTCGCGTCGCAGCGCGGTGGCCGTCATCGCGACGGCGGCCTGCGGGACGGCAGCGATGCCGAGCGATTCGGCGGCGAGCAGCAAGGTCGAGACGTAACCACCGCAGTCGACGGCGCCGTACACGCCGAGGGCCTTGTCGGAGGTGATGATCGCGACGTGGGGTGCGCCGAAGAAGCGGTAGTTCTCGAGCATCTGCTCGGCGCGGCGCTGGTAGTCGTCGCGCGCGATGCCCAGCGCGTTGTACAGGGCGTAGCCGGCGCCACGGCGACGTTCGGCGTAGGCACCGCGGTATTCGGCCGGTCCCGGGATGTCGGGGTCCATGTTCCCCGAGGTGGCCTGCGCGTAGACGGCGTCGCGCAGGCGGTCGGTGGCGTCGCCGCTGACGATGTGCACCTGCCAGGGCTGCGAGTTGCACCAGGACGCGGTGCGCTGACCCATCCGCAGCATGCGTTCGATGTCCTCGCGCGGGACCTGCTTCGTCAGGAACGCGCGGCAGCTGAAACGGGTGTCGAGCAGGGATGACAGCGTGTCGGCGGCAGAAGTCATGCCACCACGATGGCACATCACTTCACCGAGCGTTCGTTCAGTCGGTCGCGAGCACACGACAGGTGAATATTCGGCTTTCTACGATTCTTCCGAGAAAGCTGTAGAGAAGGTCAGACGATGTCCTTCTCGTCGCCGGGAGTGACGCGCCGCAATCCCCGATAGGCGTCGGTGGGGGTGCTCTTCCCGGTCACCACGGCGGCGACCTCGGCGGCGATCGGCATCTCCACCCCGTACTCGCGGGCGAGTTCCATGACCGTCGGCGCGGTCTTCACCCCTTCGGCGACCTGCCCCAGCGCCTCGACGGCCTCATCGATGCTGAGCCCGCGCGCCAGCGCCTCACCGACTCGGCGATTCCGCGACGACGGGCTCGTGCACGTCGCGATGAGATCGCCCATCCCCGTGAGGCCCGCGAACGTCCGCGGATCCGCGCCCATGGCCTCGCCGAGGCGCGTCATCTCCGCCAGCCCGCGGGAAAGGACCATCGCGCGGGTGTTGTCGCCGACGCTGAGCCCCTCGGCCATGCCGGCCGCGATCGCCACAATGTTCTTGAGGATCCCGCCCAGCTCGCAGCCCAGAACGTCGGTGTTGCGATAGACGCGGAACAACGACGTGGCGAACAGCGGTTGCAGCGCCGCGCTCACGGCTTCGTCCTGCATCGCGACCACCGACGCGGCGGCCATGCCGTCGGCGATCTCCCCGGCGATGTTCGGACCCGCGAGCAACCCGACGGGGTGCCCCGGAAGGCATTCGGCGATCACCTCGGTGGGCCGGAGGCGGGTGCCCGGTTCGAGACCCTTCACGAGCGAGACGACCGGGACCCACGCGCGGATCTCGTCGACGACCTGCTCGAGTGTCTTGCGCACCGCGTGCGACGGCACACCGACCACCAGGACGTCGGCCTCGCGCGCGGCTTCTTCGAGATCGGAGGTCGCGCGCAGGCTCTGCGGTAGCGGACGTTCGCCGAGATAACGACGGTTGCGGTGCTCGGTGTCGATCTCGCGCGCGATGTCGTCGTTGCGGGCCCACAACGTCGTCGGGGTATTGCGTGCGGCCAACGACGCGATCGTGGTTCCCCACGATCCCGATCCGAGAACGACGACGCGAACCGCACGAGCCATCGGTGACCTTTCGTCCGTACGAGCAGGTATCGACAGAGTGTCAGTTTTCCGGTCCCGGCGGGTCCGATTTGTGGTCCCGGGATCCGCACGGGGCGGGTGTGCTGTGGAAGCGCACGACGACAGGATCGAGGCGGCGCATCGTGGCACGATCGGACCCGTGCCCGGTAAACCCGTCACCGATCAGCGCCTGCGCGACCTCGCGTTGCTGCGACGCGTCCGCGACCGCATCGACCGCGAGTACGCCCAGCCCCTCGACGTCGAGGCCCTCGCCCGCGGCGTGAACATGTCGGCCGGCCACCTCAGCCGCCAGTTCCGGCTCGCGTACGGCGAGTCGCCCTACTCGTATCTCATGACCCGGCGCATCGAACGGGCCATGACGCTGCTGCGACGCGGCGACCTCACCGTCACCGAGGTGTGCTTCGAGGTGGGCTGCTCGTCGCTCGGCACCTTCAGTACCCGGTTCACGGAACTCGTCGGCGTGCCCCCGAGCGTGTACCGCAAGCAGGCGGCCGAGGAGACGAACGGCATCCCGTCGTGCGTGGCGAAGAATGTCACCAGACCGATCAGGAATCGAGAAGCGCGGACGGGTCCGCCGGTCATACCGTGATCGGCATGGACATCACGATTCACCAGACATTCCTTCCGCACACCGATCCCGAGGCGTCCCTCGCGTTCTACCGCGACACCCTCGGCTTCGAGGTCCTCAACGACGTCGGCTACGCCGGGAAGCGCTGGATCACCCTCGGCCGCAGCGACACTCCCGGTACGTCCCTGGTGCTGTACCCACCGGACGCCGACCCCGGCATCACGGAGGAGGAGAACGCCACCATCGCCGAGATGATGGCCAAGGGCACCTTCGCGTCGATCATCCTGGCGACGAAGGATCTCGACGGGGCGTTCGAGCAACTGCAGGCCGGCGACACCGAGATCGTCCAGGAACCCACCGACCAACCGTACGGCGTCCGCGACTGCGCCCTCCGCGACCCCGCGGGCAACATGGTCCGCATCCAGCAATTGCGCTGACCGATCCCACGGTCGGCCTTACTCTCCGATCGTCGCATCCGTTCCGCCCGCATCCATACGACCACTGGAGTCTTCGAACATGACCTCGACGAAGGACACACCGGCACACGCAGCACACGTCGCCGACAACCACGACGCGATCCGGGTCCACGGAGCGCGCGTGAACAACCTCCGCGACATCAGTGTGGAGATCCCCAAGCGGCGGTTGACGGTGTTCACCGGTGTGTCCGGCTCGGGCAAGAGTTCGCTGGTGTTCAGCACGATCGCCGCCGAGTCGCAGCGTCTGATCAACGAGACGTACAGCGCGTTCGTGCAGGGATTCATGCCGACCCTGGCCCGCCCGGACGTCGACGTGCTCGACGGCATCACCGCGGCGATCATCGTCGGCCAGGAACGGATGGGATCGAATCCGCGCTCGACGGTGGGCACCGCCACCGATGCCAATGCGATGCTCCGCATCCTGTTCAGCCGGGTTGCGGAGCCGCACATCGGTCCGCCCAACGCCTACTCGTTCAACGTGCCGTCGGTGCGGGCCAGCGGTGCGGTGACGGTGGACAGGGGCGCGGGGAAGACCCAGGCCGAGAAGGTGACCTTCAACCGGCTCGGGGGCATGTGCCCGCGATGTGAGGGCAAGGGGTCGGTCTCCGATTTCGACCTGACCGTGCTCTACGACGACGGTCTCTCGCTCAACGAGGGTGCCCTGAAGATCCCCGGTTACAGCATGGACGGCTGGTACGGCCGGATCTACCGCGGGTGCGGCTTCTTCGATCCCGACAAGCCGATCGCGAAGTTCACCAAGCGGCAACTCCACGACCTGCTCTACAAGGAACCCACCAAGGTCAAGGTCGAGGGCGTCAACGTCACCTTCGAGGGTTTGATCCCGAAGATCCAGAAGTCGTTCCTGGCCAAGGATCTCGACGCGATGCAACCGCACATCCGTGCGTTCGTCGAGAAGGCCGTCGTCTTCTCCACATGCCCGGACTGTGAAGGGACGCGTCTCGCCCCCGAGGCGCGGTCGTCGAAGATCGACGGCAGGAGCATCGCGGACGTGTGCGCGATGCAGATCAGCGATCTCGCCGAATGGGTGCGCGGACTGGATCTTCCGCAGGTCGCTCCGCTGCTGAAGAACCTTCGTCATCTGCTCGACTCCTTCGCGGACATCGGGCTGGGATATCTGTCGCTGGACCGCCCCACCGGCACCCTGTCCGGTGGAGAATCGCAGCGCATCAAGATGATCCGCCATCTCGGATCGTCGCTGACCGATATCACGTACGTCTTCGACGAACCGACGATCGGCATGCACCCGCACGACATCGCGCGGATGAACAACCTGCTGCTGCAACTGCGCGACAAGGGCAACACCGTGCTCGTCGTCGAACACAAACCCGAGGCCATCGCGATTGCCGACCACATCGTCGATCTCGGCCCGCGCGCCGGCACCGAGGGCGGACAGGTGGTCTTCGAGGGCACCGTCGACGAACTGCGGCGTGCCGACACCCTCACCGGTCGCCACCTCGACGACCGGGCGTCGCTGAAACCGACGGTGCGCACCCCGAACGGCGCCCTGGAGGTCCGCGGCGCCGACACGCACAACCTGCAGAACGTCGACGTCGACATCCCGCTCGGCGTGCTCGTCGTGGTGACCGGCGTGGCCGGGTCGGGCAAGAGTTCGCTGATCCACGGTTCGGTGGCCGACCGCGACGGCGCGGTCACGATCGACCAGAGCCCCATCAAGGGTTCGCGTCGCAGCAACCCCGCGACCTACACGGGTCTGCTCGAACCCATCCGCAAGGCGTTCGCGAAGGCCAACGGTGTCAAGCCGGCCCTGTTCAGTTCCAACTCCGAGGGCGCCTGCCCGACCTGCAACGGTGCCGGTGTCGTCTACACCGACCTCGGGGTGATGGCCACCGTCGAATCGGTCTGCGAGGACTGCGAGGGCAAGCGCTTCCAGGCCGCGGTGCTCGAGTACACCCTGGCGGGGAAGAACATCGCCGAGGTGCTCGGCATGTCCGTCGCCCAGGCTCAGGAGTACTTCGCCGACGGTGAGGCGCGCACCCCGGCGGCGTCGAAGATCCTGCAGCGACTGTCCGACGTCGGCCTCGGGTATCTGCGGCTCGGCCAGCCCCTGACCACGCTCTCGGGTGGTGAGCGGCAGCGTCTCAAGCTCGCCACCGCGATGGCCGAGAAGGGGGAGACCTACATCCTCGACGAACCCACCACGGGCCTGCACCTCGCCGACGTCGAACAGCTGCTCGGTCTGCTCGACCGGCTCGTCGAGTCCGGCAAGTCGGTGATCGTCATCGAACACCACCAGGCCGTGATGGCCCACGCCGACTGGATCATCGACCTCGGTCCCGGCGCAGGCCACGACGGCGGACGCATCGTCTTCGAGGGCACCCCCAGCGAACTGGTGGAGCAGCGGTCGACGCTCACCGGCGAGCACCTCGCCGAGTACGTCGGGGTCGGGATCAGCGGCTGAAGTCCGGACGCTCCATCAGCCACGACACGGCCACACCCGCGACGAGCCCCCAGAACGCCGCGCCGATGTTCCAGACGGTGATGTTCGAGGCGGTGACCACGAACGCGACGAGCGCACCCATGGTGTGCTTGCTCGCGAACCCGGCCACGAAGGCGCCCTGCAACGCTTTGAGCATCGCCAGGCCGCCGAGGGTCGCGACGAACGAGACGGGTGCGGCGATCATCCACCGGACGAACAGCGGTGCGAACAGTCCGAAGACGATCGCCAGCGTCCCGCACGTGATCGCCGCGGTGTACTGACGGGACCGTTCGCCCGACGACACGAGCAGCGCGTTGGTCGGTCCGGTCAGACAGGTCGACACCGCGCCGACGCACGCGGCAGGGAAGGACCACAGTCCGCACGCGATCGCCGAGACGTTGACGGGCGGGTTGTGCCCGGCCGAGCGCAACACCGCGATGCCCTGCCCGTTCTGCACGACCAGCACGGTGATCGCGAGCGGCACGACGAGTTCGAGGATCGCCGACCACGTGAACTGCGGCGCGGTGAACACCGGTGCGGCGAAGACCGCGCTGTCGGTCCCGGACGGTGAGAACCGGCCCGACAGCGCGACCGCGCCCACCCCGGCGAGCAGAGCGCCGAGGATCGGAGGCATCCACTTACCGAGGACCGCAACGGAACTGAGCAGGAGGAAGACGATCACCATCGGTGCGGCGATGGCGACGTCGGAACCGAGCGCCGAAACCAGATCGATGCCGAACTTCAGGAACACTCCCGCGACCATCGCCATGACGATGGGCATCGGCAACGCTTCCATCACTCGGCGTACCAGTCCCGACGCCCCCAGCACCGTCACGAGGGCCGCTGTCACGAAGAACGCGCCGACCACCTCCGCCCAGCTCAGATGGGTGAGCGACCCGCCGACCAGCACGGTGCCGGGGATGGTCCAGAAGAACCCGAGCGGTTGCCGGTAGGCGACGCTCATCACGATGGTGAGCAGCCCGTTGAGGACGAACACCCCGAAGATCCACGACGCCAACTGCGGTGCGCTCAGCCCGCCCGCGGCGCCGGCGGCGAGGATCACCGCGACCGGTCCGGTGCACGAGAAGATGAGCCCGATCAAGCCGTTCGCGGCGTATCGTGGGCCGAGATCCCGGAGTATCCCGCGCGGTCCGACGACGGGACGCACGGGGCGTTCGAACAGATCGGTCTCGTCGGTGGGGCGATCGTCCACGGCGGTCAATGGTCAACCTCGATCCTGTTGTCGGAACTTCGCGGCGAGCTCGCTGCGCGAGCGGATGCCGAATTTCGAGTACACGCGGGTCAGGTGGTACTGCACGGTCTTGACGGACAGGAACAGCTCACCGGCGACTTCCTTGTTGGTGCGGCCCGAGGCGACGAGTGTGGCCACGGCGCGTTCCTGTGGAGTGAGGGTCGTGAAATCCGAACGCGGGGTCTCGGTCTCGCCGTTGCCGGTGCGAAGACCACCGGCCTTGAGTTCCCGGTCGCAACGTTCGACGTACGAGACGGCACCGAGCGACGAGTACAGTTCGCGGGCGGTGCGGATCACCGCGTCGGCGTCGCGGCGACGCCCCGCGCGGCGCATCGTCTGGCCGTACGCGAAGTTGATGCGCGCACGGTCGTAGGGCAGTGGCAGCGTGTCGATCTCGTCGAGCGCCCGTTCGAACGCATCGCGGGCGGCGTCGATGTCGCCGCGGGCACCGAGGATCCGGCCGCGCACGTAACCGAGGCGCGCCTTGGCGGACCGATGACCGCGTTCGGCGGCGAGTTCCTCGTGCCGCCGCAGGAATTCGTCGGCCTCGTCCACGCGCCCGGTGATCACGAGTGCGTTGCCGTAGAGATCCGGCCACGGCCAGTGACCGGGTTCGTCGACCGCTCCCCGCTCGCGCAGGGTGACGATCGGTTGCAGATAACGCAGCACGCTCGTGTAGTCGGATACCACTTCGGCGCACTGCGCCAGGCAGAGGCAGGCCGGTACGAGCATGAGCGAATAGTCGTTGTTCCCGGCGCGGGCACGATGGGCGTGTTCACGTGCGGCGGTCCAGTTCCCACGCAGCGCCTGGACCTGGGCGCCGGTCCAGTGGACGAGCGGCCGGAGCAGATCGAGTTGAGTCGCATCGAGTTGCGCCGCCGCGCGGTCGACGGTGCGCAGCGCGTCGGACCACGCACCGAGTGCGAATTGTGTTCGCGCGAGCCACGCCTGCGCCCACAGCGAGATACGCAGTGACCCGCCGCGGAAGGTGGTGGGTTCGGCCGCCTCGAGTTCGGTCCGTGCGAGATCGGGCCGGTCGAGCACCAACGCGAGCCACCCCTCCGCCATGCGGATGCGCTGACTCTGTGCCCCGAGCCGAATACCTTCGGACAGAGCAGAATACGATTCTACGGCGTCATCGACGCGACCGGTCATCGCCAGTCCGAGTCCGCGGATGGCCCGCGACTCGACGACGGGCGGAGCCGTCTCGGGAAGGGTGTCCGCCGCGCGATCGGCCCACAGGACGAGATCGTCGCCGCGCAGCCTCGCCAGCGAGTGCAGCACCATACGCTGGGAGATCGTCGCGGCGAGTTCGGGTTCGGAATTCGGATCGTCGAGCATCGACCACGCTTCGCTGAGCAGGTGATGCGCTTCCGCGGCTCGCCCCCTTTGGATGGCGAGATAGCCCAGTACGGCGTTGCGCATCGGCCCGCTCGGCACACTTTCGATCTCGGGGACGAACGTCTGTGCCTGGGGCAGATCCGCCGCACCGGTCAGCGCGTCGACACCGCGGATCATCCTGCGGGTCCGCAATTCTCGGTCGAGAGTGATGCGGCTCGCGGTGATGAGCGCTTCGGCCGCCTGGGACCAGGCGCCGTCGGCGGCGCACTGTCGGGCGTAGGCGTCGAGGTCGGCGGCGAGTTCCTCGTTGCCGGTCGGTGTCGCGGACACCAGGTGGAACAACCGGGCGCCCTCGTCGTCGACGAGCGAAGCGGCGCGCTCGTGCAGGCTGTGCCAGCGCGCCGGGCCGATCTCGTCGGCCACGGCGGCGCGGGTCATGGGATCGGGGAACGACAGCGACACCACGCCCCGTTGCTCACGCATCGTGAGCAAGCCGAGCCGGTGGGCCTCGTCGAGCGGTCCGGTCGTATCACCGACCTCGGCGAGTTCGGCGACGAGCGCGAGCGATTCGGTGGCTCCCCGCGTCGCGGCGGTGTCCAGGACGGCGACCGCTTCGACGAGGGCGCGCGTGTCCGGTGAGCATCGGGCGAGGATGCGACTCACCTTCCCCGCATGTTGTCTCGGTGCAGGGAAACGTGCCTGCCAGCGGTGCCATTCGTCGCGGGGGATCTCGTCGAGGAGCTGCAGGATCGAGCGGGCGTTACCGAGAGTGTGTTCCTGCAGGCGACGTGCCGTCCACGCGGACAGATCGACGCCGATGCGATGCAGCGCGAGTTGCGCGACATCCGGTGGCGCCAAAGCGCCGACGTGGAGGGTGTCCACACGGTGGCTGTTCGAGAGGAGGTCTGCGGTCGCCGGAGCGACGTCGTCGGGAAGCACGTCGGGCACGATCCAGATTATGAGCAGGGGACGTCCGTGCGCTCGCCTCAGCGACGACGACAGCGACTGCAGCGACTCGACATCCGCGTAGTGCGCGTCGTCGACGACGATCACCGTCACGTCGTCGATCCGGTCGAGGAGCGTGCGTGCCGCCTCCACCGGGTCGCCGGCCGTGACGGTCTCACCGAGCAGCTGTTCGAGCACGGACCAGGGATGGTCGGCCTCCCAGCGTGCCCCGGTGGCGTCGTGGACGACGAGGTCGTCGTGGCGAGCGACGAAATACGAGACGAGGGAGGATTTTCCGACGCCGGATGCCCCCTCGACGAGGACCAGCGAGGGAACACCCGCGCGGGCTTCGTCGAGGAGGCGTTCGAGTTGCATCAACTCGGAGTTCCGGCCGATCAGCACACTGTTGTCCGTCACACATCCACGGTAGTCGGCGCGGGGCGGTCGGAACTGCGGACCGGCGAGACGGTGCCGGCCGGACGGGGCACGAACCAGGTGACCAGACCGCCGGCGAGTGCGATACCTGCGAAGATGTAGAAGTTCACGTTGTTCGCGAAGCCTGCACCGATGAGCAGACCGCCGATGACCGGGCCGACGATGCCGCCCAGGCGACCGAAGCCGGCGCACCATGCGACACCTGCGGCGCGAGCCGGGGTGTCGTAGTAGTTGGACACGAACCCGTAGATGAGCACCTGGGTGCCGATCGTGCCGGTACCGGCGATCGCGACGGCGGTGAGCAGCACCGGCAGCGGGAAACCGAGGGTCAGCAGCACCAGGGCGACGGCCGCGAGGAAGAAGGTGGTGACGATGACGGACTGCGGTCCGCGGCCGTCGGCGACCTTCGACGCGAGCAGGCCGCCGATGATGGCGCCGCCGTTGAGGACGAGCAGGAAGGCGAGCGAGCCGTTGGCGTTGTAGCCGGCGTCGGCCATGATCTTCGGCAGCCAGGTGTTGAGGCCGTAGGTGAGCAGCAGACCGGCGAAGCTCATCATGCCGAGCAGTCCCGTACCGAGGGCGTACTTGCGGGTCGCGAGTGCCGCGAAACCGATCTTCTCGGTGGAGGCGACAGGTGCTGCGGACGGCAGCGGGAAACCGAACTTCTCGCACACCTGCTGCGCCTCGTCGGAGCGTCCCCGCGACTGCAGCCAGGCCGGCGACTCGGGAAGCTTCATCAGTGCCAGTGGAAGCAGGATGACGAGGGGCAACGCGCCGATGAGGAACAGTCCGCGCCAGCCGATGGCGTCGCGCAGCAGGATCGCGAGCAGCGAAGCCATCACACCGCCGGCGGGGACACCGCTGTAGACGATGGCGTTGAACAGGTTGCGCTTGCCGGGCGGAGCGAACTCGGCGACCACGGCTCCGGCGGTGGCGACGAGACCGCCGACGCCGATGCCGGTGAAGAAGCGGAGCGCGCCGAACATCGTGATGCTCGTGGAGAAGGCCGCCGCACCCATGCCGACGGAGAACCAGACGATGTTGATCAACATCATCTTGCGCCGGCCGACGCGGTCACCGAACGCTCCGGTCAGCAGTGCACCGACCATGACGCCGATGAGGGCGTAGGAGCCGAGGGCACCACCCTGCTGGGCGGAGATCTCCCCGAGCTGGGTCGGATCGGCCATCAGGGTGGGAAGGACGGTGCCGTACACGACGAGGTCGTAGCCGTCGAAGATGATCGCGAGGGTGGCGAGCGCGACGATCCAGACGACGCTGCGCCGATGTTGTGGACTGGCCCAGGTCTGCGTGGCATGGGTCATGAGCTGCTCCGGTCTGTGAGGGGAGTCACAAGCTGATTCGGGGAGAAAAGTGGCCTCACCGGAGGGACTGGCGCCTCCGGTGAGGCCGAGCGAGGGGCGGTCAGCCCAGATCGCCTCCGGCGACGGGGAGAACCGTGCCGGTGATGTAGGAGGCCTCCTCGGAGGCCAGGAAACAGATCGCGGCGGCCTGCTCGTCGAGCGTGCCGTACCGCTTGAGCAGGGAGGAATCGACGGTCTGGTCCACGATCTGCTGGTACCAGGCCTTCTCCTGCTCGGACTGCGGCGACGGACCGCGCGCGATCCGCCGCTCGGGAGCGACGGTGCCACCCGGTGCGGTCGCCACCACGCGGACCCCGTAGGGGGCGAGTTCGAGAGCCAACGACGCGGTGATCGCGTTGACCCCACCCTTCGCCGCCGAATACGGCACGCGGTTGACGCCGCGGGTCGCGACCGACGAGACGTTCACGATCGTGCCGGCGCGTCGCTCGATCAGATGGGGAGCGGCGGCGCGGCACGTCCACAGGGTGGGGAACAGCGACCGCCGGATCTCCTTCTCGATCTCCTCCGGCGCATAGTGCTCGTACGGCTTGGCCCAGATCGTGCCGCCGACGACGTTGATCAGCACATCGATGCGGCCGGTGGTGCGGACGGCGTGGGAGATCGCCTCCTCCGCGCCCTCGAAGGTCTCGAGATCCGCCGTCACCGAATGCGCCTTGCCGCCGGCCTCGCGCAGCTGCTCGGCCACCTCGTGGACGAGGTCCGCGCGGTCGACGAGCACGACCTCACCGCCCTCGGCGGCGATGCGGGTCGCCACCGTGAGACCGATGCCCTGCGCGGCGCCGGTGATCGTCAGGCACCGGCCGTCGAACCGGCCCGGGAAGATCTTCGTCTCGGTCATGAAGAGGCACCTGCCGGGGCGCCGCTGGCGATGGCGCGGCGCATCGTCTCCTTGGCGTGCTGCGAGTGGACGACGATCAGGTCGCGCGCGGCGGCCTTGTCGCCCTTCTCGAACGCCTCGACGATCTTCATGTGCTCGTCGACGATGTGCTCCTCGACCCACTGCGCGTCGCGCAGAACCTGCTTCATCAGCCGGGTCACCTCGAGCTTGTTGTAGGCCTCGAGCAGGACCGGGTTGGTGCAGCAACGGAAGAGGAACTCGTGGAAGGCCGCGTTGGTGTCGGTGAACGCCGCGGCGTCGGTGAAGTGATCACCCTCCACCGAGGCGCCGGACGCCTCGGCCAGGATGCGGAACTCGACGAGTTGCTCGGGGGTGAGCCGGCCGATCGTCAGTTCGACGACGCCGAGTTCGAGAGCCATACGGGCATCGAACTGTTCGTCGGACTCGGCGACGGGCGGATGCTCCTCACCGATTTCGTAGTTGCCGGGCTCGGGGTTCTCGAGCACCACCGGACGGCCGGTCTCGGCGGCAGCCTTCTCGGCAGCGGCCTTCTCCGCGTCCGTCGCCACCGGGGCGGTTGCCCCGCCCGGGGTCGCGGACGTGTTGAACTTCTCGAAGTAGAAGTTCGTCGGATTGATGCCGTTGTCCGACAGGTGGTTACGAACTGCCTCCACCATCGGCGGCGGACCGCACAGGTAGATGTCGACATCGCCGTCGTTGAGATGCGACGGCTCGAACAGGCCCGTCACGTATCCCTTGTTGGGAGCGGACGACGACTCGTCGGCCACGCAATAGTCGAACGTGAAGTTCGGAAGCTTCTTCGTGTACTCCTCGAGCTTGTCGAGTTCGACGAGGTCGTGATCGAAGGTGACGCCATAGATCAGGTGCACCGGATGGTCGGAGCCGTCGGCCTCGATCTTCGACAGGATCGACAGCAGCGGCGCCAGGCCGGTGCCGCCGGCGAGCAGCAGCGACGGGCGCTTGCGCTCGCGCAGGAAGAAACTGCCGAACGGGCCGGTGAACTCGAGGGTGTCGCCGACCTGCGCGCGGTCGCGCAGGTACTCGGACATCAGACCGCCCTCGGTGATCTTCACCAGGAACGCGAGCGAATTCTCGTTCGGACCGGTGCTGAACGAGTACGAGCGGGTCGCGGGCTTGCCGGTGCCGTCGTCGCTGCCGGGCACGCCGATGTTGACGTACTGCCCGGGCAGGAACACCAGATCGTCGCGGTTGTCGATCTCGACGGTGAACCCGACGACGCTCTCGGAGAAGCGGCGCAGATCCGTGATGGTCGCGGTGTACGACGCAGCCGCGGTCTTCGCGACATCGGAGGTGCTCGCGATCTGCACCACCAGATCGGATTCCGGCATCATCTGGCACGGCAGGCAGTAACCCTGCTCGGCCTCTTCGTCGGTGAGAGCGTCCTCGATGTAGTCGCCGCCGTCGTAGCTGCCCGATTCGCAGAAGGCCTTGCAGGTTCCGCACGCACCGTCACGGCAGTCGAGCGGAATGTTGATGCGTGCCTTGTACGAGGCGTCGGCGACGGTCTCGTTCGGGTTGACCTTGATGAAGCGGGTGACCCCGTCCTCGAAGCTCAATGCCACCTGGTAAGCCATGGCACGTGCCTCCTTTCGTGATCGGGGTGGAACTAGACGACGTAGACGTCGACGATGTGGTGGATGTAGTCGTTCTTCAGGACGATCTTCTTCTTCTTGATCACCGGCTGTGCGCCCGAGACGTCGAGGGTGAGGAAGGTGGTCCCGAAGTAGGTGTCGGTGGTGTTGTAGCGGAAGTACAACGAGAACCAGTTGTGCCGCAGGTCGATCTCGGTGCCACGACGCTCGAGGATCTCGACGTTCGTGATGTTGTGTCCCGTGCGGGGCTCGGGCAGCGAGGTCGCCGACGAACGGTCGGTCCGGATGCGGAACACCCGGTCCTCGAGGCCACCACGGTTCGGGTAGTAGATCAGCGAGATCTCGGTCTGCGGGTTCTCGGTGAGAGCACCGGCGTCGTCCCAGGCCGGCATCCAGTACTCGGCGTCGGGGTGGTAGCACTCGAGCCACTGCTCGAACTCGCGGTCGTCGAGCAACCGGGCCTCGCGGTAGAGGAACTGTTCGATGTCGGTCTGCGTGAATTCGCGTACAGCAGTCATGATTCCGGGTCCTCTCAGAGCGCGGACGGGTCGGCGGCGGAGCTCTCGGCGGCGATGGCCTCGCGCATCGTTTCGAGCCAGTAGCCGTGCTGGATCGGGTACAGGCCTTCGTCCTCGGTCTTGACACCGCTCGACAGCACCTTCGTCATCCCGAGATCCTTCGCGACCTCGTCGGGTCCGTTGAGGATGTGGGTCGCGCCACGGCTCATGTCGTTCCAGGGTGCGGCGGTCGCGAGGTAGGTCTTCTGGCAGGAGCGGAACTCCTCGAGATCGTCCGGGGTGGCCATGCCGGTCGCGTTGAAGAAGTCCTCGTACTGACGGATCCGGTTGGCGCGGGACTCGGGGCTCTCCCCCTTCGGCGCGATGCAGTAGATCGTCACCTCGGTCTTGTCCACGGAGATCGGGCGGAAGTGCCGGATCTGCGAAGAGAACTGGTCCATGATGTACACGTTCGGGTACAGGCACAGGTTGCGCGAGGCCCCGACCATGAACTCGGCCTTCTTCTCGCCGAACTCCTTCGCCAGCTCGTCCTTGCGCGGGTACAGCGGACGGTCCTCGGGGTTGCCCCACCACATCCACAGCAGCAGATGACCGTGGTCGAACGAGTAGTAGCCGCCGCCCTGCTTGCCCCACGTGCCGGCATCCATCGCCTTGGTCTCGTTGCTGGACTCACCGGCGGTGCGACGCGCGGTGGTCGCCGCGTAGTTCCAGTGGGTGGCCGAGACGTGGTAGCCGTCGGCACCGTTCTCCGCCTGCAGCTTCCAGTTGCCGTCGTAGGTGTAGGTGGACGAACCACGCAGCACCTCGAGGCCCTCGGGCGACTGGTCGACCAGCATGTCGATCATCTTCGTGGTGTCGCCGAGGTGATCCTCGAGCGACTTGACGTCGGGATTCAGGCTGCCGAACAGGAAACCGCGGTAGCTCTCGAAACGAGCGACCTTCCGCAGGTCGTGGCTGCCGTCGGTGTTGAACTGCTCGGGGTAGCCGGCGTCGCGGGGATCCTTGACCTTCAGCAGCTTTCCGTTGTTGCGGAACGTCCAGCCGTGGAAGGGGCACGTGAAGGTGGTGCGGTTGTCGGTCTTGCGACGGCACAGCATCGCACCGCGGTGGCTGCACGCGTTGATCAGGCAGTGCAGCTCGCCTTCCTTGTCGCGGCTGATGACGACGGGCTGGCGGCCGATGTACGTGGTGAAGTAGTCACCGACGTTCGGGACCTGGCTCTCGTGGGCGAGGTACACCCAGTTGCCCTCGAAGATGTGCTTCATCTCGAGTTCGAAGATCTCCTCGTCGGTGAAGACGTCGCGGCGGATCTGGTACCGCCCGGTGCTCGGGTCTTCGACGAGTGCGCCGTCGAGGCGAGTGCGCACGTGCTCCACGATGTCGGTCATGGGATCCTCCAGGTATCGGGCTTCGTTCCCGGGACGGACGGGGCTGTGTCCGACGCGGCCGAGCCTGTACTGAAGATTCGTGGTGACCGGGTTTCCGGTCCGGCTCGACGCGATGTGTCCGGCGATATCTCCACGATGACAGCCTGTGGCTACGGTCACACCAGGCAAATGCCTAGGGATACCTAGGACCCCTGGGTGGAGGGTCGAAAGGCCCTCGGGGGCGGGAGGCGGAAAGACCCTTCGACACGACCGTACCGCTCGAGCGCATCGCGGTGCCGGAGCAGCGCGGGCGCACGAGCGGTACGGGGAGACGGCACTCAGCCGGCCGGGGTGAACCGTTCGCGCCGGATGCGTCGCGGCGACATGCGGCGACGCTTGAACGCCTTCACCGATGCTTCCACGAATGCGTCCGATCCACAGATGTAGCCGGTGAACTCCTTCGCGGACGCGACGTCCTCGAGGAATGCGTCGGTGACGTAGCCTTCGCGGTCTCCGCCGCTCTCCCTGCTCACGCAGGTGACGTAGCGGAAGCCGGGATGGCGGGTCTCCAGTTCGCGGAGGAAGTCGGCGTCGTACAGGTCCGCGCAGGTACGGACCCCGTGGTAGAGGAGGATCTGCCGGTCGGGGGCGAGGGAGAGCGCCTGCCGGACGATGGCCTCGAGCGGGGCGAGGCCCGTCCCACCGCCGAGCAGGACGATCGGGCCGGTGCCCTCCGGATCGAAGGTGAAGTCGCCGTACGGGCCGGTGACGGCGACTCGTTCACCCACGTCGATGCGCTCGAAGACCCATTCGCTCGCGATTCCACCGGGTTGCCGGCGGATGTGCAGTTCGAGTTGCTTGGCCTCGGAGGGCGGATTCGCGAGCGAGTACTGCCGGCGGATCTCGGTCCCGGGAACCGTCACCTCCACGTACTGCCCTGCCGAGAACTCGAGTGGTTCGTCGGCGGTGAGCAACACCTTGCGCGTGTCGGCGGCGATGTCGCGCACCTCGGTGACGGTGGCGACGACGTCGCGCAGCACATGCGTGCCGGCGGATTCCTCCGTTGCGGGGGTCTCGAAGACGACGTCGCCGCGCGGTGTGGCCTGGCACGCGAGGACGAATCCGTCCGCGAGTTCGTCGGGGGTGAGCGTCTCCTCCGGCGAGTTCCGATGATCG
Organism: Rhodococcus shunpengi; assembly: GCF_048381395.1. Taxonomy (NCBI): domain Bacteria; kingdom Bacillati; phylum Actinomycetota; class Actinomycetes; order Mycobacteriales; family Nocardiaceae; genus Rhodococcus; species Rhodococcus shunpengi. The sequence goes on from NZ_JBLWIU010000012.1 coordinate 633,987, forward strand.
AGTTCGCCGTCGAGGACCTTGATCTTGCAGGTGCCGCAGGTGCCCTGGTTGCAGGAGTTGGGCATCCAGTTGCCGTTGCGCAGAAACGCTTCCAGCACCGTCCGGCCGGGTTCGCAGGGAACGACGCCGGTGCCCGCGGTCAGTGTGTACGACATGGTCAGATCTCCCACCGGGCGTGCAGGGTCTTCGGGCCGCGGAAACCCCAACCCCAGAACTCGACGTCCTCGGAGGTGTCCCGTTCGAGATTGGGGATGGTCTCGAGCAGCTCTTCGAGACCGATGCGGCTCACGTTGTTCGCGAAGTAGATTCCCGCGCAGGCATGCTTGCCGGCACCGAAGGCGAGGTGCGGGAGCGGCGGACGGCTCAGGTCGTAGCAGCTGGGGGCGTCGAACACGTCGATGTCGTGGTTCGCCGACCCGTAGGACAGCATCACCACCGAACCCTCGCTGATCTCGATTCCCGACACGACGGTGTCGCGCTTGGCGATACGTGCGGTGCCGGACCAGATCGGCGAGGTCCAGCGCATCCCTTCGGAGATCGCGCGGGGGATGAGTCCCGGCTCGTCCACCACGGCCTCGAACTGTTCGGGGCGGGTGAACAGGCCGGCCAGAGTGGAACTCATGGCGTGTCCCGGTTCCTGCATGGCACCGAGGAGGAAGACGTACAGCGTCGGGTAGATGTAGTCGCGATCCCGCGTCTGTCCCTCGGGCATCCCGTCGTGCAGCCAGTGCGAGATGGCGCTGTCGTCGGGATGCTCGATCCAGTGGTCGATCAGCGGATCGACGACGGAGCGGATCTCGTCCTTGGCGCGGTCGCCCTCGTCGAAACGTTCCTGGCTCAGGAAGTTTCCGTCCTCGTCCATCGCTGCGTTGGTGAACGAATCCGACAGCTTGTGGAACCATTCGCGCAGTTTGTCCGAACTGACATCCTTCAGTCCGAGCAGGTCCCCGAGCGACCGCACGCTCACGGGCTCGCAGAACTGGGCCACGAGATCGGCCCTGCCGTCGGCTTCGAACGCCTCGACGTAGCGTCGTGCGATCGGGCGGACGAGATCTTCGATCCAGCGGTCCACTTCGGCGGGCTGGAGGGCGGGTTCGACCATCGACCGCAGGTCGCGGTGGATATCGCCGTTGACGCCGATGATCGCGGGATGACCGAAGGTGCGGCCACCGGCGGGGGTGATGATGCCGTCGAAGTCGTCGCCGGCCGCGACCGCACGACACGCCTCGGTCGTGGACGCCACGTAGGCGCCGAGGACGGGCACGAAGGCGATCGGAGCTTCGGCGCGCAAGCGCTCGTAGACCGGGTACGGATTGCGCTCGAGTTCTTCCATGGTGATCTCGTCGAGCCACGAAAGGGTGCTGGTCATCGGTGTACCTCCGGGTCGGGAGCCGTCCGGCGACGGCCGGACCGTTGTTGACGTGGCCAGGACCATACGAGTCCGCCGACCGACCGGTCGATGCGCATTGCGCGGTCCCTGGACGAATCACGCGACTATGTGATCCAGGTCTCGGCAACGGTTAGTCTCGAAGGCGTGAGTGTGCGCGAGATCGAGGACTGGGACGACGCCTCGCGCGTCGTGGCGGACGTGTACTTCCCGCACCGGCTGACGGACCTCGGAAAGGTGGATCGTCCTGAGCTCGAACTGGTCTCGGCCGATCTCGGAGGCGTCACGATCGGCCGGATGAGCTGGGGAGCGGAGGTCGCGATCGAATGCGATTATCCCGGTGCCTACGAGGTGAACATTCCGCTGAGCGGGCGGCTCGAATCGCAGGGGCGCTCGGGCACTGTCGTCTCCGAACCCGGCTCGGCGACGGTCTTCCGCGCGGACACCCCGTCGCTCATCACACGGTGGGATGCCGAATGTTCGGTCCTCGGAATCAAGTTCGATCGAGATCATCTCGAACGCGAAGCGGACCGCATTCTCGGTGGTCCGTTGCGGTCGCGCCTCGAACTCCCGGACCGCCTCGATCTGCGAGGCTCGGCGCAGGAATGGCACCGTCTCGTGGCATCGCTGAGCGAGCAGCTCGCCGGGCCGACCCGGCTGCTCTCGAATCCTCTCGTGTCGGCCCAGCTCGGCGGTGCGGTCACTGCGGCGTTCGTCCTGGCGGTCGCGCCGGTCGATGACGTGTCACCGGCACCCCGCCCGGGCATGGTTCGGCGGGTGTTGAACGCTCTGCAGGAGGATCCGGGTCGCGTCTGGACGGCAGCCGACATGGCGGAGATCGCCGGGACGAGCGTGCGCAGGTTGCAGGAGGCATTCTCCGAGTACGTGGGCAGCAGTCCGTCCGCGTGCCTGCGCGACATCCGGCTCGATCGCGCCCACGCGGATCTCGCTGCCGGGGGAACAACGGTGGCAGATGTAGCTTTTCGGTGGGGTTTCAGCCATCCGGGACGTTTCGCCGCCGCCTTCCGGAAGCGGTACGGCGTCACCCCCACGGAGGTCCTGAGGGGGTGAGCGCATGCGGACACGGACGCACGCAGGCGGGTGACGACCTCGTGGTCGTCACCCGCTCGTGCGTCCTCCCCGAACTGCTCAGCCGAACCAGAGGATCGGGGTGGGCCGATCGAACGACAACTCGGGGAAGTCGTCGTCCGCGACCGGCGTCCGCAGCCGCCGCTCGACGTAGTCCAGGCCGTTGCTGCGCATGTACTCGATGCAGGACACCGTGTACCCGACGGGGTCCGTGCGCGTACCGACGATGGGGCGGAACAGATTCGGGAATCCGTGCACCGTCAGGGCATCGCGCTCGAGCGCGGCGCCGTCTCGGCCCTGCAATGTGAGACCGCCGTGTCCGTCGACGACGAACTTCGCTCGGCCGACGACGGTGCCACCGATGAGGATCTCCCACCGATGGTCGATGTCGTCGTAGCGGACGGCGCTCGCGGTGCCGATCTCGTGGACCGCCAGCCGTAGCTCGTCGCGCAACCGGGCCGAGACCCGCTGGGAGGCGAAGGAGCGTCCGAGGACCACTGCGTCGAATTCCGGTGCAGGGGGATGGGACACGGAGTTCGAAGCGGTCGTGGTCATCTCGGACGCTCCTTCGCGGTGGGTGGATGTTGGGGCCGCGCGCGGGCGGGCAGGGGAACGGAGATCATCCGCCCGCGCGCGGAGTGCGGGTTTCTACTTGTAGAACGCGCTGACGTCGGCGTTGCCGATCAGGTCGGGCACGGTCCAGCCGTCGAGGTCGTATTCGCTCATGAACTGCTCCGCGAAGCCCTTCATGGAGGCGACGTCGCCACGGCTCTCGGCCGCGAACAGCAGCTCGGCCTTGACGTTCTCGTGATTGCCGGCGTAGTTCCGTTCGTACAGCTCGTGGCGGCCACCGAACTCGGAGCCGATCGAATCCCACAGCGCCTTCATGACCTTCACGCGGTCGACCGCCTGGATGCCGTCCGAGCCACGGACGTACTTGTCGAGATACGGACGCACGTCGGGGTTCTTGAAGTCGGCGGCGGACGAGGGCAGGTAGATCAGGCCCGAAGCGACGTCCTGTTCGATGATCTCCTTGATGCGGGGGTAGCCCTGCATCGCGAACATCCGGTAGGTGAGGCCGTATTCGAGCTTGGGGATCACGGTGCCGTCGATCCACGGCTCCGGGTTGTTGACCATCGAGTCGGTGAGCGACCAGAACAGGTTGCGCCATCCGATGACCTCGCCGACGCGGGTCTGCACGCCCCGGAATCCGCCGGCGCCGGTGGCGTCGAGGGCCTTCATGAGCAGACCGGCGATGAAGTCGAGCTTGACCGCGAGTCGCGTGCAGCCCTGGAGGGTGAAGCGCTGGAGGAAGCCGGAGCCACCGAGGAAGTTGTTGATCTTGTCGACGTCCCCGTACATGAAGACGTTCTCCCAGGGCACGAGTACCTTGTCGAAGATGAAGATCGCGTCGTTCTCGTCCATCCGCGACGACAGCGGGTAGTCGAACGGCGAGCCGACGACGTTCGCGTTCTGCGAGTAGGAGGCGCGCGAGATGAGCTTGATGCCGGGTGCGTCCATCGGCACCGTGCAGATCAGCGCGAATTCCTTCTTCTTGATCGGCAGACCGTAGTGGGCGATGAAGTTGTAGTTCGTGATGGCCGAGCCGGTCGCGACGACCTTGGCGCCGGAGACGATGAGGCCGGCGTCGGTCTCCTTCTCGACCTTCATGAACACGTCGCCGACCTGGTCCGGCGGCAGCTGGCGGTCGACCGGCGGGTTGATGATCGCATGGTTCCAGTACAGGACCTTCTCCTGCGATTCGCGGTACCAGCGCTTCGCGTTGTCCTGGAAGGGCGAGTAGAACTCGTCGTTCGCACCGAGCGTGCCGAGGAAGGACGCCTTGTAGTCGGGGCTGCGGCCCATCCAGCCGTAGGTCAGCCGCGCCCAGGTGGCGATGGCGTCGCGGTCGGCCCGCAGGTCGTCCGCGGACTTCGGGGTCCGGAAGAACGGCATGGTCACGCCGCCGTTGCCGGTGTCGGTCGGGGTGGTGAGGGTGTTGACGTGCTCGCCGGTGTGCAGGGCGTCGTAGAGACGCGCGGTCATCCGGATCGAGTTGCGGAAGGCCGGATGGTTGGTGAAGTCCTTGACGCGCTCACCGTGCAGGTAGATCTCGCGGCCATCGTCGATGGAGGCGATGTACTCGTCGCCCGTCATGGGCTTCGATGCGAAGTTCTGCTGCTTGTTGGCCGGGGAGTCGGCGGCGACGTTCACCTTCGAACGGTCGAGGGTGTCGGTGGGCCGGGGCTCGGTGGTGGTCATGGAATGTCTCCTTGTCCGGTGGGAGTGAAGTTTCAGGCGTGGGTGGCGAGTGCGTGGAACGGCACGAAACGGGTCTGGGAGTCGAACCAGCCGCTGTGCGGGTCGTCCAGGCAGCCGTTCCACGCAGTCGACGTGCTCGGCGCACCGAGATCGTGGAAAGTACTGCGGTAGAACAGAAGCGGGTCAGCGGTCTCGTCGAATGTCGCGTCGACGATTTCGCCGATGTAGATGACGTGGTCGCCGCCGTCGTACTCCCGCCAGGGCTTGCAGGACAGCGTCGCGGCGGTACCGGCGAGGATCGGTGCGGTGGGTCCCTGTTCCCACACCGGTTCGGGCGACTGGGGCCGGCCGGCGAAGTGCAGGGCGGTGCCGAGCTGGTCGGCTGCAAGGATGTTGACGGCGAATGGCGCGTCGGACAGGAATCCGCAGGCCTTCGACGTCCGGGTCAGGGTGACCTGGCACAGGCGCGGTTCGAGTGAAATGGCCGTGAACGCGGTGACGGTCGCGCCGTGCGGCTCCCCGTCGCTGTTCGCGCAGGTGATGACGGTGACGCCGCTCGCGAACTGTCCGAAGATGTTGCGGAGTGTGCGCTGATCCATGTCTGCGTCCTCCTGTCCGGTGCGTGGTGATGGACTTCGATTCGATGTGACACAGACCATATGGACGTCGAGAAGCTTGTGCGATCCGGTGAGCGCGGTCACTATCCACCTAGCGCGACGAGTGGGCCGAAGGGCCCTGTTTGCCTGGGGCCGTGTTCCGCATCACACTGGATCGCACGCGCTCGAATCACACGGATGCGCAGGTCGGGACGCCGACGACGAGCTGGAAACGAAGGTGAGGGGCCGATGGCAATGGAGCCGACTCCGGGGCCGGTCGAATGGGAAGAGGTGGAAGAGGTCGTTTCGAATGCCTATTTCGAGCACGACCTGACGCCGCTCGACGACGTCGCGCCCTCGCTCCGGCTCCGCACGCTGCCGCTCGGGCCGATCCGTCTCGCGCGCATCGGCTGGGGAGCGGCGGTGTCGATCCGAAGCGAGCATCCCGGGGCGTACGCGGTGAACATTCCGCTCTCCGGTCGGATCGCCGCCGGAAACGGCGTGGTGTCGGAGGTCGGTCACGCCGCCGTCTTCCGCCCCGACATCGCAGCTCCGGAGCAGAAGTGGACGAACGACTGCGAGATCGTCGGGATCAAGCTCGAACGCGACTATCTGCAGCGCGAGATGTCGCGCATCCTCGCCCGTCCCGATCTGCAGCTTCCGAGCCGGGTGGATCTGACGACCCCGGCGGGGGAGAGTTGGATGACGCTGTTGCGTTCGATTGTGGAACAGCTCAAAGCGGACGAATCGCTGTGGCGGAATCCGCTTGTCGCGGAGCAACTGTCGGGCGCTCTGACCACCTCGTTCATCCTTGCGGTCATGCCGGAGGACACGGATCCGACCGGAGGTGCGCGTCCGCGCATCATCAAGCGCGTCCTCGATCGGCTGCACGAGGATCCCGCCTCGGCGTGGACCACCGCCGAGATGGCGGAGGTGGCCGGTGTCAGCGTGCGGCGCCTACAGGAGGGATTCCGTGAGTATCTCGGGGTGTGCCCGCGGGACTATCTGCTCGACCTGCGCCTCGAGCGCATCCACGAGGAACTCGCGGTGGGTGACGCGGCAGAACTGTCGGTCACCGATGTGGCGCTCAAATGGGGCATCACCCATACCGGCCGGTTCGCGGCGGCCTACAAGCGCAAGTACGGGGTCGCGCCGTCGGCGACCTTGCGTGGATGAGGTGGGCCGCTCTCAGTGGTGGCGGTAGCCGAGTTCGCTGCTGAGCCGCTCTGCGCAATCCACCACCCGTTTCGCGGTGAGATCGCGGAACGAGTCGAGAGTGTGCCGGCCGGTCGACGTCGAACATGCGAGCACTCCGACCGCGTGGCCCGTGGGGTCGAAGACGGGCGCGGCGATCGTGATGAGCCCTTCTTCGAGTTCTGCGGCGGTGATCGCGTATCCCCGACTGCGTACCTGGGCGAGCTCGGCGCGCAGGTCGGCCGGGTTGTCGATCGTCGCGCTCGTGAGTCGCTCGAAGTGTGTCCGGTCGAGTACGTGATCCACCTGTTCGCGCGGTGACCAGGCCAGGAGTGCCCGGCCCATCGAGGTGGCATAGGCGGGGACCCGGGTGCCCACGGACACGTTGATGCTCATGATCCTGCGGACCGGAACGCGCGCCGCGTAGACCACCTCGGTGCCGTCGAGCACACCGAGCGACGCCGATTCGTTGGCGTATTCCGCGATCTCGACGAGTTTGGGGAGCGCCGAGTCCACGAGGGTGTGGGACGCGGTGTAGTGCTGACCGATGCTGAGCACGCGCGGGGTGAGCGACCATCGTGTCCCGCGTGAGGTGACGTAGCCGAGCCTCTGCAGTGTCAGCAGGATGCGTCGAACTGCCGGTCGAGACAGCTCGGTCTTGGCTGCGAGTTCGGCGAGTGAGGGATTGGGGTCCTCGTCGTCGAAAGCGTGCAATACCGCAAAACCGCGTTCGATGCTCTGGATGAAGTCCCGTTCGCTGCTAGGACCATTACCTAGGTCGATGCTCGACATCCCGCCTCCTACCTGCGCACTCGCCTATGGTGCCCGATCCGGTGTTGACAAGCCGTGTGACACCACGCACAGTATGTGGTGTACGCACTGCGATACACAAGTACGCACAGCGTACCGACCGGTGATCACCGCAGCCCCCGTGTCGCACCGGCCCCGCACTTTCCGATAGTTCAGCCCTTCACGAGGAGAGCCATGACCACCATGGAGAACCCCACCGCTCACGGGTCCGGCAATGCTGCGACCGACAAGTTCAAGTCCGAGCGGGTCACGTCCGATACCTCGGTCGAGCGCGCGTCGGCGATCTACAAAGACCTGCTCGAAGCGCTCGCCGGCATCGTCGACAAGCACCAGGTGACCTACGACGAGTACCGCGTGCTCAAGCAGTGGCTCATCGACGTGGGCGAGTACGGCGAGTGGCCGTTGTGGCTGGACGTCTTCCTCGAGCACGAGATCGAGAAGGTGCACTACAACCGCAAGGGCTTCACCGGCACCAAGGGCTCCATCGAAGGCCCCTACTACGTCCCGGACAGCCCCAAGCTCCCGTCGAAGTGCACGATGCCGATGCGCGAGAAGGACAAGGTCGCACCGCCGCTGATCTTCAAGGGCCAGGTCACCGACCTCGAGGGCAACGGTCTGCCCGGCGCCACCGTCGAGCTGTGGCACGCGGACGAAGAGGGCTACTACTCGCAGTTCGCCCCCGGCATCCCCGAGTGGAACCTGCGCGGCACCGTCGAGGTGGACGAGAACGGCAACTTCGAGATCACCACGCTCAAGCCGGCTCCCTACCAGATCCCGTCCGACGGCCCGACCGGCTGGTTCATCAAGTCCTACGGCGGGCACCCGTGGCGTCCCGCCCACCTGCACCTGATGGTGAAGGCCCCCGGCAAGCGCGCCATCACCACCCAGCTGTACTTCCAGGGCGGCGAGTGGGTCGAGGACGATGTCGCAACGGCCGTCAAGCCCGAGCTCATTCTGGACCCGCAGCCCAACGCCGACGGCATCGCCGAAGTGACCTACAACTTCGTGCTCGACCCGGAAGCGTGATCCGGACCGCGGATGCGGCCTGATCAACCCGAATGAGAGTGCGGTTCGCATCGTGAATGCCGGTGTCCCTCTGGGGCACCGGCATTCATGCTGAATGCGCGGCGGCCTACCCCCTGTCACACCCCGATCCGATTGTGAGCAATTCCGATGTCCGACCCCGATCTGAAGATCGCCTCCGTCACCACGACGATCATCGACGTACCGCTGATCCGACCCCACAAGTTCGCCACCACCACCGCGGAAGCGCAGCCGATCCTGCTCGTCGCGGTGACCACCGAAGGCGGCGTCACCGGTTACGGTGAGGGCGTCGTGCCGGGCGGACCGTGGTGGGGCGGCGAATCGGTCGAGACGATGCAGCAGATCGTCGACCGCTACATCGGGCCCTACATCATCGGGCGTGGAGTCGACGAGATCAGCGGCGTCATGGTCGATATCGAGCGCATCGTCGCCAACGCGCGATTCGCGAAGGCCGCCGTCGACGTAGCGATGCACGACGCATGGGGACGCGCGCTGGGTGTGCCGGTCGCTTCGCTGCTCGGCGGCGCCTTCCGGACCGGCGTCGACGTGCGGTGGGCGCTCGGCGCCGCGCCCCTCGAAGAGATCGTCGAGGAGGTCACCCACAAGCGTGAGCAGCGCCTGAACTACTCCTTCAAGCTCAAAATGGGTGCGCTCGACCCGGTAGTCGACACCGATCGTGTCGTCAAGATCGTCGAGGCGTTCGGCGGCGAGGTCGGATTCAGCATCGACGTCAACGCCCGCTGGGACCGCTTCACCGCGCTGCGCCACGTCCCGCAGCTCGTCGACGGCGGTGTCGAACTCATCGAACAGCCCACTCCCGCAGATCAACTCGACGTGCTCGCCGAGATCAACCGACGCGTCTCGGCGCCGGTGATGGCCGACGAGTCCGTGCAGACCCCGCACGACGCGTACGAGGTGGCCAAGCTGGGCGCCGCCGACGTCGTCGCGCTCAAGACCACCAAGTGCGGCGGACTGCAGCGCAGCAAGCAGGTCGTCGCCGTCGCGAAGGCAGCCGGCCTGCGGTGCCACGGCGCAACCTCCATCGAAGGTCCCATCGGGACCGCCGCGTCCATCCACTTCGCGTGCGCCGAACCGGGGATCGACTACGGCACCGAACTGTTCGGTCCGCAGCTGTTCGCCGTCGAACTGCTGCAGAAGCCGCTCGACTACTCCGAGGGGCAGGTGCACCTGCCCGAGGGGCCGGGACTCGGCGTCGAACTCGACATGGACGTCGTGAAGAAGTACGCGCGTTCCTGATCCGCGCTCTCGTCAGAACAGAAGAAGGAGAAACATCATGGCACTGTTCCACGTTCGGATGGATGTCGACATCCCCCGCGATCTCGACCCCGACGTGCGCGCCGAGACCGTCGCGAAGGAGAAGGCCTACAGCCAGGATCTCCAGCGCCAGGGCAAGTGGCGGGAGATCTGGCGGATCGTCGGCCAGTACAGCAACATCTCGATCTTCGACGTCGAGTCGGCCGACGAACTGCACGAGATCCTGTGGAACCTGCCGCTGTTCCCCTACATGAACATCGAGGTCATGCCGTTGACGAAGCACGGCTCCGACATCAAGTGACCCTCGGCGCCGGCGCGTGGCTCATACTCGGGATATGAGCCTGCCGCTGCGCGACGTCTACGCCGAGCCGACCCTCGCCGACCTGATGCCGTCGGTGCTCTCGTCCGCGGGGGTCGCCGGTGAGACCAACCGACTCGATCTCACCCCCGTCGATCACACCGTCGTCCTGCTCGTCGACGGAATGGGGTGGGAACTGCTGCAGCGCAACGCGAAAGCAGCTCCGTATCTGACGCAGGCGCCGGGGAGCCCGATGCGTGCCGGCTTCCCGACGACCACGGCCGTCAGCCTCGCCTCCCTCGGGACGGGACTGCCCTCCGGCCTCCACGGCATCACCGGCTACCAGTCGTACGTCGACGAGATCGAGGCCCCGGTCAACTGGCTCCGCTGGACCCTCGCCGGAACCGCGATCGACCAGCGCGACGATCTTGTCCCCGAGACCGTGCAGCCCCACCCGACGGTGTTCGAACGCGGCCGCGAGGCGGGCCTGACCGTCACCACCGTCGTGCCGAAGGCCTTCGAGGGCAGCGGCCTCACCCGGGCCGTGCTGCGCGGCGGCAACTTCGTCGGGGTCTCCGCCTACGGCGATCTGCTCGCCCAGGTCGTCGCCGCGGTGAGCGCCGGCGACCGCAGTCTCGTCTACTGCTACATCGGCGAGGTCGACACCCTCGGGCACGTCTACGGGCCGGAGTCCGCGGCATGGCTCGCGCAACTCACGGTGGTCGATCGTTTCGTCGAGCAACTCGCCGACGCGCTGCCGGCCGGCACCCGCCTGCTCGTCACCGCCGATCACGGCATGGTCGACGCCTCGCGCGGTCGCCGCATCGACTTCGACCACACCCCCGGTCTCGGTGAGGACGTCACCGTCATCGCCGGGGAACCGCGGTGCCGCCACATCTACACCGACCACGTCGACCGGGTCCTCGAACGCTGGCGCAACGAACTCGGCGACCACGCGTGGGTCGGCACCCGCGACGACGCGTTCGCGGCGTGCCTGTTCGGATCCGATCCCGATCCGGCGCTGACCAAGCGGATCGGCGACATCGTGGCCGTCGGACGCGGCGAATCGACGGTGATCCGCAGCGACGGCGAGCAGGTCATGTCGAACCTTCCCGGGCAGCACGGGGCGTTGACCGACGAGGAACTGCTCGTGCCGCTGCTGCGGATCGGGTGACGCGTTCGAGGTCCGGGGCCGCCGGGTGTCGGAACTCTCGATGCCCGAAACATATCGGTCACATAGTGTGTGCACATGCGTACCGATGCGGTGACCTGGCACGACCGCAGCAGCAGGGTCGCGCTGATCCTCCTGTGGGTGGTCCGGATCCTCTTCAAGCCGATTCTGAGTCTCTGGCCGAGCAACGACTTCGGCATCGCCGTGCTCGGCCGGCTGTCGTGGGTGGTCGACAGGATCACGCCCACGCCGCGCGCCGTGCATGTCACGCCGACCGAACTCGGCGGAGTGCCCGGTGAGCGGATCATCTCCCCGAAGCCGGTCGACGACCCGCTCGACGACGCCACCATCCTCTACTTCCACGGCGGAGGCTTCATCTTCTGCGGCCCGTCCACCCACCGTCAGCTGTGCGTGCAGCTCGCGCTCGACTCCGGCGCCCCGGTGTACTCGATGGACTACCGGCAGGTGCCCGCCGTGCCGATCGCAGGTTCGGTGCAGGACGCGATGAACGCGTACACGGCTCTGCTCGAGGTGGCCGACGACCCGACCCGCATCGTCGTCGGAGGCGACTCGGCCGGCGGTTATCTCGCGGCGAAGGTCGCCGAACTCGCCGCGCGTCGCGGCATCCAGCGACCGGCCGCGGTGATCGGCTACTCGCCGCTGCTCAACCTCGACCTCGACAAGCACGACCCGAAGTACATGGCGAGGGACGCCTACCTGCCCATCAAGGCACTCGGGAAGATCAGTCCGCGCTGGTTCGCCGGCGAGGAGGCGATCGAGGGCGAGAGGAACCCCGTCGACGCCGATCCGGCGCTGTTCCCTCCGATGTTCATGTGTGCCGCCGAATACGAGCTGACCAGGCCGGACGTGGAGATCATGACCGAGCGACTCGCGTCGGCGGGACGCACCGTGGAGACACATCTGTGGCGCGGGCAGATCCACGCGTGGCCGGTCCTGGCCCGCGCGATCCCCGAGGCCATGGAACTGATCGGGCTCAGCACCCGGTTCGCGCGACGCGCGATCGTCGCCGTGGACGACGCCGCCTGAGCGCTCACAGGTTGGTGTCGGGCGGCTCCGGGCTCTCGGGCAGTCCGGCGCCGTGGCCGTCCCCGTCGCGCGGCGGACAGTTTCCGCCGACGGCGTAGGACGTCATCGACAGCGATCCGTATTCGACACCGTCGACGAGGGTCGCCGGTTGCTCCCCGGACTCGGCGGCCAGACCCGCGACATACAGCAACGGCAGGAAATGGTCGGGGGTCGGCACCGCGTGCCGGAAATCGGGGTGCTCACCCAGCGCCGCGGCGTCACCGGGACGGTCGCGCAGGACGGCGAAAGCGTCCTCGTCGAATCGATGTGCCCAATCGAACCCCGCGGCCGGGCGTCGCGGATCCATCGCGCCGAGATTGTGGACGACGTTGCCGCTCGCGACGATCAACACCCCGCGGTCGCGGAGTCCGGCGAGACGGGCCCCGAGTTCGACGTGGTAATCGAGCGACTTGTAGGCGTTGAGACTGAGCTGGACCACCGGGACATCCGCCTCCGGGAAGGCGTGGGTGAGCACCGACCAGGTCCCATGGTCGATACCCCACGAGTCGACGTCGGCACCCACCCACGTCGGATGGACGAGATCGGCGATCTCCTCCGCCAGTTCCGGAGCACCCGGCGCCGGATACTCGACGTCGAACAACTCCTGCGGGAACCCGAAGAAGTCGTGGATCGTGCGCGGCGACCGCATCGCAGTCACCGCGGTGGCATTGATGAACCAGTGGGCGGAGATCGCCAGGATCGCGCGGGGCGTCGGCACGGATCGCCCGAACGCCGCCCAGGCCTGCGTGTACCGATTCGATTCGAGCGCGTTGAGCGGACTGCCGTGGCCGACGAACGCGACCGGCATGCGTGACGACATCACTCCTCCTCTCAGCTGTCGAGCCGGACCTTCAACCAACCCGTCAGATCGTCGAGCACACGGTCCTTCTCCGGCTCGTTGAACACCTCGTGGTACAGCCCGTCGTACAACTTCAGCGTCAGATCCTTCGAACCCGCGTGGTCGGCGATGAGCTGTGCCCCGGCCGGATCGGCGAGAGCGTCGGCGGTTCCGTGCATGATCAACAGCGGCAGCGTCAGATTCGGGAGGCGCCGCTCGAGGCTCTGCTCGTTGAGCACCAGCACCCGCGCGAGCCCGGCGGGCACGAGACCGTGGTACACGAGCGGATCGGCGTCGTACGCCGCGACCACCGCGGGATCGCGCGAGACCGCCTTGCTGTCGAGCTTCTGCACCGGCACACCCGGCAGGAAACGCCCGATCAGCTTGCCGATCTCCACGACCGGCTTCGGTGTGCCCGACGTGACGATCACCGCTGGCCCCGACAACACGAGCGCGTCGAGCCGGTCCTGATGGTCGAGCGCGTAGGCCAGAGCGATCGCGCCGCCCATCGAGTGACCGAGCATGAAGACCGGCAGACCGGGATGCGCATGGGTCGCCAGATCGATCAGGCTGTCGAGGTCGTCGGTGAACTCGCGCATCTCCTGGGCGCGCACACGCTTGCCGCCCGACCGTCCGTGACCGCGATGGTCGGGGGAGTACACGACGAGACCGAGATCGGCGAGGCGCGCGACGACGTGGTCGTAGCGACGCGCATGCTCACCCAGTCCGTGGCTGAGGATCAGCACGCCGGTGGGAGCCTCCGGCGACCACACGTCGTACACGATCGGGATCGCGCCGACGCCGGTGAACGACGATTCGGTGTGCTCCATGAGCGCCTCCTGCGGCCTCGTCGACAGCTGTTCTTCGCATCCTCGCACGAGTACCGGTCCGCGGAGGCACTCCGCGATCGCAGCCGGAAATTCGATTGACGGTGGTCGGGCGCTCGGTACCCTGGAGATCATGATCCAGGCGCTCTACTTCCACTGACGACACCCACTCCGCGACTCGGGACGTACTCCGAGGTCGCGGTTCGAGCCGTACCCGAATGCGGCCGAGTGTCCGGCCGTTCGTCAGCGAGCGCATCCTTCCACCCGTGATCCGGGGACGAGTGCGCCTCCGCACGGAGGAAACCACATGACCATCAGCATCACCCTGCCCCGGCGCTCCCGCGCCCAACTCGGCGCCGTCGACGTCCACCTCGCCCGTGACGGCCATCCCGTCCTGCGCGGCGTCGACCTCGCGGTCACACCGGGGTCCCGGCTCGGCGTCGTCGGAGAGAACGGACGCGGCAAGTCCACGCTGCTGCACGTCCTCGCCGGCCGTCTCGAACCGGACTCGGGGACCGTGCGTCGGTTCGGCTCGTTCGGCATCGCCGAGCAGGAGATGACCGTCGCGCAGGGGCGCACCGTCGGCGATCTCGTCGACATCGAGCTGGCGCACGTCCGCGCGGCTCTGCGAGCGCTCGACGAGAGCACCGCAGCGCTCGCCGACGAGCGTCCGGGCGCCGCCGACGCGTACGCGGACGCCCTGGAGATCGCCGAGCAACTCGACGCGTGGGACGCCGACCGCCGGGTCGACACCGCCCTCGAAGCGCTCGGCGCCGTCACCGACCGTTCGCGACCTTTGGCGGAGATGTCGGTCGGGCAGCGCTACCGTGTGCGCCTGGCCGCACTGCTCGGCGCCGAACACGATTTCCTGCTGCTCGACGAGCCGACCAACCATCTCGACGCGTCGGGACTCGACTATCTCACCGAACGCCTGCAGCAGACCCGCAGCGGCGTGATCCTCGTCAGCCACGACCGCGCCCTGCTGACCGATGTCGCCACGTCGATCCTCGACCTGAACCCGAGCCGCGACGGTCGTCCGCGCCTGTACGGCGGGGGATATGCCGGCTTCCGGACGGGACGCGAGGCCGAATACGCCCGCTGGGTCAGCGAATACGCCCGGGAGCAGGCCGAGCGGGCCCGGCTGGAGTCCGATCTCGAATCCGCGCAGGATCGGCTCGTCACCGGCTGGCGGCCGGAGAAGGGCACCGGCAAGCACCAGCGTGCCACCCGTGCGCCGGCGCTCGTGCAGTCGGTGCACCGCCGTCAGGAAGCGCTGGACGACCACGCGGTGGCGGTACCGGTACCGCCGCTGCAGTTCTCGATGCCGGCGCTCGGTGCGGAGGCCGACGGGATCGACCCGGACACACCGTTGGTGCGCGTCGAGGACGTCATGGTGCGCGGCCGGCTCGACCGTCCGGTCAGCCTGGCCGTCCTCGCCGGTTCGCGGCTCGTCATCACCGGACCCAACGGCGCCGGCAAGTCGACGCTGCTCGCAGTGCTCGCCGGTGAGGTCGAACCGACGGCGGGAACCCGCGAGAGCGATTCCGTCGTGCGGATCGGGCGGCTCGCCCAGGAGTCGCCGGCACCGTCGGCGGCGCGGGTACAGCAGGTCTACGACGCGCACGTCGGCGAACTGATCGTCGCCGGGCTCGTCCCCGACCAGGGAGCCGTCGAGCTCGACGAACTCAGACTGTTCACCGAACGCGACCTCGGCAAGCGGGTCCGCGACCTGTCGATGGGACAGCAACGACGCCTCGACCTGGCGATGGTGCTCGCCGCACGACCGCACGTGCTGCTCCTCGACGAGCCCACCAACCACCTGTCGATCACGTTGGTGGACGAACTGACCGACGCCCTGGGGGCGACCGACGCTGCGGTCGCCGTGGCCACCCACGACCGGCAGATGCGACGCGACATCGCCCACTGGCCGCACCTGGCTCTGGGGCTCGCCCCGAAGGAATGCACCCGAAAGGGACTGAAGACATGAGCGTCCGGGTGCCGCGGAGTTGTTCACCGCAGGGACCACCGCAGCGACGCGCG
>NZ_JBLWIU010000012.1:649908-688833 GCF_048381395.1 Rhodococcus shunpengi
GGAATTGCGCGCTCTGATGACCACTTCGCGCTCTGATTCCTGGCCGTCGGTCAGCTCCGCGAGTCTGTGGAGACGGCGGCGGGCACCGGCTCGGACGAGGCGTCCGCCGAGCGTGCCGGGCGCAGCGCGAACAGTGCCACCGCGGCGAGCACGACCACTCCGGCCACTCCGAAGTAGAGCTGTTCGGGCGTCCATCCCGCATCGAGGAGCACACCGGCCGCGGTCGGTGCGAGGATGGCACCCGCTCGGCCGATACCGATGGCGGAACCGACGCCGGTGGCCCGCACCTGCGGTCCGTAGAGGGACGGCGCGAGGGTGTACAGACCGGCGATGCACCCGTTGATGAGTCCGCCGATCAGGATGCCGAGCGCGAACGCCAGCATCAGGGTCGAGATCGACATGATGAAGACGGTCATGGTCGCGGCGGCGGCGATGGTGAAGGTGAGCAGGACCGATCGGGTGGCCCATCGGCTGGCGAACACTCCGAAGAGCACCGACCCGACGGTGCCGCCGAGGGTGAGCATCATGCCCGCCGTGGCGCTCTGGTCTTTCGTGAGACCGGCGGTCTCGAGCAGCGACGGCGTCCACGAGTTGACGAAGTAGAAGCCGAACATGGTGGCGAAGAAAGCCGCCCAGAGCAGCACCGTCGAGCGGGTGTTGCTTCCGGAGAACAGGTCCGAGATCCGTCCTGCCCGCGGTGCCGCCTTGTCGCCGGAGCGGGTGAGCTCGGAGACGGGGCTCTGGCCGATGCGTCGCGCGATGCTGTTGACCCGGTCGAGATCGCCTGAACGTCCCCGGCTGGTGAGGAAATCGAGGGATTCGGGCAGCAGCACGACGAGGAGAGCGAGCACCAGGCCGGTGAGGACGGCGCCGGTGACGAAGACTGCGCGCCAACCGTATTCGCTCTGCAGACCGACGGCGGCCATACCACCGATCGTGGCACCCACGCCGTATCCGGCGGTGTAGATGCTGATGGCCAGCCCACGCCAGCGGGCCGACGAGTATTCGCTCGCGATGACGGTGGTGCAGGCGAGGACGCCGCCGATGCCGAGTCCGGTGATGACCCGCCAGATGCCGAGTTCCCACGCCGATCCGGCGCTCGCGGACAGGCCCATGCCGGCGGTGGCGAGCGCGACCGACATCAGGATCAGGGGCCGTCGGCCGATCCGGTCGGCCATCGGGGCGAGAGCGAGAGCACCGACGGCCATGCCGATCAGACCCGCGCTGAGCAGCACGCCGAGTTCCGATCCGCCGAGCCCGAAGTCGCTGCCGATGCTCTTGGCGGTGAACGCCAGGGCCATGACGTCGAACCCGTCGAGGATGTTCAGCACGACGCACAGGGCGACGACCATCCATTGGTAGGGATGCATCGGCGAGGCGTCGATGCGTGCGCGAAGATCCATCGTGTTTCCTCGTGGTGTGAAATGCGCGGTGGTCAGGGAAGGTCGAGCGTGACGACACCCGTCGTCGAACGGGACGACGCCGAATCGCGCACCACGCGTGACACGCAGGCGCACATCCGACGCGAGGAGCGCTTCTGCTCCTCGCTGAAGAAGACATCGCGGTGGTCGACGCGACCGTCGAGCGAGGCGACGGAGACCTCGCACAGGCCGCATTCGCCCTTGCGGCAGTCGAACATCATGTCGACACCGGCACGCCGGAGGGCGTCGAGCATCGATTCGTCGGAACCGACGGTGGTGGTGACATCGAGTTCGGGCACGGTGACCGTGAACTCCTCGGCGTCGAACCATCCACTGTTGCCGAAGGTCTCGTAGCGGAGATTCGGCATCGGCCGGTCGCGGTCGTGCCACCGGCGCCGCACGGCATCCATGAGGCGGATCGGACCGCACATGTACAGCTCGGTGCCGTGATCGACGCCGTCGACGAGCGCGACGACGTCCAATCCCGTTCCCTCGTCGTCGATGTGGACGTCGAGACGGTCGCCGTGGAGGGCTTCGAGTTCGGACAGGAAGGCCATCGCGGAGCGACTGCGACCGACATACACGAAGCGGTAGTCGGCACCGAGGCGGCGGAGCACGGCCCCCATCGCGCGGACCGCGGTGATGCCGATGCCACCGGCGAGCAGGACATATCGCGGTGCGCCGACCCGCAGCGGGAAGTTCTGGAGAGGTTCGGTGATCTCGAGTTCGTCGCCGGGGCGCAGCGAGTGCATGTACTCGGAACCACCGCGCGAGGTGGGGGAGCGGTGGACGCCGAGTATGAGGCGACCGTCCGGACCACCCGCGGCGAGGGAGTACGAACGCGTGTCGCCCGAGGGGAGACGCACGTCGATGTGGGCGCCGGGTTCGACGCGGTGGGCGGTGTCGGCCGCGAGGGTGATCTCGGCGATCGAATCGGCGGCCCGCTCGACACCCACGACTCGGGCCCGCTGCCAACGGATCTGGTTGTTGCTCATGTCAGTGGGCTCCCTCGGGAACGGCGGTGGCCGAGGTGAGGTTCCGCTCCGCTTCGACCATGCGCTGGATCAGGCGTCGCACCCACATGCCGCCGGCGTCGATGTTGAGGTTGTAGAACTCGTGATCCGGGTTCGCCTCGATGGCCTTCTGCTGCGCGGTGAGCATCGCCTCGTCCTCACCGAACACGCCGTGCACGCCGTCGCGCAGCTGCGTGGTGATGAGCTGGCTGTCGAGACGGTAGTTGCGCATGAACGCCCAGAAATACAGGGCAGTGCGCTCGTCGACGGGCGAGATGGTGTTCATGACGAAGCCGTTGACGCCCTGGCCGCGGTCGCCCTCGGGGGCACCGGTTCCGGCCTTGGCCACACCGACATCGATGCGGATCGTGGACGGTGCCTGGAACTCGATGATCTGCCAGCGGTCGACCTTGCCCTCGAAGCCGGGGAACTTGTCGCGCATGTTCTTCAGCCAGAACGGCGGTGCGTCGATGTCGTGCATCCAGCGGGTGACCGTGACGGTGCGGTCGTCGTGGGTGACGACGAAGTCGGACTCGCTCAGTTCGTCCTGGCCGATGGACGACGAGTGTACGAACTCCTCGTGGGTGAGGTCCATGAGGTTGTCGAGGACGAGCTGGTAGTTGGCCTGCACGTCGATCGTGCGTCCGTCGCCCGCCCAGTCGGGGGAGTCCATCTGGAACATGTCCGGGACGAGATCGGGATCGGCCTGCGTCGGATCGCCCGGCCAGACCCACACGAAACGGTGCCGCTCGACGACGGGATAGGACGCCACCATCGCGGACGGATTGATCGTCTGCTGGGCGGGCATGTGCGTGCAGCGACCTGCGGAGTTGTACTGCAGACCGTGGTAGGGGCACTGGATGCCCTCGCTACCGATGAGCTTGCCCATCGACAGCGGCGCCAGACGGTGCCAGCAGGCGTCGGTGAGGGCGACGGGACGGCCTTCTTCGGTGCGGTAGAGGGCCATCGGTTTGCCGGCGATGGTGCGGGCGAGGATCTCGCGTCGACCCACCTCGTGATCCCAGGCGACGACGTACCAAGCGTCGAGCGGGTAGGCCATGTTCTTCGCGGTCGCCCCGGTGGGGCCGAGATCGGTCATGTCGGATCCTCCGAACACTGAGGGTGAAATAACTATCTACATAGATAGTTGGTGAGCTGGGGCACAGACTATCTATCGATATAGTTATTCGCAAGGGTGGAATACTCGCCCGGGGAAAGGGGGTGGTCCATGAGCCTGCGATACGCGCTGCTCGCATTGCTCACCGCCGAGCCTCTGACCGGCTACGACGCGGCGAAACGGTTCGGCGGGTCGGTCGGGCACGTCTGGCATGCGCCCGACTCGCAGATCTACCCCGAACTACGCCGGATGGAGCGCGAGGGCCTCGTCGAGGGCGAACAGGTGCGCTGGGGTCCCAACAGCACCAAGACCCGGTACTCGATCACCGAGGAGGGCATCCGGGCCTTCCGCGAGTGGATGTCCACTCCGCTGGACTACGCCCCGGTGCGCGACGCCGCCCACATGCGCGCGGCCTACTTCGAATGGGCCGACCCGCGCAGTGCTCGCGAGTGCCTGCAACGGCACATCGACCACTACACCGAACAGATCGCCCAGTGGACCACGGTGCGCGACGCGATCCTCGACCTCAGCAACGCGACCATCGCGAGACGCGTGCAGAAGTATCCGGCCGAGGACCACGAGCGGATCATCGCGTTCAAGGCGTTCGCGTACGACGGTCTCATCGGACGGGGCGAGGCCGAGATCGCGTGGGCACGCCAGGGCCTCGAACTCCTCGACAAGCTGTCGCCGCGTAACTGAGTCGCCCGGGGCCGCAGCGACGCGCGAACTGGTCGGCGGAGCGCGGAATTCGGAAGTTGTCAACCTGTCTGAGGCAGAACAGGTGTGTTGATTCCCGTCGGTTGCGGTAACGCCGGCGCTGCCGGTCGACGACGGAACCGCTGCGGATACTTTTCGTGGATCCGGTCGAGACGCTCCTGCCGACGTCGGTGTTCCTCGGCGGCACTGCCGAGGAANACACCGACACCGGCGTATAACGTCCCAGCCCGCCGTGCCGGTGCTCGAGCGCATACCGGTTCATGAAGTCCTCGGTCCACCGCCGAGCATGATCGATATCATCGAAACGATCCGGACAGGTCAGGTCGTACTTGATGGTCTTGAACAGAGACTCCGAGAACGGATTGTCGTCACTGACCCGCGGACGAGAGAACGACGACACGACCCCCGCCCCGGCGAGGGCATCGAGCAACAACCCCGACCGCATCGATGCCCCGTTGTCGGCGTGCAGCACGCCCGGCGCCCCGAACGCGGTGAACGCTTCGGTGAACATTTCCACCGCTTTTGCCTTGTCCTCGTGGTACTCGATACGCCACGCCACCGGAAACCGTGAGGACACATCGATCGCCAGATACAACCGAAACAGGTCCTGCGTGCGGGGCCCCTTGAGCGTGGTGATGTCCCACGACCACAGGTCCCCGACGTCGAGGGCCTCGACGACCGGTGTGCGCCGCGACGTCGACGGTCCTCCGGTGCGGCTGCGGCGCCGGTCCCCGGTGAGCTTCTCGGCCCGGGCCACCCGATAGAATGTGACCTCCGAGCAGTCCACCAATCCGTCGTCGAATGAACGCCAATAGATTTGACACACAGACTGATCCGCGTTCTCCTCGGCGAGGATCAACGCGATGATGGTGTCCTTTTCGGCTGGCGACAGCGCCGCGGGTTGCTGCCGCTGTCGCTGCGGGATCGGATCGGTGACCGGCTGATAGTGCCGGTAGTGGTGGGCCCGCCGGTAGTAGCTCGACCGAGCGATTCCCACGAGCGCGCACCCCCGGGTGACGGACGTTCCCGCCTCGGTCAATTCGGTGACGATGTCGGTCAGGACAATGCTCTGCGCTCGAGCCACAGCGCGTACTCGCGTGCGCTCATCAATGCCGGCGGGATCTCGGTGGTCTCGTCGGTCGAGGTCTTGTGGATCCCCTGCAAGAGCTCGAATGCTTTTCCCAGGATCTCCACGGCGGCGTCGCTCTGGGCGACCTTGTCGCGGAGGCGTTCGTTTTCGCGGCGGAGTTTGGCAAGCTCCGCGCGGTCTCGACTATCCAATCGGTCCCTCGCTTTGTCTGCTGCTTCGACCATCGACTTCTGCAAGTGTCCCTCATCGCGGGCCTGCAGCCAGCGGCGGACGGTGCCTTCGGCGAGATTGTTCTCGCGCAGCAGTCGGGTCTTGGCTCCGCGTTCGACGCAGGTGTCCCATCGGCGCAAGAACTCGATTTTGTAGGCCATGGAGAATGCGCGGTGGCCTTGTCGGGTTCGTCCTACGGGGAGGGTGATGAGGTCGGACATCTGTTACTCCGATCCCCGCGTTGGTTGTCAGGATGTCTCACGACCATCCTGACAACCAACGAATTGCGCGCACCGATGACCGTTTCGCGCTCCGACGTCGGTGGTCTGATCACGGCGTGCTGTCCGTCGGCGGCACGATCGAATGCGCGAGCGCCCGCATGAGGAACTCGAGTTCGGGATTGGGTGTCGCGTTGCTCCGCACCACCCCGCACACCGGCACCTGCAGCCGGTGGTGGATCTCGCGCATGAACTTCAGTCCCTTGCGGGGTGTGTCGGCCGCGGTGCCGGCGTAGAGCACGGTCCACGCCCTCGGGTTGGTGAGCACCTCGAGAGTCGCGGTGTGGTCGCTCGCGATCGGAGGCCCGAGGCGCACGCGACGACCGACCTCGACGAAGGCGTCCTCGACCACGCGGTGCAACAACACCTGGTTGCCGCGCGGCGGCAGCAGCAGCGGGTAGTGGGCGAGGTCGCCGAGATCGACGGTGGAGAACGCCGACAGCGGGTGCTCGCTCGACGTGACGATGACGAGCTCTTCGATGCCGAGACGGATCGCCTCGAGCCCCGGGCGGTCGACGTCGCCGCGGATGAGCGCGAGATCGGCATCCCCGGACGCGACGGCGTTGACGCGGTCGGTGAAGTCCTTGATGACGAACTCCACGTCGATCTTGGGGTGACGCTCGCGGACGCTGGAGATGGCATCGAGGCTCTGCGACGCGAAGCTCATGTTCGCCGTGATGCGGATGCTCTCCCGCGGTTCGTGGCCCACTTCCAGGGCCTTCGCCTCGAGGCTGAGCACTTCGGCGGCGATCGGCATCAGGCGTTGGCCGGCCGAGGTGAGCTTGACCGAACGGGTGGTGCGGTCGAACAGGGTGGTGCCCAGTTCGTGCTCGAGCTTCGCGATCTGATGGCTGATCGCCGACTGCGAGATGAAGCAGCGCTGGGCGGCACGGGAGAAGCTGCCCTCCTCGCCGACGGCGAAGAAGTAGCGCAACTGACGGAAATCCATGTCTCCTCCGGGGAACGTGCCATCTGCATTTATGAGCGAAACAGATAACAGTTTTTCGAATATCCCAGGTTAGTGGAGAACAAGGGTCCTTCGTACCTACCTTGGGAGTCATACATCAACGGAGATGACAAGTACGTGGAGGTTTACGGCAGCATGGACGATGCGGACACAGTGACCCTGGTCGATCGGACGGATGTAGTCATCGTGGGTTCCGGCTTCGGAGCATTGGCCACCGCCAAGAAGCTCGCCAAGGCCGGCACGCCCTTCGTTCTCATCTCGGAGACCACCGAGCATCTTTTCCAGCCTCTGCTCTACCAGGTTGCGACCGGTGTCCTCTCGCCCGGTGAGATCGCCCCCTCCGTGCGTGCGATCCTGGCCGAGTACCCCAATGCCGACGTCCGCCTGGGCCGCGTCGTCGACGTGCTCCCCGAGGAGAACACGGTCGTCTACGAGGCCGGCGGCCAGCGTCTCCGCCTCGGCTTCAAGTACCTCGTCGCCGCGACCGGCGCGCGCCAGGCGTATTTCGGACGCGACGAGTTCGCCGACCTGACGTACGCGCTGAAGACGGTCGAGGACGCCGAGAAGCTGCGTCGCCAGATCGTGCGGTGCTTCGAGGAAGCACACGTCACCACCGATGCGGAGCGTCGGAAGAATCTGCTCAGCTTCATCGTCGTGGGTGCCGGCCCGACGGGCGTCGAGCTCGCGGGACAGATCAAGGAACTCGCGCAGCGCTACTTCGCCGAGAACATCGGCAACATCCGCGCCGACGACGTCACCGTCACGCTCGTCGAGGGCGCCGACAAGGTGCTGCCCCCGTTCGGCGGCAAGCTCAGCGAGTACTCCAAGGAGTCGCTCGAGAAGAGCGGCGTCGACGTCGTCCTCGGGACGATGGTCACCGACATCGACGAGCACGGTGCCATGCTCACCACGCCCACGACCGAGGAGACCCGCCGCCTCACCGCGGAGACCATCATCTGGTCGGCCGGAATCCAGGCCAACGACTTCGCCGACGTGCTCGCCGAGCGCACCGGCTGCGAGACGGTCCGCGGCGGACGCCTGCTCGTCGACCCCGACTTCACCGTCGGCCGCAGCGACAACATCTTCGCCATCGGCGACATGGTCACCCTCGACAACCTGCCGGCGCAGTCGCCGTTCGCCATGCAGGGTGGCCGCCACGTCGCGAAGATGATCACCGGCAAGGTCGCGATGGGCACCCCGTTCCAGTACAAGGACAAGGGCAGCATGGCGATCATCAACCGGTTCCGCGCCATCACGCGGGTCGGGAAGATCGAGCTCACCGGCTTCATCGCCTGGGTGCTGTGGCTCGCCGTCCACCTCGTCTACCTGGTCGGATTCCGCAACCGGTACATCGCGGTCATGTCCTGGTGCGGTTCCTTCCTCGGACACCGTCGCCCGCACTTCTACTACGCGCAGGACACCGTCCCGGTGCCCGCTGTGGAGAAGGAGTCGGCAGCGAAGGACGAGCCGGAGAGCGACAAGGAACCCGTGCGGACGTCCGCATAACTACAGACCCCCGAAAGGCTCCGACCGCCCGGTCGGGGCCTTTCGTCGTTCGCGCGCCGAACCGGGATCGACGCGGCGTGTTGCGGTAGCGAGTCCCGATTCACCGCGCGCACTGCCGCGACCGGCGGGTGAAAGTCGGGGTGATTTCCGGGATGTCCTGCAAGCCAGAGACGTTCGAGTGGTGTAGATCCGCCGACCTGCGGCTAGCGTGTGCAGCGCATCCCGAGGAGTGACCCATGAACGATGACAGCGGCCCCCGCGTCGCGACGACACGCGTCGGCTGCGATGTCGTCACCGTCCGCGACATCGCGTCGAGCATCGACCGGTTCGGCGACCGCTACCTGCAGCGCGTGTTCACCCCGCACGAGCTGGAGATGTGCACCGGATCGGATCGCGCCCAACGCCTCGCGGCACGCTTCGCCGCGAAGGAGGCCGTCATGAAGGTCCTGCGTCCGCGTGAGCACGCAGTTCCCTGGCGGGCCATCGAGATCCGCCGCGCGGACTGGGGCGGATGCACGGTCGTACTGGCCGGTAACGCGGCCACCCTGGCACGAGATGAACAGGTGACCGACATTCAGGTCTCGATTTCCCACGAGCTCGAATACGCCATCGCGACGGTCGTGGCGACCCGCGTCGACGAAGCAGAAACTGGAGAACATCCATGACGGAGCAGGTGATCCGCAAGGTCCTCGGCGAGCACGCGAAGCTGTCGGTCGACAGCACGGCGCTCGATCCCGCCGCCGACCTCTACGAGCTCGGCCTGACATCGCATGCCAGCGTGAACGTGATGCTCGCCCTCGAGGACGCCTTCGACGTCGAATTCCCCGACGAACTGCTGCGCAAGAGCACCTTCGCGAGCGTCGGCGCCATCAGGTCGGCGTTGATGGAACTGGGCGTCGCGTGACATCCACGTCCGCGCCCCTCACCGTCGCGGAGCATGCCGGGCTGTCGCTGCTCGCCCGTGCCGAACTCGTCGGACGCGAGAGCGCCGGCCCCGCGGCCGCCGAGGTGGATCGTGAGGGACGCTTTCCGCACGAGGCCGTCGACGCGCTGCGCACCCACAAGCTGCTGAACTGTGCCGTCCCCGTCGATCAGGGCGGGGAGGGAGCGTCCCTCGGTGAGCTGTGCGCCGTCGCCCGCATCCTCGGCCGGTACTGCGCCTCCACCGCGATGATCTTCGCGATGCACCAGACGCAGATCCTGTCGCTGGTGCACCACTCCACCCCGGGTGTGGCGGTCTTCGTCGCCGAAGCGGTGGCGAACGACTACCTGATCGCTTCGGCGACCACCGAACTCGGCACCGGCGGCGACGTGCGCAGCAGCGTCTGCGCCGTGGCCCGCGACGGCGACACCGTCACTCTGACGAAGAACGCACCGGTCATCTCGTACGGCGAATACGCCGACGCGATCCTGGTGACCGCGCGTCGCACCGCCGACAGCCCGCCCAGCGACCAGGTGCTCGTCGTATGCCGACGCGACGACGTGAACCTCGAACCCACCGGCAGCTGGGACACCCTCGGACTCCGCGGCACCTGCAGTCCCGGATTCGTCCTCACTGCCACGACGTCCGCCGATCTCGTCGTCGGCACGGCCTACGCCGAGATCTCGTCGCGCACCATGCTTCCCGTCTCGCACAGTGTGTGGTCGGCGGTGTGGCTCGGAATCGCCGACGCGGCGATGGAGAAGGCCCGCTCGTTCGTGCGGTCGGCGGCCCGCCGCAGCCCGGGGGTCACCCCGCCCGGTGCGCTGCGACTCGCCGAAGCAGCCGCCGTGCACCAGCAGTTCTCCGACCTCGTCGCCGGGTCCGCCGCCCGGTTCGACGCAGCCGCGTCGGCGCAGGAGGAATCGATGTCGGGCATGGGTTTCTCGCTCGCCATGAACAACCTCAAGGTCACTGCGTCCACGCTCGTCGTGGATCTGGTGAACCGCGCGATGCTCATCTGCGGGATCGCCGGATACCGCGAGGATTCGCAGTACTCGCTCGGCCGCCACCTGCGCGACGCGCACGGCGCCGCCGTGATGGTCAACAACGACCGCATCATGAACAACTCGGCCCAGTTGTCGATCGCCTACCGGGGGACGCTGTGACAAGTACAGCCATTACCAGCGCCGCAAGCGACGAGCTGTCCGAGCTCGAGCGCGCCCGCCTCGACTTCCAGCAGCAGCTACTCGAGGCCGAACTGCTCGTGGAGACCGGTGTTCCCGGCCTCTACGGACGCTCGGGTGTCTTCGAGGACATCGTCGACGGCATCGACCGCGTGGTGGTCGCGGCGGGTCCGGGCCGGGCGGCCACGCGCCTACGTTTCCCTCCGGTCTTTCCGCGGACGAGCTTCGAGCGCACCGACTACATCGCCTCCTTCCCGCACCTGACCGGAGCGGTGAACACCTTCGCGGGCAGCAACGCCGAGCACGCCGAACTGCTCGCCGCGCGGTCGCGGGGAGAGGCGTGGGATCCGTGGCTCGAACCCGCCGACACCGTGCTCGTCTCCGCCGCATGTCATCCCGCTTACTCGCGGTACACCGGCACGCTGCGCGAGGGTGGCGAACTGCTCGACGTCCTCGGTTACTGCTTCCGGCACGAACCGGCCGTCGACCCCGCTCGCATGCAGGCCTTCCGCATGCACGAGTTCGTGCGCATCGGCACCGAGAACGATGCTGCGCAGCATCGTGATTCCTGGGTGGAGCGAGGACTCGAGGTGCTCGGCTCTCTGGGTCTCGACGCGACCGCCGTGCCCGCCAACGACCCCTTCTTCGGACGGGCCGGGCGCATGCTGGCCGTCAACCAGCGCACCGAGAACCTCAAGACCGAGCTGACCGTCCGGCTCTACGGCGACCTCGACGACGGCACCGCCGTGGTCTCGTGCAACTGCCATCGCGAGCACTTCGGCGAGACCTTCGAGATCCGCACCGCCGACGGCGAAGTCGCGCACAGCGCGTGCGTCGGATTCGGCATGGAGCGGATCGCCCTGGGACTGCTGCGGACCCACGGGCTCGACGTCGACCGCTGGCCCGCTTCGGTACGCGACAGGCTGTTCCCGTGAGCGATCGGCTCATCGACGTCCGCGTCGACGGGTACTCACCGCACTTCGTGCACGCTGCCGACCGGATCTGGACCGAGACCAACTGCTATGTCGACCTGTGGGTCGAGGTGCTGCATTCGCTCGGCCACGATCCGGTCCCCGCGGCCGCGTGCGCGTTCTCGGCCCGGTTCGACGGCGCCCAGTGGACCTTCCTCAAGTTCCGTCCCGAGGACCTGTTGGCGCTGTACGGGATCGACGTCGCGGAGATGAACGTCTGGCGCCGTCCGGTGGATCACCTCGAGGACAACGCCGCCGCCGGTATGTTGTCGACGATCGAGGTGGACGCCTTCTGGCTGCCCGACACCGAGGGCACCGGATACCGGGAGAGTCGTTCGAAGACGACGATCGTGCCCAACGTCATCGACCGCGACACCGAGACGCTCGAGTACTTCCACAACAGCGGCTATCACGTCCTCACCGGTGAGGACTTCCGCGGAGTGTTCGGCCTCGACGAACCGGTGCCCACCTGGCCTCCCTATCTCGAACAGGTGCGCCTCGACGCGGCCCAACCGCAGCGTGATGCCTTCGACACGGTGGTGCTCCGTCACCTACGCATGCGTGCCGGCTCGAATCCGGTGCGCGAACTCGGGAAGCGGGTGCTCGCCGACATCGACTCGATCCGCACCGGCGGGATGGACGTCTTCCATCCGTGGACGTTCGGGGTGCTCCGCCAGTGCGGTGCCACGGCCGAACTCGCCGCGGACGTGAGCGTCTACATGGACGGTCGCGGATATCCCGGTGCGGCCGCCGCAGCCGACGGATTCCGCGCGGTCGCCGAGGGTGCCAAGAGCGTGCAGTTCCGGATGGCGCGTGCGGCACGCGGCCGCAGCGTCGATCCCGGCGACCAGTTGACGGCGATGGCCGACGCCTGGGAGGACGCCGTGGCGACCGTCGTCCGCGCCACCGGGGTGCGGTGACGGGACTCGACTCGTATGGATCTCCTGCACGATGCGCGATGGCGTTGTCTCCGTATCGCTCCCGGGTCGGTCGAGCATCCCGGCGACCTTCCGGAGGACGGTTGTTGGTTGCCGGTCCGCATACCCGGGACGGCGGCAGGCGCGATTCGGGAGACCGACGGAGTCGCGGCGGCCCGGGCGTCGTCACCCGACAGCGACGACTGGTGGTTCGTCACCGACGTCGAGGTGTCCGGCGACGGACCGTGGCATCTGACCTTCGACGGGCTCGCGACCCTCGCGGAGGTATGGGTCGACGGCACATGCGTCGCGACGTCGGAATCGATGTTCGCGCCGCTGACCGTCGTCCTCGACCGCCTGCCGTCGACGACGCGGATCGCGATCCGATGTGCCTCGCTCGAGGCTGCACTCCGCAAGCGTCGGCCGCGCGGACGGTGGCGCTCGTCGCTCGTACCGGCCCAGGGATTGCGGTGGTTCCGCACCACGATGCTCGGGCGCGCCCCGGTCTACGCGGGAGCTCCGGCACCGGTCGGACCGTGGCGCCCTGTTCGTCTCGTCGATTCCGGCGAACCCGTCGTGCTGGAACGCGGGATACGAACGCGTCTATGCGGATCCGACGGGATCGTCGACGTCGATCTCGTGCTGGCAGGAGCCGTCGTCTCCGAGGTCGCTGTGGAGATCGGCGGGGCGGCGGCGCACACCCGGCCCGAATACGGGTCCGACGGGACAGCGCGCGTGCGGATGCAGGTGACGCTTCCCGAGGTGCAGCGGTGGTGGCCGCACACCTACGGCGACCCGAACCTGTACGCGGCACACATCCTCTTGGACGGGCATCGGATGGAACCGGGCACTATCGGTTTCCGATCGGTGGAACAGATTTCGGGCGACGGATTCGGCCTGCGGATCAACGACGTCGACGTCTTCTGCCGCGGACTGGTGTGGACACCGACCGACCCGATCACCTTGAACGACTCGGCCGGAACCCGGCGCATCCTCGAACGCTGCGTGTCGGCGGGCGTGGACACGATCCGCATCCCCGGCACGATGATCTACGAGGACGACGAGTTCTACTCGGCGTGTGCCGAACTGGGCATCATGGTGTGGCAGGACGTCATGCTCGCCACCACCGATCCACCCGACGACCCGCACTTCCGCTCGCTGCTCGAGGACGAGGTCCGTGCACTGGCGCGCCGATGGGGCGGAAACCCGGCACCCGTCGTGATGTGCGGAGGCAGCGAGACCGAGCAGCAACCGGCCATGCTCGGTCTGACGGAGACATCCACCCCGGCACTCGACGACTGGTTGCCTGCGATCGTCGACCGTGAGCTACCGGGCACGGTGTGGGTGTCGTCGTCACCGTCCGCACCCCCGGGTAGCGACGCACTGCCGATCGCGGTGGGTTCGGGTGTGGCGCACTACTTCGGTGTCGGGGGTTACCGTCGTCCTCTCGCCGATGTGCGCGCTGCCGGCGTGCGCTTCGCCGCCGAATGCCTCGCTTTCTCGATTCCACCCTCCGACACGGCGATCGAGACCGCGTTCGGCAGTGTGAATGTCGCCGGTCACCATCCGCGGTGGAAGTCGGCTGTGCCGCGCGACAACGGCGCGTCGTGGGACTTCGAGGACGTACGAGACCACTATGTGCGCACGCTCTTCGGGGTCGACCCCGCCGAGGTGCGGTGGTCCGACCCCGCGCGGTATCTCGCGCTCGGGCGGGCGGCGATCTGCGAAGCGTTCACCGAGGTGCTGCAGTACTGGCGACGGTCCGGATCAGGATGTCGCGGTGCCCTGATCCTGTCCGCCCGCGACCTGCAGCCGGGTGCCGGATGGGGCGTGCTCGACGCCGACGGGAACCCGAAGGCTCCGTGGTGGGTGCTGGCCCGGGTGTTCGCGCCCGTCACCGTCCTCCTCACCGACGACGGCCTCGACGGCCTGCGTGTGGACGCCATCAACGACACCGCCGACGTTCTCGACGTCACGCTGCAGTTGCAGGCCCACACCCCCTCGGGTGCGGTACCGGTGGACGTGTCCGTGCCGCTGCATCTCGCCCCGCACGAGACCCGGGTGACCTCGTGGGCATCGGTGACGGGCGGTTTCACCGATGTCAATTTTGCGTATCGATTCGGGCCGCGCACTTTCGACGCGGCGACCGCCCGGTTGGTGGATCACGCCGGTGCGGTGCTGGCGGAGTCGGTGCATCTCGTGGGTGGTCCGGCACGGCCCGTCGAGCGCGGAATCGGTCTCACGGCGACCGCTCGACCCGTCCCCGATGGGTGGAGCGTGGAGGTGCGGACCGAGGGTGCGGCGCAGTACGTGCACCTCGACGTCACCGGCGGTGACCTGCAGGATTCCTGGTTCCACCTGCCTCCCGGAGGTTCTCGCACGATCACCGTGCGGGCCTGTGATCCGGCCGCGACGCCGATCGGTCGGGTGGGGGCATTGAACTCGGCCACGAGCGTGCCGATCCGGGTGCTTCCCGCCTCCGACGGCCACGAGGTCGAGGGGTAGCTTCCCGAGGCTCCCGGCGGGGCGGTGTGTGGCGCGCCGAAATCGACAGGTGCATATCGGGCATCGACGGGGTATATGTATCTCCCAAGGGGTCGCTCACCCGATTTGCACCTTCTGTACGGTGCCGGTGGCACCTCTCCCCGCCTTCCGAGAGGAGATCGACATGGCGATCCGCTCCACGTCGCAGATGGGTGCCTCGCGCACCGCTTCGTCCACTCGCCGTCCTGCCCGGACAGAGCAGGACGGACCGTCCTTCACCGAGGTCATCCACTCGCAGCTGTTCTCGAACTACCAGGTGCCTCGCGGACAGGTACAGCGCAGCGCCTGACCGAGAGACTCTCCGGCCTGACATCGTGCCTGCCGGAGTGCCCGCGCGCAGCGTTCAGGACATCTGCGCGTGCGGCACACTGTCGGCATGAGTGAAGCCACGACGAGTCAGAGCACCCGCATCGTTCTTGCGTCGCGTCCGGAGGGGGCGCCCACTGCCGACAACTTCCGTTTCGAGACGGTGGATCTGCCGGAGGTCGGCGACGGCCAGATCCACCTGCGCGTCGTCTACCTGTCCCTCGACCCGTACATGCGCGGTCGGATGAGCACCGCGAAGTCGTATGCCGCGCACGTCGAACTCGGGGACGTGATGGTCGCCGGAACGGTGGGCCAGGTCGTCGAATCGCGGTACGACGGTCTCGAGCCGGGCGACTACGTC
This sequence comes from Rhodococcus shunpengi, assembly GCF_048381395.1. Lineage (NCBI taxonomy): Bacteria > Bacillati > Actinomycetota > Actinomycetes > Mycobacteriales > Nocardiaceae > Rhodococcus > Rhodococcus shunpengi. The sequence continues at coordinate 665,433 of NZ_JBLWIU010000012.1, forward strand.
CTGGCCGGAGCCGGCTGGCAGTCGCACGCCGTCCTCGACGGCTCCACCGTACGCAAGCTCGATCCGCAGGCCGCGCCGATCTCCACCGCGGTGGGCGTGCTCGGAATGCCCGGATTCACAGCCTATTCCGGGCTCCTGAAGATCGGACAGCCCAAGGAGGGAGAGACCGTCGTCGTCGCTGCCGCCACCGGGCCGGTGGGATCGGCCGTGGGGCAGATCGCGAAGCTGAAGGGCGCCCGCGCGGTCGGCATCGCCGGCGGACCGGAGAAGTGCCGCGCACTGATCGAGGAGTTCGGTTTCGACGCGGCGATCGACCACCGCGACCCGAACTTCCCCGACCAGCTGGCGGAGGCGGTGCCCGACGGCATCGACGTGTACTTCGAGAACGTCGGCGGTCCCGTCCAGGAAGCGGTGTGGCCGTTGCTCAACACCTATGCGCGGATCCCGGTGTGCGGGCTGGTCGCGCAGTACAACGGTGCGGATCTGAACCGCACGGACCGTCTTCCGGGACTGTTCAATTCGATCCTCACCAAGAGCCTCACGATCCGCGGTTTCATCCAGAGCGAGTTCGTGAAGGAGATGTACGGCGACTTCCTGCGTGAGGCCTCGGCATGGGTCCGCGACGGAAAGCTCGCGTACCGCGAGGACATCGTCGACGGACTCGAGAACGCCCCGGAGGCGTTCATCGGCATGCTCGAAGGAAAGAACTTCGGCAAGATGCTCGTGCGGGTCGCGCCGGAGTGACGGACACCGGTCCGCCCTCCGGCGCCGGCCGCGTCAGCGTCGGGGGATTCCGGTGGACCACAAGGCCCACAGGATGAGCACCGGCTGGAAGAACAAGCGGATCAGGCGCTTACGGTCGGTATCGAGACCGAAGGCGCTGCGCTTGCCGAGATACTGGGCGATGTTGCCCGGGAAGACGGCGGCGAAGAACAGTGCGGCCAGGCGGCCGACACGGACGCGGTCCCGGTTCGCCACGGCGAGTCCGGCGCCGAGCATGATCTCGACACCGCCGGATGCCATGACCACGCCGTCCTTGTCCATCGGCACCCAATCGGGCACCTGGGCCTGGAAGTCCTTGCGGGCCCAGAAGAGATGGCTCAGCCCGGCGAAGACGAGTGAGGCGGCCAGCAGATAACGCGCGAGGGTCCGGGCTCGTGTCGTGGGCGGAGCGGGGGCTTCGGTCGGTGGAGTTATCTGTACATCGCTCATGATCACGAGCGTACGGACTGTACGGTGCTCGCGACGGGGATCGCGTCGCGAGCACCGTAGGTCACATCAGGTGATGCGTTCGAACGGTGTCGGTCGCTGTCAGGCGATGCGCTCGAACGCCGTCGGTCGCTGTCAGGCGATGCGCTCGAACGCCGTCGGTCGCTGTCAGGCGATGCGCTCGAACGCCGTCGGTCGCCGTCAGGCGATGCGCTCGAACGCCGTCGGTCGCCGTCAGGCGATGCGCTCGAATACAGCGGCGAGCCCCTGGCCGCCGCCGATGCACATCGTCTCGAGTCCGTAGCGACCCTCACGGCGGTCGAGTTCGCGCAGCAGGGTGGCGAGGATGCGTCCGCCGGTCGCGCCCACCGGGTGTCCGAGCGAGATGCCGGAGCCGTTGGGGTTCAGGCGCTGGTCGTCGGCTTCGATGCCCCACGAGCGGGTGACCGCGAGGGCCTGGGCGGCGAACGCCTCGTTGAGTTCGATGACGTCCATGTCGGCGAGGGTCAGTCCGAGGCGGCCGAGGGCCTTCTCGCTGGCGGGCACCGGGCCGATGCCCATGGTGCGTGGGGGCACACCGGCCACCGCCCAGCTTGCGAGGCGGGCGAGCGGACGCAGACCCAGCGCGGCGGCCTTCTCGGCGGTGGTGACGATCGCGAGGGCGGCACCGTCGTTCTGGCCGCTGGCGTTGCCGGCGGTGACGGTCGACTCGGGATCGACCTTGCCGCGGATCGGGCGCAGCTTGGCGAGGGTCTCCATCGAGGTGTCGGCGCGGGGGTGCTCGTCGGTGTCGACGACGAGCGGATCGCCCTTGCGCTGCGGCACGGTGACGGGCACGATCTCCTGCGCGAACACACCGTTCTTCTGGGCGGCGACGGCGCGCTGGTGCGACTGCACGGCCAGGGCGTCCTGGTCCTCGCGGCTGATGGAGAACTCGGCGCGCAGGTTCTCGGCGGTCTCGATCATGCCGCCGGGCACGGGGAAGTCACGGCCACCGGCGGTGACGCGGGCCCGGGCCAGACGATCGGACAGGGCGACGGCTTCGCCCTTGACGCCCCAGCGCATGCCGGTGGCGTAGAACTCGGCCTGGCTCATCGACTCGGCACCGCCGGCGAGGATCAGGTCGCTCGCGCCGGTCTGCACCTGCATGACGGCCTGCACGATCGCCTGCAGACCCGAGCCGCAGCGGCGGTCGACCTGCAGGCCCGGAACGTCCACGCCGAGACCGGCGTTGAGGGCGGCGACGCGGCCGAGGGCGGGGGCCTCACCGTTGGGGGAGGCCTGGCCGAGGAAGACGTCGTCGATGTCGGAACCGGTGATGCCGGTGCGTGCGACGAGTTCGCGGATGACGGTGGCCGCGAGATCCTCGGGTGCGATGTCCTTCAGGACACCGCCGAACCTGCCCACCGGGGTGCGCAGGGGTTCGCAGATCACTACGTCGGTCATGATGTACCTCGATCGGGGTTGTTCACTGGTGGGTCTGGGTGCGGGCGAGATCCGTGGAGATCGCTCCGGCGGTGGCGAGCAACGCCGGGACGAGCTCGTCGTGCACGGTTTCCATCCGGTAGCGGGCCGCGTGGGTCGACAGGTTCACCGACGCCACAACGGTTCCCGACGCGTCGCGGATGGGTGCGGCGAGCGAGCGCAGGCCCTCTTCGAGCTCCTGGTCGACGATGCAGTATCCGTTGCGTCGCACCGTGGCGATCTCGGCACGCAGTTCCTCGGCGGTGGTGACGGTGTTGCCGGTGATGGGCGCGAACTCGGCGTGTGCGAGGTAGGCGTCGAGTTCGTCGTCGTCGAGGCCGGCGAGCAACACGCGTCCCATGGAGGTCGCGTACGCGGGGAAGCGGGTGCCGAGGGTGATGGTGACGGTCATGATGCGGCTGACGGGAACTCGCGCGACGTAGACGACGTCGGTGCCGTCGAGCATCGAGACCGAGGTCGATTCCTTGACCTTCTCGGCGAGCGCTTCGAGGTGCGGTCGTGCGACCTCCGGCAGCGTCAATGCCGACAGGTAGCTGTAGCCGAGTTCGAGCACCCGTGGGGTGAGCCAGAACTGGGATCCGTCGGTGCGGACGTAACCGAGTTCGATGAGCGTCAACAGGAATCGACGCGCGGTGGCGCGGGTGAGACCGGTCGCGCGGGCGACGTCGGAGAGCGTCTGCCGCGGGGCGTGCGCACCGAAGGCCTTGATGACCGAGAGGCCACGCGCCAGCGATTGTACGTAATCGGGTGACGCCCCAGGGTTCTCGCGAACGACCTCGGGAGCGGTGAGGTCGGGAGTGCTCACGAGCCCGCGCCTCCCTCGGTGTCGGCGAGTGCCTGCTTGCCGAGCGCGAACGCCCGGTTGCTGTTGGGGACACCCGCGTAGACCGCGGTGTGCAGGAAGACCTCGACGAGATCGTCGGGATCGATCCCGGCGCGCAGGGCGGCACGGATGTGCATGTCGAGTTCGTGCTCGTTGCCGACCGCGGTGAGGATCGCGAGGGTCAGCAGCCGGCGGGTGCGGTGGTCCAGACCCGGGCGTGCCCAGATGTCGCCCCACGCAGTGCGGGTGATGAAATCCTGGAAGGGTCGGGTGAATTCGGTGGCCGACTCGATGGACCGGTCGACGTGCGCGTCGCCGAGGACGGAACGACGCACCCGCAGGCCCTCTTCTAACACCGCGGTGCGGTGCGCGGCGGACGGCGTGGCGCGCGACGAGATGTGTTCGCGGATCAGCTTCGTGACCCGTCCCGCCTGTTCCACATTGGCGAGGTGTGCGCCGGGGGAGAGGACGTGGAAGTCCGAGTCGGCGATCCCGTCGGCCAGCTGCTGCATCGTCGACGGCGGGGTGGCCGGATCCTGCTCACCGGCGATCACCAGCGTGGGCGCGACGATCCGGGCGAGGTCGGGACGGCCGTCCCAGGTCGCCAGTGCCTCGCAGCACGCGGCGTAGCCCTCGTCTGTGGTGCCCTTCACCATCTCGACGTGGCGGGCGACGAGCTCCGGATCGTGTTCGGCCAGTTCGGGAGTGAACCACCGCGAGACGATCGAATCGGCGATGGAGGCCAAGCCGTCGTTGCGGACGGATGCTGCCCGGTCGTACCAGGGCTGGGCGGGCTGGAAGGCCGGCGAGGTGCACAGCAGTGTCAGCGTGTGTACGCGCTCGGGGTGATGCGCGGCGAGCCATTGTCCGACGGCACCGCCGAGCGACAGGCCGACGTAGTGCACAGCGTCGAGTCCGAGTGAGTCGAGCAGGGCGACGACGTCACCGGCGAGCTCCTCGATCGTGTAGGGACCGGACGGGGCAGGGGACGCGCCGTGCCCGCGATGATCGGCCGCGACGATGTTCCAGTCGGTCGCCAGGGCGTGGATCTGCGGTCCCCACATCGACAGGTCCGAACCCAGCGAACCGAGGAACAGGACGGTCGGCTTCGTGGGGTCGCCGTACTGTTCGTAGTTGAGCGTGACGGTCATCGGGCATCTCCTGTGGTTCGGTTCGTGCTGTCGTGACGGGCGAGAACGCGGTCGACGATGTCTGCGGCATGGCCGAGATAGCGCGTGGGATCGAGAAGTTCGCGCACGTCCTGCGGGTCGAGATGGTCGGTGATGGCGGGATCCTCGTCGAGCGACCTGCCGGCGACCGCCGCATCGGTGACGATCGAGCGTGCGTCGTCGGTGTGTTCGGCGAGTGCGGCCGTGACCTTTTCGGCGAGGATCGCTCCGCCGGTGAGGGCGAGATTGCGGTCGAGCGCGTCGGTGTGGACGTGCAGGCCGTTCAGGCTCGTCGAGAGCTGGTGCGCGGCACCGCCGGTGAGGCGCAGGATGTCGGCGAGCGTCTCCCATTCGGCGTGCCAGGCGCCGGCGGCGCGCTGGAACTCGTGGTCGGTCGACGACAGGATCGTCGAGACGAGACCGGGAACGCGCCGGGCGGCGGCACGCGCGGTGATCGCCGCGACGGGATTGCGCTTGTGCGGCATGGCCGACGACCCGCCGGGCGCATCCTCGCTCACCTCACCGAATTCGGTGCTCGCCATGAGTACGACGTCGGTGGCGGGCTTCGCGACCGCGCCTGCGGCGACACCGAGTGCGCTCGCGAGGGTCGTGACGGGGGTGCGGGCGGTGTGCCACGGGGCGACGGGACGCACGAGTCCGAGTAAATCGGCGACGGTGTCGGCGAACGCGAAACCGTCGGGATGGACGGCGGCGAGCGTGCCGGCGGCCCCGCCGTACTGGGCGGGCAGGGTGGACAGGACGCGGTCGAGTTCGACGACGGCGTCGTCGAGGGACAGGAGCCAGCCGGCTGCGAGTGCACCGAAGGTGGTGGGCAGCGCCTGCTGACCGAGCGTGCGCGCGACCATCGGTGTCTCGCGATGGGTGGCGGCGAGACGGGCTGCGCCGTCGGCCGCGGAGCGCAGGTTTGCCAGGGCGATTCCTCCGGCGCGGCGGGCGAGCAGCATCAGCGCGGTGTCGAGCACGTCCTGGCTGGTCGCGCCGACGTGCACGGCCCGCGCGGGGGCGTCGGCGCGCTCGCGCAACAGGGAGACCAGAGGGATGACGGCGTTGCCGCCCGCCGCGGAGCGTCGACCCAGGTCGGCGGGATCGAGTTCCTCGGCGAGGGAAGCCGCGGCTGCCGCGACGGCGTCGGCGTGGGTGTTCTCGACGCGGCCGAGTGCGGCGGCCGCTCGGGTCAGTGCGACCTCTACGTCGAGCAGGGCACCGATCCACGCGCGATCCGACAGGGCGACGCCGAGTTCGTCCGCGCCGAAGACGGGATCGAACAGCGGGCCCCGATATCCGACGCCGGGGGATGAGGGGGACACGGACCTCCGATCCGAAACGTTCGCTATGTGGACGGATGGACGCTATGCGAACAGGCTAGTGCGGCAGTTCTGCGCTCGCAACGATCCTACGCGGATTTGTTCGCATTGCGGACGGGAGTTCACATGACGTACACCTGAGGGTATCGTGGCACACATGGACAAAGTCGTTGCCTCCGCCGCCGAGGCCGTAGCCGACATCCCCGACGGCGTCACGATCGCCGTCGGAGGGTTCGGCCTGGTCGGCATCCCCGAGATCCTCATCAACGCGTTGCTCGAACAGGGCGCCACCGACCTCGAGACCGTCAGCAACAACTGCGGTACCGACGGCTTCGGGCTCGGCCTGCTGCTCGAGAAGGGCCGCATCCGGCGCACCATCTCGTCGTACGTCGGCTCCAACAAGGAGTTCGCACGCCAGTACCTCGCCGGCGAACTCGAAGTCGAGCTCACCCCGCAGGGCACGCTCGCCGAGCGCCTGCGCGCCGGTGGCGCGGGCATCCCCGCCTTCTTCACCCCGGCCGGCGTCGGCACGGCCGTCGAGGAGGGTGGACTTCCGCTGCGCTACGACGGTCACGGCGGCATCGCCCTCGCGTCGCAGCCGAAGGAGACCCGAGAGTTCGACGGCGAGACCTACGTGCTCGAACGCGGCATCGTCGCCGACTACGCACTCGTACACGCCTGGAAGGGCGACCGCCACGGCAACCTCGTCTACCGCGCGAGCGCCCGCAACTTCAACCCGCCGGCCGCCGCCTCGGGTCGCATCACGATCGCGCAGGTCGAGCACCTCGTCGAACCCGGCGAACTCGACCCCAACGAAATCCACACGCCAGGCATCCACGTGCAGCGTGTCGTACACGTCGGCCCCGTCGAGGTCGGCATCGAGAACCGGACGGTGCGCTCATGACACAGGCAACGAAGAAGGGGCTGACCCGCGAGGAGATGGCGGCACGCGTCGCCAAGGAACTCGAGGACGGCCAGTACGTCAACCTCGGAATCGGCATGCCCACCCTCGTGCCGAACTACCTCGAGCCCGGCGTCGAGGTCATCCTGCACTCCGAGAACGGTGTGCTCGGCGTCGGCCCGTACCCGACCGAGGACGAACTCGACCCCGAGCTCATCAACGCCGGCAAGGAGACCATCACCGCGATTCCCGGTGCGTCGTACTTCGACTCGGCGCAGTCGTTCGGCATGATCCGCGGCGGCCAGATCGACGTCGCCGTCCTCGGCGCGATGCAGGTCTCCGCCAAGGGCGACATCGCCAACTGGATGGTGCCCGGCGCGATGGTCAAGGGCATGGGTGGCGCGATGGACCTCGTCCACGGCGCCAAGCGCGTCATCGTGATGATGGATCACGTCACCAAGAAGGGTGATCCGAAGATCCTCGAGGAGTGCGCGCTGCCGCTCACCGGTCGTGGATGCGTGCAGCGCATCATCACCGACCTCGCGGTCATCGACGTCACCGAAGAGGGATTGAAGCTCGTCGAGACGGCGCCCGGTGTGACCACCGAGGACGTCGTCGCAGCGACGGCAGCGAAGCTGATCGTCTGATCGGATATCGACGACGGGGTCGTGCGCGAGGAGATCTCGCGTACGGCCCCGTTCTCGTTCCTCAGTCGTAGTCGTCGTTGTCGGCCGTGAGCTCCGGGGCGTCGGGCTCCGGTTCCTCCCCACCCACCTCCGGGATCAGTTCGTAGCGATGCCCGAACGACTCGGCGAGCGCCTGCAGGATCGCCACCACCGGCACGGACACCAGCGCCCCCACCGGGCCGAACAGTGTGGCACCGACGATCACCGAACCGAACGCCACCGCCGGGTGGATCGACACCGTGCGGGCCGTGATGCGCGGGTGGAGCACATAGTTCTCGATCTGCTGATAGACCGTGCCGAAGGCGATCACCCACACGCCGTCGAGCGGATGCTGCACCGCGGCGATGAGCGCGGGGAGCCCGATCGCCAGATAGGTACCGAGGGTCGGGATGAACTGCGAGACCACCCCGGTCCAGATCGCGAGGGGCAGCCAGTACGGAACCCCGATGATGAGGAAGAAGATTCCGGTGAAGATCGACGCGGCGGCGGCGAGGATCAATCGGGAGACGACGTAGCCGCCGGCCTTCTCCACCGAGGTCTCCCACACGTTCGCGATCAGCTGCTGCTGCCGGGCCGGGAACCAGCTCGCGATCGTCCGGCGCATCTTCGGCCCTTCGGCCGACATGTAGAAGACGAACAGCAGCATCGTCAGGATCTGGAACAGGGCACCGACCAGAGTGCTGAGGACACCGAGGACACCGGGCGTGAAGCGTTGCGCGAGATCGCGAAGCGTATCGGGAGTGATCTTGAGCAGCTCGTCCCCGGTTTTGAAGTTCGTGTCGAAGGTGCGGTTCGCCCAGTCGGTGATGCGCGTGAGCGCGTCCGGCAGTGTGGTGAGCAACTGAGCGATCTGTTCGAACAGGAGCGTGCCGAACACCGCGAAGAACCCGACGGTGAGCAGGATCAGGGAGAACAGCACGAGGCCGGTCCCGGCCCCGCGACGCATCCCGAACCGCTCGAGGCGGTCGACGATCGGTTCGATGGTGATGCTGAACAACCACGCCAGGAACAGCAGGCCGAGGAAGCCCTTCAGGTTGTGGAAGAGCCAACCCGACATCTGATAGAAGGCGACGGCCAGCAGAACACCGACGATCGTGGGCCGGAGCCAGCGGGGAGTTCGTGGACGATCGGCGACGGTTGCGCGCTTGGTCATCACACCCTCCGCTCTGCAGAGACTCTGTGGCGAAATGTACTCGGTGGGCGCTGCCGGGGGGAGCGGTACCGAGACCGAGGGGCAGACACAAAAGAACCGGCCCGGACTCGTGTGAGTCCGGGCCGGTCAGTGGTAGCGGGGACAGGATTCGAACCTGCGACCTCTGGGTTATGAGCCCAGCGAGCTACCGAGCTGCTCCACCCCGCGTTGCATGTCCAACCATACACGACTTCCGAGGGTGCTCTGACCACCCCTCCCCCGGGCCACCCAATCGGAGAGGAGGTTGTGTGCGACTTTCGCGAATTCGACGCACACAACCTCCCCCTCGATTCGACTCCGAAGCCTCCCTTCCGGTTCGCCGATCTCGATCAGCGGGACCTGCGGAGTGTGCCGCGTCACAGGCCCATAGTTTCGGTCCGTAACCAGGTCGCCGTGTCACGGCTGCCTCGAAACCGGTCCGCACGAACAATTTCGAGAGAGGGGCGGCATGCCTGCTGTGTCGAGGAGGTCGCCGATCCGTGCATTGGGTGCAGTGATCGGGACCTGTGCGGTGCTGCTCACCGCATGCGGGTCGACCGCCACCGAGAACTCCGGAGTCGGTGATCCTGCGCTTCCGCTGCACTACGCCACCGTCTTCGGCGTCTCGTCGTTCGATCCGCACAAGACGCGGATCACGAGCGACACCACCATGCTCAACATGGTCTACGACCGCCTCGTCCACCGTGACGCAGCCGGCCAACCGATCCCAGGGCTCGCCGAGTCGTGGGAAATCGACGAGACCACGCTGACACTCCACCTGCGTGACGGGCTGGCTTTCTCCAGTGGCGCCGCCCTCGGCGCCGATGCTGTGGTCGCCAACCTCCGACGTGCTCTCGAGCCCGACTCGATCACGGCACCCATGCTGGCCGGCGTGGTCGGGGTCGACGCAACGGACGACCGCACGGTCGTGCTGACCTTCGACGGTCCGGGCGCGCAGTACGTGCTGGCGTTGTCCGACCTTGCTGGGATGATCGTCGACCCGGACGCATTCGGAAGTCCGGAGAAGGACACCCAACTCGCGCTCACACCCGCCGGTGCAGGGCGCTACGTCCTCGCGGAGTCCCGACCGGGTGCCGAGTACGAGTTCACCGCCAGAGCTGATTATTGGGACCCCGACGCGATCGGCACCGAAACCTTCGTCTGGACCGTGATGACCGATCCGCAGGCGCGTCTGGGCGCCGTGTCGGCAGGGGACATCGATGTCGCAATCACCACGCCGTTGACGATCGACGCAGCCGAACAGCAGGGTCTTCGGGTGGAGACAGCACTTCGGCTCGACCACATGGCGCTCAACTTCAACCGGAAGCGCAGCGAGTTCGGCAACCTCGACGTGCGCAAAGCCATCGCTCACGCGATCGACCGCCAGGCCATCGCGGACACAGCGATGGAGGGTCACGCCGAAGCGGCGACGCAGAATTTCCCGGAGGACTACTTCGCGTACGACCCGGATCTCGCCGACGACTATCCGTACGATCCCGAACGGGCACGACAGTTGCTGTCCGATGCGGGTCTGCCGGAAGGATTCTCGTTCACGGCCATCCTGCTGAATCTGCCAGAGAACGTGCAGGTGGCGCAGATCGTGCAACAACAACTTGCACAGGTCGGCATCGAGATGAAACTCGAACCGTTGCCCCCGTCGGATGCGTCACCGACCTTCTATCGAGGGGACGCCGACGCATTCCTCACGACCTTCACCGGTCGTTCCGATCCGGCGTTGTTGCTGTCCGCGCTCTACGGTGAGAATTCGCCTCAGAACCCCTCCCGTACCACTGCGCCGGGCTTCCAGGAGGCGCTCGACTCCGCCAACCGCGAGACCGACCTGCAGACCCGAGGGGACAAGCTCGGAGAGGTCTCGAAGACCGCCATGGACAATGTCCTCACCGTGCCCTTGGTCTTCTTCGAACTCGGATCGACGCTCTCCGACCAGGTCGTCGGATACGAGACGAACCTGTTGATCGACGAATGGCGTGGCGTCGGTATCGCTTCCTCCTGACCGGCCGCCCACCCCAGAAACGAAGGAATCCCATGTCTCGTAGATCGCTGGTCTCGGTCGTTGCTGCCTTCGCGACCGCACTGCTTCTCGCCGGCTGCGGAACGTCGGCAGCAACCGACGCCACCGCAGAGATCGACCCGCAGGCGACCCTGCGTTATGCCACGACGTACGGTGCGTCGTCCTTCGATCCGCACAAGACGCGGATCACCAGCGATTCGACCATGCTGAATCTCGTCTACGACCGACTGGTGCATCGTGATCGGAACGCGGATCCGGTGCCCGGGCTCGCCGAATCCTGGGAGTTCTCCGAGGACGGATCCACTCTGACGTTGAACTTGCGTCAGGACGTGACCTTCGCGGACGGAACCCCGCTCGACGCACCTGCAGTGGTGGCGAACCTGCGCCGTGCACTGGAGCCCGACTCGATCACGGCCGCGATGCTCGCGGGCGTCGAGTCTGTGGAGGCGGTCGACGCACACACCGTAGCGCTCCGCCTGAACGGTCCGGGCGGGCAACTCGTTCTCACGTTGTCGGACCTTCCGGGAATGATCGTCAACCCCAATGCTTTCGGCACTCCCGACAAGGACGCCGCACTCGTACTCGACCCCGCGGGCGCCGGCCGGTACACCGTGGTCCAGTCCCAGCCGGGTGCCCAGTACCGCTTCGCCGCCCGCGACGACTACTGGGATCGGGAAGCGGTGCAAGCCGCGGAATTCGAGTGGGTCGTCATGACCGATCCGCAGACCCGCGTGAACGCGGTCGCCTCCGACCAGCTCGACGCCGCCATGGCGACACCGATGTCGCTCGATCCCGCCGAACAACAGGGCCTGCAGACGCACGTGCAGACGAGCCTCAACAACTACGTGCTCAACCTGAACCGAACTCGCAGCGAGTTCGGCAAGCTCGAAGTACGACAGGCGCTGGCCCACGCAGTGGACCGGGAGTCGGTCGTGGAGACGGCGCTCGAGGGGCACGGTGAACCCGCGAGCCAGAACTTCCCGGCAGGCTACTTCGCCCATAATGAGGCCCTCGACGGTCAATACGCCTTCGATCCCGACAAAGCGAAGCAGCTGCTCGACGAAGCAGGTGTTCCGGACGGATTCGCCTTCGTAGCAGGTGTTTCCAACCTTCCCGAAAACCAGATGATCGGGCAGATCTTGCAGGAGCAACTGGCGCGCGTCGGTATCACCATGGAGATCCGGTCCATGACGCCGACTGACCTCAACCCCGCGTTCAATCGCGGTGAGCTCGATGCCATTCTCACCACGCTCGTCGGCCGCGCGGACCCCTCGCTACTGCTGACCTCCTTCTACGGTCAGGATTCGCCCCAGAACCCTTCCCGTGACGCGATTCCGGGATTCCGGGAAGCCATGGAAGCGGCCAACCGCGCCACCGACCCCGAGGAGCGCTCGGTGCTGCTCGGCGAGGTGAACGCCGTGGTGATGAATTACGCGGCAATGCTGCCGATCGCCTTCGCCGAGCTCGGTGCCGTCGCATCGGATCGGCTCTCGGGTTACGAGCCCAATCGGGTGGTCGACGAGTGGCGTGGTGTCGGCGTGGCCGCCCCGTGACGTACGGCGCGACGGACAACCTCGCGGCCGTGATCGCACACGGATCATGAATCGAAGGAGCACAGAATGTTTCGACTCATCGGACAGCGGCTGCTGGCGGTCGTCCCGTTGCTGATGATCGCCACGGCCATCACCTTCGGTCTGATCTTCCTGATTCCCGGCGATCCGGCACACCGGATCGCCGGAGAGTCGGCGACACCTCAGCAGATCGAGACGGTCCGTGAGGAGCTCGGCCTCGACCAGCCGGTCCTCGTGCAGTACTTCGACTTCCTGTTCGGACTGGTGCGTGGCGATCTCGGTACGAGTTTCACGTACCAGGCCCCAGTGCTGGAGATGATCGTCGATCGTCTGCCGGTGACGTTCTCGTTGGCGATGGTGGCCGTGGTCGTGGCACTTCTCGTGGGTATTCCGGCAGGAATCATCGGAGGAAGCAGGCCCGGAAGTTGGCAGGACCGTGCCACCGGCGTGGGGTCGACACTCGGCGTCGCTACACCCAACTTCGTCCTGGGTCTGCTCCTCGTGCTCGTCTTCTCCCTGACCCTGCGAGCCCTCCCGGCCACCGGATACACCCCGCTCGCAAAGGGGTTGTGGCCGTGGCTCAGCCACCTGCTGTTGCCGGCGATCGCCCTGGGGTTGGCCGCGGCCGCCGAGATCGCACGCCAATTGCGTAGTTCCATGATCGAAGTGATGCAGCAGGACTACGTTCGTACTGCCACAGCGAAGGGACTGAGCCGGCGCAGTGTCCTGTGGAAGCACGCTCTGAAGAACGCATTCATCCCGACGGCGACCGTCCTGGGCATGCAGATCGCCTTCCTGCTCGGCGGCACAGCCGTCATCGAGTCCGTCTTCGGTCTCAAGGGTCTCGGAGATTTCGCGGTGCAATCGGTGCTCTCCGGAGACCTGCCCGCCATTCAAGGAGTCGTGATCTTCGGCGTGTTCGCCACTGTGATCATGAGTCTGCTCGTCGACATCTCCTACGGCTACCTCAATCCGAGAACAAGGAGCGCCGCATGAGCGACATCACCGTCTCGACGAAGCCGGCAGGCGACACGATCGTAGCCGTCGGCGAATCCCCACGTCACAGGTTCCTTCGCCGATTCCGGAACCGTCCGGGGGCCGTGGTCGCTGCCGTCTTTCTCGTCCTCATCGCGGTTCTCGGACTACTTGCGCCTCTGATTGCTCCGCACGACCCGATCGTGCAGGAGCTGACCGCACGCCGGCTGCCTCCGTTGTCCGACGGATATCTGCTCGGCACCGACAATCTGGGTCGTGACACGCTGTCCCGGTTACTCTACGGTGCGCGTGTCGCAGTCTCGGCGGCGCTCATCTCGGTGTCGGTCGGACTGCTCATCGGTGTCGTGCCTGCCCTGATCGCCGGGTTCCTCGGCGGCTGGTGGGACACGATCCTCTCGCGGGTCGCCGATGCCTTTCTCAGCTTCCCCCCGTTGCTGCTGGCGATGGCCATCGTCGGCGTGATGGGCACCAACCTCACCAACGCGATGATCGCGATCGGAATTGTGTTCGGTCCCAGATTCTTCCGCGTGGTACGCGGGGCTGTGATCGGAGTACGTGAGAGCACCTTCATCGAGGCCTCCCGCAGTATCGGCACTCCGACCGCGCGGATCGTGCGCATGCATGTACTCCCGCACACGCTGTCCCCTTTGATCGTCCAGATCAGCCTGGCGTGCGGGTTCGCGTTGCTCGCCGAGTCGTCGCTCAGTTTTCTCGGGTTGGGTGTCCAGCCGCCCGAGGCGAGTTGGGGTCGCATGCTCGCAGAAGGGCGCGAAGCGTGGAACTACACGGCCTGGCCGGTGGTGATTCCGGCCCTGGTGATCATCCTGGCCGTTCTGGCCTGCAACACCCTCGGTGACGGCATCCGTGACTCGGTGGGCCGCGAGAACCGGAGTGAACGATGACCGAACCATTGCTGCGCGTCGACGGCCTCGGCGTCGAATTTGCGACCGGCTCCGGCTGGACATCGGTCCTGCAGGACGTCTCCTTCGATGTGGCGGCCGGCGAACTCGTCGGGCTCGTCGGTGAATCCGGCTCCGGCAAATCCGTCACCTGTTCGTCCGTCCTACGACTGTTGCCGGCGAATCAGTCCCGCATCGTCTCCGGAGGTATCCGGTTCCGCGGACGTGATCTGCTGACGATGCCGGAACGCGAACTCGCGGACGTACGCGGCAACGACATCGCGATGATCTTCCAGGAACCGATGACGAGTCTGAACCCGGTCTTCACGGTCGGGGACCAGATCTCCGAAGTGGTGCGGCGACACCGAGGCGTGAACCGGAAGGCGGCACTGGCGCGCGCCGTAGAGGTGCTCGACCTCGTCGGTATCCCGAATGCGACCCGCCGAGTGCGTCAATACCCGCACGAGTTCTCGGGCGGTATGCGTCAGAGGGTCATGATCGCGATGGCGCTCGCGTGTGAACCGTCCCTCCTCATCGCGGACGAACCCACAACGGCACTCGACGTCACCATCCAGGCTCAGGTGCTCGATCTGATCAGGGACATGGCAGAACGGTTCGAGATGGGCGTGCTGTTCGTGACACACGATCTCGGGGTGGTGGCCGATCTGTGCACCGAGGTGGTGGTCATGTATGCCGGACAGGTGGTCGAGAAGGCCCGCACCGAAGAACTGTTCGCGGCTCCGAAGCACCCGTACACACAAGGTCTGCTGCGGTCGGTCCCGACCATCGACGGACGCAGCGATCTGCACACCATCCCCGGCGCTCCGCCCGCACCCGGATCGATGCCGAGGGGGTGCCGCTTCGGACCACGCTGTGCGCATCGCCGCGACGAATGCGATGCCGTGATACCGCTTCACGTGCTTGAGAGCGAGCGCATGTCTCGCTGTGCACGGGTGACCGATCTGATGCTGGAGGGAAACCGATGACCGTCGAACTCACCGCCGTCGAGACGAAGCAACCATTGCTGACGGTGCGTGGGCTGCGCGTGGAGTTTCCCGTCGGTCGCCGAACGGCGCGCCGGAAGCAGATAGTACGCGCCGTGGATGAGGTCGATTTCGACATCTTCCCTGGTGAGACGTTCGCCTTGGTCGGTGAGTCGGGTTCGGGCAAGTCGACGACGGCCCGTGGAATCCTGCGGCTCGTCGATGTCGCTCAGGGATCCGTCGTGCTCGACGGTGTAGACGTGACCGCACTGAGCAGAAGTGAACTCCGCACCGCCAGACGCCATATGCAGATGGTCTTCCAGGATCCCTATTCCTCGTTGGATCCCTCGCACACGGTCGGGGATGCGATCGCCGAGCCCCTGCAAGTACATACCGATCTCTCCGATGACGACCGACGCCGCAAGGTCGGTCGGCTGCTCGAGCAGGTCGGTTTGCGCGCGGAGCACGCCGATCGGTATCCCTACGAGTTCTCCGGTGGACAGCGCCAGCGCATCGCCATCGCGCGTGCCATCGCCGTGGAACCGAAGTTGGTGATCGCGGACGAGGCCGTCAGCGCGCTCGACGTCTCGACGCAGAATCAGGTCATCGCGCTGCTCGAACAGCTCTCCGCGGAACTGGGCATCGCCTACCTGTTCATAGCGCACGATCTGGCGGTGGTGCGTCACATCGCCCACACCACGGCCGTGATGTATCTCGGGCGAATCGTCGAATGGGGACCGACGGAACGTCTGTTCACCGAACCGGCGCATCCGTACACGCAAGCATTGCTGTCCGCGGTCCCCGTCCCGGACCCGGCACGGCAACGCCGCCGAGAGCGCATTCGCCTGAGTGGAGAACTGCCCGATCCGGCGAACCCGCCGACAGGGTGCGCCTTCAGCACCCGTTGCCCACTGGTCATGCCGGTGTGCCGGGAGAGTCGACCGGCTGTCACAGAAGTGGCAGGAGGGGGACAGGTCGCCTGCCACGTGCACCCATCAGAACAACGGCCCGCCCCCGAAGATGTCCCGGTGTGAATCGGGTTGGTTGCCTTCGACGTCCACGATGCCGTAGTCGAGTGCGGTCTCGGCGGTGATGAGGGTGCGGCCGCTGCGCGCGTTCACCTCGGGGTCGGCTGCGAGCGCGACGATCACCCGTCCGATGAACTCCGGTGTCTCGGCGTTGGCCAACGAGAAGCCCTCGAAGTTGTCGATGCCTCGGGCGAGCATGGCTTCGTTCTTCACCAGTCCCGGCCACAGCGACAGGGTGGTCACCCCGGTACCCCGGAGTTCGACGGCCATGTCGGCGGCCATCTTGTCCAGGCCGGCCTTCGACATGCCGTACAGCACCGAATGCAGGTACCCGCGGGTGCCGAACGACGAGATGTTGACGATCATCCCGTTGTTGCGCGGCACCATCAGCTGCGCGGCCTCGGCGGAGGCGACGTAGTGCGCGCGGAGACCGACGCCGATCAGACTGTCCCAGTCGCTGATCGGGCGTTTCCAGAACGGCTCGGAGAATCCCGCGAACCCCGGCGGTGACGCCCACACGTTGTTGACGAGCAGGTCGAGGCGGGAGTCCTGCTCGTCGGCGATCCGGCGGAACAGCCCGTGAATCTGTGCGTCGTCGCGGTGGTCGCACTGCACGGCGATACCTCGTCCGCCGCGTTCGGTGACCTCCGCCGCGGTGCGGTCGAGTGGTCCGTCGACACCGACGGGACCGCGGGCGGTGACGTAGACGGTCCAGCCGTCGGAGCCGAGCGCGCACGCGATGCCCTTGCCCACGCTGCGACTCGCGCCGGTGACCAGCGCGACCTTTGCTTCTGCCATCACTGCACCACTTCCACGTCGTCGGTGAGAGCCCGCTGGATCGACCACAGCACCTTCACGTGGCAGCGGGAGATCTTCCATTCACCGTTCTCGACCACGTAGTCGTCGTCGTAGTCGAGCGCGGTGACCCGTTCGGTGCGCGCACGCAGATCCACCTGCCGGAACCGCAGCGTCCAGGCGCCGGTCGCGGTGTCGGGCCCGGTCAGGTGAATGCTCGGATGCATGCCGTGATGCATGTCGAGCACGACGTAGCGGTCGTCGACCCGTTCGAGAGCGATCCGGGAGTAGATGTCGACCAGGGCGTCGGCGTCGTCGAAGCTACCCAGCGCCGGTCCGTAGTAGATGTCGGCGCCCTGCGCGACGAAGCACCTGCGCATCGCGTCCGGGTCCTTGGCATCGCACGCCCGGAAGTAGCGATGCTTGAGCATCCTGATCTCTTCGAGAGCTTCGAGCCGGGCCAACCGTTGTTCGACGGTGTCCATCAGGGTGCCTTCCGGTCGGGGACGAACGGTGTCCCGGACCCTAGCCCGCAACCATGGGACCAGAAGAGCGATACTCCCACTCACCGGGCGGGCGCACGCGTCTCAGCCCTTCAACTTCCATTCCGCGAGATCGACTGCGGTGGAGATCGCTTCGAGCAGCACGGCCATGCGTTCGGCCGGACCCGGCGCGGCGAGAACCGCATAGCGGTCCGCTTCCCCCATCGGCACGTACCGGGCGAGCGCGAACAGTCGCGCCCCCGGATCCTCCGGTAGTTCGGTGGTGGCGGGAGGCAGCGGGGCCCGGCCGCCCGTGAGGCGGTCGAGCACCCCGTACAGCCGGCCCATCGGTCCGGTGATCGCGGCGAAATCCACCGGCCCCGAATCGGTGTCGGGCCAGGGCTCCACCTCGGCGAGGGGGTAGGGATCGTCGGGCAGCCATCGGGTGACGCGAATACGCTCCTCTGCAATGCATTCGAGTTCGCGACGACCCGCACCGACCTCGGTGTCGACCATGATCCGCGCGACGGTGCCGACGTCGTGTCGCTGCTCGCCTCCGCCCACTTCGTGTCCTCGGGCGATGAGGACGACCCCGAAGAGAGGGCCGTCCGGTGATGCCGTGCAGTCCTGGACGAGCTGCTGATATCTCGGCTCGAAGATGCGCAACGGAAGGTCGGATCCGGGAAGCAGCGCGGTGCCGAGCGGGAACATGGGCAGTGTCGGCATCAGGGCATCCTCAGGCGCGGGGTCGGGGGAGCGGGGATCGGTTCGTCGCGAGCGATCTCGGTGAGCAGATGATCGGCCCAGCTCGCGAGGCCGTCGATGTCGAGCCGGTAGGGCGGTTCGTCCTCGTAGTGCCGCACCCGCGCCTGTCCCTGCTTCAGCAGCGACGCTGCGCCGGTGGGGTTGCCCCGGAGCAGGTGGGTCAGCCCCACGGCGAGCTGGGCGAGGCCCTGCCAGAGGGGACGTTCCTCGGGTGGTGCCTTCTTCCACATCGCCTCGAAGACCTCGTGGGCGTGGAACGGAAAACCGTGGTCGAGGAGACGCTGACCTTCGGCGATGGTCTCCTCGACATCCAGATCGATGTCTTCGGGAACACGTTCGACGCCTTCTTCGCCCGGCGGCAACGGACGCCCCAGGGCGTCGCGCGGACGCGCGTTCTGCGGCCTGCCGTCGGGTGTGCGGTCCCGGTCCGTCATGTCGCCAGCCTAGACGAACGGCCGGTTCGGGAAGGGATCACTGCCGTCGCAGGACGCCGCTCCGATCCTCGTGCGGCGGCTTGCGCACCCGGGACAGCTGCGCCGACAGTTCCCGGACGAATGCGTCGACGGTGCCCGGCGCGACGCGGAGGTCAGGGCCAGGGAGGAAGAGGTACCGGCCGTCGCCCACGACGTCGAACCAGCCGATGTCGGCGACGGGCGCGTACCCCGGATTCGAGTACCGCAGGATGCGGATGCTGCCGGTGGCCGAGCGTTCGCGACGCAGCAACCGGCGCAACGACTCTGCGTACGTGCCACCCGCCGGACGACGGACAGCGCCGAACTCGGCCGGCTCGAGCACATCCCGGCTCGGCGCGGTGCGTGCCGGTTCGCGGCCCGCCGCCACGACCCGCAGGTGTCCGACGATCGCACCCGCGAGATCGGTGGTCGTGGTGATGCGGATGTCGCCCGCGCCGGGAGCCTGATGGGCAAGGACGGCCTCCTCGCCGGTCGCGGCGGCACGGACGAAGACCTCGCAGTTCGGATCGGTGGAGCGGCCGTAGACCTCCACCGCGACCTCCCCGGTCAGCAGGATCCGCATCGCGTCGTCGAGGGCGGGGTCGGGAGTCTCGTGCAGCCACGCGCGAGCGGCCTGCAGGTTCGCGGCGTGCTCGTCCTCCCACATCGCCGAGGTGCGATAGCGCAGAGGGAAGGGGAACTCGTCGCCACCCGCAGCAGTCCACGACGCCAGGAATCGATCGGGTGTCAGATACCGGTCCACAGCGCTCAGGCCCCCAGAACCGGCGGAGCGGTGTCGGGCAACGACCCGATCAGTTCGTTCCCGTTCTCACCGGTGACGAGATAACCGGCCGCCCGTTTGTCCTGCTCGTCGCCGCGGGACGAGGCGGGTGCCATGCCGGGCATCATGCCGAACGGGCGCACACCGGCACCGCGAGTCGCGGCGGCGCCGGACTGGCCGGCAGCACCGCCGGTGGGTGCGGCTCCCGCGACGAGCGGAGCGGGACCCGCCGCGGGCGATGCGCCACCGGCCGACCCGACGCCACCGGCGCCCGGTAGGCCACCTCCGACACCTGCACCCGATCCAGAGGAAGGTGAGCCATACGACTGACCGGTCGGGCTTCCCAGGGCGCCGCTCGCTGCCGGGGAGGTGGATGCAGGAGTGGTCGCAGCAGGATCGTTCGAGACCGCCCTACCTGCCGAATCCGAACCTTCCGGCCGGCCGTCCATGCTTTCGCCGGGCGTCGGAGCGCCCGTACGGTTCTCCGCTTCCGTGGCGGTCTGCCCAGCCGGATGTTCTCCGTCCCCGCCCGGGATTGCCGTCGGGTCGCCGGCGGTCCGGGCGCCGCCGACACCCGGTGTGCCGTAGCCCTGAGGAACGAATGTCTCGGTGGCACGGCTCGTGGTGGCGGCATACGGGGAGGGCAGGACCGGAACCGCCGTGCCGGAATCGCGGTAGTACGGCTTGTAGAGGGCTTCCATCACCCGCACGGCCTGGGCGCGAACGGCCTCTTCCTGCCGGGCGGCGGCAGTACCCGCGACGGGATCGAGCGCGTACAGGACCGACGACGTGTTCACCGTGGGTGGAGGCACGGACGCTCGCACCCGCTCGCCGACGTCGGCGGCGATGCGGAGTTTCTCGGACGTCGCGCGTGCAGCATCGGACAACTGTTGGGCGGATTCGCCGAATCGCACCGTCGCGTCCATCGCGGCCTCGGCCGCCGGACCCTCCCAGTGCTGGCCGATGAGTTTGCGGATCATCAGCGTTCCCCACGCGACGGTGAGGCTGAAACCCTTTCCGAGTTCGGCCCATTCGGTGGCCAGGGTGGTCATCGCGACGGGATTGATGCTCTGGGCGAGCCGGTGGATGTCGGCATGCTCCATGCCGTGGAAGTTCTCGAACGCTGCGATGTATTCGGGATCGACTCCCGCGTCGATGCGCGCGGCGAGCGTGTCGTAGTTGGACTGCCGGCGGGAGACGGAATCGGGGACCGGGGCGTCGACCCCGAGCGACACCAGTAGTCGGTCGACGACGTTGTCATTCGTGGACATGGACGACAGCTCCCCCTCGATGCTCTCGCGTCTCGAGGAGCCGACGGCGGCGCAATATCCCCCTGCCCACGTAGATCCCCCCGATCAGATGGTGGCGACGATGCTAACGCACGGCACCGACCAGACGCAGGGCAAGATCGGCATACAGGTCGCTGATCGTCGCGGCGTCGTCGTAGCGGCCCGAGGGATACCAGCGACAGACGTCGACGCAGAGCGACATCAGGGCGAGAGTGACACCTTCGGCGTCCGGAAGGGTGAACTCGCCCGAGACGTGGCCGGCGTCCACGACACCCCGCACGACCTGCGTGATCTGCCGTCGTAGTCCGACGATCGTGCGGTAGTGGTCGCGGTCGAGCGCGGCCAGTTCGTACTGGATCACGCGGCTCCACCGGTGGTTCTCCGCTTGCCAGGCGGCGAAGCGTCCGATGACGGAGGCGAGCCGGTCGGACGGTTCGGAATCGGGGCGGTCGGCGTTCTCGACAACCTGCAGGGCGAGGGCGTGGCCCTCGTAGGCGATGGCGAAGAGCAGCTCTTCCTTGGACGCGTAGTGCGGATACATCGCGGCGGGACTCATGCCGAGTCGCGCAGTGATCCGGCGCGTCGTGGTGCCGCCGTAGCCGTGTTCCGCGAACTCCTCTATCGCGGCCGTGCGGATGCGAGCAGCGGCCTTGGATCCGCCGACGACGTCGTCCCATGTATCACTCACGAGGGCACTTCCGTTCTGTCCGGTTGTGTTGACAAGTCCGCTACGGCATCGCACGATAAGCGAGCGCTTAGAAATAAGCCAGTGCTTATCGACTTGGTAACGGTGGGTGCGGCGCGGGGTTCTCTCCGTGCTGCAACGCCTGCGGCCGCATAGGATCCGCCGAAGAGAGGAATAGGGCCAGGCTCTGAAAGGCAGTGCTGTCCAATCAAATTGGATACAGGCTGTTTGGTGGATGAGAAGACGGTCGGCTATACAGTTCCTGTAGGCCCCGTCACAGCGAGGAGATGACGTATGTCCGTGCTCGACCGCTTCCGTCTCGACGGCCGCGTTGCCATCGTCACCGGTGCCTCTTCGGGCCTCGGTGTCGCATTCGCCCGAGGGCTGGCCGAAGCAGGAGCCGACGTCGTGCTCGCCGCACGCCGCGTCGACCGCCTCGAGAAGACCGCCGAGCTGGTCCGGGAGGCCGGACGGCAGGCCGTCACGGTCGAGACCGACATCGCGGATCCCGAACAGGCGCAGCGCATGGTCGACCGGGCGGTCGAGCAACTCGGCCGGGTGGACATCCTCATCAACAATGCCGGTATCGGCACCGCCGTCCCCGCCACCAAGGAGACCCCCGAGCAGTTCCGTCAGGTCATCGACATCAACCTGAACGGATCCTATTGGGCGGCACAGGCCGTCGGCCGTGTGATGCAACCCGGTAGCTCGATCGTCAACATCTCGTCGGTCCTCGGTCTCACCACGGCCGGCCTGCCGCAGGCCGCGTACTCGGCCAGCAAGGCGGGCGTCATCGGCCTCACGCGCGACCTGGCCCAGCAGTGGGGAGCGCGCAAGGGAATCCGCGTCAACGCCATCGCACCCGGCTTCTTCCACACGGAGATGACGGACGAGTACCAGCCCGGCTACCTCGACTCGATGAAGCAGCGAATCATCCTCGGCCGGACCGGGGATGCCGAGGAGATCGCGGCCACCGCGGTCTGGCTGGCGTCCGACGCCGCCGCCTACGTCACCGGTCAGACAATCGCCGTGGACGGCGGACTCACCATCACCTGACGGCACCACCCATCCCCCTACGGAGGAACGCTATGAGCACACAGCCCCGCACTGCCCTCGTCACCGGAGCCGCACGCGGCATCGGCGCAGCCGTCGCCAAGCGGCTCGCCGGCGACGGCTACCAGGTCGCCGTCCTCGACCTCGACGAATCCGCCTGCAAGGACACCGTTTCGGCCATCGAGTCCGCCGGCGGCAAGGCGCTCGCCGTGGGCGCCGATGTCTCCGACGAGAAGTCCGTCGCCGCTGCCGTCGAGAAGGTCGCCACCGAGCTCGGCGAACCCACCGTACTGATCAACAACGCCGGCATCACCCGCGACAACCTGCTGTTCAAGATGACGGTCGAGGACTGGGACGCCGTCATGAACGTGCACCTGCGCGGCGCCTTCCTCATGACGCGTGCCGTCCAGAGCTACATGGTCGACGCCAAGTTCGGCCGCATCGTCAACCTCTCCAGCACGTCGGCTCTCGGCAACCGTGGCCAGGTCAACTACTCCGCTGCCAAGGCCGGCATGCAGGGCTTCACGAAGACCCTCGCGATCGAGCTGGGCAAGTTCGGCGTCACTGCCAACGCCATCGCGCCGGGCTTCATCGCCACCGAGATGACCGCCGCGACCGCCGAGCGTCTCGGCCTGTCGTTCGACGACTTCAAGTCGAACATCGCGTCCAACATCCCGGTCGGCCGTATCGGCGAGGTCGACGACATCGCCCACACCGCATCGTTCCTCGCGTCCGAGGGTGCGGGCTTCGTGTCCGGTCAGGTCATCTACGTGGCCGGTGGCCCGAAGGCCTGATCCTCTTCCATACGTCCGCGGCGCCGC